>JBJMNK010000064.1:0-15633 GCA_045804265.1 Gemmatimonadaceae bacterium | reverse complement strand
CGTCGGAGCTGCGCGCTGCGGTCGCCGCGCTCGCGGCCAGCGTGTCAGCGCGGGCGGACTAGCCAGCGAGGCTCGCACCGGACGGCGCGTCGCCCGCGACTGGCAGGTACAGCCCGTGGACGCGCCGGCGCCGATTCGCCCGCTGACACGTCGGTCGGCACGCCTCTCGCGCTGATGCTCGAAGTCGTTCACCTCATGCGCTCGACACCCGATCGATCCATGTCGCCCATGACGCTATCTCGCCTTGCCACGTTTGGCCGCGTGCTCAGCGGCATCCTCGTGATCAGTTCCGCGCTGGCCTGCCACGGGCCGGGCGGCGAGCTCGAATCGTCACGCTATGCCAAGGTGCAGGGCGACCCCGAGGACACCGTGCACTCGCTGGCGCGAAAAGTCGCGACGGTCGCCGGGTTCTACGGCCCCGAAGCGGCGCGCTACGACCCCGAGCAGGACGCGTGGTTCGTCTCGAACATGCTCGGCGCGGGATCGACTCACGATGGGCAGGGCTACATCGTTCGCCTTCAGGGAAGCAGCGTCGGGACGGCGACGATGTGGGCACGCAGCGGGCGCAATGGCGTCCAGCTCGACGCGCCGAAGGGGATCGCGTTCCAGGGCGACACCCTCTGGACGGCCGACATCGACGTGGTTCGAGGCTTCAACAAGCGCACCGGCGAGCCGGTGGGCACGATCGACTTCCGCCCCTACGGCGCGGTGCTCCTGAACGATCTCGCTGTCGGTCCCGGCGACACGATCTACGTCACGGACACGGGGATCCAGATGACGGACCTCGGGGTGCTGCATCCCGGCGGGGACAAGATCTTCGTCGTCGCGCCGGGTCGGAAGGTGTCGGTCCTGACGGAAGGAAACCAGCTGATGCGGCCTAACGGTGTCGTCTGGGACCCGGCGTCGAAGCAATGGGTGGTGGTCGGCTTCGATCCGTTTTACAGTCCGCTGTACGTCCCAGGAAAGAACGCGGACAAGCCGCACGAACTCGCCCACGGAAAGGGGCGCTTCGACGGGGTGCAGACGCTCGGTGACGGACGCTTTCTGGTGAGCGGCTGGTCCGACTCGGCGCTCATGGTGATCGGCAACGGCGAGAGCGTACGGCTCGTCAGCGGCCTCACGTCACCGGCGGCGATCGGAGTGGACATGAAACGGCACCTGGTCGCGATCCCCGAGGGGATCATGGGACGGGTGAGCTTCTGGGAGCTGCCTCCGGGATACCGGGGCGGCGACGCTTCACGGACCGTCGCAGCCGGCCGCCGTTAGGCGCGGACGACGTTAGGCGACGGTGCCGTTAGGCGCGCGGGCCGCGACGGTCGAACGTCAGGCAGCCGGCGCGGATAGCACGCGCCCGTCGCGATAGGTCGTGACGCCGCCGTCGCCGTGGAGCAGCAGCAGCGCGCCGGGCCGACCATAGCTCTTCATGAGGTCCAGCATCATCGGCTCCTCCCCACCCCACGGATAGCCGAAGACGACGTCGAATTCGTCGAGCGGATGCCCGATCAGAGGATAGCCCGACGGCCCGTCGCCAATGGTGCCGAGCCGGCCGTCCCCTGTCGACGGGCGCCAGCGGTAGCCCGACGGCACGAAGCTCCCCTCGGCGAAAACGGCTTCGACGCCGGAGCGTTCTGCGAGCGAGCGCGCGATGCGGACCAGGGCGGGGTCGAGCTCGATGCCGTAGGCCTCGAAGCCAAGCATCGACGCCATGATCGTGATGACGCCAGTTGCTGAACCCCACTCGACAAAGCGGCCGCCCGAAGAGGGGAGCGCAAGCAACGCGGCCAGCACGCGATCGTAGTCGGCGGCGACGAAGGGGTGGAAGCGTTTCCCCCGCACCTCGCTGTCGAACCGCTCGAAGATTTCCCATCCCTCGCCGATCAGCGACGCGAGTCGCGCGCGCAGACGCGGATCGCGCACCGCACCGGCGTGGCTGTCTCGTTCAGCCGAGTGGTTCATTTGCGATGGTGTGGGATGGAGCGTTGAACGGCGAGGCCAGGAGCGGACCGCGCCGAAAGTTAGTCGCGGCGCGCACGGACGACCGCCGGCGTTCATGATGTCTAGCGCAACTGTGCGCGCTACGCTTGTTTTTCCAGTGTTCGTGCCGGTGCGCCCGCCAAGGCGCACCGCGTACTCGCCGTTTCCGGAACCCGGCGCCTCATGTTCGACATCAGCATCCCCTGTCCACTTGCCCCCGCTCTCGCCGAGCGGATGCGAGAGCAGCGCGAGGAACTCACGAGGCGCTGGCTCGACCGGATCATCGCCCGCGTCTCGCTCGAGCCGTTGCGTGTCTTTCCGACCGACGAGCTGCTCAACCACGTCCCGCTCCTGATCGATGGGATCGCGGCGTACCTGGAAAATCCGGCGATGGTCGTTTCCGCCGATGCCCCGGTCGTCGCGAAAGCGATGGAGCTCGGCGCGCTCCGCCACCGGCAGGGGTTCGACGAGTACGAGCTGCTGAAGGAGTTCGAGATCTTCGGAGGCATCGTCTTCGCGTTCCTCGCGCGGACCGTGCAGACGCTGGACGTTCCCTGTGAGAAGGACGAGCTGCTCGTCTGCGGCCACCGCGTGTTCCGCGCGGTCGCGATCATCCAGGAGGCGGCCCTCACGCATTACATGCAGCGTGTTCGCGCCAAGCTGGCCGAGCGCGAAGAGCGGCTGCGCGGATTCAACCGCGCGCTGACGCACGAGCTCAAGAACCAGCTCGGAGCGGCGATGGGAGCGGCGGACCTGCTCGACCTCGAGGAGCTTCCCGAAAACGAGCACGCGCGCCTGCTCGACGTCGTGCGGCGCAACGTGCGCGCGATGCGCGGGGTGCTCGACAACCTCGTCGAGCTTTCCCGCCTCGACAGCGACTCGCGGCAACAGCGGCGCGTACTCCTGCCACAGGCCGTGGGCGAGGCAATCCGGCAGCTTCGCGACAGGGCGCTCGCTGCGCGCGTGCAGATGCAGGTCGGCGAACTGCCACCGGTCGAGGTCAGCGCGGCCGCAGTGGAGCTGGCGGTCACGAACTTCCTCTCGAACGCGATCAAGTACGCCGATCCAGCGAAGGCGGACCGCTGGGTGACGATCCGCGGCGCGACGCTCGAGACCGGGACCGGTCGGGAGACGGTCGTGACGGTCACCGACAACGGCATCGGCGTCCCGTCGGAGAAGCGCGAGCGCCTGTTCGAGCGCGGATTCCGCGCGCACATCGACTCGGTGACCGGCGTCGAGGGCGACGGACTCGGGCTGAGCATCGTGAAGGACGCGCTCGATGCGATCGGCGGGCGAGTATGGGCGGAATTCGCGCCCGAGGGCGGCGCGTCGTTCTCGTTCGCCCTCCCGGCGCGGCGCGCCGGAGAGTCGGCGACCGCGAGCTAGCGCCTAACGGCGGCGGGCGGCTGTCGCATGGCGCTGCTGGGAATGCAGGACGTGAGCATCGCTTTCGGTGGGCCCCCGGTGCTCGATAGGGCGCGACTCGCGATCGAGCGCGGCGAGCGTGTCTGCCTGCTCGGGCGGAACGGCGCCGGCAAGAGTACCGTCATGAAGCTGCTCGACGGCTCGCTCACGCCCGACAGCGGCGAAATCGTCAGGCAGACCGGGGTCACGGTTGCACGCCTCGAGCAGGATGTCCCCGCTGGCGTCGGCGGGACGATCTTCGATGTCGTCGCCGCGGGACTCGGCGACACGGGACAGCTGCTCGCACGCTATCACCATGCAAGTCATCGCGTCAGCAGCGATGCGAGCGATGCTGCGCTGCGCGACCTCGACCGGCTGCACCACGCGCTCGATGTCGCCGGCGCGTGGGAGGTGCAGACGCGCGTCGACAGCGTGCTGCTCCATCTCGGGCTCGACGCCGATGCGCTCTTCGACGCCGCATCGGGCGGGCGCAAGCGCCAGGCCCTGCTCGCGCGGGCGCTCGTCGGCCAGCCCGAGGTGCTGCTGCTCGACGAGCCGACCAACCACCTCGACGTGGGCGCGATCGAGTGGATGGAGGAGTTCCTCATCGATCGTGCGCCGACGCTGGTCTTCGTCACTCACGACCGTGCCTTCCTGCGGCACGTCGCGACGAGGATCGTGGAGCTCGACCGCGGACGGCTCGTGGACTGGGGCCCGGACTACGACCGCTACCTCGAGCGCAAGGATGCCGCGCTCGCCGCCGAGGCGAAGGACTGGGCGGAATTCGACAAGAAGCTCGCGCGAGAGGAGGTCTGGATCCGGACCGGGATCCAGGCGAGGCGCACTCGCAACGAAGGGCGCGTCCGTTCGCTCGAGTCGCTGCGCGTCGAGCGCCAGGCGCGGCGCGAGCGCCTTGGGACGGCGAGAGCACAGCTTCAGGAAGGCGAGCGCTCAGGGCGGCTGGTCGCCGAAGCGCGCGACGTCAGCTTCGCCCGTGAGGGGAAGGTCATCATCCGGGAGCTCACCACCACGATCATGCGTGGCGACCGCGTTGGCGTGATCGGGCCTAACGGTTCCGGAAAGACGACGCTCCTTCGCCTCCTCCTCGGCGAGCTGACGCCGGACAGCGGGTCGATCCGGATCGGGACGGGGCTCGAGGTGGCGTACTTCGACCAGCTGCGCGAGCAGCTCGATCCGGAGCAGAGCGTCTTCGACAGCATCGCCGACGGCGCCGACTTCGTCGAGACCGCGGGGGGCCGGCGCCACGTCACCGGGTATCTGCAGGACTTCCTCTTCCCTCCGGACCGCGGACGCACGCCCGTGCGCGCACTCTCCGGGGGCGAGCGCAACCGGCTGATGCTCGCCCGACTCTTCACGCGCACCTTTAACCTGCTCGTGCTCGACGAACCGACGAACGACCTCGACATCGAGACGCTCGACCTGCTCGAGTCGCTCCTGCTCGAGTATCAGGGCACGTTGCTCCTCGTCAGCCACGATCGCGCCTTCCTCGACAGCGTCGTCACCAGCACGCTCGTCTTCGAGGGAGCGGGAAAAGTCGCGGAGTACGCGGGCGGTTACACCGACTGGGTCCGGCAACGTCCAGCGTCAGGCCTAACGGTCACACCGGAACGGCGCGTCGCGCCGCCGAAGCTGCCCACGCCCGCGCCGAGAGCGCCGAAGAAGCGCGGGTTGTCGTTCCAGGAGCGCGGCGAGCTCGCGACGCTGCCGGAGCGGATCGACGCCCTCGAGCGCGAGCGCGATCAGCTCTACGCGACGCTCACCGATCCGGCGGTACTGCGCAACGGGGCCGCGACCGCGCAGGCGCGCAGCCGACTCGAGGCGCTCGAGACCGAGATCCCTGCCCTGACCGCACGGTGGGAGGCGCTGGAAACGATCGCCGCCGAGTCCCAGGCCAGCTGATGCAGCGCATCGAGGACTATGCGTTGATCGGCGACTGCGAAAGCGCGGCGCTCGTCGGGCGCAATGGCTCGATCGATTGGCTATGCTGGCCGCGCTTCGATTCCAACGCCTGCTTCGCGGCGCTCCTCGGTGGACCGGAGCATGGGCGGTGGCTCATCGCGCCCGTCGACGACGCGGTGCAGGTCGTGCGGCGCTACCGGGGCAACACCATGATTCTCGAGACGACGTTCACGACCGCGACGGGCGCCGTCACGGTCGTGGACTTCATGCCGCCGGTGGGAACGCAATCCGATCTCGTGCGGATGATCATCGGCGATCGCGGGAGCGTGCGCCTCCGCGTGGAGCTCGTGCTTCGATTCGGCTATGGCGAGTCGGTGCCGTGGGTGACGCGACTCGACGATCGCTCGCTGCGCGCGATCGCCGGCCCGGACATGGTCGTGCTGCACATGGACCGCCCTCTGCATGGCGAAGGGCTGACGACCGTGGGTGAGATCACGATGCAGGCCGGAGAGACTGCATCGTACGTGCTGACGTGGCGCCCTTCGCACGAGCCGACACCGATCCCGGTGAACGCCGAGCAGGCGCTGCGCGAGACGGAGTCGTACTGGAACGATTGGTCGGCACGCTGCACCTACGATGGCGAGTTCCGCGACGCGGTGCTGCGATCGCTGCTCACGCTCAAGGCGCTCACCTTCCGTCCGACCGGCGGGATCGTCGCTGCGCCCACGACGTCGCTCCCCGAGGAGATTGGCGGGGCGCGGAACTGGGACTATCGCGTATGCTGGCTGCGGGACGCGACGCTCACCCTCACGGGGTTGATGGACGCCGGCTACTACGACGAAGCGCGTGATTGGCGCGACTGGCTGCTGCGGGCCGCCGCGGGGAGTCCGGATCAGGTGCAGATCATGTACGGGCTCGGCGGGGAGCGCAGACTCAACGAGTGGGAGGTGCCATGGCTTCCGGGCTATGAAGGATCACGCCCGGTCCGGGTAGGAAACGCGGCGCACGCGCAGCTGCAGATCGACGTGTTCGGTGAAGTCATGGATGCATTTCACCAGGCGCGCGTCGGCGGCATGCCGGAGAGTATCAGCGCCTGGCGTCTCGAGTGTGCACTTGCCGCGCATCTCGAGACAATCTGGGACACCCCCGACAACGGGATCTGGGAGGTGCGCGGCGGCCGGCAGCACTTCACCCACTCGAAGGTCATGGCGTGGGTGGCGTTCGACCGCGCGATCAGGAGCGCAGAATCGTACGGCCTCGATGGTCCGATCGATCACTGGCGGGCACTGCGCGCGCGCATGCACGACGAGATCTGCGCGAAGGCCTTCGACGCCGACCTCGGGTCGTTCGTCCAGGCGTATGGATCGAAGCAGGTCGACGCGAGCCTGCTGCTGCTCCCGCTCGTCGGCTTCTTGCCCGCGACCGACCCGCGGATGCTCGGCACCATCCGCGCGATCGAGGAGCGCCTGGTGGTGGACGGATTCGTGTACCGTTATGACAGCGCGCTCACTGACGATGGCCTGCCCCCGGGCGAGGGTGCGTTCCTCGCCTGCTCGTTCTGGCTCGCCGACAACTACTTGCTGCAGGGTCGGCAGCAGGAGGCGCGCGAGCTTTTCACGACGCTGCTCGCGGTCCGCAACGATGTCGGGCTGCTAGCGGAAGAATATGATCCCGGGCTAAAACGACAAGTTGGAAACTTTCCGCAGGGATTCTCGCACGTCGCGATCGTCAGCACCGCGTTCAACCTCCAAATGGCCGACCGCCGTGCCACGCCGCGACGGATCTCCAGCGGCTCGACCGTCCAGCCGCAGACGCCGGGCTGAGACCAGACGGCCATCCGGGCAGCAATCCGGTCCTGCCTAACGGTGGTCCCGCCGGCGACTCCAGCCGATCGAAGCTGCGGTGGCGACCGCGAGCGCGAGCACGATGAACCCGAGCGAGACGCCGATCGGAATGTCGACGACGTCCGCCGCGAGCATCTTGCCACCGACGAAGACGAGGATTGCGGCCAGTCCGTAGCGGAGGAAGCGCAGCCGCGGGAGGACGCCGGCGATGAGAAAGTAAAGACTGCGCATCCCGAGTACGGCGAGGATGTTCGACGTGTACACGAGGTAGGGATCCCGCGTCACGCCGAACACCGCCGGAATCGAATCGGTGGCGAAGACGACGTCGGTCAGCTCGATCACCACGAGCGTGACGAACAGCGGCGTGACTGCGAAGCGGCCGGCCTCGCGGCAGAAGAAGGCAGCGCCGCGGAGCCCGGACGTCACCGGCACGATGCGGTTGACCACTCGCAGCACTCCGCCGCCCGTCCTGGCCTCTCCCTGTTTCGGCCGGAGGAGGCGCAATCCGCCGACCACGAGGAAGGCGCCGAATGCGTAGGTGATCCAGCCCACGCGGTCCAGAAGCTCGACACCTGCGACGATCATCAGCGCCCGCATCAGCACTGCGCCAAGGATTCCCCAGCCGAGTACCCGGTGCTGCAGCGCGCTCGGGATGGCGAAGTAGCCGAACACCGCGACGAACACCATCATGTTGTCGAGGCTGAGCGCCTCTTCCGTCAGGTACGCAGCGAAGAACGTCAGCGACTGCGGCGTGCCATAGACATGGCCGATCCAGACGCCGAACCCGGCGGCGATCGCGAGCCACGCGGCGACCCACACCGCAGCGCCGCGTGCGGACGGCGGCGCGTGGCGCCGCGCGGAGGTGATCAGGTCGATGCCGACGACGTCGAGGAGCGCCGCCGTGAAGACGACGTAGTGAGATTCTCCGACCCCGGGCAGCATCACGTTAGGCGGCGCGGCTGGCCGCTGCCGGGCAGTGCGGCCGCGCCACATGCGCGGCGCGGCGCTTGCTCTCCCGTTGGTCGCGGTTCGAGCATAGCTTGCAGGAGCACCCGGTGCACCGAACGGCGCGCCGGCGCCGCATCACCGCCAACCAGGGCCTTCCCGATGGCAGAGCAACCGACCGCGCGCGACGACGGCCGTGATCGCGACCGTGAGCGCGTCACGCAGGAGATTTCCGCACGCCTCGCCACTCGCGGCGTCGAGGTGCACGACGACGACTCGCTCGACGACGTTGCCGCGATCGCCGACGCGGTCGAGCGCTTCGAGCAGCAGGTGTTCGCGTTAGGCGGCGACCTCATGGTCGACGAACCGCCGCGCGGCCAGCGCGGTCAGCCGGACGAATCTCGCTTCCGGCTGCCGCTTCGCGCCGCCGATGAGCGCGCGGCCCAGTATGTCGCGCGACTGACGAAGGCGTCCGATGAGCTCCATCGCCATCGCCGCGACGCCTGAGAAACGACCGCGCGCTGATCAGTCGCGCGCCCAGGGGATCAGCTTCAGTCGCTCGAAAGGAATCGGTCGCCCCGTCTTCTCCGAGATCCCGAAGCTCTCCGGATCGCGATAGAGTCGAGCGAGCGCGTCGTCGATGTCAGCGAGCTCGCGCGAGACGCGCGTCGCGTTCGACGCATCGAGCTCCTCCTGCATCGTATCGGTACCACGATCCGCGGGGTGAAACGGGATGGAGGTGAGGTCGCCGTCGCTGTCGCGATCGGATTCATCGGCGTGCTGGTCGACGGTACGATTGAGGGCACGAAGAGCGCGATCGCGCTCCTGCTTGAGTACAGTCTCGATTTCCTGGCGCTGTGCGGCGGAGAGTGTCATGGATTGCACGATCGGGTTCGGAGTGGGGCCTGTTGCGCGTTCAAGATCGTTCGATCGCGTTATGCATTTTTGGTACTCAGCCTCCGACCGTTTGGCAGGCACCGCGGTGATCACCCCGCGGTGGAGGGGCGAATCCGAATGTCGAAGCGTCGCGGTGAAGCCAAGGCGGCTCGAAGCGCATCTGCTGGACGACGCGACCCGCCGCGGCCGTCATGGCCTCGTGCGGAGTGCGCACCCTGGTCCACAACGCCCGCGCCAGCGTAGACGCCGCTCAATACGTGCAACACCGCACTGAGGTCGGGGTGCTGTCCCTTGAGCTTCTCGTGGGCGATCGCGGAACGAACGCCGTCTATCACTGAAGCGTTTCGTATCGCGATTCGAGCATGAGCCGGTCAGAATCGCGCGTCGGTGTGAATAGTGCTGCTCCCAATGCCGGCAACGGCGTCGGATGCAGCAGCATCAGGCGGCAGGGCCAAGCCTTGGACTCGCGGGGCAAGCCCCGCGATTCGCCACGCGAACGAGAGTTCAGAACGCGATGTGTCGCGTCGAGTTGACAGCATCGCCGCGCGCATGCCGCAAGCCACCGACGCAGAACGTTGGATAACGCCGTCGCACGGATGAAGTGGCCGTGCGGGCAGTTACGGTCCGTCGCGTGGAGCGCCGTGACAGAGGATTCCGCGAGCGGAGAAACAAACGGCGCGAAGCTTTTGCCGAGTGGCGGTTGGTGGCCACAGTGTGCGGCGAGCGCACAACATCGCCCGATGAACGACGTCGGGTACCGAACGTTTTCGAGTTACAAATGCATTCGCGCCATTCACTTACCCACCTGCCCCGATCCACTCAATCGGGAATGGAAGATGCTTCGGCCTCGACTCGGCACCGTACGACTGCAGCGAAACTGGACGCTGAACCTGAGCGAGCTCTTAGTAGCCGCTCTCACTTACTACCGATCCGACGTGCTTGCCTCGCGAATCGATCGAGTTGGAGAGTCGCTGCGCGGAGATTCAAAATTGTGGCTCATCACGGAAGTCGGGGAATTCATTCGCTCGAATCTGCTGGAGCATCTGCTCGATCTCGAGCAGCGCGTCGAGCCGGACGGCATCAACGTCGATGGCTTCTTCAACATTGCGCTCGTGGCGAGGGAAACACGCGTGCAGTGCTTCGTCTACGTATCATCAAGCGCAGTAGATGGCGACGCGAGTGCACAGCCGCAGCGGGAGGAAGTCACGAATCGTCCGTTGTCACCATATGCTGCGGCAACAGCGATCAGCGAGTGCTACGCTGCCGAATTCGAATTGAGCTATGGCGTCGCAACAGTGGGGCTGCGCTATTACAATGTCTTTGGATGCAGGCAGGATCCGTCGGGTGCTTTTCAAGGCGTGATCTGGCGGTGGATTGCCAAGCTGCTCGACGACGGAAAGTGCGAGATCTTTGGTGACGGTGCGACGACGCGCGATTTCTGTCACGTCGCGAACACTGTTCAGGCGAAACTGCTCGCGGCGACAGTGCGCGAGCGAGGGGCGACGGGGCAGGCTTACAACATCGGCGCATCCAGGTCGGTCACGCTGAACGAGCGCGCGTCGAGAGGCTCGATCGACATGGCTCGCGCGCTGCTTGGCTATTCTCCGACGCACGACCGCGCGATGGGACTCGCTGAGATCGTGCCTCGGTACGTCGCCCGCAGAATGGGCGACGCCCGCGTGACGATCGGGCCCGTCCAGTGACGCTCCTGTCGCGACGGGGTTTGGAGGTCGATGCGGGTGGTCCAGAGATGGTCAGGCCGTCTTCTCCTTATCGTGAAATCGTGATGACGCAATCGGCAGTGCGGCCACTGGTTCTCCTCGCCTGCAGCGACGAGTGGCTGAGCCGTTCGTTCGAGAGTGTATTCGAGCAACACGGGTACGCCGTCTCACGGGTGAAGTCGGGGGCCCACACCATCCGGCTCGCGCGGCGCACCGAGCCTGACGTCGTCGTGCTCGAGGAGGGCAACGGTGACCTCGATACGCTGCGCGTCTGTACGGCCCTGGCGACGGATCCGCTTTTCGACCACACGGTTCCAATTGTCCTGACGTCAGCGGGGCCTGTAACAGCCGCAACGCGGCACGCGGCGTATGCAGCCGGCGCCTGGGAGTATTGCAGTCATCCCGTGGATCTCGAAGCTTTGATGCTGAAGCTGGCAACATTTCAGAGAGCGCGTGTCGAAGCGACCTCACAACCCGGCGAGCGATTCGTCGATCGCGAAACCGGGCTTTATACCTTATCGGGGTTCGAGCGTGTAGCCGGGCAAATCGACGCCCGCGCGCGGAGAAGGCGCGAGCCGTTGGCCTGCGTGACGATCGGCGTCCGCGATGCTCCCCGCGACGGCGCGATTCAGGTGTTCGACGAGACTACACGTGATCGCCTCGCCGTCGTCGTCGCGGTTTGTCGCACGCACGGCCGCAAGTCCGACATCGTCGCGCAGTTGACGAAGTCAAAGGTCGTGATCCTCGCACCCGATACAGATGCCGCCGGCGCCCGCCTGCTCGTCGACCGACTGCGGCGAGCGTTGAGCGAGAGCTCGAACTTCTCGGCGGGCCCGCGACAGCTCCCCCTCCGGGCAGGATACTCCGCCGTATCCGACTTGGCCGATTCCGGAATCGAAGCGACTGAGTTGGTGCGCCGCGCGTCGAGCGCCCTCGATCAACATCAAACCGATGATGGAATCGCAGGCGGGATCGACCTCGACGACGGGCCTCCATCGGTTCAGAGCTGACTGCGGCGCTGTCGTAGCCGTCGCTCCTCGACAAGTCGAGGAGCGACTGTGGCGCTCGCGCATCACTTCTGTCGCGATCCTGCAATTTACTTTCGGGTACGCGGCTGTCATCGATGGTAGACCGTTGCGCGTGAGCCAGACAAAGTGTCGTTAGCGTCGATTCCGGCGCGGTAACTGTCGCGAAATCGGGTATTGACGGTCGAGACTGGGCGCTCCATGTTGTGCGTCCAGTCAATCAGACAGTGTGAGGTTGCTCACACCTGGAGCGACATTCCCTCGACGCCGAGGAATCCCCCCCGATGAAGACGTCGCGCGCCGTCCTTTCGAGCTTCACGCCGGAGTCGGGCACCATCAAAAGAAACCCGGGCATCGCTGACATCGATGAGCCCGGATTAGCGGAGATTCTTCCCGAAAGCCATTCGCCGGCCGCCCGGTCGCTGGCTGCCATCCGCGTCGCAATCGTCGACGACGATCGGACGCTTCGGGAAGGATGCGCGAGTGTCCTGCGCGTGGAAGGGTATAACGTCACGGCGATAGGTCGCGGCGACGAGGCGCTGGAGATGCTGCGGCGATCACGCTTCGACATCATGCTGGTCGACGTATGCATGACGCCCGTTTCCGGCCTTGACATCCTCAAGGCCGTGATGACGATTGCGCCCAGCACAATCGTCGTGCTCATGACGGGAAACCCGAGTCTCAGCATGAGCATCGAAGCGATGCGCGTGGGCGCGTGGGACTATCTCCCGAAGCCGTATTCCGGCACGCAGCTCCAGTTGCTGCTCGGTCGCGCGGCGCACGCTGTGATGAAGCGGCAGGCTGACGAGACGATTGCGGATCTTCCGTGTTCGCTGCGTGGGCCGCATGGCAAGATTCACATCTATGGGGCTTCGCCCGCGTTCCAGCGGCCGATCGAGCTGGCGCGGCGTGTCGCACCGACGACGGCGTCGGTCATGATCGTCGGCGAGACCGGAACTGGAAAGGAACTGCTTGCCCAACTCATCCATCGGACGAGTCGCAGGGCGTCGATGCCCCTCGTCCCGGTGAACTGCGCGGCGATTCCCGATCAGCTGCTCGAATCGGAGATGTTCGGGCACCGCAAGGGATCATTCACCGGCGCTGACCGGGATCGCGTCGGGTTGCTCGAAGCCGCCGACGGGGCCACGCTGTTTCTCGACGAGCTGGCCGAGATGTCATTGCCGCTCCAGGCAAAAATGCTGCGCGTGGTGCAGGATGGCGTTGTGCGCAGAGTGGGTAGCGACGAGGCGGATTCGGTAGTCGACGTGCGGTTCATCTCTGCAACGAATCGCGATCCGCAGCAAGCAATTCGCGACAAGAAGCTTCGGGAGGATCTCTACTACCGGCTCAATGTCGTGCAGATCAATCTCCCACCACTGAGAGATCGCGTCGACGACATCCCGATGCTTGCGAATGCCTTCCTGAAGACGTTCTGGGGGCGGCATCGCTCGGCGAGGGAGGCAGCGCCGACGCTGAGTGACGACGCGATCGAGGTGATGTCGGGGCGGCCGTGGCGCGGCAACGTGCGCGAGCTGCAGAACTTCATGGAATACCTCGCGGTTACCGCGACCCCTGGATCGTCGCTGCGGGTCGAGGACCTTCCGCTCGATCAACAGTTCGAATCACCGGCGTCCGCGACCAGCGACACAGCCGTCCCGCTGAACGCGGGTTACCACGCCTCGAAGGAGCAGGTGCTCGCCGCGTTCGAACGCAGCTACGTCACGCGGCTCGTGGCGCGCGCCTCGGGAAACATGTCGCGCGCGGCGCGACTGGCCAGCGTCGACAGAACGACGCTGTACCGGTTGCTCGAGCGTCACGGGCTGCGCAGTGATTTTGACGACATGGAGACACCGGTCGGACCAGGAGCTTGAAACCGACCGAGGCAGTGTTGCTCCACGCGGCGCCCACAACTCCACATCGTCGACATGTGAAGCACGCTCGCCTCGGCCGTGAATCGACGCAGGTACCGGTCGCCGGAGCAGACGAGCAGGTGAGTCGTTCAGCATTCGCGCAGATACTCGAGCGAGCGGCGGCGCGTGCCTGCGAGTCTCTTGCGTCAAGCGCGAAGCGACCGGCCGAGGAGATGCGGCGGCAGATCGCACCGGTCATCGGGTGGTTGCGCGCGCGCTCGGCAGCCGACGAATCACGGATGGTCGTCCCACCCCCTGTCGTTAGCGAGGAGGTGATCGATCGTCTTCGCTCTCAGCTCCTTCGCGAGCTGGACCCGTGTGCGACAGTCGAGGGCGCGAACGTCGTCCGACTCATGCTGGCGCTCGAGGAGCTTGTAGCCGCATGGCGCCGCACCGATCGCGGCAAGTTCATGATGCGGCTAACCGGCTCGGAGAGCGCCAACGCCCTGGTAGCGATCGCGCACGACATTCGATCGCCGCTAGCGTCGATTCTCATCCTCGTCGACTCGCTGCGCCGGGGACGGGACGCGCTCAACACGCCTATTCGTGATCGTCAGCTGGGGCTGATCTACGGAGCAGCACAGGGGCTGGCGACGCTTGCCGCCGATTTGATCGACGCGGCGGGAGGGGCAGAGCTCCAGTTGGAGGCGCCGCGCGCATTCTCGCTGGTCGAGACGATGCGCTCAGTCGGGGCGATCGTTCAACCTGTCGCCGAAGAAAAGGGCCTCGAGCTTCGGATCGAGGCGCCCGTCGTCGACGCGCGCGTCGGTCATCCGAGCTGGCTGCACCGCGTCCTGCTCAATCTCACTTGTAACGCGCTGCGCTACACCGAAAATGGCTCGGTGATGCTGGCCTGCCGCGAGAGTGCGGCGTCGCAGGTCACGTTCCTCGTGAGTGACACTGGCAAAGGGCTTCCGCCGGCCGTTCGAGCGAGCCTGTTCGACGCGTTCCGACCGGACGAGCGGTCACTCCGATTTTCGAGCTCCGGCCTCGGTCTCGCGACAGTGCGCACACTGCTTGCCTCGATGAACAGCGCGCTGCAAGTCGAGAGCTCCGAAGCGTCGGGCACGACCTTCTCCTTCGCGCTGACTCTTCCGCCCGCCCAGGCGCGGGATGCCGGCGCGGGGCATCATCCGCGTCCAGGCAACTCTTCACGGAACGAGGATCGAGCATGATCAAACGGCTCAGCATCAACGGCCAGGATGTTTCTCGAGCGCTGGCCGCGGGAGAGGTGATCAGCCAGACGGGGAGCGGCCGCTGGCGCCTAACGTTGCAGCTCGACCCTAACGGTACGGGCGCATCCGAGCTGCTCGCCGAGCGCGTCGGCTCGCGGGTCGACGTCGAGGTGCACGAGACGCGGGGGACGGTGCTGAAAGGGGCGGCGGTGGTCAGCCGATTCGACCCGCTGACGTGCTACAGCGAGTTGATGGGCGAAGGCCGCTACACGCGCGAGCGTCCGGTGCGACAGCGCGAGGACGAGAGCGAGCGCGCGGACTGACCGCCGGTGCTGCCTAACGCCGGCGACGCACCGGCCGCCGGCTAGTACCTCCAGCTCCCTCGACCGGCGCCGCCACCGGCGAGCAAGGCGATCGGGTCGTCGCGCGACGACCCGATCGCGGGCGGGATATTCGAGCTTTAACGCCCGGTATCGCTCGCGCGGCGTCATTCACGCCGCGTCATTCACGCAGCGTCATTCACACCGCGTTCATGCTGCGTCGTTGCCGCTCGGCACGGGCGGATGGTCGCTCATCCGCTGTCGCGCGCGCAGGCGCTTCGTCGCATCAGGCCGCGACGCGGCCGATCGATCGCGGTGCCGAGCGACCACCTGAGCGATGTTGTGCGCAGCTGTTATGACCGCGCCGTCGGTTGCGTAGCTGGGGAGGACGAACTGGATGCCGAAGGTCTCGTGTCCCCGCATCTCGAGCGGCCGAAGCAGGCGCGCGATGGCGATCGTGCCGTCATAGAACCACTCGTAGGCACCGTCGTGGACGGT
>JBJMNK010000063.1:0-36867 GCA_045804265.1 Gemmatimonadaceae bacterium | reverse complement strand
ACTCGCCGGCCTCGCGCCCAACTGCACGGCGGCGACAAACCCGCAGAGCACGACCATCACCGCGGGCGCGTCGAGCGGCGTCACGTTCAACGTCAGCTGCGTGACGACGAAGGGCAGCCTGACGGTCAGCACGACGACAACGGGCGCGGATCTCGATCCCGACGGCTATGCAGTCGCCGTTGATGGCGGAGCTCCGCAAGCCATCACTGTCAACGGGACCCTGACGGTCGCCGGGCTCACGGCGGGTGCGCATACGGTCACGCTGTCCGGCCTGGCCGCGAACTGCACCGTGAGCGGAGCCAATCCGCAGACGGTCACCGTGGTCGCCGGAAGCTCGGTGTCAGTCAGCCTCGCGGTCGCATGCGTCACGACGCATGGCGACTTGGCCGTGAGCAGCACCACGACCGGGGTAGAGCTCGATCCGGATGGCTATACGCTGACGGTAGACGGCAATCCTGCGACGGCGCGCTCGTTAGGGATCAATGCAACGGTGGCCGTCACCGGGCTCAGTGCCGGCACGCACACCGTGGCGCTTTCCGGCCTGGCGCCCAATTGCAGCGCGGCGGTCAACCCGCAGACCGCGAACGTCATCGCGGGGACCTCAACGGGCATCGCCTTCAACGTCAGCTGCGCCACGACTACGGGCGCACTTACTGTCACTACAACAACGACAGGTGCTGATCCCGATCCAGATGGCTACGCGGTCAGTCTGGACGGCGGAACGCCGCGGGCGTTAGGCACCAACGCCTCGACCACATTCGGCACCCTGAGTGCAGGGCCGCATACCGTCACACTCTCGAGCCTCGCGCCCAACTGCTCCACCGCCCCGAATCCGCAGACCGCCACGGTCGCTGCTGGCAGCACGACCAGCGTGAGCTTCACGGTCAACTGCGTGACTACTCACGGAGATCTGACCGTCACCACCGCGACCACCGGCGCCGAGCTCGACCCGGATGGGTACACGCTGACCGTCGACGGCGACGCGGCGTCCGCGAGAGCTGTCGCGAGCAACGGCAGCGTGACGTTCGTTGGGCTTGCCGCGGGGTCGCACACGGTCGCCCTCTCGGGGCTCGCCCCCAACTGCACGACGACGAGCTCCAAGACCATCACTGTGGTTGCGGGCGCGGTGACAACGCTCGGATTCAGTGCCACCTGCGTTTCGACGCACGGGGACCTCAAGGTGACGACGGCGACGAGCGGAGCCGACCTCGACGCGGACGGCTACACCCTGAGCGTCGACGGTGGCGCCACGCAGGCCATCGGCATCAATGGCACTCTGACGTTCTCGGCGCTGACCCAGGGCAGCCACACCGTTACCATCGCAGGTCTCGCTCCCAATTGCAGCGCCGCGACCAATCCCCAGACGACAACGGTCGTCGCCGGGACCATCACCTCGCTCGCTTTCACGATCGCCTGCGCCACGACCCATGGCGACCTCACCGTCGTCGCGGCCACGACAGGCGCGGATCTCGATCCGGACGGGTACAGCATCAGCCTCGACGGCGGCGCTGGGCAGCAAATCGCCGTGAATGGATCGCTCTCGCTTCCCAACCTGAGCGCCGGTTCGCACACGATCGCGCTATCGGGTCTCGCCGCGAACTGCAGCGTCACCGGCAATCCGCGCACCGTGACCGTTACGGCGGGGGGCACAGTCAGCAGCAAGTTTGACGTCAGCTGCGTGACGACACATGGTGATCTGGCCGTCGCGACGACCACGACAGGCGCGGATCTCGACCCTGACGGATACACCGCCACCGTCGACGGCGATGCCACGTCGGCGCGCGCAGTCGTCGTCAACGGATCGGTGACGTTCGCGGGGCTCTCGGCGGGAACTCACACCGTCTCGCTCTCCGGGCTCGCCGCAAACTGCACCGCGACGACCAACCCGCAGTCGGTCACCGTCGTCGCGGGCGCGACGACTACGCTCGGCTTCGCCGTCACCTGCGCGAGCACGCACGGCAACCTCACGGTCACCACGACGACAACCGGAGCGGAGCTCGACCCGGACGGCTACACTGTGAGCGTGGACGGCGCGGCGGGCTTGGCCATCGGGGTCAACGCATCACTCGCCTTCCCGGGACTCACCGGCGGTTCGCACACGGTCACGCTCGCGGGGCTTGCCCCCAACTGCGCCGCCGCGGCGAATCCACAGACGGTCAGCGTTCCCGCGGGCAGCGGCGCGACGCTCGGCTTCAGCATCACATGTCGCGCGACGACCGGCAGCCTAACGGTCGCGACTTCGACCACCGGCACCACCCTCGACCCGGACGGCTACGCGGTGAGCGTCGATGGGGGCGCGGGGCAAGCGATCACGGTCAACGGATCTGTAACATTCGCCGGGCTCGTGCCCGGTACGCACAGCGTCGCGCTCTCCGGCGTCGCAAGCAACTGCTCGGTGACCGGAGCGAACCCTCAGTCGGTCGGCATCACCGCCGGTGCTACGACTTCCGCGAGCTTCTCAGTCACCTGCACGGCGAGCACCTACACTTTTGTCGGTGCGGGCGACGTCGCTGGCTGCGCATGGACGGATGACGACTCGACCGCGAAGGTGCTCGACGGAGTCGTCGCGGCCGACCCCGGAGCGACGGTATGGGCTGCAGGGGATCTCGAGTACGACGCCGCGACCGCGACCGAGTACGCCAACTGCTACACCCCGAACTGGGGCCGCCATAAGTCGCGGACCTATGTGGCGCTCGGCAACCACGAGTACAACATCGACCCCGGGCCGACCTGGGACTATTTCGGCGATCACGCCGGCCCACGGGACAAGGGCTACTACAGTATCAACATCGGCCCGTATTGGCACGTGATCTTCCTCAACGACAACTTCTCGTACGGAGGCCCGGACCGCGCCGCGGGCTCGCCGCAGGATCAGTGGCTGCAGGCGGATCTCGCCGCGAACACGCGTCCGTGCACGATCGCCATCTGGCACCAGCCTTACGTGGCGTCCGACGCCTGGTTGTCGACCTCGAGAAAAATCTTCTGGGATCGGCTCTACGCCGCCGGCGCGGAGATCGTGCTCAACGGCCATTTGCATGACTACGAGCGTCAGTACCCGCAGAACCCCGATCGGGTGCGCGACGACGCTCGGGGGATACGACAGTTCGTGGTCGGGACGGGGGGTGGTGACACCGGTTTGCCATCGAGCCTAACCCCCAACACCCAAGTGGTGTCCGCGAGCCACGGTGTGCTCAAGCTCACGCTGGGTCCCGGAACATATAGCTGGCAGTTTCTGCGAGCCTCCGGCCCCGCATTTACCGATTCCGGAACAGGAACGTGCCATTGAGTAATAGTGCAGCGTGAATCGCATCACAGAACTGTCCAACTGTTTATCCCACCGTGCGATGCGCGCCGTTACCGATCCGGAGTCACGCAGGTCGATAAAGGAGAGCGAAGAGATGCCGGATAGCAGTGCGTAGTCACAACTGATCCACGGCAGGATCGCCGCCCTCCGATGAGAGGGTCAGCGACAAAGGCAAACCCGGCGAAAGCCGGGGACGCAAAGCTACGAGGCTAACGCGCAGTCGTATCGCGCCACGCCAGTCGAGCCGCCGAACCGACCACCCCCATTCGGAGGGTAGTATGCGGCCAGACACGAGAATGCTACTCCTACTTTGCAGCAGTTTCGCGATCGCCCTTGGTTGCACGAAAGCGGCGACGCTTCCCACCGAGGTGACGGGCACGGGCGGCGGTACTGGCGGCGGCACTGGAGGTGGAGGCGGTACGACTCCGCCGGATACGACGCATGCTCCAAGTGGCGTGGTCGTGCTGAAACCGGGCGACAACGTCCAGTACGCGGTCGACGCGCACCCCATCGGCACCGTATTTCGCCTCAGTGCGGGGACCTACGTTCGGCAGCAGGTGCGTCCCCGCAGCGGGGACCAATTCATCGCCGACGCAGGCGCGATCTTCGACGGGCAGCAGGCCACCGAGTACGCATTCA
Organism: Gemmatimonadaceae bacterium; assembly: GCA_045804265.1. Lineage (GTDB taxonomy): Bacteria > Gemmatimonadota > Gemmatimonadetes > Gemmatimonadales > Gemmatimonadaceae > JABFXC01. The sequence goes on along the minus strand of JBJMNK010000063.1, from coordinate 32,924 downwards.
CCGTCGGTGATTCACCGTACCCGGACAACGTCAGGATTCATGGCCTCATCGTCCAGAACTACGCGCCGCCAGTCCAGATGGGGGCGATCCGTGCCGGTGGCTCGTCCGCGAGCGAGGGTAGCCGCGACTGGCTGATCGACAGCTCGGAGATCCGCTACAACGCGGCCGCGGGGATCAACATAGGCAACCGGACGCGCATCATCGGAAACAAGATCCACCACAACCTCCAGCTCGGGATCGGCGGCGCCGGCGACTCCTCGTTCGTCGATAGCAACGAGATTTCGTTCAACAATTATCAGAAGCAGTACGACTTCAGTTGGGAGGCCGGAGGGCTGAAGCTGGCCGTCTCGCGCGGCAGCGTGGCGTCGCGCAACTACGTCCACGACAACTGGGGCCCCGGGATCTGGTACGACATCGATTGCTACGATACGATGATCGAGCAGAACCGGGTCGATAACAATGCCGACGCGGGGATCTTCTACGAGATCAGCTATGTCGCGGTGATCCGCAACAACACCGTGACGGGGAACGGGAATGCCAACGCGAAGTGGCTATACGGTGCCGGCATCTTCGTCTCGTCATCCAGGGACGTGGAAGTGTACGGCAACACGGTTACCGATAATGCACGTGGCATCGCTGGGGTGATGCAGGATCGCGGATCGAGCCACTTCGGCCTGCACTCGCTCGACAATCTCTACGTTCACGACAACGTAGTCTCGATGACCAACTGGGTCGTCGACGGCAGTGGGCTCGGGACGGTGACCGGGGTGGGCCAGGACATCGGCGACAACTCTTACTTCACGAGTCACGGCAACCGCTTCGAGCACAACACCTACTCTCTAAGCCCGGGCTCGCAGCAGTTCGAGTGGATGAATCAGGAGATCAGCGCTTCGGGCTGGCGCAACTACGGGCAGGACCTGAGCGGCATCTTCAAGTAGGCGTCGGCACAACCGCGACTGCGCCCGTGGCTCGTGCGGAGCCACGGGCGCAGTCGCCGTTGTGCTCTCAGCTGACGAGGCTCGCGTGCTCGACCTCGCGTGCGGCGCAGAGCTGGAAAAGCTCCCCGTTGGTGACGCGCGTGAGTCGCTCGTACGAGGCGGCATGCTCGAGCAGCTCGCGGAGCTTCTCCCAGCCGTCCTGCGCGTCGATCTCCCAGCTGTGGAGATAGAGATGCGCGACACCCCCGTGCCGATCAACCCACTTCAGCGCCGCCGTGAAATGGGTCGCCCAATCGCTCGCCATCCGCGAGATGCGAAAGTAGTCGCGAAGTCCGCGCAGATTGCCTTCATGGATCGCGTGTCGGATCTGGATGTGCGGCGCGTGAGCGTATGCCTGCGTGCTCACCCCAGCGAGGTATCGATCGCGGGGAAACTCGTTGAGGTTCAGCATGCACGTCCGAGCGCCGAGAAGCCCGGCTTCGCGCACGAGGTGTGGCGTGCGTCGCCCGAATTTCCCTCGGGGGTAGCAGAAGGACACCACCGGCGCGCTGATGCGGTCCTCGAGCCACGCCTTGCCATCGCTGATCTCCCGAAACGCCTGGTCGTCAGGCAACGTGTTCAGGACGCAGTGGTTGAACGTGTGCGCACCGATCTCGAAGCTCGCGGCGATGGTTCGAAGATCCGGCGCCGCGAGTAGCGCGTGCTCCGGATTTCTCGCGGGCACATAGAAGGTCGCGCTGAGTCCCGCGCCGAGCAGGAGCTCCGCGGTTCGCGAGTCCGACGGATAGCCGTCGTCAACGCTGATCGTCAGATAGCGTCGCTTGACCTCGCGGCCCGCGTCACAGGAGGGTAAGGAAGCTCGCGACTGATTGTGCATTCCTAGATGATGAACTGTCTGTGACGCACCGCCCATTGCCACACGAGCAGCCGCTCGTACCAGAGGCGTGGATAGCGAAGGAGGAGGAATCCCCAATCGGTCCGCGAGTTGAGCCGCGCCTCGCGTCGCCCCGCGAGCACGCCCAGGGGGAAAAGGAGGGAGAGCAGTTTCGTCGGCATATAGATTCGCCAGCGCAGCCGCTCGCGGTCCCCGGTCTTTGCGTAGTAGTCGAGCCAGACCCGCGCGTGTCGCGCCTCGCGCATGTACGAGGCGACCGTGTAGCGCTCCTGCGAATGCGTGACGACCATGTCCGGCGCGAATGTGATCCGGCCGAACCGCATCACCCGCGTTGCCAGCTCGAAGTCCTCGTAGACGCGCAGCGACTCGTCGAAGAGTCCCGCGTCGAGCAGGGCATCCCGGCGATACGCCATGTTTGCCGTCATGTACTCCCGCCCCTCGTTGCGGACGATGCGCTCGGCGTAGTGCGGCCGGTAGCCCTCGCCGACATAGACCACGCGTCCCTCGATGCCCACGCATGCGGGATCCTCGAAGTAACGTAGCCCGGTCTCGATCCAGTCCGGCGGAACGAGCACGTCGTCGTCGGTGAAAAACACGATCGGTGCCGAGGCCTGACGAACCGCCCGGTTGCGCGCAGCCGCGGGTCCTCCATTGCGCTCGGCACGCACGACCAGGATGCGGGGGTCGGGGATCGCGGCGGCGAGTTCCGCGGTCCTGTCGGTCGAGCAGTCGTCGCTGACAATGATTTCGAGGCTGCCATGGGTCTGGCGGCGGAGCGCCTCGAGACACGGGCCGATGCTGCGCCCGCGATTGTACGTGGGGACGACGACGCTCACCCTCACGCCTCTGATCGGACCAGCGGCGCCGGGCATCATGCGGCACCACGGGTCAGAGGTTTCCCGGCATGGTGGAGAGTCCCAAGTCGCGCGGCCGTGCGCGCCAACACCTCGCGATACCAGACCAGCATCGGATCGTTCGCATTGTGAGTGTGCTCGATCAGCCTCGTCGTATGCTCGATCAGATACGCGACCGCGAGCGCGGTCGCCTGTCGCTGCCCCAAAAGCAAACCGTGGCTCGCGACCGCGGTGTCGACTTCGCGGACCGCGCGGTCGGCGCTCCATCCGCTCATGAGGTGACCGACTACGAGCCGGTGGTGAAGTTCGTCGGCGATCGGCACTCCATCGAGCGACGCGTTCTCCCAGTCGTATGCGGCGAGGGTGTCTGGCGACCCACGCAGGTTCCAGGGCACGAAATCCCCGTGAACCACGGCGGTGGGGACGTGCTCCCCATCGAGCGCTCCGGCGCACTCATCGAACGCCCTCAGGAGCTCGCGATCCACCGGACCATCCACCACGCGATCGCGGATCGATCGTCCCCACGACGTCTCGAGCAGCGGCTTGCGCTCCGGGCGTCGCAGCGAGTCGAGCAGCTTGTGATGGGCCGGTGTGAGCCCCGGACCCGGGGGACGGCCGCTCACCGGCGTCTGCACGAGCGCGAACCTGCCGTCGATCTCGCCCGCGAAGATCGCGCGCGGCGCGAGTGCGCCCGGCGCGGCGAGCGGAAGCCCCGCCAACACCGCGGCCTCGTTTCGCACGAGCGCATCGGAAATGGGTGACACTGCAACTTTGACAAAGGCGAGCGTGCGGCCCGCCTCGTCCATCACCGCGAGCGAAGGCTTCCGGCGCTCGGCGGGCCCAGGGGCGCCGGAGGACATCGCGAGCGCGATCTGTCGGCTCGGGAAGAGCGAATTGATCGCCTTGGCGAGCGGCGGAGTGCGACGCTGCGCCACCCAGATCGAATCGCGGTACCAGATCGGAACGCCCGAGCGCGCCGCGCCGCGGGCGAGAAGATGCTTGATCCGGGTCGCGACGCGGACCGCGGCGAACAGGTGAAACGCGCTCGCCGAGACCGCCGCGGAATCAAGGGGGATGAGCCAGCGGAGAGAGGCGAAGCTGGGGAGCATCGCAAAGTGGCGAACGTACTCGAACCCCGCGTCCCGAAGCTGCTCCCCGCGGAGCGCGCGGCAGTTGATCGCCGCGAGACCGTCGAAGCCGTCCAGGTCAGGGAGCGCGCTCGTGGGCTGACCATGGCTTACGAGCACGCGCCGGGTCCCGTCTCGCGCCGGAACGCGCAGCGCGTCAAGCATCCCGGCCGGCGCCAGCGGCTCGAAGGACACGTCTCCAGGGAACAGGTGCGTCCACACGAGGTTCGGCTCGAAGGTCATGGCGCAGCCTTCACGAGCCCTCGAGGGCCTGCCGGGAGCGCTCCGCGGCCCGGCGCAGGATGGCGTTTGTGACGTCGCGCGCGACGAGCTCCACCGGCCGCGACGCATCGACCAGGAGAGCGTTAGGCAGCGCCGCCGCGAGCGCGCGGTACGCGGCTCGCTGGCGCGCCGTCTCGGCCGCGGGCACCTCTTGCTTGCGCTGCTGCACGACTTCGGCGGGCGCGTCGAGCACGCAGACCAGATCCGGGCGGGGAAGCATCCGGATGACCCACCTGAGGAGGAAAATCGGCCCTCCGTACCGGTATCTCCGCTGGTCCACCAGTGCATCCAGCAGGCTGCGATGATAGAGAACCAGGCTCCCCCTCTTGAGCGCCCCCCGCACGTAGCGGAGATGCAAGGCGCGATAGTAGACGAGCCAGAAGAGCGCCTTCGGGATCGACTGGTATGCCGGACGGACCGGGAGCGCATGCGGGCGACCGATCGGACGCGAGCGCCAGGACCAGGGGAGCACCGCCGGCGCCGGACCCGGCGACTCCACTCTGTCGAACACGGGAATCAACGCGGGGGTGATCCGCTCGATCACCGTCGTCTTTCCGACGCCGTCGGGGCCGAGGAGGACGAGCTCCACGCCCTGTGGGTGCGCGATGCGCTTTCGAGCGAACATCCGGACGGCAGCGAGCTTTCCGCGGGCCGTCTTCACCGGATGACGTGAGACGAAGCGACGACGGATCATCGCTCCGATCTCATCGAGTCGACTGATCACGAGGGTCCAGTCTCCCGAGGAGGCGGCCGCGATGATCACGTCAGCATGCTCCGGAGCGCAGAAGCGCCTCACCTCATGTTCGCAGCCGGCCGGATCCTTCGCGTAGAGCGCGCTGAGTCCGACCCCGCGCGTCGTGGGCAGCGATCCGCCAAGCACGCGCTTGAGCAGCCGATGAGCGAAGCCCTGTGCAGGGGCTGGAACGAAGACACCATCGCTGAGGAGACGCGAGCGCAGCAGCTCTTCCGCCGTCAGGAAGGGGACTGCGTCCTTCACATATCCCGAGTGCAGGTCGAGGTTTATGAACACCGGGTCGGCACGATCGCCGAGGGACGCGAGGGTTATGTAGTGGTTGGAGCCGCGCACCACGAGATGCCAGCGCACGACATCCGCCCCGATCTCGGCGGCGTGGCGGTGCAGGAGTCCAGCGACCCTGTCCGGTACTATTTCCGGCGGAACGACGCAATCGAGATCACCGCTCCATTCACCGGGCGCCGAGAGTCGCTCGGCACCGCCGACGACGCAGTATGGAATCCCGTTGCGGTCGAAGAGTTCGAGGATCCGCAGGAGCACCTCGGCGGGGCTCGCCTGTTCTCGGAGCGGCCGCTGCACCGCTTGCGTGGCATCTCGCACCGCGGAGAACTTGTCGCTGGAATGGATCATTGTACCATAGGTCATTCGAGATGTCCTCCGCTCCGCTCCACGGACCGATCAGTGCGCAGGTACGAACGCCAGAACACCACGTTCGCGATGAGCGTCGTCGCGATCATCCCGATCAGCGCACCCGTGAGCCCGAAGGATCTGATGAGCATCCAGCCACTCGAGACGGCGACGACGCTCGAGTAGAGATACGCCATGAAAACGCTTCTCGTCATTCGCCGGGCCTGCAGCGCGGCGGAGACGATCATCGCCATGTAGCCCACGAACGCTGACACTGCGAAGAGCACCAGCACGCCTGACGCGTCTGCGTACTTCTCGCCGTAGAGGAAGCGAAGGATCGGGCGCGCGTAAAGCGCCACGAGCAGGCAGTACGCGCCGAGCGGGAGCCCTCCGAAGACGAGCGCGCGCCGCAGTTCCGCGTCGAGTCGCGCCTGGCCGTCGCGGAGGGAGTGCGCAAAGTGCACGGGAAGGATGTTGTTCAGACTGAAGGCCAGGAGGCGCGCCGGCCCAAACACGACCTGCGCCGACTTCAACATCGCGGTCGCCGCGGCCCCGAGGAATCCGGCGGCGAGATACTGGTAGAGCTCCGCCGAAGAGAGCGATCGGAGTATCTCGCTCGCAGCGAGCCACTTCCCGAAGCGCCAGTTCTCGTGGAGCGCCCGAATGTCGAAGTGTCGATCGATGCTGTCACGGAGCTGGAAGATCCCGAACGCCGCGCCGAGCGCGGAGGTCGCGGCGAGCGCCACGAGCCCGAGGACTGGAGTGAGAGCGCCCGTCCTCCACAGCAGTGCAATCGCAACGCCCTGCCCTCCGTAGCTGATCACGTCGTTCGCGAAGGCGGCGGCGAACCGGCGTTCGGTATAGAGGACCCGGCGCGTGAACTCCTGCAGCTGCCAAGCGACAATCGACGGCGCGAGCATGAGGAGGAGCGGCGCGGCATCCCACCCCGCGAGCCAGGCGACTATGCCGGCGACAAGAGATACAATCCCGATCACGACCACGGCGACGACCTGTGCCACAGCGGTCGATGCAGTGTAGCGGCGATAATCAGCGCGATTGAGCCCGACGGCGAGCACGTTATGAGGCTGCGTGATCAGCGACGACTGCATCCCGTTGGCGAACAGCAGAACCGAGTAGAACAGGGTGAAGCGCCCGAAGGCCACCTGGCTCATTCCGCGGGCGAGGAGTACCATAGTGACGAAGTTGGCGGCGGAGACCAACGTCTGGTCGGCGAGGGGCCACGATCTCCCGACCAGCCTCTGGAGCACCCCCGAGCGCAGCCTCGAGCCCAGTGCAGCGACGCGTCCCTCCGCAGCCGTGAGTGACTCGCTGCCCGCGGAGACCGTCCCGGACGTTGGTATGGTCATCGTACCGTTAGGCGCACTCCGCACCCTCGTCATGAAAGCCTCGCGCGCGCATGCCCGATCGCGCCCTGGTAGACGCTCATCAGCATCTCGTGGTTCCGCTCCGCGGTGTAGAGCGCCTCGTATTCGGCGCGCGCGTTCCGCCGCATCGACGCCAGATCTTCGGGGTGGGACCACGCCCACTCCACCCGCTCTGCGAGGGACGCCGCGTCGGCGGTGCGGAATTGCAAGCCTGTGAACCCGTCACGCACGATGGAGGCGATGGACCCGAGGTCTGAGGCGATGACGGGAACGCCAGTCGCGAACGCTTCCGCGACGACGAGCGGGAAGTTTTCGTAGCATTCCGAAGGGCAAACGAGGAACGTCGCCCGCCTGAGCAGGTCGAGCACGTCGGCCCGATCGCGATGCCCGAGCCACTCGATGGAGCTTGGTCCGCCGGTCGCGGCGGCTACCGCCGGAGCGAGCGGTCCGTCGCCGACCACCTTCAGCGGTACGGTGAGGCCGTACCGCTGCCAAGCCTCCAGCATCGTCTGCACCCCTTTCTCGGCTGAGAGGCGGCCGAGGTAGAGTGCGTAGCCGCCGATACCCGTGCCGATGCCAGGATCTGCCTGTACAAAGTTTGGCTTCACCGCGATGCGGTCGCTGGCGAGGCCCCCTTCGACGTGCTTTTGCTTCGCGAAGTCGGTGAGGGCAATAAAGCGATCAACTTGGCGTTGCCACGTGCCGATCGCGTGGTGCGCGCCAAGCATCGCTGCCACTACGCTGCTCGCCGCTCGACTTTCCCGATAGCATCCGTGCACGACGGCGGGGAAGGGGATCGACCTACCCAGGCATGACTCGCACACGCGCCCATCGCGGAAGAAGAGCCCGTTAGGGCACATGAACCGGTAGTTGTGCAGCGTCTGCACGACCGCGACCCCCGCCGCGTGTGCCGCGTAGTAGACGGCTGGTGAGATCAGGGGGAGCGTGTTGTGAACGTGCATGACGTCCGGATTTTCACGCGCGAGGAGTGTCCGCATCTCCTGATGCACGGCACGATTCCAAACCGTGGATGCAGCAAGGGTCAGCGCCCCACGCGTCCCAACCTGATCATTGTGCGCGGTGTAGCGAACCACGACGTGGCCGTAAGACTCGAGCAGTCCTCCCTCGGCGGCGAACACCGCGTCCTCGCCACCGGGGCGCCTGTAGTGGTTGTGCACGAGGAGAATCTTCATGCCGCACCAATGAGCGCGGCGGGCCGCGCGCTCGTCGGGAGCGTCACGTTCCTGGCCGGGGCTACCAGTCGCCGCTGCTGCTCCGCCGCAACGATCCCCACCCCGATGATGCTCCAGAACCAGATGCCCCCTTGCGGGCTCTCAAGGAAAACGTCGAATGCCGCGTTCGCGAGAAATGAAAGCCAATATGCGAAAATCCAGAGATCGATTCGCTGCCACCACTCATGGCGGGCGCGGCGCGCCCGCAGGTAGGCGTGCGCCATCGTGAACGCGAACGCGGCCTGCAGCGCGAGCCACAGCGCCACCGCCGGTACGCCGCCTCGCGCGAGGAAAGTCAGGTGCCCGTTATGGGGGCTGCGCAGGGAGTGAAGTTCGTTGACCTGGAAGCCGTCATCGTCCGCGAGGTTGATCCCGAACCCCTTTCCGGTCCAGAAGAGGGGACCGTGCACTGTATAGCCGAGGATCGTGTTCCACCAATCAAGCCGCCACGCGCGATTGCCCTCCCGATTCGCCGCGTCAGACTGGTCCTCATGGAAGATGCTCGTGACGTTCCGGACCAGCTCCTCCGGGGAAACGGTCCCGCGGTAGCGCCCCGTGTCGAAAGAGAGATTGAAGACGGTGAACATCATCGAGAACACGACGGCGATCCCCCCGACGAGCGCAAGCTTGCGCGCAGTGCGCGGTCGGGCGACCAGCACGACCAGCATCGGGACGATGATGCCGAGCGCCCCGCCTCGCGTGTGCAGCGCGACGAGCGCAAACCCGATGAACCAGACCGTCCACAGGAGCGGTCCCGGGAGCCGGTGCAGGCCTTTCCTGACCGCATCCCTTCCCTTGTGCAGATCCAGGAGCAGGAACGTGCCTGTGCCGGCCAGGTGCACCGACGCGCAACTCGGCGCGAACTCCAACACCTGTTTGTTGCTGAGCGGCAACTGCGGCTGCGGCATCCCGAACTGTGTGACCGCCCAGAGGACGGGCACCCAGAGGATGAACCAGGGCGCGAAGCGCGCGTATGCCCGGCTCACCGCTTCGAGCGAGCCCTCGCGCTGCAGGAAGGCGGCGACGAAGATGGTGAAGACCCCGTAGCCCCACAATACGGCGTCGCGCAGCGCATCGATGCGATAGAGCGCGATGTAGGGAACGGTGCGCGAGGCGCACCACGCGGCGAGCGCCAGCCATAGCCACGCGAGCGGCGAGCGGAGCGAGACATTCAACCCGGCGTTCGAGAGGATCGCGCCGACCCCGATGGCCATCACCATCTCCCCGACATACAGCGGCGGAATGCCGAGATAGGCGAATGCGCGCCCCCCGATGGCATAACCGCAAACCAGGATCCAGAGGCAGATGAAAAAGATGCGCGGCAGTCGAGGCGCGGTGGCGACGACCACGGTAACGGCGAGCATGAGCACGGCCAGCCCGCCCGCTACCATCGGCTTCGCGCCCGCTGCGAGACCAACGCCGAGCGCGGTGCAGATGATGGCGGACGTATTCCAGCGTTCAGCCAAGCGCCGTTGCACGTCTACGCCAGCTCCGCGGTGAGATGAGTGTGGTCCCGATTACTCAAGCGTGAACTCGTAGCGCTCGATGCGGAGAAGCTGGCGGCCGACATGCCATAGGAACGCGGGGTTGTTCACGAGGTAGCGGTGCCACAGGCGACGAGGCTCAGTCGCGAGACGGAAGAACCACTCGAGCCCTCCCCGCTGCATCCAGTGCGGGGCCTGCGGCTTGAGACCGGCGTGAAAGTCAAAGGCGGCGCCGACGCCGATCATGACTGGCGCGTGCACCCGTCCCACATGGCTGGCCATCCACCGTTCCTGCTTCGGCGTGCTGAGCCCGACCCAGATGATGTCCGGTTCGGCGTCGTCGATCCGTCGCGTCACGTCATCCTCCTCCTCGGGTGAGAGCGGGCGGAACGGGGGCGTGTAGGTACCAACCACCGAGAGCTTCGGGAACCGCGACTGGAGGCGCGCAACCAGCAACTCCGCGACGCCCTCCGCGCCACCGTAGAAGAAGTGCCGGTACCCCATGAGCGCCGAGTGTTCGCAGCAGGCAAGCATGAGATCCGGGCCGTAGACCCGATCCATTTGCCGCAGCCCGTGCAGCCACCCGAGCCAAACGAGCGGCATCCCGTCAGGCGTTACGAGGCCGGCGCGATTGTGAATCGAGCGCAGATTCGCGTCTCGCTGGCTCTCCATCACGCCGTGTACGCCGGTGACGCAGACGTAATGCGGCTCGCGGGCGGCGACCCACCCATCGATCGCCGCCAGCGCCGTCGGGATGTCGATCGCGCTCACTCCGACGCCGAGCACGTTGACGCGAGGGATCTCCGCAGGAGCGGCGGTCACCACGTCACACGCTCGCCGTCTGGAGTTTCCCGACCGCGGCGCTGCCCGTCAGCGCCCGCTCACGCACCTGCGATTCGATCCACTCGTACGTCCGCGCCATCCCGTCCTCGAGCGAGATCTGCGGCTCCCAGCCGAGTACCGCGCGCAGCCGCGTGTTGTCCGAGTTGCGGCCGCGCACACCCTGCGGGCCGTCGACGTGCTTCTTGATGATCCGCAGTCCGGCGACGTCGGCTACCATGTCCGCCAGCTCATTGATCGAGATGAGGCGATCCTGCCCGAGGTTGAGAGGCTCGGCGTAGTCGGACCTCATCAGGCGATAGATGCCCTCGATGCAGTCGTCGATGTAACAGAACGATCGCGTCTGCTCGCCATCGCCCCAGATCTCGATCATCGAGTCACCGGCCAACTTGGCGGTTGCGACCTTCCGGCACATCGCCGCAGGCGCCTTTTCGCGGCCGCCGTCCCACGTTCCCTTGGGACCGAAGATGTTGTGGAAGCGCACCGTGCGCGTCTCGAGCCCGTACTCCTGGCGATAGTGCATGCACAACCGCTCGGTGACGAGCTTCTCCCATCCGTAGGCATCCTGCGGCTCCGCCGGATACGCGTCTTCCTCGCGCAGCGGCTGCACATCGGTCGTGGTCTGCCGATACTCGGGGTAGATGCAAGCCGAGGACGTGTACAGGTAGCGCTTCACACCATTCTCACGAGCTGCGTCGAGCGTGTGCGTGCTAATGAGGATGTTGTTGTGCAGAATCTCGGCGTGGTGGCTGGAGATAAAGCCCATCCCCCCCATGTCCGCGGCAAGCGCATAGACCTCGTCCACGCCCTCCGTCGCCTCGAGGCAATTGGGCCAGCGGCGGAGATCGAGCAGCCGGAAATCGTCGGCGTCGCTCGGCGCGAACTCGGGCGCCTTGATGTCGACTCCGCGCACCCAGTAGCCGCGATCCTTCAGGAAGGTGACGAGGTGATGGCCAATGAAACCGCCGGCGCCGGTGACGAGCACCCTGGTCCGACTATCAGTATGACTGCGCATGAACACGATCCTCCACGATCGGTTTGGGTCCTTGCCTCACACCACTTTTGCGGGCGGCGTTCAGCTCGATGCTGATTCCTGGCTTCAGAACGGCAGCCTTACCCGGTCCGCCACCGAGGCGTTGTAACGGCTGTAGTACTGGTACGAGCGGTCGTACGCGCCATCGCGGCGGAGGTCCACGTCGTTCAGCACTGCACCGACGACGCGGGCGTCAACGAGGGCGAGCTGCTCCATCGCGAGCTCGATTGCACCGCGCTCGGTGACGCCCGCGCGTGCGACGAACAGGACGCCGTCGCTGCGCGGCGCGACGATCGCCGCGTCCGCCGCGACGTTCGTCGGCGACGAGTCGATGATGACGATATCGTAGTTGGCCCTCGCCCACTCAAGCAGATCGCGGGTGCGCTCGGACGCGAGTAGTTTCGAGGGATTCACGGGAATCGCCCCCGACGAGATGACGGACATCTCCACTCCGTCGGCGATGGCGATGCAACGAACGGCCGCCTCAACGGGAAACTCGCCCGCAAGCGTCTCGCTCAACCCGGGCTTGGCCGGTACGCCGAGCGCCTTCGCGATGCGTCCTCCGCGCAGATCGGCGTCGATGAGAAGGACGCGCCGCCCGTGGCGCGCGAGTGTGCTGCTGAGGTTGAGGGCGACCGTAGTCTTGCCGTCCCCTGGCAACGCGCTCGTGATAACGAGCGACTTTATCGGCACCGCGGCGCGAACGTGCACCAGGTTCGCAGCGAGCCAGGAGAACGCGTGGGCCGTCGTCAGTTCGTGCTCGTGGCCCCGCCCGCGCCGTAGCAGCCGAAACAACTTCTTCTCAGGTTCTACGTGAGGCACGACGCCGACGACCGGCACCCTGGCGGCGGCAAGGAGATCACGACGGGTGTGAAGCGAACGGTCCGACAGCTCGCGGGTGCCCGCCCCGGCGAGACCAGCGATCGCACCGGCGATGAGGGCAAGCGCGAGGTTGATCATCGGCTTCGGCGACACCGGCTTGAGCGGAACGACTGCGGCGTCCACCATACGCACGCTCGGATCGCTCGCCGCCTCGGCGATCTGCGCCTCCTCGAGCCGATTCTGCAGCATCGAGTAGATCGTCTCGCTGCTTTTCGCATCGCGGTCGAGTTCCGCGAGCTGGATCTCCTTGCTCGGGATCGAGCGCAGCCGTGCATCGGAGGAGGCAAGCAGGGTGTCCAGCGACGCGACCTGGTTGGTCAGCCCTTCGAGATATGTGCCCACGAGAGATTCGATCTGCGCGTGAAGCTGCGCTATCCGGGCGTCAAGTACCTGCACATCGGGATCGCCCGTGGTGCGGCGGCCCAGCAGCGCGTTGCGCTCACCCTCCGCGGCGGTAAGCGGCGCGAGGAGTGCTGCCGCCGTCCCGCTGCGCAGAATCGTCGGGAAGGCGAGCAGATCCCGATATGGCGACCGTGTGGGGCCGGTTCCTGACCGACGTGCCCAATTGAGGAGACGCTGGAGGGCCGAACGCTCTGCTTCGAGCGTGTTCCTCTGGGCGCGGAGCTCGGCTTGGCGGCTCACACCGGTACTGGCCTCGTCGGGCAGGCTGATGACGTGTTCGCGGTCGCGGAAGGTCCGCAACGCCAACTCTGACGCGGCTAGCTGGTCCGACACCCGGTGAATTTGCTCGTCCAGGAATCGCACCATGATCCGCGCTTCCGCGTGCCGCTCTTCCTGCCGCCGAGCGACGAACCGCCGCGAGAGCAGGTTCACCACCTCGCTCGTGAGCGCAGCGTCCGTGCCCTTGTCGCTCACGTCGACGAGGTCGGCGTCCTTGTCGCGTCGCGAGATCTGGAGGCTGGCCTGCAGGCGATCGACGGCAGTGCGCTGCGTGAGAATGTCGAAGTCCACCGTAGCGTATGCGTGAGCGGCCGGCGCGAGCTCGAGCTCAAACCCTTTCCCGATGACTCGCTCGCCGGGCCTGATGACGCGCGTCGGCTGGCCGCCTCCCAGCAGGATGAGCCTGAACGCGCCGCCGTCGGCCTGCTCGAGCCGGTACGACGCGGCGAGGGCCGCCGGGTCGCCATGGACGTACGAGAACACGTCCGCGCGCCGGACGGACGCGGGACGTCGGATGGCGAGTTGGAGTCCGAGCGTGTCCACCACTTCCTCAGCGAGGGCACGGCTGCGCAGGATTCCGAGCTCGGTTGCGACCGCGTTCCCCTGCCAGAGGCCGAGAGCGTCGAGCGCGGGGAGCTGGGACGACTTCTCATCAATGCGGATGGTCGCGGTGGACAGATAGGTCGGCGCTATGCGGGCGGTGATCGCGATCGCGCTGGCCCCGGCAACCAGAGAGCAGACGCCGATGAGGAGCAGGTGCCGGCGCGCGAGACCCCACACGCCGAACGGTGTGTCGGCGTCGTGCGCGCTCGCGGGCGGCGGCATATCCCGCGGGCCCCGGTCGTCGACGTGGGAGAGCGACATCGCGTCGCCGCGGTGTGAGAGATGAGCGACCACGGTCATGTCAACGCCTCCGCAAGCCCCAGATGATGGAGGCTGTCGCCGACACGGCCCCGATCGCGACACCAGGATTTCGACTCAACCAGCTGCTCTGCGGAACGAACACCTCGTCTCCCGAGTGCAGCGAGTAGCGCGTCCGGCGTTCGCTCCCGAAGTCACGAAGATCCAGTGACAGGTCGCCACGAACAAGGGTGATGCGATCGCGTCGCCCCTGCGGCGTTACGCCGCCGGCGAGCGCTATCGCGTCGGCGATCGTCATCGTCGGGTCTACCGTGTAGAGGCCCGGCGTCCGCACCGCGCCCGTCACCCGCACGCGTCGGAGGGGTGTGACCTCGATGGACGGCTGGCTGACGTACCGCCGGTAGAGCGCGAGAAGGTCGGCCCTGAGGCTGTCAACCGACCGGCCGATCACCTGTACCGGCCCGACCTTCGGCAGCATCGTGACGCCGGTCTCGTCGACCATGAAATCCCCCGAGAGATCCGGCTCCCGCCAGATACGCAAGCGCACGACATCCCCCGGGCGGAGCTCGTCAGACGGGTGCACCGCGCTCGTCGTGAGCACGGAGTCCGATTCCCGGCGCTGCGCCTGCATGCTCGTGAGGGGAACCATCGCCGCGAGCACAAGCCACAGCGGGCGGCCCACGCGCGTTCGCTTGAACGCGCTCACGCTGCCCCCACGCCGCGCAGCACCGCGGGGATCGTTCGCAGCAGAATGCCGATGTCCATCGACAGCGACCAGCGGTCGATGTAGTGAAGATCGAGGGCCATCCACTGCTCGAACGTCAGGTTGCTGCGGCCGCTGATCTGCCAGAGCCCCGTGATGCCGGGCAGCACGCTGAAGCGGCGCATCAGCCAGGCCTCACTGAACAGGCGCACGTCCCGCATGGGAAGCGGGCGGGGGCCGACGAGTGACATTTCGCCCCGAAGAACGTTCCAGAGCTGCGGGAGCTCATCGAGCGACGTCTTCCGCAGGAAACTGCCTAACGGCGTGACGCGCGGGTCCCTGCTGATCTTGAAGACGGGGCCCCCCGCCTCGTTGCGCGACTCGAGCGCCGCCTGCAGCGCCTCCGCGTTGGTCACCATCGTCCGGAACTTGAGCATCCGGAAACGACGCTTTCGCCAGCCGAAGCGCTCCTGCGCGAAGAACACCGGACCGCGGCTCGTCGCCTTGATCGCGAGCGCGATCAGGACCCACACGGGCGCACTGAGGAGGAGCCCCACGGCGGCGCCCATGATGTCGATGGCGCGCTTGACGTGAAGCCGATCGTCGGCGGCCGCGGCATGCATCGCAACGGCGGGATAGCGGCCCGAAATCTCCACTCGCGGCGACGCGATCTTGGCATGGAACAGCTCGGAGCTGTAATGGCACTGGACCCCGGCGCGCTCACAGTCCTCTATCACCCGCTGAATCGCCGCGTACTGGGACTTTATCGGGAGCGCGACAAGCACCTCGTCGACGACCATGTGCATCAGCAGTTGTTCAAGCTGGTCGAGCGTGCCGACGATCCGGTTGCGGATCTCGCCAATCCGAATGTCGGGGTTCGAGTCGACGAAGCCGACCACCTCACGCGCGCCCGGCACGCGTCCCTCAGTAAGGTCACGGAACAGCCGGTGAGCCAGTGGACCGCTTCCGACTACCAGCACGCGCTTGGCGCTGGTGTGGTTCGCGCGCTCCGCGACCTTGCGGACAGCCACGCGTCCGCCGAGCGCCGCGAGCACCATCGGTACCCACGCCACGAGGGAGAACACGCCACGGTAGGCGCCACTCTCGCTCAGCGGCGCGAAAGCGAGGCTGGCCAGCGCGACCACACTGCATGCAGCGACGACGCGCGGGAGCTCGTCGCGCAAGCTCGGCGTCCAGTTCTTGTCGTACAAACCGAACAGCCGGAACGTCTGCTGGCAGAGAAAAGCGAAGATCGCGAGCTCGAGAATCTTCGGGACGGTCAGGCGAAGGCGCAGGAAATCGTTCCAGCTCTCGACACGCGTGTCCGCGTTCGCCACCAGGAACACGGTACCGATGAGAGCGAGCGCGATGGCCACGTCGATCGAGCGGCACCACTCGATGAAGAGCTGCCGGTCGTAAGGCGCCGCGTCGGAGCTGGGCTGCAGGCGGTCGACCAGCCGCATGCGGGTCGGCCGAATCGGGACCTCGACATCCATGACCTTCGTGGCGGGCGATGGCTCCGAGTATTCACCCAGCCTTGGGGCAACGCCACTTTCAGCGCCTTTTACGCCCGCATGACCAGCCGTCGTCAAAACGTCCATTGCCGCCTCGATCACAGTGAGCCTGCCACGCCAGCGACAGGCCGAGTGCAACGAGCGTGCGCTGGTTGTCACGTTTCCGGGACGACGTGTAACCCCCACAATGTCAGCAACTTGAACGCGCCGGCCGGATTGCCGACACGGTGGCGCAACGCGGCTGGTGTCGTGCGGCCGCGACAGCGGTGCGGCTCCCGAGACACAGTCGATCGGGCGTGCCTCTCTCACACATGAAAGCGCGTGAATGCCGTATCAGGCCCTCACTGCGTCGTTCAGCGAACGCGGCACTCAGGAACAGGTCTCGCTGGTGCGGCTGATCGGCTTCGACGCGCCGCCCGCATCTGCTCCCCGTCGCGGTCAGCGCTACCATATAGCCGCGCACCGTCGGCGGCATGGTCGTGGCCATGCACCTGCCGATCTTCGACATGGTCAATGCGGTGCAGTAGCGCGACGGCTATGACACGGCGATGAGAGATGAGAGATACCGCGATCGAGAGACGGGAGAGGAGTGAAGATCAGCCGCCGGAGATCGTCTCTGACGACGCCCGGCGGTTCTCTCTCTGGCGGTCGTCAGGCGCGGCCGACCGTTAGGCGGACGGCCGCTCATCCGCCATCAGCGGCCCACGGTGATGCTCGATCGCGTCGCAGAGCGCTCGGATCTTGGCGGTGACCTCGCCGCTGTCCAGCGCTTCCTCCGCGGTACGCGCCCGCAGGTTGGCCAGGTACAGCGACAGCGTCCGCAGCATCCCGACGTGGTGGGCGCGCTGGCTCGTCGCTGCCTCGAGGCGCGCCGTGAGGCGGCGCAGGAGGTCGAGCTGCTGCTCGCTCAACACGCGCATCTGCTGCTCGTCGTCGTCGTCGGCTGCACTGTCATCGAGCCAGGACAGCCGCTGCTCGAGCCGCGATACCTCGATCGGGTCAGCGTCACGGGCGAGCATCGCAATCTCCTTGTCGAGCGCGTCGATCGCACCGACGAGCTGGCGGGCGGCGGCGACCGCGTCACTGCCTAACGCGCGCGCATCGCCGGTGAGCAGCTCGGCGGCCTCGAGGATCACGCGCAGGTAGTCGTGCGGTGTCTCGGACTGCGCGTCGTCACGGGGGCCCTGCCGCGACGGCCGCGCCAGCAGCGACTCGATCTGCGGCTTCGCCCAGAAACGCGCTTCCATCGTCGGACCGACGAGGAGCGACGCCACGTCGGCGGTCGCCAGCCCTCGCCTCCGCCAGAGCGCGGTGCTCGCCGCAACGACAGCGAACGTGAACATGATCAGCGCATACGCGGCAACTCCCATCCAGCGCTGGAACTGCGGGCCGCGCGTGTCGAGCAGCAGCGCGGTTCGCGCCCACCGCCCGGCGAAGACGAGGAGCGGCAAGGCGATGAAGAACGCCGTCAGTGTACCGCGCGTCAGCCGAGCAGACGAGGGCAGGCGCGTCCACAGGTCGCCAGGGCGGCGAAGTGGCCGGGGCCACCACATTCCCCACCACTTGGGCGGCCACGTCGCGACGCGGAGGATGCGCCCGTAGCGGTAGCCACTTCGGCTCGTGTTCCAGGCGAGCAGCAGGAAGCCGACCGGCACGAGGAGACCGATGAGCAGGAACATCGGCGCATCGTCTCGCGACTGTCGGGCCGCGGTGATCCACCACGCCGCGGCCCAGAGTGCGGCCCACAACCCGAAGCCGGGAATGTCCCGCAGCTCATCGGGGAGCGACATGTCGCTGCCACCATCGCGCATGAGCGCGCGCTTCAGGCTGCGACCGTCGGGCCATCGCGCATCGGGATCCCGGGCGAGGCACCGGCTGATCGACGCGACGAGATCGTCGGGCTCGTCCGCGAGTACGACGTTGAGGGGCGGCGGCTCCTGCGTCGCGATCCTGGCGAGAACCTCCTTGGCATTTCGTCCCTCGAACAACGTTCGCCCACTGAGCATCGCGTATCCGACCATGCCCAGCGAGTAGATGTCGCTTCGTCCGTCGATGGAGTGGTCCCCCGACGCCTGCTCGGGCGACATGTACCGCGGCGTGCCGACGATCATCCCTGTTCCGGTGAGCGACGACTGGCCGGTCCGCGCCTTCGCGATGCCGAAGTCGGCGAGGATCGCGCGGCCGGATTCATCCTCGAGGAGAACGTTCTCCGGCTTGATGTCGCGATGCACGACTCCGCGGCGATGCGCGTAATCGAGGGCGTCGGCGAGCTCGATCAGGATGCGGCGGGCATCCTCGCTCGGAAGCCGCCCGTCGCGCACGAGCCGGTCGGCGAGCGACTCGCCCTGCACATAATCCATGACGAGATACGGGAGGTTTCCGACCTCGCCGAACGAGTGCAGCGGGAGGATGTTCGGGTGAGTGAGACGCGCCGAGGTGCGGGCTTCGCGGCGGAATCGCTCGCGCATCTGCGTGGTCGCGGCGACCTCCGGCGCGAGCACCTTGATGGCGACCAGCCGCTCCAGTCCGCGCTCGCGGGCGAGGTAGACGAAGCCCATCCCGCCCCGGCCGAGGAGGCGCAGGAACTCGAACTGCGTGCCGATCGCCGATTCGAGGGCGCGGCGCACGACGTCCACGCCGTCACTGCTCGGCGGCACGAGTGTGGCGCAGCGCGGACAGGACTTCGTGTCTGCAACGAGCGGCGTTAGGCACGCCGGGCAGTGCATGCGACCTCCGTGGAGCGAGGAGGCGGACGCGATCTCGTGCGCGAGCGATCTCAATCATGGCGCGATCGGCGCCGATGTCAAACCACGAGTCGTTTTGCGCCGCCCGATCACGCAGGATGTTCCGGCCGGGATTCATCTCTGATCCTTCTTGCACGACGATCGAGTGGGCCCTATCAGTGTGGCTCACGGAGACCGCGAGGGACCATGAACGTTCGCTGCCGGTACCTGATGGCCGCTGTCTTCGCCGCCGGCGTCGCATCACCGCTGCGGAGCCAGGCCGGGCGCGAATTGACGCCTGAGCAGCGAGCGGCGATCGCCGCGGGGCAGGATGTCTTCATGACATGGCCGGTGAACGGTTCTTCCTGGCCGCGCGCCTGCGTGTTCCGCTACGTCGATGCCACGCCCGAGGAAGCGGCGGCGGTGTTCACGGAATACGAGTACCACGTCGCGTACATTCCGGAGGTCACGAAGGCGAAGATCTCGCGCGTCATCGATCCGGCCACCGTCGAAGTCGACTATCGGCTCCGTGTGCCAATCGTCGCCGACGAGGACTACACCGTGCGCGACCACGTGAGCAGTGCCGGCGACACGAGCTTCACGGTCGAGTGGACGCTCGTCAGGGCGACGACCACCAAGGCGACTGACGGAAGCGTGCGCTTCGAGCCGTACCGCGGCGCGACGACCCCGCAGGCGAAGACGCTCATGGCTTACTGCAACCTCGTGACGCCCGGCTCTCGCCTGGCGGGGCTGCACTTCATCAGGTCGCGCGCGTTGTCGCAGGTGCGCGAGACGGCGCGCGCGATCGGCGCCGAGATTGTACGTCAACGGGCCAGCGATCCGACAAGGCTCGGCGCGGCGCTGCGAGCGCTGCGCGCCGCGCTCGCCGCACCACCGGCGCCCTGACCAGCAGGCCGCTGCCGCAGTCAACCTCGCCGCCGGCGCCGGCTACTGCACCCGGATCGGCAGCGTCGCGAGCGGATCGTTCAACGCGGATGTCACCGTGAACCGCAGCGCGCCCGCCTGCGTCGGCACGAACTCGAAGTCGTACGTCTCGCCGTTGCCGATCTGCTGCATCGCCGGGCGCTCGGTCGCACGCACCGCGGGCAGGTCCATCCCGTCCTTGGCGACCGCACGCCATCTGACGAGCGCCGAGTCGCCGAGGAGACGCGTGATCATGCTCGGCCGGTAGGTGTGGACGTCGACGATCCGCAGGCGATAGTGCTCGCCAGCGCGCATGTCGAGGGGCTTCGGCGAGAGGCTCCCGTTGATGAGGATCCGGCTGCGATCGGCGCCGAGCCGTGGCACGGTGAGCAGGACGACGATGTCGTGCGTCGAGTCGAAGCCGGCGGGGTCGTCGAGCACGAGCAATGCGCCCGTCAGGCCTGCCTGCTGCTGGCGCACCTCGTCGGCGTGCGGATGATACATGAAGGTGCCCGAGCGCACGGGCGTGAAACGCGCGGCGAAGGAATCTCCGGGTGCGATCGCCGGCGCGATGTGGCCGCGCGAGCCCGCGAAGTCGGCGACCCCGTCGAAGTAGCTCTCGAGCTCCATCCCGTGCCAGTGCACCGCGGTCGCTTCGGCGAGGTGATTGACGATGGTGATCGTCACCGGCTCGCCGCGCTTGAGGCGAATCGTCGGGCCGGGGAGAAGCGGCGCGGTCGCGGACGTCGACCGATCGCCCTCCTGCAGCACATAGCCGAACGAGGGCTCGCTGTCGGTGCCGGTCGAATCACGTTGAGCGACGAGGCGCAGCTGACGGCGTCCCACTTCGCTGACGGGGCGTTTCGTGACGTCCGTCCCGCGCACCTCGATTCCCATCACCAGCCCGCCCATCATCTCCTGCGCGTGATTCGTCACGTGCATCATGTGCTCGGCGGGGAGCGACGTGCCGTCGAGCGGCGCATTGCGCAGGACGTGGAAGTTGTCGTGGCAGTGAAAGAGCCAGTTGCCCGCGCGTTCAGGCACCCAGGTCATGCTGAAGGTGCGCCCCGGCGTCAGCCGTTCAGTGACGACGCGGTACGGCGGCGCGGATGTCGAGTACACACTGTCGCTCGTCCCGTTACCGCGGCTGCGGACGTCGAAGTAGAAACCGTGCAGGTGCATCGGGTGCACCGCGTCGCTCGTGTTGATCACCCGGAAGCTGACCGTGTCGCCGAGGGCGTAGGAAAGACGCTCGGTGTTCGGCCACGTTCGCCCATTGATGGTGAAGCGCAGGAGAGAGCGGCGTGCTACCACCCCGCCGCTCACCGGGTCGTGTCGCCAGAGCGCGATCAGCAACACACGGTCCCTTCCCTGCCTAACGCTGGCGGGATCGACCACGAAGGCGCCGCTCAGTTCCGAGTTTGCGTTCGAAAGGGTGTCGGGACGCGGAGCATCGGTGCCCCAGTAGTAATAGGTGCCCGGCGCGCCAGCGGTGAAGCTCAGCTCGCGCGTTGCGCCGGCAGCGACGACGATCGTGTCGCCGCTCGTGGCCAGCTGATGCGTCGCGAGCCCGTGAACGGCGAATGGCTTGGCGAGCGGATTGGTGATCGAGGCGTGAATCGTCGTTCCCTCGGGAACGCGGATGAGCGGGCCGGGCACACGCGCCGGCTTTCCACGTTCGGCGAATGCGTGCACGATGATCCCGGGCACCGCTTCCCCCTCAGGACGCCATTCCACCTCGCGCACCTCGAGGTGGATCGTGAGCACCCCACGCCGCAGCGCGCCGGCTGGCGTCCGATTGTCGTTGGTGGTTGCGCGCGCGACGCTCGAGGAGTGGGGCGCGAGCGGTGAGGCGAGAAAGGGCGCAGCGGCGAACAGTGAGGCGAAAGCGAGCGTCAGGCGCATCGTTCCCTCATGTGCGGGAGAGCCTGACCATAGCGGTTTCAGCTCGGAGGCGCAAATGGCGCGGTTCCGCGCGCAACATCCGGCGAGTCGGAGAGCCTCTGCCTAACGCTGGCATGCGGCATGGCGGCGACCCAGGCACCAGCGATGCACTGGAGCACGAAGGGCCCCGCATCTGCGGGGCCCTTCGTCGTTCACGGCGAAACAGGGTCGCCTATTTCTTCGCGTTCGGATCGAGAATGTCGTCGATCCGCTTGATCGCGCCGGCGATGTGCAGCGTCGTCGCGCGGTCGGTCGTCCGGCCCTGCGCGCCGCGCAGGTCGTTGCGCAGGGTGACGAGCGTGCCGCGGAGCTCGGACTTCGCGTCGTCGCTCGACAGCACGCGCGGGACGTTGAACTGGCGACGCTGCGCCTGGACCTGCGCGCTCTCCTCGGGCGGGTTGAGCTTGCGCTCGATCGCCGTCAGGTAGTCCATCTGCAGCTCGCGACGGAAGGCGTCGATCGGCTGGCCGGCGTAGATCTCCGACCAGAGTCCGCGGCGCAGGTCGTCGAGCATGCTCGACAGCGTGTAGGCGTTCGCCTTGTTCGTCGCGATCGCCTCGCCCTCGAGCAGGCGGTTGAGCCGCCCGTCGTCGAGCATCGTGTTGAGCACGCGGGTCTGCGCGTTGACGATGCGGTCGATCATCCCGCCGGCTTCGATTCGTGCGGCGATCTCGGGCTGGATGAGGTACGAGGGCGCATGGAAGACGTTGGCATTGATGAACTGCACCGCCTCACGCTGCCGCGCCTTCGGCATCGCGACGTACACCGGGCCCGTCTGGCTCCCCGACTTGTACTGCACCGTTCCGCCGCCGATCATCGTCGCGACGTGATTCGCTTCCGTCGCCCACTGGCTGACGGTACGGTTGTAGATCTCCTCGAGGTCGGAGTTGTCCTCGCCCTGCTTGGTCGCGGCGTTGGGGATGTAGCTCATCACGCGCGCGATGTTCCTGAAGCCAAGCGTGGTGGACTTGACCGGGTCGGCGTCGCCGACCGCTTCGCTCTGCGTGCCGTAGGCGCCGAAGTCGTTGTTCGCCGAGAATCGGTACCACGGCACCGTGTCCTGCATCCGTGCCCAGCTGTCGAGCGTCGGGCGCTCAGCGTTAGGCGTGGTCGCGCCGGCGATGGGCTTGTACCCCCACATGATCGCGTACTTGTCGTACGGACCGATGCGCGGCACGATGTCGGCGAGCGCGATGCTGTCACCGGGCTGCGCGACGTAGTTGAAGCGCGAGTAGTCCATGATGCTCGGGCTGTGCCCCATCCTGTGCACCCACGACGCACTGCGCACGCTGTCGGCCGGATAGGTCGAGCTGCCGATCTGGTCGTGCTGCAGTCCGATGGTGTGACCGATCTCGTGGGCGACGACGAACTCGAGCAGGCGGCCCATCAGCGAGTCGGGCATCGGCCAGCTGCGGGCGCGCGGGTCGAGCTGCGCCGCCTGGGTGAAGTACCAGTCGCGCTGGAGATTGAGCACGTTCTGGAACATGCGCACCGATCCGTTCAGGATCTCACCGGTGCGCGGGTCGCTCACGTGGGGGCCGACGGCGTTCTCGGTGGTGCTCGGGAGCCAGCGGATCACCGTGTGGCGGATGTCCTCGGGCGACCAGTCGGGATCGTTAGGCGGCGCGTCCATCGCGACGATCGCATCGCGGAAGCCGGCTGCCTCGAACGCCGGCTGCCAGTCGGTGATCGCCTTGCGGATCCACGGCTTCCACTGGTCGGGGGTGTTGGGATCGACGTAGTAGACGATCGGCTTCTTCGGCGTGCAGAGCCCACTCGCGTCGGGCGCGCCGGCGCACTCGAGCCGGTAGCGGGTGATGTACTCGCGACGCGCGGCGCGCTGCTCGACGCCGAAGTCCACCATGCGCACCGAGAAGAAGCCGACGCGCTCGTCGAAGCGGCGCGGCATCATCGGCTGCTCGGGGAGCCTGACGATGCTCCAGTGCGCGAGCACGCTGGTCGGCGAACGCGGAACGCCCGGCGCGGCGCTGGCCGCGGCGCCCGGGCCGTTAGGCACGAGCGTGCCGGTCTGCGTCGCCTCGATCTCGACATTGTCGGGGAAGGCGACGGCCCGCTCGATGAACGAGCGCGCCGGGTCGATCTGGCCGCGGATCGCCGCGACATCGGGGATGCTCGTCGTGAAGAGCCGCGTCACGTCGACCACCGCCGAGCTGTCGTGGCCGTAGGCCTCGACGTTGAAGACGGCGACGATCGGCGGATAGTTGGCTGCCTGCACCGCGCGGTACACCGAGAGCCCGGTATCGGCCGTGATCGCGAACGAGGGCGAGCGGAGGATCACCTTGTTGCCCTGCCGGTCCCAGCGCAGCGTCTCTTCAGCGAACTGGTCGCCGCCGTACTCGCCGAACTGGCCGCCGGGGAGCGTGGGATCGGCTGCCGCCGCGCGGGTGTAGCGCCCGACGAGGAGCATGTCCTTGTCGAACTCCTTCGCCGGGATCTCGAAATAGAGCTTGTCGTCCACCACGTGCGTGAGGAACATCCCGCGACGGGTCTTCGCCTCGGCGGTGATGACCTTGTTGTATGGCTTGGGCCGGGCGGGGCCGGAGCCGTTGCGGCCGGTCGAATCCTGGCCGCCGGCGATGGCAGCGCCGTTCGCCGCGCCATTCGCGGCGCGCGTTCGTGCAGCTGGTGACTGATCCTGGGTCGGGGCGGGTGCCGTTGCGGGGGCGGGCTTGCTGCCGGTGCAGCCCGCGAGGGCGACGACCGCTGCGAGGGAGACGAGACGATTCTTCATCACGATTTGGTGGGTGAAGCAGGGGGAGGCAACCGGCGCGGGCCGGTCGCCAGGGGGTGGTGCGTGCTCTGCGAAGAATACGGAATGCACCGCCCGAACGCTGGACGCATGCGTGATCGCCGGGCGTCCCCCGCGGTTGCGTCGCGCAGAGAGCAAAATGATCTTTCGCCGATGACGACTTCAGCGCGCAACACCATCGCCCGACTCGCCGCGGCGATCCTCTCCTCGCTGGTCCTGGCGACGCTCGCGAACGCGCAGTCGATTGCCGGCGTTGTTCGCAGCAGTGGCGCGCCGATCGTCGGCGCAACGGTTCGCGTCGTGGAGCTCGACCGCCTCACGCGCACCGACGCGAACGGGAGCTTCGCGTTCACGGCGATTCCAGCGGGGAGCTATCGCATCTTCGTCTCGGTGACCGGATATACATCGGCGAGCCAGACGATCGCGGTGAGCGCGAACGACACGTCGCGCCTGACGTTCGACCTCGCACCTTCGGCCGTCCCGCTACGCGAGATCGTCGTCTCTGCGTCGCCGGTCCCGCGCACCGCAGCCGAGGAATACCAGTCGGTCGAGTCGATCGGCCAGCTCGAGCTGCTGCGGAGATCAGGGTCGAGCTTCGCGGAAAAGATCGGCAGTGTTCCCGGTGTCGCGGTGCGGAGCAACGGCTCGGCACCGTCGCGACCGATCCTCCGGGGCTTGAGCGACAACGAAGTGCTCGTGCTCGAGAACGGGCTCCGCACCGGCGACATCGCCACGTACGATCCCGCGCACGCGACGCCACTCGAGGCGATCGCGATCCAGCAGGTGGACGTCGTGCGCGGCCCGGCGACAGTCCTCTACGGCCCGAGCACGATCGGTGGGCTGGTCAACGTCATCACCGACATGATTCCGGCGGTGAGCGATCGCGCGGTCGCCGGCACCGCCGCGATCGAGGCGAGCTCGGTGAGCGATCAGCTGGCGGCGTACGCGAACACGGTGCTGAGCGGCGCGCACCAGGCAGTGCGGTTCTCGGCCGGCGGCGTTCGCGCGCGCGACATCCGCATTCCCGCCGGAACGTACGCAATACCGGGTACCGGATTCGCGATGCAGCTCGACCGGATGCCGCAGACGTTCGACCGCAGCGGCGAGGTCGGCACGGGCTACGCGTGGCAGGGTGCGGCGGCCACGCTCGGCGTCGGGGCCAAGCACTACGAGATGAACTACGGCATTCCCGGTGTCCCGCCTAACGAGATCTTCGACCTGCTCCCGCCGAGCACCTCGCGCATCGTGCAGTCGCGCAACACCGTCGAGCTGCGCGGAGTGCTCTCGACGGCGACGGCGCTCGCGAAGCAGTGGAAGCTCACCGCCAGCTACAACGACTACGGGCATTCGGAGTTCCCGACCGAACAGGACTCGAGCGGGGTTTCGTACCCGCTGGCGAGCCATTTCCGGAAACAGCAGGTCAACGCGGTGCTGCAGATGCAGCAGCAGAGCGCCGGCCGGCTCGACGGAACGTTAGGCATCTGGACCAACGTCGAGGACCTGAGGATCAGCGGCGACGAGCCGCTCGGCCCCAACTCGGTGAGCACCGGCATCGCCGGCTATGCCTACGAGGAGTTCCGCGCGTCGCCGACGACGCGGCTTCAGGGTGCACTCCGCTTCGACCACAGCTCGATCCACGCGAAGCCGGGGGACTGCTGCGATCCGGCGTTCATCTCGATCGACGAGACGCGCAGCGCCAACGCGGTCACCGGATCGTTAGGCGCGGTCGGGCAGCTCAGCCGTCACGTCAGCGCGTCGTTCAGTGTCGCCCGCTCGTTCCGCGTGCCCACGGTGCAGGAGCTGTTCGCCAACGGTCTCGATGCGCCGAGCGGGACGTACACCATCGGCACCGCGGAGCTCGGGCCGGAGATGGGAATCGGCGTGGACGCATCGCTCACCGCCACCTTCGCGCGGGCGGCGTTCCAGATCTCCCCGTACGTGAACACGCTCGATCACTACATCTACGGCTTCCTCCGCGGCGACACGATAGAAGGGCTCCCGGTCCGCCAGTTCGCCGCGGCCCGGGCGCGTCTCCTCGGTGCGGAAGCGACCGTCAGCGTCCAGCCGACAGCGGAGACAGATCTCCGGGCGATGGCCGACTACGTTCGCGCCGAGGACCTCGAAGCCCGCGCGCCGCTGCCGTTCATTCCGCCGCTGCGCAGCACCATTCGCGGGACGTGGCAGCATCACGAGTACCTGTGGACTGCAGAATGGCGAATGGCGGCGAGACAGACCCGGCTCGGCGACGGTGACACGCCGACCGCCGGCTATGGGCTGCTCAACCTCGGCGCCGGCGTCCGCCTCGTCTACGGTGGGATGGTGCACGAGGTCGGCTTCCACGCCGACAACGTCTTCGATCGTGTCTACCGCGACAACCTCTCGGTGATCAAGGATTTCCTCCCGCAGCCGGGGCGGGGCTTTCGCCTCACCTACGCGCTGTCGTACTGATCGCGGGGACGCGGCGCAATTTCTGCTTGACAGCTGGGCCGTGTGGTCCCAACTTGCCGCCAGACCCGCAACTGATCCGATGATGAGCTCCAACGTTCGCGCCAACCTTCGTCTCAATCTCCCGATTTCGCTCGCGAAATCTGGCTAGGCGCGCACGACCGCATGACGAGATGAACCAAGCGCCCGCCAGACAGAGTCTGGCGGGCGCTTCTGCATGACCGCCGATCGCTGCCCGACGTCCGCACTCTTGCCGAGAGATCGCCGCGATGACGATGCCGCACCAGCAGGGGCTGTACGATCCAGCGAACGAGCACGACGCCTGCGGGATGGGTTTCGTCGCGCACATCCACGGCGAACGGTCGCGACAGGTCGTGGACGACGCGCTCGAGCTCCTGCACAACCTCGCGCACCGCGGCGCTGCCGGCAGCGACCCGACCACCGGCGACGGCGCGGGGATCCTGCTGCAGATCCCGCACGCTTTTCTCCGCGTTGCCTGCGCGGCGCGTGGGGTGAGCCTGCCGGACGCCGGCGCCTACGGGGTCGGGATGATCTTCCTCCCGACCGACGCCTCGACGCGGGAGCGCTGCGAGACGGTGATCGAGCAGTGTGTCCGCGACAGCGGCTGTCGCGTGCTCGGCTGGCGCGACGTGCCAACCGATGCGCGCCACGTGGGCAGCGAGGCGGCGCGGGTGCAGCCGGTGATCCGGCAGCTGTTCGTCGCCCGTCACGCGTTAGGCACGGACCTCGACGACGGCGTCACGCTGGAGCGGACGCTCTACCTCATGCGCAAGCGGATCGAGCGCGAGGCAGCGACGGTCGCGGGGGGTGAGACACCGGCCTGCTATGTCGCGAGCCTGTCGTCGCGGACGATCGTGTACAAGGGGATGCTGCGCGCCGAGCAGCTGGCCGGGTTCTATCACGACCTTGGCAACCACGCGGTGACGACCGCGCTCGCGCTCGTTCACTCGCGGTTCTCGACGAACACCTTTCCGTCCTGGCCGCTCGCGCACCCGTATCGCTTCGTCGCCCACAATGGCGAGATCAACACCATTCGCGGCAACCGCCAGTGGATGAACGCTCGCGCCACGCAGCTCGAGTCGGCGCGGTTAGGCGGCGACCCCTCGCTCCTGCAGCCCCTGCTCGCCGCCGGGCAGAGCGATTCGGCGTCGTTCGACGCGGTGCTCGAGCTGCTGGTGCTCGCCGGCCGGCCGCTGACGCACGCGATGGCGATGATGATCCCCGAGGCATGGGAGCGCGATGCGTCGATCTCCGCCGACCGGAAGGCGTTCTACGAATTTCACGCATCGCTGATGGAGCCGTGGGACGGCCCGGCGGCGATCGCGTTCACCGACGGCCGCCAGATCGGCGCGATGCTCGATCGCAACGGGCTCCGCCCCGCGCGGTACCTGGTGACCGATGACGACTTCGTCGTGCTCGCGTCGGAGGCCGGCGCGCTCACCGTCGCCAGCGACCGGATCCGCACGAAGGGACGGCTCGAGCCGGGGCGCATGCTCGTCGTCAACACGCTCCATGGAAAATTGCTCGACGACGAGTCGGTGAAGGCGGAGCTGGCATCGCTCCGCCCCTATCGGCGGTGGATCAGCGAGCAGCGGATCGCGATCCCGACGACGCCTGACGTCGCCAAGCAGCGCGAGGCATCGGAGCTGGCGCGACTGCAGCGAGCGTTCGGCTACACCCGTGAAGCGCTGAAGATGGTGCTCGCGCCGATGGCCGAGACGGGCGAGGAAGCGGTTGGGTCGATGGGCAATGATGCGCCGCTCGCGGTGCTCTCGTTCCGGCCGCAGCTGCTGTTCAACTATTTCCGGCAGCAGTTCGCGCAGGTGACGAACCCGGCGATCGACCCGATCCGCGAACAGCTGGTGATGTCGCTCGGCAGCTTCCTCGGTGCCCAGGGGAACCTGCTCGACGAGAGCGAGGAGCACGCGCGGCAGCTGTACCTGGAGCAGCCGATCCTCGACGAGAGCCAGCTCGACGCGCTGAAGGCGCTGGACGTCCCCGGGGCCCGGGCGCGAACGTTAGGCATGCTCTTCCCGGCCACGGGCGAAACCGGCGCGCTCGAGCGCGCGCTGGACGCATTGTGCCGCGATGCAGCCGACGCTGTCGCCGGCGGATGCACGATCGTCGTGCTCAGCGACCGGGGCGTCGATGCTGGGATGGCGCCGATCCCAGCGCTGCTCGCGGTGAGCGGGGTGCACCATCACCTCTGTCGCGCCGGGCTGCGTGCGCGCACGAGCATCGTCGTTGAGACCGCCGAGGCGCGCGAGGTACCGCACGTCGCGCTGCTGATCGCCCATGGCGCGGCAGCGGTGTGTCCGTACCTGGCATTCGAGAGCATCGACGCGATGGCGACCGAGGGACGGTTGGCCGACGGCGACGCGATGCATGCGCGCGCATCGTACGTGAAGGCGTTAGGCAAGGGGCTGCTCAAGGTGATGTCGAAGATGGGGATCTCGACGCTGCAAAGCTATTGCGGCGCGCAGGTGTGCGAGGCGGTCGGCCTCGACGCGGCGCTGGTGGCGCGCCACTTCCCCGGGACCGCGTCCCGCATCGGCGGGATCGGGCTCGACGTGATCGCTGAGGAAACACTGGCGCGACATCGGAGCGCGTTCGCCGCTGAGCGCGAGGGTGACGGCGTCATGTCGATCGACGCGGGCAGCGACTACCACTATCGCATCGAGGGCGAGCACCACCACTGGAACCCGCGCACGATCGCCGCGCTGCAGCACGCGACGCGCGGAGGGAGCGCGGCGTCGTTCCGCGACTTCAGCCGGCTCGCCAACGAGGAGACGTCGCGGACGACGCTGCGCGGGATACTGCGCTTCACCGAGCGAGCGCCGATCCCGCTCGACGAGGTCGAGCCGGCAACGGCAATCGTCAGGCGGTTCGTGACCGGGGCGATGTCGTTCGGGTCGATCAGCCGCGAGGCGCACGAGACGTTCGCAGTCGCGATGAACAGCATCGGCGGGCGAAGCAACACCGGCGAGGGCGGAGAAGAGCGCGCACGCTTCGGCACCGATCGCATGAGCGCGGTGAAGCAGGTCGCATCGGCGCGCTTCGGAGTGACGGCCGAATACCTCGTGAACGCCGACGAGCTGCAGATCAAGATCGCGCAGGGAGCGCAGCCCGGCGAAGGTGGGCAGCTCCCCGGCCACAAGGTGGACGCGATCATCGCGCGCACGCGCTGCGCGACGGAGGGCGTCACGCTCATCTCGCCGCCGCCGCATCACGACATCTACTCGATCGAGGACCTGAAGCAGCTCATTCACGACCTGCGCCAGGTGAATCCGCATGCGACGATCTCGGTGAAGCTCGTGTCCGAGAGCGGAGTCGGCACCATTGCGGCCGGAGTGGCGAAGGCGCATGCGGACCTGATCTGCATCTCGGGTGATTCCGGTGGCACCGGCGCGGCGCCGCTCTCGTCGATCAAGCACGCCGGCATCCCCTGGGAGCTCGGTGTCGCCGAAGTCCAGCAGACGTTGCTGCTGAACGGACTGCGCGGGCGCGTGCGGCTGCAGACCGACGGCCAGCTCAAGACCGGGCGCGACGTGGTGCTCGCCGCGCTGCTCGGTGCCGACGAATTCGTCTTCGCGACCGCACCGCTCATCGTCGAAGGATGCGTGATGATGCGGAAGTGCCACCTCAACACCTGCCCAGTCGGCATCGCGACGCAGGATCCGGTGCTCCGCGCCAAATTCACCGGGCAGCCCGAGCACGTCGTGAGCTACTTCTTCGCGGTCGCTGAAGAGGTGCGCGAGCACCTCGCAGCGTTAGGCCTGCGCGCGATGGACGAGGTGATCGGGCGCACCGAGCTTCTCGAGCAGGCGGTCGCATCGGATCATTGGAAAGCGCGCCATCTCGACCTCTCGCTGCTGCTCGCCGTTCCGGAGCGGGTGCGCACGAGCGGCGCGCCGCGCCGCTTCGTCGCGACGCAGCGCCCCGACGTCCAGCACTCGATCGACGCCGAGTTGCTCGAAGTCGCGCGGCCGGCGCTCGAGGATGGGGAGCGGGTGTCGGCCACCGTGCAGGTGAGAAACGTCCATCGCTCGATCGGCAGCGGGTTGTCAGGGGAGATCGCGCGGCGGCACGGCGAGCGTGGCCTCGCCGATTGCGCGATCACGATCCGCTGCCTCGGCTCGGCGGGACAGAGCTTCGGCGCGTTCGCGGCCCGTGGCCTCGCGCTCGAGCTCGAGGGCGAGGCGAACGACTACGTCGGCAAGGGACTCTCGGGCGGGCGGATCGTGGTGCGGCCGCCGCGCGGCGTGCACTTCATGGCCGAGGAGACGGTGATCGTCGGGAACACGGTGTTGTACGGCGCAACGAGCGGCGAGGCGTACTTCGGCGGGGTGGCGGGACAGCGCTTCGCCGTCCGCAACAGCGGCGCGACCGCGGTCGTCGAAGGAGTCGGCGATCATGGGTGCGAGTACATGACCGGCGGCATCGTCGTCGTCCTCGGCCGCACGGGGCGAAACTTCGCGGCCGGGATGAGCGGGGGGCTCGCCTTCGTGCTCGACGAATCGGGCGATCACGCATTCCAGGCGCGCTGCAACCGGGCGATGGTCGCACTGCATGCGATCGACCGCGCGGAAGATCGCACGACGCTGCGGCGACTCGTCGAGCAGCACGCCCGACTGACCGCGAGCGCGCGTGCGCGGTCGCTGCTCTCGCGATGGGAACAGGCGCTGCGCGATTTCGTCGCGGTGGTGCCGCTCGAGTATAGTCAGGCACTGGTGCGGCGCGAGACGGCCCAGGCATCCGCGCGCGCCGAAGGATCGGGAGCGCGTCATGGGTGACCCGCGCGGGTTCATCACGCTCCGCCGCGCCGCGCCGGCGCGGCAGGCGGTCGGCGAGCGGGTCGGGCACTGGCGGGAATTCTACGCCCCGATGCCTAACGGCGCGGTGGAGGCGCAGGGCGCACGCTGCATGGACTGCGGCGTCCCGTTCTGCCAGGGTGATACCGGCTGCCCGGTGCGCAACCTGATCCCGGAGTGGAACGACCTCGTCTTCCGCGGCCGGTGGCGCGAGGCGAGCGACGCGCTGCACGCGACGAACAATTTTCCCGAGTTCACCGGCCGGCTCTGTCCCGCCCCCTGCGAGTCGGCGTGCGTGCTCGGACTCATCGACGAGCCGGTGGCGATCAGGAACGTCGAGCAGGCGATCGCCGATCGCGGCTTCGCCGAAGGATGGATCGCGCCACAGCTCCCGGTGCGCGAATCGGGGCGAAGCGTGGCGATCGTCGGATCCGGGCCGGCCGGACTCGCGGCCGCGCAGCAGTTGCGGCGACTCGGACACGCGGTGACGGTGTTCGAGAAGGACGATCGCATCGGTGGACTGCTCCGCTACGGAATCCCCGAATTCAAGCTCGAGAAGCGCGTGCTCGACCGGCGCCTCGACCAGCTGCGCGCGGAAGGCGTTCGATTCCGGGCCGGCGTGCACGTCGGCGTGGACGTGGGCGTTGATGCGCTGCGCGCCGAGTTCGATGCGATCGTGCTCGCCGGCGGCGCGCAGCGCGCGCGTGATCTCATGGTGCCCGGACGTGAGCTGCGTGGGGTGCATCTGGCGATGGAATTCCTCACGCAGCAGAACCGTCTGCTCGCGGGCGACCGCATCGATGCCGCGTCGCGGATCTCGGCGCGCGGCAAACGCGTCGTCATCATCGGCGGCGGCGACACCGGCTCAGACTGCGCGGGGAGCTGTCACCGGCAGGGCGCGCTGAGCGTGCAGCAGTTCGACCTGCTGCCCGAGCCGCCGAGCGAGCGCGCGTCGTCGACGCCGTGGCCGCTCTGGCCGATGAAGCTGCGATCGTCGCACGCACACGAGGAGGGGTGCACGCGCGAGTGGAGCGTCTCGACCAGCGGATTCATCGGCGAGGACGGCGCGGTGCGCGGGCTGCGCACTGTGCGCGTCGAGAGCTCGATCGGCGCAGACGGACGAGCGCGGCTCGTGCCGCTTGCTGGAAGCGAGCGGGTGATCGACGCGGAGCTCGTGCTGCTGGCGATGGGCTT
>JBJMNK010000062.1:0-47946 GCA_045804265.1 Gemmatimonadaceae bacterium | reverse complement strand
TATGGACCACCGACGACGAACGCCGCCGATGGCTGGTTCGGGATCAGGCTCGTTCGCGCGCGCCGGAAGAGCATGACTGCCGATGCCATCATCACGAGCGCGGAAGCGATGAACGCCGCGGCAAGGAATGACCGCCACGCCGATGGTTGTGCGGCGATCCGCCACCGCCACGGCCTGTCGAGCAGCCAGCCGGCGAGAATGCCAGCGGCGTACACCAGCGGCGGCGGAAATCTCACCCCGGCATTCGGTGGCGGCGCAGTCGTGTCCATGCGAAGTCCCTGTTCTGGAATACGAGCATGCTCGCGCCGGTCGATGCGCCGCGCAAGGAGCGTTGGTGCAACTCATCGCCGCGGCTATGATTCGGGCATGGCAAACGCACCGATCGACAGCGCCGCTGTCCCCACTGGCCGCCGCCCCGCCGGTCGCGGCCCACGTGAATGGGCGCGCGCGTTCACCGGCTTCTACCCACCGCTCGCCGAGGACCTCGCGTCACTCGACCCGATCGCGCGCTTTCTCTACGCGGCGCGAAGTGTCATCCTCGTCATTTCCTTCCAGGCGGCGCTCCTTGCCGGGCTCCTCGCCGCGACCGATCGTCGCTTCCATGCGCTGCCGTTCGTGCTGGTGCTCCTCGCCTACGTCGTGCTGCACGCGATCAGCAACCTCTCGAACGATTACTTCGGCGCCCGGCGTGGACACGACACCGACGACTCGCCACGCCGGCGTTACACGGTCCACCCGCTGCTGAGCGGCGCCGTCAGCTCGCGGCTGCTCGTCACCGGGCTCGCGGTGCTCTCGCTCGTCGCGTTAGGCATCGCGGCCTACTTCGTCTCGCTGCGCGGCACGGCCGCGGTCTGGCTCGTCGTCGCCGGCGCGCTGCTCCTCTGGGCCTACGATGCCGCGCCGCGGGCGCTCAAGGAGCTCGGCCTCGGCGAGGTCGCGGCGTTCGTCGTCTGGGGACCGCTGATGGTCGCCGGCGGCTACTTCGTGATCACCGGTGCCTGGTCTCGCGCCGCGCTCCTCGCGTCGATTCCCTACGGACTCGGGGTGATGTCGATCCTCGTCGGGAAGCACATCTACCAGCGGCAGTTCGACGCGGGCAAGCATCAGCGGACACTCCCCGTCCTGCTCGGCGAACGCCGCGCCCGCGCGCTCAACCGGGGGGCGGTGATCGGGATGTACGTCGTGATCGCGGCCGGCGTCGCGTCAGGCGCGCTGACCCCGTTCGCGCTGCTCGTGGTCTTCGCCGTCCCTCGGGCATTGCGCGCCGTTCGCGTCATGTCCGCGCCGGCGCCCCTGCAGGCCCCGGCCGGCTACGTCGGCTGGCCGCTCTGGTATCACCGCGTCTGCCTGGTCCACAACCGCGCGTTCGGCTGGCTCTACGTGCTCGGCCTGGCCGCCGGCGCAGCGCTGCCGGCCGTCAGGCTCTAGCAGCGCTCGCCGTTAGGCACGTCAACGCGTGAAGACGGTCGAGAACGAGTACGGCCGCGCGTTGGTGCCGTCGGCCGGAAACTTCCACGTCCTCAGCTTCGCCAGGACGCACGCCTCGACCTGGTCGGCGCCGCTGCCCAGCCATGAGCGACGCAGCACGTCGGCGCGAGTGACGCTGCCGTCAGGCGCGAGCTGCACACCGAACGTTGCCGAGCCGGCGAGCCCGGGGTTTTTTGCGCGCGTCTCCTCGTAGCAGAACTGCAGCTGCGCGTTTCGGCTGCGCACGAAGTCGCCGATCGGCGTCACTCCGAGGCTGCTGCCATTCGCGTTGGGCGAGGCAGCCGGCGCTTCTGCAACGGCGGTGGGCCGGTGCGCGTTCGCGTCGTACAGCGCGAGCGTGGCCGCCGAAGGAGCCTTCGCGGGAGCTGACGCACAGGCGCACACCGCAAGTGCGGTGGCCGTGCGGGCGATAGTCGCAAGTCTGGACATAAATCCTCCGCTGCGAGTGTCGAGAGCACGGATCAATTGCTCCCGTGGTACAACGCGCCACTCGCGCGGTGGTAACGCTCTTCAGCTGCTTCTCAGTGCGAAATCATGGACCGTGCCACCGGCAGTGCGATCTCGGTCACGATGCCGCACGCCAGAGTTGCCGGACGTCGATCACTCACATTCCCACGTCCGGCAACGTCTGCGTCAGCGAAAGTCGATCGACGACGAGAGCTGCAGCTGGTGATGGTCGGTTACACCGACCGACACCTCGGGGCGCTTGACCTCGACCCAGTGTGTCGAGGGGAAAACGCTGCCGATGAACGCACCGAGCACCACCGGCACTGCATAGAGATAACCCGGAATGAGCGGGCTATCGCACTGCGTCTGGCACCGGCCACCGTTAGTGAGGTTTGCCATGCCGCGCGCGATCAGCGACAACGCCGCGCCGCCACCGGCACCGGCAAGGACCATCTTCCCGCGACTGTTCTGGCCCGCGTAGCGCTCGATGTGATCGACCGTGAACATCGGCACGGTATCCGGCGCCGCACGATCAGGGCGCTGCACAATGGCGCGCGTCCCATTCGCGTCCAGCAGCGTTCCTTCGATCATGTAGTGGCCATCAGTACGAATCGTTTCGCGGCTCATCTTCAGCCGAACACGGGGTGACGCAGACGCGAGCTCCGCCGACGTCGTCGCGGATCCTGCCGCGGCGGTGTCCACGGCGGCCTGCGCATGGGCGGATGAAGTGACGAGCGCGAGAGTGAGCGCTCCGAGAAGGGGCGAGATTGAACGCATCCAGAACTCCAGGGGGTTGGCAATGCAGGTGAGAGCCAGCAGGGCATGGGCAGCCGCAACCGGCGGTACAAACAAATGACGCACGACGACGCTCGCCGGTCAATCTCCGACGCTCACGCATCGACGCCACGTTCATCGGTCCGTCAGCCGCTGTCGCATTGCGTTATGTCACCCGACATGTATCCTAACGGCAGCAGCCGACGCGCTTGTGCATGCGTACCCCGTGCGAAACGGAGAACGAGGATGGCCACGATGACGCCGACGTTGCAGACGACTGGATCGACGTCAGTCACCGGCCACGAGGCGAGGCAGATCCACCGCGCCAATGCAACCGGGCAGCAGCCCGTGATGTTCGTGCACGGCCTCTGGCTTCTCGCGAGCAGCTGGGACCGATGGGCCGCGGTCTTCGAGGAAGCCGGCTACGTGACGCTCACTCCGGGCTGGCCCGATGACCCGGAGACGGTCGTGTCGGCGAAGGCGCATCCGGAAGTATTCGCCGGGAAATCGATGGCGCAGGTCGCCGACCGCCTCGAGGGAATTGCGCGGCAGCTCGCACGGAAGCCGGTGATCATCGGACACTCGTTCGGCGGGATGCTGGCGCAGCTTCTCGCCGGTCGAGGATGCGCGGCGGCGACGGTCGCGGTCGATCCGGCGCCGTTCCGCGGCGTCCTCCCACTCCCGCTGTCGGCGCTCCGTGCAGCGTGGCCCGTGCTCGGCAATCCGGCGAACCGCAACCGCGCTGTCTCGCTGACCTTCGAGCAATTTCGCTTCGCCTTCGCGAACGCCGTCAGCGAAGTCGAGGCGCGGACGCTCTACGACAACTTCGCCGTTCCGGCGCCGGGACGGCCGCTCTTCCAGGCCGCGTTCGCGAACCTCAACCCCTGGAGCGAGCTTCGCGTGGATACGCGCAACGAGGATCGCGGGCCCCTCCTCGTGATGTCAGGCGAGAAGGACAACACGGTGCCGCGGGCGATCGCCAACGCCTCGTTCAGGAAGCAGCGCCGCAACGCCGGTGTGACCGAGTTCGTAGAAATGCCGGGACGCGGGCACGCACTCACCATCGACAGTGGCTGGCGCGCGGTCGCCAACACCACGCTCGCCTTCGTCCAGCGGTTCGTGCCCGCGTCGCGGGTGTCGTAAGGCGAACGATTCCGGCCGACGCTGGTATGAGGCCGGCGCCTAACGCTCGGGCGGGCGCTTGTCGATCACCGACCCGCCGGACGATTCGCTCCCCCACGCGGCGCTGCCGCCGCGATCCGAACCCTTCGCGGCGTCAGGGATCGGAGTCGCCGGATCGACCTTCTCCTCCTGCCCGCGTACCCCGCGCCCGTGCACTCCATGGGCGCGCTGGCCCGCGCTGTCGCCGGCCGTCTGACCGTCGGGTGCCTCTTCGTTTGTCCCGGCGGGGTTGTGATCGGCCCGACCGACGTTCTTTTCACTCTCGCGCATCGACTGCCTCCGGACTGGTGGTGGATTCCTGTCCGCTGTAATCGGGCAACCCTCGTACCGCGGCGACGTGATCTCACGCCTCGACGTCAGCGTGACTTCGCGCCTTCGTAGTGACATGATCCGCTCGACATCATGCACGCGACGCGCGCTTCCCACGCTCGCCGTCGCGTTCGCCATTTCCGCCTGCCGCAGCGCGAGCAGCACGCCACCAGCGGTCGCCGCTGCATCGTCTGCCGCGGAAAGCGATACGCGGCAAGCAGTCAGCGGACTGCGAGACGACAAACGGCGGTCGGGGTCCTCCCAGCCGCGGTTCGTTTTCTGCGATCTGAAGCTCCGTCGTTGTTCCGCCGTCGATCACTGCTTGCCGCCTACCGCTTATCGCCCGGGTGTCGCTGATGTCCGACCAGATCAGCCTCTTCGACGCCAGGCCGGCGCTGCCGCCGGGGTTCCGCTACGAGCCCGAAGTCATAGGTCGCGACGCCGAGAGGGCACTCATCGAGCGCGTCCGCGACCTGCCGTTGCAGGAGTTCGAGTTTCACGGCTACACCGGCAAGCGGCGCGTGGTGTCGTTCGGGTGGCGCTACGACTTCGAGGATCGCGTGCTCGACAAGGCGAACGACGTCCCAGATTTTCTCCTCGAGCTGCGCGAGATCGCCGCGTCGTTCGCCGGACTCGCTGCAGCCGAGCTGCAGCACGTCCTCGTCACCGAGTACGCGCCCGGCGCGCCGATCGGCTGGCATCGTGACAAGGCGGTGTTCGGCGACGTCGTCGGCATCTCCCTCCTCTCGCCGTGCACCTTCCGCCTGCGGCGGAAGGTGGGAGAGCGGTGGGAGCGCGCGTCCATCATCGCCGAGCCGCGATCGGCGTACCTGCTGCACGGCCCGTCGCGCACCGAGTGGGAGCACAGCATCCCACCGGTCGACGCGCTGCGATACTCGATCACCTTCCGGAACCTGCGCGACGTGCAGGACGGGCAGTGACGGTTTCCTGACGCGCTGGAGCTGGTCCCATCCAGCTCCCGGTCGCAACTTCCTTCAGCACCGCTGGAACCTTCGCTGAGCGCGCATCGTGATCATTGCTGCTCGCGCGGTCGTCTTCTCGCTCCCCGCCTAACGATGACCAGGATCGTCCTCGCACTTTCCGCCGCCTGTGCGCTCGCCGTGCCGGCGTGCGCGTCGAAGACCCAGCACTACGGGTTCATCGCGCGCCTCGGCCGCGACACCGTGTCGGTGGAACGGGTGACTCGGGCGGGAGATCGTCTGACGATCGACGGCGTGGACCGGTTCCCGCGCGTGCGGCGCCGGCACACCGAGGTGCAGCTCGCCTCCGACGGCAGCGTCAGGCACCTGGTGATGGACATCAGCACGCCCAGCGAGCCGGAGAAGCAGCGGGAGCGCCACGTTGAAGCCGACGTCACCGGCGATTCAGTACACATCGTCAAGCGTGACGGAACGGGTACGTTGCGCCGCGACTTCGGCGCTCGCGGCGCGATCGTGGTCGCGCACGTGCCGCAGATGTACAGCCTCTACGAACTCTACTTCGAAGCGGCGCGGAGAAACGACAGCACCGCACGCGCTGATGACACCGTGCACCTGCGGCAGTTCTACGTCGATCGCGAGTTCGATCGCTTTCCGTTAGGCGGCGCAGCGGTACGACTGTTGCCTAACGCGAAGGCGGAGGTCTGGCACGACTGGCTCTCGGGGATCGGCGAGGCGCAGCTCGACTCGAGCGGGCAGCTGCTCAGCTATTCCGGCGCGCGATCGACGTACAAGGTGGACGTCGCGCGCACCAGCGCGCTCCCCGACGTCGAAGCGATCGGGACTCGATTCGCGGCGCAGGAGACGGCGGCCGGCGCGCCGAAGCAACTCAGCGTTCGCGACACCGTCGTCGCGTCGATCGGACGCACGAACTTCACGGTTGACTACGGACGGCCGTTGGCGCGTGGTCGTGTGCTGCTCGGGGACATCGTGCCCTTTGACCGGGTGTGGCGCACGGGTGCGAACGCTGCGACGCAGTTCACGACTTCAACTCCGATCTCTCTCGCCGGAATCCGCGTACCGGCGGGGAAGTACACGCTGTGGACCGTCCCGCGTCGGAGCGGCGCGGCGGACCTGATCGTGAACAAGCAGAGCGGCCAGTGGGGAACGGAATACGACGACAAGCTCGACCTCGCGATGGCGCCGATGAAGCCGGATACGCTGGCGGCGCCGGTGGAGGAGTTCACGATCTCGATCGTGCCTGACGGCAATGAGCGAGGGAAGCTCGTGATGGAGTGGGGAACGTTCCGGTGGAGCGCGCCCATATCGCTCGTCGGCGTACGGCGTTCAACACTTCGATAAAGAGATGAGCGAGGCTCCGATAGAGAGATGAGAGAGGAGAGACGAATTGACGATTGCGGTTACCGGCACCGCGCCGTCGCCGTTCCGTCCAGCCGCTTCTCTAATCTCTGATCTCTCTATCGGGGTCTCGCTCATCTCGCATCGCCGTGTTGAAGCTGAGGAGGCGCGCCGAACTCACAGCTCCTTCGCGTACACTCCCTTGTACCGGCTGACCTCACTCCGCTCGCGATCCAGCTCCGGGATCTCGCGCCGCTCGAAGCCATAACGCTTGAAGTACGCTTCGTCGTTGCTCACGGCGAAGAGGATCGCATACTCGCGCGTGCGGGCCAGTGCCTCGATCCCGTGCACCAGCGCGCGACCGACGCCGGCGCCCTGCCAGTCAGGGGCGACCGCCAGCGAGCGCAGCTCGGCGATGCTCGGCGAGTACTCGTCGAGGTACGCGCAGCCGACGATCCCCTCGCCCGGCGCCTCGGCAACGACGAAGTTGTGCGCGTACGTCGCGACGAAGTCCTCGCTGCGCGGGAGGAGCACGCCGCTCGGGACATACAGGTCGATCAACGCGCGGACAGCGATCGCGTCGCGCCCGGTCGCGGCGCGCACGGTGATCGGTGCTTTCGAGGTCTTCTCTGCCATGGCCGAAAGCTAATCAGCTCTCCTGTGCTTCGTACTGCTCCTTCAGGCTGGCGACGACGTTCGGGTCGGCGAGCGTCGTCGTGTCGCCTAACGCTCGACCCTCGGCGATGTCGCGGAGCAGCCGGCGCATGATCTTCCCCGAGCGCGTCTTCGGCAGGTCGGCGCTGAAGAGGATGTCGTCAGGACGCGCGATGGCGCCGATCTTCTCGGCGACGAACTCACGCAGCTCGTCGCGCAGCTCGGCATTCGCATGCCGCCCCTCGCGGAGCGTGACGAAGGCAGCGAGTGCCTGCCCCTTCAGCTCGTGCGCCCGTCCGACGACCGCCGCCTCGGCCACCGCGGGATGCTCGACCAGCGCCGACTCGACTTCCATCGTCCCGATCCGGTGGCCGGCGACGTTGAGCACATCGTCCACCCGGCCGAGGATCCAGAAGTAGCCGTCGTCGTCGCGCTTGGCGCCGTCGCCGGCGAAGTAGTAGTTCGGATGGGCGGGCCACTTCGAGAAATAGGTGTCGACGTATCGCTTGTCGTCGTTCCAGATCGTGCGCAACATCGACGGCCATGGCTTCGTCATCGCCAGCAGTCCGCCGCCCGTCTTCATGATCGTCCCGTCGTTGTTGACCAGCTCCGCACTGTACCCGGGCAGCGGGAACGTCGCGCTTCCAGGCTTGGTCTCGGTCACGCCCGGCAGCGGCGAGATCACGATCGCGCCGGTCTCGGTCTGCCACCACGTGTCGACGATCGGGCAGCGTCCACCACCGATCACCTCGCGATACCACATCCAGGCCTCGGGGTTGATCGGCTCACCGACCGAGCCGAGGAGGCGGAGGCGCGAGAGATCGTGCTTCTTCGGGTGCTGGTCGCCCCACTTCATGAAGGCGCGGATGGCGGTCGGCGCGGTGTAGAGGATCGTCACGCCGTGACGCTCGCAGATGTCCCAGAAGCGATCTTTCTCCGGCCAGTCGGGCGCACCCTCGTACATCACGCACGTCGCACCGTTAGCTAACGGTCCGTACACGAGGTACGAATGTCCCGTCACCCAGCCGACGTCGGCGGTGCACCAGAAGACGTCGTCCTCCTTGAGGTCGAAGACGTACTTCGTCGTCGTCGCCACGCCGGTGAGATAGCCGCCGGTCGTGTGGACGATCCCCTTCGGCTTGCCGGTGGTGCCTGACGTGTAGAGGATGTAGAGCACGTCCTCGGAATCCATCGGCACCGGCGTGTGCTTCGACGGCGCGCGCGCCATCAGGCGGTGCCACCAGAGGTCGCGCCCTTCCTGAATCGTTCCGAACGCCTCGTCACCCTCGGCGCCCGGTCGCCGCCTGACGACGATCACCTTCTCGACCGACGGACAATCCTCGAGCGCCTTGTCGACGTTGCGCTTGAGCGGGACCACCTGGCCGCGCCGGTAGCCGGCGTCCGCCGTTATGACGACCTTGGCCTGCGCGTCGTTGACGCGGTCGCGCACCGAGTCCGGCGAGAAGCCGCCGAAGATCACCGAGTGGATCGCGCCGATCCGCGCGCAGCCGAGCATCGCGATCGCCGCCTCGGGAATGAGCGGCAGGTAGATCACGACGCGATCGCCCTTGGTCACGCCTAACGATGCGAGCATGTTGGCGCACTTCTGGACCTCGATGTAGAGATCCCAGTACGTCAGCGTGCGCCGGTCGCCCGGTTCGCCCTCCCAGACCAGCGCCGCCTTGTTGCGTCGTGGGCCAGCGACGTGCCGGTCGACGCAGTTGTAGGCGGCGTTGAGCTGTCCACCGACGAACCACTTCACGTGCGGCGGCGTCCACTCGAGCGCCTTCGTCCACGGCTTCGACCACGAGAGCTCGCGAGCCATCGCCTCCCAATAGCCGACCGGGTCACCGGACGCGTAGTCGAACAGTTCGCGGCTCGAGAGGTGGGCAGCGCGGCGGAACGCGGCATCGGGGGCGAACTTCCGGTTCTCGGTCAGCAGGACGTCGATATCGTTCATGACCTGGCAGGTGAGATGGGCGGGCCGGGGCGGAGCGGCGCGTGCGGCGGCGCGGGACTCGGGCGTAGTCGCCCGGACTCCGAATGGTGCAGGGAGGCAGCGGCGTGGGCAAGGCCGCGCGCGCTCACGACGCGATGACCCACGCGTCGTGCTTGACTTGCCTCGGCGCCGCGGCATCTTCGCGCCTGCGCGCCTGCAGATGTGCACGCCGCGCGGTGCATTCTCGCCCGGGAGAGAAATGTCGCAACCTGTCGCCCCCACCAGCACGACACCTCGCGAGCTGACCGCCGACGAGATCCGGCGAGTGATCTTCGCATCCTCGCTCGGCACCGTCTTCGAGTGGTACGACTTCTATCTCTACGGGTCGCTCGCGGCGGTGATCAGCAAGCAATTCTTCTCCGGCGTGAACCCGACGGCGGCGTTCATCTTCGCCCTGCTCGCCTTCGCCGCGGGGTTCGCGGTGCGCCCGTTCGGCGCGCTGTTCTTCGGTCGCATCGGCGACATCGTCGGCCGCAAGTACACGTTCCTCGTCACGATCCTGATCATGGGATTGTCGACGTTCGTCGTCGGCATCCTGCCGACGTACAAGCAGATCGGCCTCGCGGCGCCGGTGATCCTGATCGTCGCGCGCCTGCTCCAGGGACTTGCGCTCGGTGGCGAGTACGGCGGGGCGGCCACCTACGTTGCCGAGCACGCGCCGCACGGGCGAAGGGGCGCCTACACGTCGTGGATCCAGACGACCGCAACGTTAGGCCTGTTCCTCTCGCTGCTCGTCATCATGGGATGCCGCATTGCGCTCGGGACGGAGAAGTTCGACGCGTGGGGGTGGCGCATCCCGTTCCTCGTGTCGCTGGTGCTGCTCGCAGTGTCGGTCTGGATCCGGCTCAAGCTCAACGAGTCGCCGCTGTTCAAGGCGATGAAGGAGGAGGGTCGCGGGTCGAAGGCGCCGCTGCGTGAATCGTTCGCCCAATGGGCGAACCTCCGGGTCGTGCTGCTCGCACTCTTCGGCGTCGCGATGGGGCAGGCCGTGGTGTGGTACGCGGGGCAGTTCTACGCGCTCTTCTTCCTGCAGCAGATCCTCAAGGTCGACGCGCAGACGGCGAACATCCTCATCGCGCTCGCACTGCTGCTCGCCACGCCGTTCTTCCTCGTGTTCGGCGCATGGTCGGACCGCGTCGGCCGGAAGCCGATCATCCTCGCCGGATGCGCGCTTGCTGCGCTGACGTACTTCCCGATCTTCCGCGCGATCACGCACTATACCAACCCCGCGCTCGCCAGTGCGCAGTCCGCGGCTCCGGTCACCGTGACGGCTGATCCCGCCGAGTGCCGCGTGCAGTTCAATCCCGCCGGGACATCGAAGTTCACCTCGAGCTGCGACGTCGCCAAGGCGGCGCTGGTGAAGGCCGGCGTCCCGTACGAGAACGTCGCCGCGCCGACCGGTACCGCCGCCGCGATCAGGATCGGTGGCGCAGCGCCGATCGCGTCGTACGATGCGAAGGCTCCTGATGCGAAGGCGCGAGCGGCGGCATTCGACTCGACGCTGTCATCGCAGCTCAAGTCCGCTGGGTACCCGGCAAAGGCCGACCCGGCGCGGATCAACAAGCCGATGGTCGTCCTGCTGCTGTGGATCCTCGTGCTCTACGTGACGATGGTCTACGGTCCGATCGCGGCGATGCTGGTCGAGATGTTTCCGACCCGCATCCGCTACACGTCGATGTCGCTGCCTTACCACATCGCCAACGGCTGGTTCGGCGGCTTTCTCCCGCCGATCGCGTTCGCGATCGTCGCATCCACAGGTGACATCTACTCGGGGCTCTGGTACCCGGTGATCGTGGCCGGGCTGACCGTGGTGATCGGGGCGCTGTTCGTGAAGGAGACGAGAGAGAACGAGTTGACTACGGGGTGAGGGGGAAACGGCGATGGGGCCCTGCGAAACAGCGGGGCCGTGGATCGGGAGAAAGCCAGGTGGGCGAAAGGGCGCGGTCGAGGGGGGCGAAACTGAACTGCCACGGCGGCACTGCGACAGCGTTAGGCGGCGGGGCAGAGTAACGGCGGGGCGTGCTGCGTGCGACATCTTTTGCGCGCCGGCATCACCGCCGTTCAACTGCTCTGACCCCTTGAAGTGACGCTCGCGTCATCTCAAGGGCTCTGACCCCCTGAAGTGGTTTCGCCCACCGCGTCCTGTCGCTCGCCCGGCTTTCTCCCGTTCCGTCCTCCGCTGTTTCGCAGGCCCCGCGTCCCTGCGTCTGCCTAACGGCGGGATTTTCGGATGTACCTCGCGATCCCGTCGACGCTCATGCGCGACGGCGTGGCCAGCTCGTAGGCGGCGGCGTCGCGGGCGGAGCCGCCGGCGCGAATGACGTCGATTTCACCCTTCCGGACCAGCTCATCGGCGATCACGGCCGGGTCCTCGCCGCGGCGGAGGCGCTCCGCGGTCCACGCAACCCAGTCGTCGAGATTGCGCATGAGGGTGTCGAGATGATTGGCAGCGTCGGTGATGCGACCGAAGTGCGTGAGGTCGAGGGCGCGAAGGCCTAACGCTCTGAGGCGCT
Organism: Gemmatimonadaceae bacterium; assembly: GCA_045804265.1. Lineage (GTDB taxonomy): Bacteria > Gemmatimonadota > Gemmatimonadetes > Gemmatimonadales > Gemmatimonadaceae > JABFXC01. The sequence continues at coordinate 36,283 of JBJMNK010000062.1, read as the reverse complement.
GCGCACTGCGGTGCCAGGCGTCGATGTCGATGTCCGGCGGCGGCGTCGGCGGACGGACGTAGGGTACCGCACCAAGCCTGACCCCCGCGACGTCTCCAGTGAACGCGGTCCGGTCTTTGGGGTCGACGAACGCGATGTGATGCGAGGCGTGCCCCGGGGTGTGCAGCGCGCGGAGTGTGCGCGCTCCGGCGCGGAGCTCGGCGTCGTCGTCGAGGATCACGACCCGATCAGCCGGCGCCGGCTCGAACGCTCCCCAGAGCCGATCCATGTCGTCGCCGTAGATGCGCGTGGCGCTGGCGAGCAGCTTCGATGGATCGATCATGTGCGGCGCGCCGAGCGGGTGCACGAACAGTCGCGCGTCAGGCAGCCGCCGCAGCAGCGTACCCGCGGCGCCGGCGTGATCGAGATGAATGTGCGTGACGAGCAGCTGCGTGACGTCCTCGAGTCGCGCGCCAGTCGCGGCGATCCCCCGCTCGAGCGCGGCGAGCGTCGAGCCCGGACCAGTCTCGATCAGCGTATGACCATCAGGACCGGTAATCAGGTACGCCGCGATGACATTCGGCGTGCGCTGAAAGTGGAGGTCGAGAAGGAACAGATCAGGGGCAAGCTGCTTCGACAAGGCAGGATGAGGGACGAGGGAGGCGCGGCGGCCTAAGGCCGCACGCTGACAAGGAACATGGGACGTGGGGGAGTTGCAACGGGGGACATGGGACCAGGAAGTGGCGCCGTTAATCGTAGTTACGCGTTATGAGGGACGTGGAAGCACGAGGGACCAGGGACAAGGAAATCGGGGCGCGTCCTTGTTCCGCGCTACGAGGAACGAGGAAGTACGAGGGATCAGGGAGTACGAGGGATGAGCAACATGGGAGACGCGAAAGAGGAGCATCGCTTGTCGCTCGTTCCGCTCCCTCGGCACATGAGGCAGAGCGAACAAGCGGACGCAGGCGCGCAATTCCCTTCGTTCCTCGTCCCTCATGCCCCCTCGTCCCTCGTAACGTGGACCACGGATTAACGGCGCCACTTCCTCATCCCTTGTCCCTTGTTGGACCTCCCCTTGTCCCATGTCCCTCGTCCCGCTCGTCGCCTGAGGCGACGGTGGATTCGTCGTCCCTCGTCGACCTCCTCGTCCCTCGTCCTCCCTTGTCCCTCGTCGCAGTTCAGTCAGGACTTCCGATGAATTCGGACTGTCAAGTTTTTGTGCATCAAGCGTCTCGCCGTCCGCCATTGTTTCCGCATTACTCAAGACTCATACACCGTCAGGTATCTGTACACCGCCACCTAACCCATTGAACCACAACACGTTCAAACCGCGAATCCACTGGCACGGCGTTCGCTTTAGTGTCGGGCACAACTGATCCCCAGCAGGTCACCCGATACCGCAAACCCGTCGTGAGGCGGGGACGCAAAGCCAGGAGTCTCTATATGGAGATCGTCCGGTTGCCGAAGGTGAGCCGTCGGCACATCGCATCAGAAACACAGCAGCTCGCGTCGATTCCCCAGCCGGCCGCGCCGGTCAACGGAGTCCGCAGTGCTGATCGCAAGCACCTCCGCCTCGTCGGCGGCGCTCCGCAGAATCCGAAGGCGAACGAAGAGCTGCTCGCCGAGCCGGTCGCACCGTCGATCGTTGCACCGGATCGACTCGTCGCGGACACTCGCGCGCAGTTCCGGAAGGATGCGCTCTCGTATCTCGACCGCGCCGCAATGCAGTCGGTCCAGGAGTTCGCGCTCGACATGTCGCACACCACCGAGATGGACGCCAGTGGACTCGGCATCCTCGTGGTCGTGCAGAAGAAGGCGAAGGAGCTCGGCATCCGGATGCGCATCGTCGGTGCGGCGCAGCAGGTCCGGTATCTCCTCCTGCTGACCAAGCTCGAACACCTGTTCGAATTCGAAGGCTGATCCCTGGCAGGGGATTGGCAGTGTGTAGGCGGCAGGCGACAAGTAGCAGTGGCCATGGTCGAGGCGACGACGCTTCGACGCACTGCGAACGCGCCTGCCGCCTACTGCTTTTCCCCCCTGCTTCTCCTCTCGGCGGCAATGGCCAAAGAGGGTCGCCCCCGCTAACCTTGGGCGCATGTCCGGCCCGCAGACATCGATCCCGCGCGGCATCACGTGCCACTCGTAGAGGCCGCGTCGCTGTCGCGGTCGTTCGGGACGCGTCGCGCGGTCGACCGCGTGACCCTCGCGATCGGCGCCGGCGAGTGCCTCGCCCTCTTCGGGCCTAACGGCGCCGGCAAGACGACGCTGCTCCGCCTCCTCGCGGGACTCCTCCGCCCGACGTCCGGCGAAGCGAAGGTAGACGGCGTCGCGCTCCCGGGCGGCGCCGCTGCCCGCGCGGCGGTCGGGTTGATCTCGCACCAGACGATGCTCTACCCGGCGCTGACGGCGCTCGAGAACGTGGAGTTCGCCGCGCGACTGCACGGCGTGCCTGACGCGACGTCGGCGGCGCGCGCTGCGCTCGGCCGGCTCGCGATCGCCGACCGCGCCGACACACCGGTGCGCGCACTCTCGCGCGGGATGCAGCAGCGGGTCACCGTCGCCAGGGCGCTCGTTCATTCGCCGCGCATTCTGCTGCTCGACGAGCCGTTCACCGGACTCGATGATGCCGGATCGACGACGCTCGCCGCAACGCTGGCGCAGCTCGCCCGCGAGGGCGCGGCGCTGCTGCTCGTCACGCACGACGTGCGCGAAGGACTCGCGCTCGCGACACACGTCGCGGTCATGCGACGCGGAATGGTCGTGCTACACGAGCCGAGGATCGCGAGCGGCGAGCCGGAGGCCTTCGTCAGCCGCTACCGCGAGACGGTCGCCACGTGAGCGCCGATCTCGTCACCGGATCCGCGGCCGCGGCGGACGACGCGACGACGCTCGAGCATCGCGCGCACATGCCTCCGTCGTTCATTGCCGCCGCGTGGCTGATCGCGCGGAAGGACATGATCGTCGAGCTGCGGACGCGAACCGCACTGCTCGCGGCGCTCGCGCTCTCACTGCTCGCGATCGTGATCTTCAACTTCGCCTGGGACCCTACCGCGGTCGCGGCGATCGACCTCGCGCCGGGACTGCTCTGGGTGATCTTCACCTTTTCCGGACTGCTCGGTCTCCATCGCGCCTTCGGGGTCGAGCAGCCGGACCGCGCGATGGATGCGCTGCTTGGCGCGCCGATCCCGCGCGCGTCGATCTATGCGGGCAAGGCGATCGGCAACCTCGCGCTCGTGCTGCTCGTGCAGCTGGTGTCGATTCCGGCGGCGCTCGTCGTCTACAACCTCGAGATCGCGCGGGTGATTCTTCCGCTTGGCGGAATCGCGCTGCTCGCCGGGATCGGGCTCGTCGCCGTCGGCACGCTCTTCGGCGCGATGACGACGAGCACGCGCGCATCGGAGCTGCTGCTCCCGGTGCTCGCGCTGCCGTTCTTCGTCCCCGTGGTTACCGCCGCCGCGCAGGCGACCGCGCGGCTGATGGGGGGACGACCGGTGAACGAAACGATCGGCTGGCTCAAGCTGCTCGCCGCGTACGACATCGTATTCGTCGTCGCCTGCGCGTTTGCGTACACGGTGATCGCGGACGAATAAGGGGTCGGGCGTCAGGGGTCGGGGCGAAGCGTTCGCTGCTCCGTGTGGCAAGCGAGCGACCGCGATTGCCGCGCGCAAAGCTGTTGCTGACCCCCGACCCCCGACCCCTTGTTAGCTTACACACCGATGCCGATTCCCTCGACACATCCGGTGCGTCCCACCCGCGCGATCGACGGCGTGCTGCTCGCCGGGTTGATCGCCGTTTGCGGTGCGGTCACGCGCGCGATCTGGTTCACGCCGGTCGAGGCGCGGCAGGGACTCGCGCAGAAGATCTTCTACATCCACGTCCCCTCGGCATTCATCGCGCTGTACGTCGCGTTCGGGCTGCTCGCACTGACGTCAGCGCTCTACCTGTGGCTGCGCGATCCGCGGCTCGATCGCATGGCGGAGAGCTCGGCCGAGGTGGGACTCGTGTACATGTCGGTCGTGCTGCTGACAGGACCGATCTGGGGGAAGACGGTGTGGGGGACATGGTGGACGTGGGATGCGCGCCTGACGCTCACGCTCTTCCTCTGGTTCGTGGTGCTCGGCCTCCTGCTCCTCCGCCAGTCGATCGACGAGCGGTCGATGCGCGCGCGCTACTCGGCGGTGCTCGGGCTGCTGGCGGCGATCCTCGTGCCGTTCATCCACCTCAGCGTCTACCTCTTCCGCACGCTGCATCCGCGGCCGATCGTATTGAAGCCAAGCGCGCCGTCGCTGCCGGGGTCGATGCTGACGACGCTGCTCATCTCGCTCGCGGCGTTCCTGCTGCTGTTCGTCGGACTGCTGCGCGCGCGCTACCGCTGGGCGACCGAACGCGACGAGCTGCTCGCGGCCGAGGGAGTGGAATGAACTTCGTCACGCCGTCCAACGGGAACTTCATGATCGCCGGCTACGTCGTCGCGGGGATCGTGTACGTGGGCTACGCGCTCCTGCTTGTCCGGCGCCAGCGCGCGCTCGACCGCCGCTGGCGGAGGGCGCCCGCGCCCGCGGCACCAGCGCGGCCGGGCGCCCCACCTCCACCCGACACGGCGGCGTGACGAGGGCGCGCCGGTGCGTCACGCACGTGCGGCGCGGGAACAAAATAGTTCCATATGGCGAATAATTCCTCCGGCATCGTCTACCTCGTCGGGGCCGGCCCGGGAGATCCGGGGCTGCTCACCGTCCGCGGCCGCCAGCTGCTCGACGACTGCGACGCGGTGGTCTTCGACGCCCTCGCGAACCCGGCGCTCCTTCCCGCTCCCGACAGTCGCGGCCGCCCCGAGCGCCACGACGTCGGGAAGCGGGGGGGGAGCGCGGCGTCGGCGCGACAGGACGAGATCAACGCCCTGCTCGTCGCGTTAGGCAGGAGCGGCCAGCGGGTCGTCCGCCTCAAGGGCGGCGACCCGTTCGTCTTCGGGCGGGGGAGCGAGGAGGCGGAGGCGTTGCGCGATGCGGGTGTGGCGTTCGAGATCGTACCTGGCGTCACCGCCGGCATCGCGGCGCCGGCATACGCGGGGATCCCGGTGACACATCGCGGGGTGGCGACCTCGGTGACGTTCGTGACCGGGCACGAAGACCCGTCGCAGCCCGAGGGGCGCACCGACTGGGCCGCGCTCGCCCGCAGCGGCGGGACGATCGTGCTCTACATGGGAGTGAAGACGCTGCCGCGGATCGCCGACGCGCTGGCCGCGGGCGGGATGTCGCTCGATACCCCCGCGGCGGCGGTGCAATGGGGGACGCACCCCGGGCAGCGGACGGTGATCGCCACGTTAGGCACGCTCGCCGCCCGCGCCGCGGCGGCCGGGATCGGCGCGCCGGTGATCACCGTCATCGGTCCGGTGGTCGCCCTCCGAGAGCGCATCGCCTGGCTGGAGCAGCGGCCACTGTTCGGCGCGCGCGTCGTCGTAACGCGCGCCGCGGCGATCCCCGCCGGCGCGCGCACCGGCGGGATGGCCGAGCGGCTGCGCGCACTCGGCGCGGCGGTGATCGAGGCGCCGGCCACGCGCATCGAGGCGCTCGACCAGGCGCCGCTCCGCGCCGCCGTCGCGCGGCTGCATGATTACGAGTGGCTGGCATTCACGAGCCAGGTCGCGGTCGAGCTGTTCTGGACCGCGCTCCGAGACTACGGTCTCGACGCACGAGCGCTCGCCGGACGAAAGCTGTGCGCGGTCGGGCCGGCGACGGCCGACGCGATGCTCGCCCGCGGGCTCGCCTGCGACGTCGTCCCGGAGCGATTCGTCGCCGAAGGGCTGCTCGACGCGTTAGGCACGCGCGGCGACGTCCGCAATGCGCGGTTTCTCTACGTCGCCGCGGTCGATGCGCGCGACGTCCTCACGACGGGCCTGGCGCGGCTGGGCGCGCTGGTCGACAGCGTCGCCGCCTATCGCTCGGTGCCCGACGCCGACGGTGCACGCGCCGCCGCCGGAGCGCTCGAGCGCGATGAGGTCGATTACGTCGCGTACGCATCGGGGGGAGCAGTGAAGGCATTCGTCGACGCGGTGGGCGCGGTGGCGGCGAAGGCTCTCGCCGCGTGCATCGGGCCGATCACCGCGGCGGCGGCGCGCGAGGCGGGGCTGACGGTGGCGGTCGAGTCGGCGACGAGCACCACCGCGGCGCTGGCCGAGGCGATCGTTGCCGACTGGGCGCAGCGACGCGAAACGCGAATCGGGAACCAGCGATGACCGTCAGGCAACGAACCGCGAGCGCCGACGATGACCGTTAGGCGACGAACGTCGGGAGGCGAGCGATGACCGTCAGGCGGCGGGCACCGGGCGAGCCGGTGCGGATCGCGACGCGCGGCTCCGAGCTCGCGCTGCGGCAGGCGCGAATGGTCCAGCAGGCACTCGCCGGTCGCGGCGTGTCGAGTGAGCTGAGGACCTTCACCACTGTCGGCGACAAGAAGCTCGACGTCCCGCTCGCGTCGATCGGTGGCAAGGGGTTGTTCACGCAGGAGCTCGAGGACGCGCTGGCGAAGGGGACGGTCGACTGCTGCGTGCACTCGCTCAAGGACCTGCCGACGCAAGCGCCTGACGGCCTTCCGGTGCTCGCGGTCCTCGAGCGCGAAGATCCCCGCGACGCGCTCGTCCTGAACAACAACGTGTCGGCGGAAACGCTGGCCGAGATTCCCCGCGGCTCACGCATCGGCACGTCGAGCCTGCGACGCCGCGCGCAGCTGCTTGCGCTTCGGCCCGACGTCGAGGTGGTCGAGCTGCGCGGCAACGTGCCGACCCGCGTGCGCAAAGTCGAGGACGGCCAGGTGCACGCGGCGATCCTCGCCGCAGCGGGGCTGCATCGCCTCGACGCGAAGCAGAGCATCGCCTTCTATCTCGACGCGCCGCGGTGGCTGCCAGCTGCAGGGCAGGGCGCGATCGCGGTGCAGGGCCGCGAGAACGACGATGAGCTCGGGCCGGTGCTGCGCTCACTGAATCACGAACCGACGGCGATCGCGGTGAACACCGAGCGTGCGTTCCTCGCCGCGCTCGAGGGAGGCTGCCAGGTGCCGATCGGCGCGCTCGCCGTCGAGGGCGCGGAAGGATGGACGCTGCATGCATTCCTCTCGGACGTGCGTGGCAAGGTGATGATTCGCGAGCAGCTCGTCTTTCATCCAGCGACCGCAGCGGCCGACGCCGAGCGCCTGGCGTCGATCATCCGGCTGCGCGGCGGGGAGGAAATTCTCGAGGGATTGCGTGAGGCGAGTGACTTGCCCAAGCCACAGCCCGAGTAGCTACGTCACCGTACGTATAGCAATTCGCACAGGGCGGGCGAGGATTGCAGCGGGGCTCGGCGAACCACGCACACGAGGCACCTCATGCGCTCTACTCGGATCACGCTGCTCTGCGCCGCCCTCGTTATGAGCGGCCGCGCCATTCCCGTCAGTGCGCAGGCAATCCAGCTCGATTCCGGCGTGAAGGTGCGCATGCTGCTGACGGGGCGTGAGGAGCATCGCTACGAGGGGCGTCTGGTCGCACTCACGACCGACAGTGTCATCGTGGGGCTCAGCGGTGAACGCTCGATTCGTGTCCCGCGCGCGAGCGTGGCGCGGCTCGACCTCGGCACGCGCCCTCGCCGCACGCGGAATACGTGGGTCGGTATCGGCATCGGGCTGGTCGTCGGCGCAGCGGTCGGAGCGGAGGTTGGACCGTCACTGCCCGGGGCTCCTGAAAGCGATCCGGTGTTCGGCGAGGAGTTCGAACGCACCGTTGGCGCGGTGCTCTTCGGCGCTGTCGGCGCGACGGCTGGGGGAATCATCGGCTACAACGTCGGCGGAACGCATTGGCAGGAGGTGCCGCTCATCGTGGCGCGCGGACGCCCGGAGCTTGGCGTGAGCTTCGCGTTCTAGTGCTGTAGCCTGGGCGCAGCTGCGGCGCGCGCGCTCGCCACACATGCTCGCCGCGCTAGATTACGCAGCATGCCTGGCTTTCCCGAACATCGTCCACGCCGCCTCCGTCGCACCGAGGCGCTGCGCAGTCTCGTGCGCGAGACGCGGCTGCATCCCTCGCAGCTCATCCTTCCGTTGTTCGTACGTTCGGGAAAGGGTGTGAGAACACCGGTCGCGTCGATGCCGGGATGTTTCCAGACGTCGGTCGACGAGCTGGTGAAGGATGCGCGCGCGGCGCGCGATGCGGGGATCGGTGGAGTGCTGCTGTTCGGAATTCCCGATACGAAAGATGCGACCGGATCCTCGGCCTGGGATGAACAGGGGCCGGTGCAACAGGCACTGCGCGCGCTCAAGCGTGATGTTGCCGACATCGTCGCGATCACCGACGTGTGCATGTGCGAGTACACCGATCACGGCCACTGCGGCGTGTTGCGCGACGGCGAGGTCGTGAATGACGAGACGCTGGAGCTGCTCGCGAAAGAGGCGCTGTCGCACGCGCGCGCCGGCGCCGACATCGTTGCACCGAGCGACATGATGGATGGACGCGTCGGCGCGATCCGCGACGCGCTCGACGACGAGGGGTTCGAGAACACGCCGATCATGGCCTACTCGGCGAAATTCGCCGGGCCGTTCTACGGACCATTTCGCGACGCCGCCGAGAGTACGCCGAAGTCAGGCGACCGTCGTGGATACCAGATGGATCCGGCCAACGCGGACGAGGCGGTGCGCGAGGCGCTGGAGGACATCGACGAGGGCGCGGACATCGTGATGGTGAAGCCGGCCGGCCCGTTCCTCGACATCATCCGGCAGGTGAAGGACGCGACGCGCTATCCCGTCGCTGCGTACCAGGTGAGTGGGGAGTACGCTATGATTCATGCGGCAGCCGAGCGTGGCTGGATCGACCGCGAGCGGGTGATGATGGATTCGCTGCTCTCGATCCGTCGCGCCGGTGCCGACATGATCATCACGTATTTCGCCCGTGAAGCAGCGGGGCTGTTGCGCCGCTGACATACGGCCGCCGCGCGCACGCGCGGCTGAGGCATTCGATGCCGCGCGCACCGTGCGCGGCTGACGCACTGAGCGCCGCGCCAGTCATGCGCGGCCGATCGTGGAGACTCGCAGATGCGCTACCGGAAATTTCCCCGAGCCGACGTCGAAGTAAGCGAAGTCGGGTTCGGGACGTGGACGCTCTCGACCGGCTGGTGGGGCGAGAAGACCGACGACGAAGCGGTCGCGATGCTGCGCCGCGCGCACGACAACTTCGGCATCACGTTCTTCGATGCGGCCGACAGCTACGGCAACGGGCGCAGTGAGCGCCAGCTCGCGACCGCGTTCAAGGGAATGCGCGACAAGGTCGTGATCGGGACGAAAGTCGGTTACGACATCTACGACGAAGCGGCGGCGAGCGCGCGACGCGGGCAGATGGAGCTGCCGCAGCGCACCGACCCGCAGTACATCCGGAGCGCGGTCGATCGCTGCCTCCAGCGGTTAGGCACCGACTACATCGACGTGCTGCAGATGCACAACGTCAAGATGCCGCACGTCCACGACCGCGCGCTCTGGCAGACGCTGCGCGATCTCAAGCGCGAGGGGAAGATCCGCGCCTGGGGCGCCGCGTTCGGGCCGGCGATCGGATGGCTCTACGAGGCCACGGACCTGATCGAGCGCGAGCCGGACATCGACACCATCCAGATGATCTGGAACATCCTCGAGCAGCATCCGGGGACGGCGATGATCGAGGCGGCGGTGAGGCACTCGCCGAGCTGCTGCTTCAACATCCGCGTCACCCACGCGTCGGGGATGCTCGAGGGAAAATACACCGAGAATACGGAGTTCGCCGCCAACGACCACCGCCGGCACCGGCCGCGGTCATGGCTGGTGAATGGCGTGAAGAAGGTCGCGACACTCGGGTTCCTGCAGGAGCGGATGACGCTCGGCCAGGCCGCGCTCAAGTGGCTGCTGGCCGAGCCACGGGTGGTGACGACGCTGCCTAACGTCTACGACGACGAGCAGCTGCGCGAGTTCGCCGGCGCCGTCGACCTTCCCGACCTGACCGCCGCCGAGATGCAGCGGATCGAGGAGCTCCACGAGCGCAACTTCGGCGTGATCGAGGAGCCGATGAGCTACAAGGGCGAGATGGTGCGCGACGGCGGCGCCTACAACCGCGTCTATCCGCCTAACGCGAAAGCCGGATCCGGGTCGGCGACGGCCGGCGCCGCTGCCGCGACGGGAGCGGCGACGCCCGGGGCGCAGGCGGCGGGACGGGCATGATCAACGCCTGGAAGGACATCGCGCCGGGGTCCAACCCGCCGGAGCTCGTGACCGCGGTGATCGAGATTCCGCGCGGCAGCCGCAACAAGTACGAGCTGGACAAGGAGACCGGTCTGATGAAGCTGGACCGGGTCCTCTACTCGGCGGTGCATTATCCGGGAGACTACGGCTTCATTCCGCGCACGCTCTTCGAGGACGGCGACCCGCTCGACGTCCTCGTTCGCATCAACGAGCCGACGTTCCCCGGATGCCAGATCGAGGTGCGTCCGATCGGTGTCCTCAAGATGCTCGACAAGGGCGAGCCCGACGACAAGATTCTCGCCGTTCCCGCGGCCGACCCGTTCCACAACGAGTACTTCGACATCGCCGACCTGCCGCAGCACTACCTCGCCGAGATCGAGCACTTCTTCCACATCTACAAGGATCTCGAGGGGAAGCGCGTGACGATCCTCGGCTGGGAGAAGAGCGAGTACGCGATGAACACGATCCGGGAATCGATCGCGCTGTACGAGAAGACCTATTTCACGCCGGGCACCTGAACGGCAGCGATAAGCTGTAAGCGGTACGCAGTCAGCGTACGCCGTTGACGACGGTGCAGTTCCGCGGTCCGCTGACTGCTTGCCGCTTACGGCTTACAGCTCGTCGCCAACCTCACCCCCACCGCACACATGCGCGACTCACTACGGCATTTCACGGCGGAATTCATCGGGACGTTCGCGCTCGTCTTCATCGGGAGCGCGGCGATCATGCAGACCAAGAACCCCGGCTCTGGTGCCGGGCTGATCGAGGTCGCGCTCGCGCACGCGATCATCCTCGCCGTGCTCGTCTCGGCGACGATGCGGGTGTCGGGACACCTCAATCCGGCCGTGACGTTAGGCTTTCTCGTCACGCGGCGCATCGAGCCGATGATGGCGGGGCTGTACCTGGCGGCGCAGCTCCTTGGCGCGGTGATCGCGGCCTACGCGCTCAAGGGACTGTTCCCCGAGATGCTGTTCAACATGACGCACGGCGGGAGCCAGTCGCTGGCGATCGACGTCGGCTTCGGGCAGGGCATCGCGCTCGAGGCGATCGCGACGTTCTTCCTCGTGTTCGTCGTCTTCGGCACCGCGGTCGACCCGGCTGCGCCGAAGATCGGCGGTCTCGCGATAGGCCTGACGATCGGCGCCGACATCCTCGCGATCGGCCCGCTCACCGGCGCGTCGATGAACCCCGCACGCTCATTCGGCCCCGCGGTGGCAAGCAACTTCTTCGAGGGGCACCTGGTCTACTGGATCGGCCCGATCGTCGGTGGTCTGGCGGCAGCGCTGCTCTACGACTGGCTGTTCCTGCCACGCGGAGTGGAACCAATCGACCATGGAGCAGTACGGCCCAAGTCCGCTCCCAAGATCACGTCCTGACTGCGACGAGGGACAAGAAAGTACGAAGGACAAGGGGGTTGACGGGGGACGAGGAATCCGCCGTCGCCTCAGGCGACGAGCGGGACAAGGGACATGGGACGAGGGGAGGTCCAACAAGGGACGAGGGATGCGGAAGTGGCGCCCTTGTTCCGTGTTCCGCTTTACGAGGGACGAGGGAGTACAAGAGATGAGGAAGGACGAGGGATGAGGAAGGACGAGGGATGAGGAAGGACGAGGGACGAGGCAGTACGAGGGACAAGGGAGCATGCGGAACAAGGAAGAGGGAACTGCGGAAGAGCGGCTTCCCTCGTCCCTCGTCTCTTATCCCTCGTCACGCGGGGCGGAGCGAACCAGCGGGCGCAGGCGCGCCACTCCCTCGTCCCTCGTCCCTTGTCCTTCCTCGTCCCTCGTAAAGCGGAACACGGAGCAGCGGCGCCACTTCCTCATCCCTTGTCCCTCGTTGCGCCTGTCCCATGTCCCTTGTCCCTTGTCCTGCTCGCGGCCCTAGGCCGCGGCAGTTTCCTCGTCCCTTGTCCGCCTCCTTGTCCCTCGTCGCCGTCAGGCGCGGCGCAGGATGAGGGAGGCGTTAATCCCCCCGAAGCCGAACGAGTTCGTGAGGATGTGCTCGACGCGCGCGTCGCGTCCTGAGCCGCGGATGAAGTCCAGGTCGCAGGCGTCGTCGGGGGACTCGAGGTTCACCGTCGGCGGGAGCCACTCGTTCACCAGCGCCTGGGCGCAGATCGCCGTCTCGACGGCGCCGGAGGCGCCTAACGCGTGGCCGTAGTAGCCCTTGGTGCCGCTGAGCTGCAGCTTGCCGGCGTGGTCGCCGAAGACGCGCTTGATCGCGATCGTCTCGGTCGGGTCGTTGAGGGGGGTCGAGCTGCCGTGGGCGTTCACGTACTCGATCTCGTGGGGCGCGACGTTGGCGTCGTCGAGGGCGCGCTGCATCGCCTTCGCCGCCTGCGAGCCGTCGGGGCGCGGAGCGGTCATGTGGTGTGCGTCGTTCGACAAGCCGTAGCCCAGCAGCTCGGCGTAGATGCGCGCGCCGCGGGCGACGGCGCGATCCCACTCCTCGAGCACGAGCACTGACGCCGCTTCGCCCATGACGAAGCCGTCGCGGTTGCGATCGAAGGGACGCGACGCGTGCGCGGGATCGTCGTTGCGGGTGGACATCGCGCGGATCAGCGCGAAGGCGCCGTAACAGAGCGGCGCGAGCGGTGCCTCGCTGCCGCCGGCGATCATCACGTCGGCGTAGCCGTCACGGATCGCACGGAAGCCGTCGCCGATCGCGATCGTTCCGCTGGCGCAGCTCATGGCGTTGGTGCTGTTCACTCCCTGCACGCCGAACTCGATCGCGACGTTGCAGCTCGCCGCGCCGCCGAACACCGACAGCGCGAGCAGCGGGTCCACTTCTCGCAGCCCGCCCTTGAGGAAGTTGCCGAGCTGCTCCTCGGCGTAGGCGATGCCGCCTAACGCTGTGCCCATCATCGCCCCGACGCGCTCTCGGTCCTCGCGCGCGAGGTCGATGGCCGAGTCCTCGAGCGCGAGCCGCGACGCGGCCACGGCGAGCTGGCCGAAGCGGTCGAGTCGGCGGGCGCGCTTCGCTTCCATGTGGTCGGCCGGACGGAAGTCGGGGATCTCGGCGGCGAGATGGCTGCGGAAGATCGACGGATCGAAGCGACTGAGCGTCGTGACCGCGGACTTTCCCTCGCGGAGCCCTTCCCAGAGCGCGGACTGACCGCTGCCGATGGGGGTGATGGCGCCGATCCCGGTGATCGCGACGCGACGACGGTGAAACTGGATCATCGAGACTGCTCCTGTGAGCTACCGCTGTTTTGCCGCTGTCGCCGCGATGCGCTCGGCTGCGCGCGCGAGGCCGGTCAATGTCCGCGATGCGATGCCATGAATGAAGACGGGACCGATGACGGCCCGTGCCGCGAGCCCTCCCACCACCGGCAGCGGTGGTCCGTTCCAGACATGAACGATCCGGACATCCGTTCCGCTCCCGCGAGGCTCGAACTCCCACACGACGTCCATCCCGGTGGTGATACCCCCGATATGGCGAAAACGGATCGCGGGCTGTCGCGCACCATCGGGAAGAATGGTCTCCATCTCCGAGCGCCAGAAGGTCGGCCAGTCGACGATGCCGAACGGGCGGTTCGCCGACATCTCGACGATACCGCCGTCATGGCCATCGCGCTTCGTGAAGCGGACGAACCGGTAGTGCGGCAGGTGCTCGGGCCACCGCTCGACGTCGCGGGCGAGCTCGAAGATCACCGGCAGCGGCGCGGCGACGTGGGCCGCGTCGATCGTCGTCATCGCGCGACCGCTGGGCATCGGGCCCAGCTTCACCGGCGGCATGGTCGTCGCCGCGTCACGACTCATGCGAGCGGAGTCCACGAGGCGGTGACGCGCCAGCCCAGGCGTCGGGTGACCGTCGGTGAGACACCGGTCGCGCGGACGATGTGCGCGCCGAGCTCCGGCGCGGTGAATCCGCGCAGCACGGAGAGCACGCCGTCGTGCCGGCTGATCGGATGAAAGTGCAGCGGGAACGACGCGAGCCAGATCCCGGCCGCGGCCATCCAGCTGCGCCGCAGGTCGCTGATGATGACGCGCACGCGCGCGACGCGGTGCAGCTCGCGCAGCACGCTGGCGATCTCGCGCTCGGTGAAGTGATGGAGGAGCTGCGAGCAGACGACGATGTCCACCGACCAGTCGGCAAAGGGCAGCTCGAGCGCATTCGCGGCGAGCGTCATGTCGAGCCGCTGCGATGCGCTGCCCAGGAGCGGGATCGACGAATCGGCGCCGATCGTCGCCAGCCCGACTCCGCGGCGCACCGCCTCGCGTTGCGCGGCGAGCGCGATGTCCCCGATACCGGTGCCGACATCGAGCAGCGTCAGCGTGCGATCGCCGCTCGATCGCGCGCGGGCGGCGAGCAGGGGGCGCAGCTCCGAGAGCACCGCGCGCGTGCCGCCGAAGAGCGCGTTCGCCCGCGCGACGTCGGCGAGCGAACGCCTGACGACCGCGCCCGGCACGCCCGGGACTTCGAGCTTCTCGACGCCGCGGCGGCGAGTCGGGGTGAGCGCGGCCGGCACTGCCTAACGTTCGAGCTGGGCGTAGCCGCCGCGATAGTAGAGCAGCGGGCGCTCGTCACCGACGCTCGCCGCCTCGACCTCGCCGATGACGATGGTATGGTCGCCGGCGCGATGGCGGGCGAAGATCCGGCACTCCATGTACGCGAGCGCGCCGTCGATCAGCGCCACCCCGCTCTCGCCGCGCGCGAAGCCGATGCCGTCGAAGCGCTCGCCGTGCGCGGCGAAGCGCCGCGACAACGGCTCCTGCGTCGACGCGAGGATGCTGACGCCGTAGTGCGTCGCCTCGGCGATCATCGGCTTGAGCGATGAGTCCTCGCCGATGCACACCATCACCAGCGGCGGATCGAGGCTCACCGAGCTGAATGCGCTGACCGTCATCCCGAAGTCGCGGCCGTTCGCGCCGCGAACCGTCACGATCGTGACACCGGACGCGAAACGGCCAAGGACGGCGCGGAATGCATCCTGATCGAGGCTCATGGCAGGAGCAGAAGTCGGGCGAGGAATGCTGGATTGAGCACGGCGCTCGCCGGAACGAAATCTCCGGTGACGCCAACCAGCAAGTCCGCCATGGCCGGCCGGCGCGAAAGCACGGTCGCGGCGCGATCGAGCAGTGGCGGGAAGGCGACAGCGGTGCCGATCATCCTCTCGACCAGCCACTTGCCGCCGAACTCGTGGCGTCGCGCGCGCTCGTACGCCTCGAGCGCGGTGCGCTCGCCTAACGGTGAGGTCGCCGCCAGCGCGGCCACCGCGTATGGCGCGAGCAGCTCGCCGCCGCGGAGCGCGGCGTAGATCCCCTCGCCGGTGAACGGATCGAAGAAGTCGGCCGCGTCGCCGACGAGCGCGGCGCCGGGCGCCCAGGCGCGGCGCGCACGCGATGCGAACGGACCGGTCGCGCGCACCGGCGTCGCGCGCGCCGCCGCGACGAAACGGTCGCGGAGCTGTGGGCGGGCCTCGATCCACTGCTCGATGAATCGCTCGCGCCCAGCCGAGAGCTCGCCGGCGCGCGATGCCGGGATCACGACCGCGACGTTGGCCAGCCCGTTGCCGACGCTGGCGATTCCCATGTAGCCATCGCGATCGACGTGCATCTCGCCGAGGTCGCCGACGTCGGCGATGCCGGCGTAGTGCGTGACGAGCGCGATCCGGCGCGGGAAGCGCGACGTCCGGGTCAGCACGAGTCGCCGGGCGACCACTGAGCGCAGTCCATCGGCACCGATGACGAGCCGGGCGCGCAGCGGCGTCGCGCGCAGGCCATCGGTCGCGACGGTGACGCCGCTGGCGCGCCCGGCGCGATCGAGCGTCACGTCGTGCACCGATGCACCCTCGACGACCCGAGCGCCGGCGCGGCGGGCGGCGTCGAGCAGGATCGGATCGAGCAGCGTCCGCTGCAGCGAGAGCCCGCGATCGCGATGGCCGCGCCAGCGATGCGCGCCGGCGAAGACTCCGCGGATGAGCGAACCGTTAGGCGCTCGGATGACCATCCCCTTGAGCTGCGCCGCACCCGCCGCCTCGACCTCGGCGAGCACTCCCATCTCCTCGAGCAGGCGCGATGCCTGGGGGCTCATGTACTCCGAGCACGGCTTCGGCCGGGGGAAGCGGGCCTTGTCGACGAGGACGACATCGATGCCGGCGCGGGCGAGCCACCACGCGGTCGCCGCACCGGCGGGCCCGCCACCGACGACGACGACTTCGGCGGAGTGGGGGAGTGGTGTATCGGCTCGTGTCGGCTGCCCGGGCCGCTCGGCGTCAGCCGGCATGCGCGCGGACGGGGCGGGGCAGATGCATCCGCGTGATGCGCTGGAAGAGTCCCATGTAGCGCCAGTGCGGACGTGGCAGGCGGAGCACCGACGCGGCGCGGGTCAGCCACGGCAGCACCATCGACCGCGAATCAGCCGAGAACATGAAGCGTGGGTGGTCGGCCGCGAAGCGGCGGAGGCGCACGACCGCGTCGTCGAGCGAAAGCTCGGGGGAGAAATAGAACGTCGGGTCGAGCAGCGAGTCAGTCGCGGCAAGCGTCCCCTCGCTGACGGCGATGTTGTGCAGCGTCGTTCCGGGATAGACGCGAAGCCCGACGGTGGTGTAGACCGCGTCGCCGCGCCGCAGCCGGTCGGCGGCGAAGCGCAGCGTTTCCTCGAGCGTGGCGGCCGTCTCGCCGGGTCCGCCGACGAGAAAGATCCAGAGGCAGCGAATGCCCGCGCGCTCGATCCGCTCGGCGGCGACGCGGACGGTGTCGGCGCTGAATCCCTTCTGCATGCGCTCGAGCACCGCATCGCTCGCGCTCTCGGCGGTGATGCCTAACGCGGTGAAGCCGGCCCGCTTCATCAGGGCCAGGAGGTCGGGGAAGGCGGCGGCGGGGGTGAAGTTCGTCGTCTCGAGCGTGACGCCGGGGGCGCGACGGGCGATCGCCTCGCAGACGTCGCGTGCGTGCGGCGGCGGCGAGTTGAAGGTCGAGTCGACAAAATCGAAGTGGTGGACGCCGTGCGTCCGGAGCTCGGCGATCTCGTCGGCGACGAGCGCGGGATCGCGGAGGCGGTAGCCCCAGCCCTCGACGTTGCGGTAGGTGCAGTACACGCACTTGTAGACGCAGCCGCGCTTCGTCTGGATCGGAATCGTCGCACCGATCCGCTCGTAGCGCGCGAGGTCGAACCAGCGATGCAGCCGCGGCTGCGGCAGGGCATCGAGGTCGGCTTCCTCGCCGGGCGGCGTGAAGACGACCTCACCGGCGCGCTGCCGCACGAGCCCCGCGATCTCACCCGGCTCGCGTCCCGCGGCGAGGTCGCCAACGAGGCGGACCGTCGCGCGCTCACCGTCTCCGGCGACGGCGTAGTCCACGCCTAACGCGTCGAAGAGCCCCTTCGGCGCAACGCCGAACGCCGCCCCTCCGGCGACGACCTTCGCAGCCGGCGCGGCGCGGCGCAGCGCAGCGAGCGCGGCGGCGGCATCGGGCGTGTAGTGACGGAGCGCGATCGTGTCGCTGTTGTCGATGTTGCGCACCGACACCCCTATCACGTCGGGACGATGCTCGCGTGCCGCGCGCTCGGCGGAGCGGATCGGGTCGCGGGCGAACATCAGGTCGGCGACCCGCACGTCGTGGCCCGCCTGCTCGAGCGCCGAGGCGACGCAGGCTATGCCGTTAGGCACGACCGGGAACGGCGCCCGCTCACGATTGGTGCTGACGAGCAGGACGCGAGCGCTCACCGTACTCTCGCGAACTGGTCGGGGCCGAGGGTCAGGACATCGCCGTCGACGCGCCACGCGAGCGTCAGGGTGCCGGTGCTGCCGGCGATGTAGGTAATCGTGATGTTCGTGCCGCTGGTCGTCCACTGGGCCACGCTCGACAGCGTGTCGTAGTAGCCCGACGTCCAGTTCCAGGCGATCACCTGGCGGATCGCGCTCCCGTCCGAGCGGAACTCCCAGTTCGTCCGCGACTCGTGGATGTCGCCGTTAGGCCCCTCGATGAGGAGCGCGCGCGTCCAGCTGCCGACCAGCGTGTTCGCCTGCGATCCGCCACCATTGGTGCCGATCACGCCGCCGGTACCGGCGCCCCCGCCCGTGGTGCTGCCGTCACTCGTGCCCGACACGATCTCGACGCCGGCGCAGGCCGCGAGCACGAAGGTGCACGCGACGATCGCGAGCGCGACCGCCCGCGAGATGATTCGTGTGCTGGTGAAACGATGATGCGCGCGCATGTCGATCACCTCCCGCTTCCGGTCAGGTGCCGAGCAATTCGGCCGCCCAGAAGGCGATGCCGCTGCCGACCACCGTCGCGATCAGGTTCACCGTGTCGTTCCCCAGCCCCGCGATCCCGCGCGAGACGCGTGTGCGCGAGCCGCAGCTGTGGATGGGGCGTTCGGTATGCTCGCCGCACCCGACGCACCGTCGCCGCTCCTGCAGCGTCGCGCCGATCACCGTGTCGGCCACCGCGCCACTCAGTCCGCCGAGGAGCGTGGCGATCGCGTGGGCACGTCCCCACTTCAATCCATACACCGCGAGCGCGAGGATGGCCGCGCCCCCGATCATTGCGATCGTGCCGGCGGTCGTCATGCCGCCGCTCGTTCCCGGCGCTACCCGGCGCCAGTTCCAGGCCGAACGCGGTGTTCCGCCGATCCAGGTCCCGATCTCGGTCGCCCAGCTGTCGGCCGCCGACGCGGCGAGCGCACCGGCGGCGACTGCGCGCCAGAGCGGGAGCCGGAGTGGAAAGAAGAGGGCCAGCGCCCCCGCCGCCATGAATACGCCACCGTTGACGAGCACCTGCCGGGCGTCGCGCGGACCGCTCTTGGCGACGACTGAAGCGGTGCGTCGCGACTTGCGATCATGTCCGAGGCTGGAGAGCGCGCTCGATGTCGCGAAGTAGAAGACGAGCAGCAGCGCCCAATCCCAGCCGGCCGCGACCGCGACCGCTCCAACGACGGTGCTCGCCAGCGCGCCTGACGGGCTCAGCGCCCGCGCTCGCCAGGCGGAGAGCGCGACGACGATTGCGAGAGGGACGGCCCAGAGGAGCCGCCCGGTCAGTCGCCTGGCTCCGAGCGATTACCTGCCCCGCGCAGCGCCTGTTCGATCCTGACCCGCAGCGCTTCCGCGACCTGGACGGTCTGCCGGTGGGCGCGAATGCAGCGGAGGAACGCGCGCTGGTGCTGGGTCCGCGCGAGACACCCGTGACACACTGCGAGGTGCTCGCGCACCCACGTGTCGACGCTCGGCGGTAATTCGCCATCGAGATGTTCGAAGAGCCGGGCCATCACCTCTTCGCAGGTCGAACCGGGCTGGGTTGTCTGACTCATGGCTCGGTTCGGTCGGCGGCGAAACGGTGACCTGGATTGGGAAGGATCAATGTGCGGTCCTCGAACGGCGATGACAAGCTGGGTTTCGTATCCCAAACCCCCGGGCGCAACCGGTTGTTCCCGCCCGCGAGCCATGTGATGCATGACAACTGACCGTTGCTTGGGCGAGCGATATGCGGTTAGGTTTTCAGGCTATCCCCCGCCATCACATGCCCGACACAGTAGACGCGCTCCTTCCGCTCAGCATCCTCGAAGCCGTACGCAACGTCGACACCCCCGAGGGTGACTATGACGCGGAATACGTACAGGAGCTGCGGAACAAGCGGCTCGGGCTCAGCGACACGGTGTACACGCAGATCAAGCGCTACACCGAGGCCGCGCGTCGAGGACAGCGCCCGTCGTTCGACGAAGCCGTCGCGCTGGCGAAGCTGATCGGCCGTCGCCCGGACGCCGAGACGGTGCTTCGCGCCGCGGGCCGATACATCGCGCGCGAGTCGTACCTCACGATCGGCCCCGGGATGCGGCGGATGATTCACATCCTGCCGTCGCTGATCGCGCGTCCGCTCGCCTTTCGCCGCGCGCGCAAGATCGCCGATCGCTACCTCGACGGCGAAGTGACGCGCGTCGGCTCGCACCTGCTGCTCGTCGTACCACGCTCGGTCACCATCGGCACGGCGCCGGGCGAGACGGGATGCGTCTACTACGAGGCGGCATTCAAGGAGCTGCTCCGCCTGCTGGTGTCGAACGCGGGCACGGTGGAACACGTGCGCTGCGTCGTGCGCGGCGAGCAGGTCTGCGAGTGGCGCGCCGAGTGGCGCTCCGGACCACGGTCACGCTGATTACCGCATCGCGCCGACTCGTCGGTCATCGCTCGTCTTCCGCAAGCCGCTCATGCTGAACACTCGATCTCTCGCCGGCATCCAGCGTGCGATCGCCGACGCCGGCGTCGATGGCTGGCTGCTCTACGACTTCCGTCGCATCAACCCGGTCGCCGCGGGAATTCTCGCTCGCGAGGGGATGCTGACCCGGCGGATCTTCTGCTACATCCCGCGAAGTGGAAGCCCGGTCGCGATCACGCATGCAATCGAGCAGGGACCGTGGCGCGACTGGCCGGCCGCGTGGGGGAAGATCGTGTACTCATCGTGGCCGTCGCTCGAGCAGGCACTCGCACGCACGGTGAGTGGGAAGCGGGTCGCGATGGAATACTCGCCGGGCGATGCCGTGCCGTATGTCGACTATGTCCCGGGGGGAGTGCTGGAGATGGTCCGCGCCGCCGGGGCGGACGTCGTGACGTCGGGCGAGCTGGTGTCGCGGATCTACGCGGTGTGGACCGAGGAGGAGATCGCGTCGCACCAGCGCGCGGCCGAGGTGATTGCCGGGGTGGCAAAGGACGCGTTCGCGCGCGCGGGAAAGGGCGCGAAGAGCGCCGCACCGGTGACCGAGTTCGCGCTGACCGAGTGGATCCGCGGCGAGTTCGCGAAGCACGACCTCGAGACCGACCACGGGCCTAACGTTTCGGTCGGCGCCAACGCCGCCAACCCGCATTACGAGCCGTCGGCGGATGCATCGAGCGCGATCACCGCCGGATCGACCGTGCTGATCGACCTCTGGGCGCGCGAAAAGACGCTGCCGTCCGGCGGGCCGGGGATGTACGCCGACCAGACATGGGTCGCGTCGGTGGGTGAGCCGTCGCCGCGCGCGCGCGCGGTATGGGAGGCGATCCGCGATGCGCGCGATGCGGCACTGGCGTTGCTCCGGGAACGCCTAACGGCGGGGACGCCGGTCCGCGGCGGCGAGGTGGACGACGCGGCGCGGGCGGTCATCGTCAGCCGCGGGTTCGGCGACGCGTTCACCCATCGCACCGGCCACTCGATCGACGTTCGCGGGCTGCATGGGAGCGGACCGCACATCGACAACCTCGAGACGCGCGAGGAGCGGCTGCTGGTGCCGGGCGTGGGATTTTCGATCGAGCCCGGGATCTACATCCCCGGCGAGATCGGGATGCGGACCGAGGTCAACGCGTACGTGGCCGCGGACGGTCGCTCGGTCGTGGTGACGCCGCGCGAGATTCAGCGCGACCTGATCGTCGTCTAGCGTGGCGACGACTCAACTGGTGGACGCCGTCGCGTCAGCGCGCGGCGGTGACGCGGACGGCGTTCATCTTCTCGCGCTCTTCGGGAGTGAAGACGAAGGGAAAGACCACCGTCTCGACCGCGTAGGGCCCGCGCTCGAAGCGCCAGTTGCGCGCGCGCGATGCGACGCAGCTGCTGACCTCATGCTGCCCGGGTCCGGCGAGGCTCGTCGCCACGTTCACGGAGTCGACGGTGCCGGTCGGCAGGATCGTGAGCTCGACCTCGATCTTTCCCTTGAGCTCGGGATTGCGGCGCAGCCCCTCGTCCTGGTAGCAGCGCTTGACGTCGGGGGTGTGGCGGAGGACGGTGGCCCGAACCTCGATCTCTTCCCGGACGGAATCGGCGGCGGTCACCGAGTCGGCGGGGGCGGCCGGGTGGGCCGCGAGCACGAGGGCGATGAGCAGGGCAGGCGTCATGACGGCTTCCGACTGAGGCGGTCCGTGCGACGCGTTGCCCGCTGGGCAACCGCGGCGCGTGACATTCTCACCGCGGGCAACGATCGCTCCGCGGGTTCGCTCAAAGGACGATCGCGGCTGGCGATTGTCACGTCGCGTCCGGTTCGCCGGCGGGCCGCGGCGCTGCTCGCCGTGCTCGCGGTGCTCACGCTGGGCGTCACCGCCGGCTGCGGGCGCGGCGATGACGCCGCCGCTGATTCGACAGGCAACCCGGCCCGACATCCCGCCTTCCGGAGCTCGGTGGACGGCGGCTACAGCGTGGTGCCGATCGCGTCGCCGGGGCGGGTGAGCGGGACGATCACCGTCGGCGGCGACATTCCCGCCGACACACTGGTACATCCCACCAGCGACGTCACCACCTGCGGCACCGAGCTCACCGACGCGACGATCGATCATAACGGTCCGCTGCTCGCCGGGGCGGTGGTCTGGCTCGACGGCGTCCGCGCCGGAAAGGCGCTGCCGCTCGTGCGCCGTTATGACGTCATCAACGAGGGGTGCCTGGTCGTGCCGCGCGTGCAGGCCGCGGTCGTCGGCGGGACGATCAACGTCAGGTCACTCGACCCCGTCACCCACCGGACGCGCCTCGTCCGCACCGGCGAGACGAAGCCGGTCGCGCTGGTCACCGAGACCGACGAAGGGCAGGTGGTCCCGCTGGACCACGCGCTCGAAGTGGCGGGCCAGATCGAGGTGAGCTGCGACCAGCATCCCTGGACCCGCGGCTACATCGCCGTCTTCGACCATCCCTACTTCGCCGTGACGACCGGGAGCGGCGCGTTCTCGTTCGACTCGGTCCCGCCGGGCACGTACACGCTCAAGGTCTGGCACGAGCGGCTCGGAGTGGCGACGAAGTCCGTGGTGGTCAGTGACGGCGGAATGGCGACGGTGGACGTCGAGCTGCGAGGGAGTCCGCGTTAGGCGACGGGCATCACCCGGCGAATCAGTCGTGCATCAGTCGTGCATCAGTCGTGCATCAGTCGTGCATCAGGCGTGCATCAGGCGTGCATCAGGCGTGCATCAGTCGTGCATCCCGTGCGATGCACGATGCACGAAAGCTCGATGCATGGTGACGATACCGCGATGCGCGATGCCTGATGCACGGAAGCGCCCTGTGATGCACGATGCGCGAAAGTGATACGTGATTCACGGGGTGGTGCAGGGTGCGCGAAAGTGATGCACGATCCGCGACGCTGATGCCCGACGCTGATGCACGACGCTGATGCACAGGGCCGGGTGGCCGTTCGTGCATCGATGCATCCAGCACTCCCGTGTATCACATGCATCATGCATCGCGGTATCGTCACCATGCATCGAGCTTTCACGCATCGTGCATCGCAGTTCCAGCGAGATCCGAGTACCGATAGAGTCGTGCGTACAGGCCATCACGCGCGATCAGCTCGTCGTGGGTGCCCTGCTCGACGATCTCGCCGCGGTCGATGACGAGGACGCGGTCGGCGCGCCTGACGGTGCTGAGGCGGTGGGCGATGATCAGCGTCGAGCGGCCGCGGAGGAGGGTTTCCATCGCCTGCTCGACGAAGCGCTCGCTCTCCGAGTCGAGGCTCGACGTCGCCTCGTCGAGGATCACCAGCGCCGGGTCCTTGAGGAAGACGCGGGCGATGGCGAGGCGCTGGCGCTGGCCGCCGGAGAGCTTCACGCCGCGCTCGCCGACGCGGGTGTCGTAGCCCTCGGGGAGGCGCTCGACGAACTCGTGGGCGTGCGCGGCGCGCGAGGCGGCGATCAGGTCGGCGGGGTCGGCATCGGGTCCGGCCGCGTCCGGCGCGGCGTAGGCGATGTTCTCGCGGACGGTGCCGCTGAACAGTGTCGGCTCCTGCGGGACGAGGCCGACCGAGCGGCGGAGGTCCGTCAGGCCTAACGCGCGGACGTCGTGGCCGTCGAGGGTGATGCGGCCGCTCGTCACGTCCCAGAAGCGCGGAATCAGCGAGGCGATGGTCGTCTTGCCGGCGCCGCTCGGCCCGACCAGTGCCACCACTTCGCCGGGCGCGATCTCGAAGCTCACGTCGCGAAGCACCTCGGGCAGCTCGCTCGAGTAGCGGAAGCCGACCGCCTCGAACCGGATGTGTCCACGCACCGGGGCTTCCAGCGGCACCGGACTGGCCGGCTCGCCCACCTGCGGCTCCGTCTCGAGGAGCTCGAAGACACGCTTCGCCGCGCCGACCGCTTCCTGATAGTTGCCGAACAGCGACGCCAGCGCGCCGACCGATGCGGCGATCGTGAACGCGTAGAGGAGGAAGCCCACCAGCGCCCCGGCGGTGAGCGCACCGGAGAGCACGAGGCGGCCGCCCTGCCAGAGCACGACCACCACCGCGCCGAAGGCGACGAACGTTATGACGCCGAAGAAGCTGCCGCGGATCGTGGCGCGCCTGATCGCCGCGCTCACCGCCTCGCCGAGCTTCGCGTCATAACGGCGAACCTCCTCCGGCTCGCGGGTGAAGCTCTGCACGACGCGGATCTGGGCGAACGCCTCGTTGGCCGCCGCGGTCGCCTCGGCAATCCGATCCTGGACGCCGGTGCTGGCGCGGCGCAGCATCCGCCCGAAGATGAACGCGGCGCCGATCACGATCGGGACGACCGCGAGCGTGGTGGCGGTGAGCTGCGGATGCGTCTGCGTCAGCAGGATCACACCGCCGACGAGGTAGAGGATCTGGCGCGCCAGCTCGGAGATCTGGTGGCTGAGCACCGCCTGCAGCAGCGCGGTGTCGGTGCCGAGGCGGCTCGTCAGTTCGCCGCTCTGCCGCTCGGCGAAGAAACCGGGGGAGAGGCGGACCAGGTGCGCGAAAAGTTCGCGGCGCAGCCCGGCGATCACCCGCTCGCCGGTGGCGCTGAGGAAGTACACCTGGACGAAGTTGAGCACCGCCTGTGCGGCGAACAGCGCGAACAGGCCTAACGCGATGCGGTCGAGGACGCGCCGATCGCCGCGGACGAAGGCGGCATCGAGCAGGTACTGGACGACGCGAGGGAAGGCGAGCCCCGCCGCCGAGCTGAGGATGAGGCAGACGGTGGCGATGGCGAGCGCGCCGCGATATGGCTTGAGGCGCGGGAGCAGCCGGGCCAGCGGTCGTGGCGAGACGAGGCGCTTCTTTTTCGGGGCCTCGTCGCTCTCCGATGGCTCGGGGATGACCGACGTCGTCACGCGCGAAGCTGGTGGTCCACCGCCATCGCGGTGAAGAGCAGCGCGAGGTAGAGGAGGGAGAAGCGATACGCGGCCCATGCCACCCTGCCATGATCGGCGGCGCGGACGACGCGGACGACGTTCCAGAGGAACAGCGCTCCGAGCACGAGCGCCGAGGCGAGATAGATCATGCCGAAGATGCCTAACGCGACGGGAAGGACCGTCAGCGGGAGGAGGATGAGCGTGTACCAGACCATCTGCCGCTTCGTTTCCCGCTCGCCCCACACCAACGGTGCCATCGGGACGCCGGCGCGGCCGTAGTCGCGCGACTTGAGGAGAGCGAGCGCCCAGAAATGCGGCGGCGTCCAGTAGAAGACGATGAGGAACAGGTACACCGCGGCGAGGTCGATGCGCCCGGTCACCGCCGCCCAGCCGACGAGCGGCGGAAATGCGCCAGCCGCGCCGCCGATCACGATGTTCTGCGGCGTCGTGCGCTTGAGCCAGCGAGTGTAGACGAAGACGTAGAAATAGAAGCCGGCCAGCGCCATCGCCGCGGCGAGGACGTTGGCGAACCACGCGAGCAGCAGCGTTGCCGCAAGCGCGAGCGCGACCCCGAAGGCGAGCACCGCAACCGGGAGCATCCGGCCGCTGGGGATCACGCGCAGCCGGGTGCGCGACATCCGGTCGTCGATGTCGCGGTCGACGTACATGTTGACCGCGTTCGCGCCGCCGGCCATCAGGTAGCCGCCGACGAGGACGACGAGGACGAGCGTGAGGCTCGGGTCGCCGGCGGCGTACATCGGCGCGACGGCAGTGACGAGGAGCAGCGAGATGATTCGCGGCTTGGTGAGCGAGATGAGATCCCGCGTCACCGAATGCGCCCGCGAACGAGCGGGCGCGGGCGCCGGCGCGGTGCCTCCGGTCAAAAGTCCGCCCCGCGGGCGACGATCACCGCGACGGAATGCGGCCGCTTGAGCGCCGGCATCGGCTGCGCCGGCGTCACGACGCCGGTCGGGACCACGACGGGCTCGGGGAGGGGCGCATCCACGGCCGCGGCATCGGCCTCGGCGCTGGTGCGCTCATTAGTAACATCTTGCGAATAATTCACTTCGCCGCCGGCGGCGGGATCGGCTGATGCGGCTGGCTCGAGCGGCACAGCGGCAACGCGTTCGACCGCTTCGACCGCTTCGACCGCTTCGACCGCTTCGACCGCTTCGACCGCTTCGACCGCTTCGACTGGTTCGACTGGTTCGACTGGTTCGACTGGTTCGACTGGTTCGACTGCTTCGACTGCTTCGACTGCTTCGACTGCTTCGACTGCTTCGACCGCCGCCTCTACCGCGACAACATCTTTCCGCGCGTCCGTCGCCGGCACCTCGTACTCCGACGTCACCTGCACCAGCGATTCGTCGAAGCCGTCGGCGATCGCTTCCGCCTCGGCCACGAGCGCGGCGATCGAGGCTTCGTAGGCGCGGCCGGCCCGGTCGAATTCCCCGAAGCGTACGATGGCGGTGGCGTCGATCGCGGGTGAGCTGACGACAAGGGCGGAGCCGGCGGTCACCGGCTCGGGGCGCCGCACGACGCGATCGCCTACGTCGCGATCGGCCGGCACCGGGCCGGGCGAGCCGGTCATCAACAGCGCCGGCTCGTTCCCCGCGGCGCGATGGGCGAGCGTCGCCCAGATGACCACGGTGATCCACACCAGCGTGCCGACTGCCTGGTGCAGCGACTGCAGAACGGGCGGCAGGTGGAGCTCGACCAGCGACGCGGCGACGAGGATCTGTACGACGACCGCGCCTAACGCGACCCAGACCGCCCGCTTGACCACCGGCGCCACCGCGCGCTTGCGCACCATCATCGCCGCGCCAAGGACGTGCAGCGCGAACAGGAAGGCGAGGATACGATGCGTCAGTTGCAGGTGCACCAGCCCGCGGTCAGGCGATGAGTACACCCGGCAGTTCGGGAAGCCGAGGCAGGCGCCGGCGGCGCCGAGGTTCGCGGTGAGCGCGCCGAGCACGAGGACGATGAAGGCGAGGACGAGCGCGATCCGCGCGACGCGCCACGACCTCGCTGCCGCCGCGCGGGTCGCGTCGGTGGTGTCGAGCAGCATCGCCGTTGGCGCGCCGAAGCCGCCGGCGCGGATCGCGGCGAGGATGATCGCCGCCAGCAGCGTCATCGCCAGCGCGAGGTGAAGCACGATCACGATCGGGTTGAGCCGCATCTTGATCGTCACCATCCCGAGCAGCGCGGTCCCGACGACGACGAAGAACGCGGTGACGGCTGGGCGGAGCGGCCCGCCGCGTCCGGCGACCCCGGGCTCGCCGCGCCGGCGAAAGGCGACGACGGCCAACGCGAGCGTCACCAGCGTCACGCCTAACGCGAGATAGCGATGACTGACCTCGATGATCAGGTCGGGGCGCTGGAGCGGCGGGATCCAGTAGCCGGCGCACTTCGGCCAGTGCTCGCCGCATCCCCATCCCGAGCCGGTGATCCGGACGATCGCCCCGAAGACGATCTGGGCGAAGGCGACGACGAGCGCGCCGTACGAGAGCCGCCGAATCGTTCTCATCTCGCGCTGACCACCGCGACCGCGCTCGTGTCGGCCGAGGACTGTGGGTGGGATCCCGCGGACGCGAGGTGCATCGCCCGCCAGGTGAAGACGAAGAGGACCGCCAGCGCGATGGCCGGCGCCGCCACGTAGAACAGCTCGAGCCAGCGTCGCGGGCGCGGCAACGGGCGAGCGCCATCCACGCGCGGCACGTCGAGCGGCGCGGCCGCGTTGGCCGCAGCCGATCGCCGGGATGCGCGCGAAGTCGCGGCGACGATCGCCAGCTCGGCGATCGTGCAGACCACGACGGATATCCAGAAGAGGAGAGCGGCCAGCGACGGCTTCACGCGTCGACTCGCCGCGCCGGAGAGTGCGGGCGCTTCATCTGCAAGGTGCTTGAAAGGTCGCCGGGCGTAACAGTCGGGTCAACGGCGGAGAGCGCGGAGATTTTCACTTGACCCTGCACCTTCGGCGGCCGTAGCTTGCACCCGCTCGCGGCTGGCCCATCCGGAGTATTCGTGGCCGACGCGCGACCCATCCTGCGGAGACCCCCAACATGAGTTCTTCTCGTAAAATTGCACTCCTCGCTGGCCTGTTCCTCGGCTACGCGGGGCTGGCGACTCGACCCTTGCATGCCCAGGTGACTACTGGAACGATCTCCGGCACAGTCACGGGCGAACAGGGGCAGGCGCTGGAAGACGCACAGGTTCAGGTCGTGAATCCGGCGACCGGGCTCACGCGCGGCGTGCGGAGCACCGCGGCCGGCCGCTACTCCGTCCCCGGCCTCGAGGTCGGCAATGGGTACACGGTGACCGTGCGTCGCATCGGGTATACGGCGCAGACGCGTCCGAACGTCACCGTCACCCTCGGCCAGAGCACGCGCGCCGACTTCGCGCTGACCGCGCAGGCGACGATGCTCGGCGAAGTGACGACGACCGCGGTACGCACCGACGCGATCATCAGCCCGACTCGCACGAGCGTCGCGACGACGGTCAGCGACACCGCCCTGCGGCGACTGCCATCGCTGAACCGCAACTTCACCGACTTCGCGCAGCTCACGCCGCAGATCTCGTCGGCGGGCCCAGGACTCTCCGGCGGCGGCACGAACAACCGCTACAACAGCATCCAGATCGACGGCGCCAGCGAGTCCGACCTGTTCGGTCTCGGCTCGACGGGGCAGCCGGGCGGTCAGGCGAGCGGCAAGTCGATCGGCATCGAGTCGGTGAAGGAGTATCAGGTGCTCCTCGCGCCATTCGACGTCAGGCAGGGCAACTTTGCCGGCGCGCTGATCAACGCGGTGACGAAGAGCGGGACGAACGAGTTCCACGGCTCGCTGATCGGCGTCACGCGTAACCAGGGCTTCACGCGGGCGCAGCCATACATCAACGCGTACCAGCAGAGCCAGTATGGCTTCTCGGTTGGCGGCCCGATCGTGAAGGACAAGGCGTTCTTCTTCCTGAACCCCGAGTGGCAGGTTCGCAAGACGCCGGCGAGCGGCGACTACATCGGTCTTCCGACGACGAACCTCCGTCAGAGCACGCTCGACTCGGTGAACGCGGTGACGAGCAGCTATGGCCTGCCGGTCGGCGGCGGCGGCGTCGCGAACAACGAGAACCCGCTGCAGAACATCTTCGGCCGGCTCGACTTCAACCTGCCGGGGAACAACTCGCTGGTCGTGCGGCACAACTACGGCTATGCGCAGGACGACAACTTCAGCCGCAGCGCGACCGGCTTCCGCCTGACGAACAACGCCTACGCGTTCAAGTCGACGAAGAACGCGTCAGTGATCCAGCTGCGCAGCCTGTTCGGCGCCGGTGCGTACAACGAGTTGCTGGTCAACCGTACGTCGATCCGCGACCGGCGTGCGCCGGCTGTCACGCTGACACCGCAGATCCAGGTGAAGGTGCCGGGCTACACGATCGTCTCCGGCTCGGAGCGCTCGTCGCAGGGGAACGAGCTCGATCAGGACATCTTCGAGGCGACGGACAACTTCACGCTGCCGATCGCCGCGCACCGGATCACCATCGGGACGCAGAACCAGTTCTACAAGGTCCGCAACCTGTTCGGCCAGAACTCCTACGGCTTCTGGCAGTTCGACTCCCTCGCGGCGTATCGTGCCGGCCGTGCGGCGAGCTATCAGGTCGGCGTGCCGCTCGCCGGCGACGGCGCGGTGCGCTTCCACGCGGCGGCGTACAGCGGCTACCTGCAGGACGAGTGGGCGGTGACGCAGAACCTGAACATCACCTACGGGCTCCGCGCTGACATTCCGGTGTTCAAGGACAAGCCGCCGTTCACGAAGTCGGTGATGGATTCGCTCGGTCGCAACACCAGCGACATCCCGTCGGGGAACATCGAGTGGTCGCCGCGCTTCGGCTTCAACTGGAACGCCGGTGGCAACGATGCGAACCAGGTGCGTGGTGGCATCGGGATGTTCTCCGGTCGTCCCGCCTTCGTCTGGCTGTCGAACGCATTCCAGAACTCGGGCGGCACCGGCTTCGGCCAGCTGAACTGCAACGGCAGCGCGCAGGCCGGCGTGCCGGTGTTCAACGCGGCGAACGCGACCACCCCGCCGACGCAGTGCCTGCCGACGACCGCCGGCGGCACGGGGATCACCGCCCGTGCGGGCTCGGAGATCGACCTGCTCGATCCGAACCTCAAGTTCCCGCAGAATCTCCGCACCACCCTCGGCTACGACCATCGCCTGGCCGAGAACTGGGTCGCGACGGTCGAGGGGATCTACACGTTAGGCGTGCACGGGCTGTTCTACCGCAACCTCGCGCTCCAGGGGATCCAGGGCGTCGACCGTTATGGTCGGACGATCTACGGCACGATCTCAGGCACGGGGACCATCATCCCGGTCCGCGCGCACGCGGATCGCGATCGCGTCATCGACGTGACGAACCAGTCGAAGGATCACGCCTACCAGCTGACCGGCGGGCTGCAGCGGAAGTATGCCGGCCGTTATGAAGGCTCGGTGTTCTACACCTACTCGCGCGCGTTCGATGTGCAGTCGTTCACGTCGAGCACCGCGGTGTCGCAGCTCCAGTTCGGGCGTCCGTGGGGTGGGGACCTGCTCTCGCAGGAGACCAACACCTCGGTGTTCGAGCAGCGGCATCGCATCGTCGCGACCGGGACCTACTCCTTCCCGACGAAGACGGACCTGACGTTCATCTACTTCGGCCAGTCCGGCGCTCCGTACGACTACACCACGAGCGGCGACCTGAATGGCGAGGGCTTCTCGGCGAACGATCCGCTCTACATCCCGAAGAACGCGCTCGATCCGACCGAGATCACCTTCCTCAGCCAGACGTACACGGATCGCGCGGGCAATCGCGTGACCTACACGCCGCAGCAGCAGGCGGACGCGTTCCAGCGGTTCGTCGAGACGACGCCGTGCCTCCGCAACAACCGTGGCCGTATCGTCCCGCGCAACAGCTGCTTCAACCCGTGGACGAACCAGTTGAACCTCTCGGCGCGCCAGTCGCTGCCGAGCATCGGCGGGCAGACGGTCTCGTTCCAGCTCGATGCCTTCAACTTCCTCAACCTGCTGAACGAGCACTGGGGCGCGCAGCCGATCGGCGGCAGCTTCCAGCTCTACAACCTGCTCGACTACCGTGGCCGCACCGCGGCTCCGGCCGGTCAGACGGCGACGCTCCTCAACACGAGTCCGACGTTCAGCTTCAACCCGAACTACAAGAAGTTCGTCTCGAACAACCTGGCGTCGAACTACCAGATTCAGGCGCAGATCCGCGTCAGCTTCTAAGGCGGCGCCGTTGATCTCTGGTCGGCTTTACGAGGGACAAAGAAGTACGAGGGACAAGGGACAGAGGAGGTAGCGCCACCCTCGTCACTCGTTACGTGGGAACAGGATGAATACTGATGTATGAGTGACAAGAGGGGCGAGGAACCACCAGGTTCCTCGCCCCCTCTTCGTTGTTGGCTGCGGAGAAAATATCGTGCGCCCTTCGTTTTCCTTTCCTCGTCCTCCCTTGTCCCTCGTCCTCCCTTGTCCCTCATAACGCGGAACAACGATCAACCGCGCCACTTCCTCGTTCCTTGTCCCTCGTTGCGCGTGTCCCTTGTTCCTTGTCCCTTGTCCTGCTCGCGGCCTGAGGCCGCGGCAGCTTCCTCGTCCCTTGTCCGATCTAGACTTCGCGCTCCTCGCCTGCCACGCGCGCGACGCGATTCCGGCCGACCGTCAGATAGAAGAGCGGGATGCCGAGGACGATGACGCCGAATACCACCAGCGTCGGCGTGCGACTCGACGGATCGATCACGGCGTTGACCAGGAGCATGGCCGTGGCGAGGACGAACAGCGCCGGCACGAAGGGATAGAGCGGCGCGCGAAATGGCGGGTCATAGTCGCGCCGCTTGCGCAGCACGAAGATCGATGCCACGGCCAACGCGTAGAACGGAACGATGGCCGTCACGAAGGCATCGGCCAACTGCTCGAAGGTGCGGAGCAGCACGAAGACGATGCCTAACGCGGCGGTGAGGACGATCGCGACGTACGGCGTCTCGAACCTCGGGTGTACCCTGGCCACCGGGCGGAAGAACAACCCGTCGTCGGCCATCGCGAAGAAGATGCGCGGCGCCGTCAGCAGTGAGCCATTCAGCGTACCGAACGTCGAGAGCATCACCGTCGTCGCGACGAAGACGACACCACCGTTCCCGATCACCCGCGCCGCGACGTCAGCCGCTACGAGCGGCGATTTCGCGATCTCGTCAACCGTCATCACCGACAGGTACGCGACGTTGGCCAGGAGATAGATCGCGATCACCGCCAGCGTGCCGATGATCAGCGCGCGCGGCAGGTTGCGCCGAGGATCCTTCACTTCGCCGGCGACGAAGCTGAGGTCGGCCCACCCGTCGAAGGCCCAGAGCACGCCGACGAGCGCAAGCCCGAAGGGCGCGACCGAAAAGCTCCCCGGCGGATTTGCCGGCGTGAAATGCCCGCCGGTGTGCGGAAGCCCGATCGCCAGGGCGACGACGATGATCACCAGCAGCCCGACGTACTTGGCGATCGTCGTCAGGTTCTGCACGAGTGCGCCCCAGCGCACGCCGACGTAGTTGAACGTCGCCGTCAGCGCGATAGCGATCGCGGCGATCCAGTGCACCTGAGTCGCGTACGGCTCCTGCGCCGGGTCGTGGCCCATGAAGCGGAGGAAGTACGCGGCGAAGGTGCTCGACACCGCGCCTAACGATGCCGCCCTGATCACCGAGAGCTCGGCCCAGCCGAAGAGAAAGGCCGGGAGTTCACCCCATCCCTCGCGGATGTAGGCGTACATCCCGCCCGTGCGCGGGTACGCGCCCGCGACCTCGGCCAGAGCGAGCGCACCACAGAGCGCGAACAGCCCGCCCACCGCCCAGACGGTGAGCATCGGAAACGGGCCGGGGAGCTTCGTCGCAATCCCGGCGGGGGAGCGGAAGATCCCGGAGCCGATCGTCGAGCCGACGAGAACCGCGACTGCGGTCCAGAGCCCGATCTTGCGGGGGAGGGCAGTGCGGGGAGAGGCGGTCATCGCCGCAATGTGCGCGGGAGAACTGCGGGCGACAAGCGGCGGGACGTGGGGAACGTGTCGCGTCGCGAACGATGCATGCCCGGGGACCGCAAGCTGCTGGTTGCGGCGCAGAGAACTCCGCGCAATTCCGGGCGGCGCGATCCCGCTCGAGCCACGAGTCAACCGCTCGCGGCGTTAGGCGAGACGGACTCGCTCCACTTGCCCCAGAATCGTTCAGCCCTTCAACGGCTGAACTACAATTGTACGGATTTCACGGATGACGCGGATCACTCCTCGGTCAAGGGAACGCAGCGCGCCGGCACTTCTCCGCCTGCGATGCAGCCATCGCTGTCATCCGTGAAATCCGCGTAATCCGTGTGATTGTAGTCCAGCTGTTACGACTCGCCGGCGAGACCGATCCGGCGGTCCGCACGGTACGGAGAATTGAGCCAAAGAGAGCTGCCCCCGCCCTCTCGCCCTAGAAGATCCGCAGGTTGATGTACTTCTTCGGGTTCCGCTTGAAGTCCGCCGTCAGCGAGTCCACTCGGCCCACCACGTTCCGCAGGTCCTGATAGAGGAGCGTATCGGTGAGGAGCTTTCCGGCTGTTCCCTGACCGTTGTCGAGCTTGGCCAGCAGGGAGTTCATGTGGGTCGTGGTCTGCTGCAGGTCGCTCGTCAGGTGCGTCATGTTCGCGCTGGTCGCCTGCAGGTTGCGCACGGTCGAATCCACTGACGCGCTGTCGATCGCGCCCGCCGTCCGCCGCAGTGCCGCCGTCGTGCGCGAGATCTCGACGCTCTGCTGCGCGGCGATCTCGTTGAGCTGGCGCATGAAGCGCGCGCTCTGCTCGAGCGTCTCGCGGAGGTCGGCGATGCCGCGGTTCTGCACCAGCTCCACCGTGAACGCGTCGGACATCGTTCGCACCCCGCGGCTGACGGTATCCAGCCGGGCGAGCAGGTCGGCCATCGTCACGCTCGGCTTTCCGGCGGGGACCGTGTCGCCGGCGCTGTAGTGCACCGGGCTCGGGCCGCTGGCGCGGAGCGCGATCTCCATGTCGCCGAACAGGCCGTTAGGCTCGACGGTCGCGACGGTGCCCGACGGGACGTCGTAGTCCTTCATGATCCGCATCGTCACTGTCAGCGTCCCGTTCTTCTCGAGGTTGATGTCGCCGACGTAGCCGACGTTCACCCCCGAGAGGAGCACGGGCTGCCCCTGCTTCAGCCCCGAGCCCCAGGGAAAGACCGCGTAGAGCGGATATCCCGACGTCAGCCCGCCGCGCACCAGCCAGAGCGTGCCTAACACTCCGAGCACGACCGCCAGCGCGACGACGAACCCGACCAGCACTTCGTTCTTTCTCTTCATCCCTGTAGTTGTTGCGCGAGGAGCGCCGCGGTCAGCGCGTCGAGCGTGAGGATCGCGACGCTCGCGATCACCACCGCCTTCGCCGTGGACCGACCGACGCCCTCGGCGCCGGCTTCGGTGATGTAGCCTTCGTACGAGCAGACGAATGCGATCGCGCCGCCGAACATGATCGCCTTGAGCAGGCTGTAAAAAATCTGGAACGGCGCGAAGCCCAGCTTCAACCCCTCCTGAAACTGCGACGACAGCACATCGGTCGCCAGCACGGACGTGAGCCATGCCGACAGGATCCCGACCGCATCGGCGAACACCGTGAGCACCGGCAGCATGATCAGCGCGGCGAGCAGTCGCGGCACGACGAGAAACGCGATCGGGTCGTAGGCCAACGTCTCGAGCGCGTCGATCTGTTCCGTCACGCGCATCGTCCCGATCTCGGCGGTCATGCGCGCGCCGACGCGACCCGTGAGCACGAGCCCCGTCAGCAGCGGCCCGAGCTCGAGCACCACCATCTGCCGCGCCGAGAGCGCGACGATGCTCAACTGAATCCCCTGGAAGAGCTGGTAGCGCACCTGCAGTGCGATGACGCCGCCGATGAAGGCGGCGACGATGCAGGCGAGCGGGATCGAATCCACCCCGATGTTCCGCATCTGGCGGATGGTCTCGGGGATGTAGGTCGCGGG
Organism: Gemmatimonadaceae bacterium; assembly: GCA_045804265.1. Taxonomy (GTDB): domain Bacteria; phylum Gemmatimonadota; class Gemmatimonadetes; order Gemmatimonadales; family Gemmatimonadaceae; genus JABFXC01. The sequence goes on along the minus strand of JBJMNK010000062.1, from coordinate 1,031 downwards.
GTCAGCGAGCGCGCGCCCGATGTCGCGCAGGAAATACGCGCGGTAACCGAGGTCGCGCATGTTGCCCGTCGCCCAGCGCGCCATCCGGCGGAAGAGCCGGATCCCGGTGCGCTGCACAACGGGAAATGCCGCGGTCGCGCGCGGGTCGGTGTCCTGCGGAAACGATCCGCTGCTCACGTGCGTGCTCGGGAGAGGAGGTAACCGCCGACGATGCCGAAGATGATGTTGGGAAGCCAGGCCGCGAGGTCGGGCGGGAGCAGCCCTTTCCCCCCAACGGCCTTCGTCAGCTGGATCATCATCAGGAAGACGATCGTGACCCCGAGGCTGACGCCGATTCCGTAGGCGGCACCACCGCGTTGTGTGCTCGTCGCCAATGGGGCGCCGAAGAGCGCGATGATCAGGCAGGTCACCGGGATCGCGACCTTGAGCGCCTGTTCGACTTTGAGCTCATTGACGTCGCCGCCCGACCGCTGCAGCGCGCGAATGAACTTGCCAAGATCGCGGTAGCCCATCTCGTGCGGCGAGCGCGGGGTCGCCAGCAGGTCGGCCGGCATCTCGATCATCCCGCGATCCTTCAGCGAGTCGAAGCTCACGACGAAATCAGGACCATTGTCGCTGACCACGTGCGTCGCGCCTTTGTGCAGCGTCCATCCCTTCCGGTCGGCGAACGTCGCCGTCGCGGCGTTGATGACCACCGTCGGATAGTCCGGCTTCCCGTTCCCCTTCCGCTCGATCTGGAAGTTGCCCATCTGCGAGTTGGGCACCGACAGTGACGCGGCCTTGTAGACCCGGCCATTCTCCGCCGAGTAGACGAAGTTGTAACGCTCCGTGCCGCGCGTCGACTTGTCCTCCTCGAGGATGTCGTTGCGCTTCGCCGTCGTGATCGGCACCAGCTCGCCTAACGCGAGGCCGAACACCGCCGCCATCGCCGCGCCGACCATGATCGGCGCGATCAGGCGGAAGAAGCTGATACCGCTCGCCTTCGCCGCGGTCACTTCCGAGTAGCGCGTGAAGCTCCCGATCGAGAACAC
>JBJMNK010000061.1:0-29348 GCA_045804265.1 Gemmatimonadaceae bacterium | reverse complement strand
TGCGGCGATCGCGCGGCCGACGACCGGTGAGATGGCGGTGATCACCCGGCAGCGACGCACTCTCGCGGTCCTCCTCATCGTCGCGGCGCTCGCCGCGGTCGCCTGGGTCTTCCGCGACCGGTTGCCATTCGGCCAGAGAGCCCGCGGCTCGCGAACCTCAAGGTGACGCTCGCTGGTCAGACGCACGCCCAAGGTTCAGCGCGCCTCACGCTTGGCCGGGATGCGCGCTGCGATGTGCGCTTCGACCCGACCGCGGACCTCGATGTTTCGGCGCGTCACGCCGAGGTTCGAGTCGAAGATGGCGCCGCGATCGTGCACGACAGCAACAGCACGAACGGCGTCTACGTGAACGGAACGCGCGTGCGCGGCGAGCAACGTCTCAGCGGTGGCGACGTCATCCGGCTCGGCGCGCACGGCCCGAAGATCCGGTTCGACGCCGACGACCAACCGGTGACGAGAGGGTCGACCACCGAGCGAGTCGCTGTCGCCGTGGGGCACCAGACCCGCGCGCTCCGCCTGACGCTCGCGGCGTGCGTTGCGGTCGCGATCTGTTTGGCAGCCTACGCGATGTGGTCGGCCCGGCGCAGCGGTTCGGAGCGCCGCATCGAGCTCGAGGCGCTGCGCAAGCGGAACGACTCGGTCGGCACCGCGATCGGTCGCGACATGCACGCGATGACCGGACGACTCGCCGGTCTGGATTCGGCGCTGGCAGCGGCCAGGCGGGAAAGCATCACGCCATCACGCCGCGGCGCGATCGCGACGGCGGCGCGAATGGACTACGAGGCGATCGCGCGCACCAACGGGCACGCGGTCGTGATGATCGCCGTCGAGATGCCCGACGGGACGATGTACTCGGGCTCCGGCGTCTGCGTCTCCGCGGACGGCTCGATCATGACCAACCGGCATCTCGTTCGCGCCGCGGGCGGGGAGACGGCGCGCCGGATTGCGGTCGCTTACGCCGACACGAAGGACTGGCTCCCGGCGCGGATCGAGCGCCTCGCCGGCGACGCGGATCTAGCCGTGCTCCACGTGGAGCACGGAGGCTCATTCCCGTTCGTCTCGAAGATCGCCACAGGTGCTCCGAAGGTCGGAGCCCCGGTTGCGATCATGGGATTTCCGCTCGGAAATCGTACGCCGATGGACGGGAGCACCATGACTGTGATCGAGCGGAGCACGCTTGGCGTCGGTACTATCGCGAAGTCGATCGCTACCGTGCTCCAGATCGACGCGTTTGCAGCCGACGGCTCCAGCGGAAGCCCGGTATTCGACGCGGACGGCTCGATTGCCGGAATCGTCTACGGCGGAGCAGGCGAGGCGGCGGGCCGGATCATCTACGCCGTCCCAGCAGCAGCGGTGCGCGCGCTCCTGAAGTAGCTGCGCCCGACCCGGAACATCGTGCGTGCTCCCGACGTCGTCCGGGAGCACACGACTCGCAAACTACGCCCGCCTCCGGGCTAGCCAGCGGGCTGCTGCCTCCTGCATCGCTCGCTCGCCGCTCCAGGCGGTGATCATGGTCTCGGCGCGGAGCTCACCCGCGAGCCGCGGATGGCCGAACTGAATCAGCAGCGATCTCCGGCCCTCGCTGGCGGCGGCGGCGACCGCGGCGTTGGCTGCATCGATGCTGCATTGGTTGTAGCCGGGACGGCCCTTCCCGCGCAGCACGTCGCCGAACACGGCCACGACGCGCGTCGCGCCGGCCGAGAGGGGGCCCTCATCGCGGACCACAAAGCCCGCCGTGCGCAGTGCTGTCGCGAAGCTGTCCCTGTTCGGCGCCCTCGGATTTCCAGCGTCGTCATCGATCACGACCAGCTCGAGCGCCCCGTTCAGCTTCGACGCGTCGCCGCGCGCGACCGTGATCACCTTCTCGGAGAGCTCGTGCCCGGTCGCGACGTCAAAGGTGGAAGCCTTCCGCCAGTCGCTCGGCGGCGCAGCCCACTGCGCCCACTTGAGGCGCCGCCGCTGCGAGCGAAGAAGCAGCTCTCCGTCGAGCGTGCCATCGACGATCGCCTCGTTGAGCGCCGCGACGGTCGCATCGAGGTCGGTCGGCATCAACACGAGGTCGCAGCCCGCGAACAGTGAGGCGACAGCCGCATCCTGCTCGGAAACGGCCGACGTGAGGCCCTTCATGTCGAGTGAATCGGTGACGACCAGCCCATCGAAGCCGAGGCGCTCTCGAAGGAGGACCCGCACGATGGCCATCGACAGCGTCGCCGGTGGGCCGGCGGGATCGAGCGATGGAAAGGCGACGTGAGCGGTCATCACCGACGCGACGCCGGCTTTGATCGCGGCGCGGAACGGGATGAGGTCGCGCTCCATGAGCTCGTGCCGGGTGACCCTGACCGACGGCCGTTCGAGCTGTGAGTCGGTTGCGGTGCGGCCGTGTCCGGGGAAATGCTTGGCGCAGGCGAGGACGCCCTCCTGCTGACAGGCCTCGATCCACGCCGCGCCGAGCTTCGCGACCTCGACCGGATCGCTGCCGAACGAGCGCGAGCCGACGATGGGGTTGTCGGGATTGAGGTCGAGGTCGAGCACAGGGGCGAGCGCCCACGTGACGCCGAGCGTCCTCGCCTCGCGCGCCGTTAGGCGGGCGGCCTTGCGCACGGCATCGGCATCGCCTAACGACGCGATCGCGGCCAGCGGTGGGAGGCCGGTGGCGCCGAGCAGCGCCTGTCCGGCACCGCGCTCCATCGTCGCCGCGATGAGCAGCGGCTGCCTGGCGCGCGACCGGAGCTCTTTCGTCAGCGCACGGACATCGTCCTGCGGCGCGGCTCCGAGGACGAATCCACCGACGCCCAGCTCGAGCCCACACTCACGGACTTCGCGCGATGCATCGAAGCCGCGGTCCTGGCTCCAGTCGAGACGCGGCACGACGTGCTGCGCGACCGCGGTCGGTGTCGGCGTTGTTGCCATTCATGAAAAGATAGCGCATGGCGCGTGATGACAACGCTCGCAGTGCGCTGCGTGCGTCGCTGCGCGCGTCGCTGCGTGCGTCGCGTCACATCGTCGCTGGATCGCTCACGCCGGGGTGCGCTTGCCCAGTATCCGCGGACCGCGCGCTCCGGTCGCGGCGGGGACGTTGCCGGCGCGTCCGCGAAGATGGAGCCAGCCAAGGAACGCGAACGCCACGGCTTCCTTCGCCTCACCGTCGAAGAAGACATCGCTGAAGGCGCGAACGCTGCGGTCGGGAAGCTCGGCGCGAATCGCCTCGACGAGCGCGGGGTTGCGCGCGCCGCCGCCCGAGAGCAGGACATCAGCCACCGGCTCGGGGATGAATCGGCGGTAGGCATCGGCGATGCTGCGCGCGGTGAGCAGCGTGGCCGTCGCGACGATGTCGGCGGCTGATGCCGCCGGCTCGCGCAGCGTGCAGCGCTCGGCGAGTGACTCCGCATACTGTGCGCTGAACAGCTCGCGACCGGTGGACTTCGGCGGTTCGGCGGAGAAATACGGCGCGGCGAGCAGCTCATCGACCACGCCCTCACTGGCGCGGCCGGCGCGGGCGAGCCGTCCATCGACATCGTAAGGCAGTGATGGGTCGGCGCGGCGCGCGACCGCATCGATCACGGCGACACCGGGACCGGTGTCGAAGGCACGCACGGCGCGCAGGTCGCCGTTAGGCGGGACGACCGTCACGTTGCCGATCCCGCCGATGTTCTGGAGCGCGCGCCACTGCTGATCGTCGGCGAAGAGGAGCGCGTCGGCGATCGGGACGAGCGGCGCCCCCTGCCCGGCCGCGGCGACGTCGCGGACACGGAAGTCGGCGATCACGTCGATCCCGGTGCGCTCGGCGATCACGGCCGCTTCGCCGAGCTGCCAGGTGGAATGTCCCGGCTCGTGCCAGATCGTCTGGCCGTGCGAGGCGATCGCAGCGATCTCACCGCGAGCCACGCCGGCTTCGGCGATCGCCGCGACCGCGGCATCGGCGAGCCAGCCGCCGAGATCGAAGTTCAGCCGGCAGTAAGCGGCCGGCGTGACGCCGGCGAGTGCTGCAGCGAGCCGGGCGCGCTGGGCGGCGGTGTACGGGTGCGTGAGCCAGGCGAGGAGCTCGATGCGGGTGCGCGGCTCTCCATCGGTGAAGCGCACGACGGCCGCGGTGATGCCATCGAGCGATGTGCCGGACATGAGCCCGACGACGACACCCGACGCGCCTTCCTTGTTGCCGTTAGGCAGCGACGCACGACTCGTTGCGGTCACCGGACCGGGGGCGGCGGGCCGGGGATGACACGCCGGACAACTCCCCCTCCGTTCTCGAGTGCACGCTCAGCCCCGGCGCGATCGGTGTGCAGCGCGTGCATCACGATTGCGGTCTTCACCCGGTCACCCGCGTCGGCGAGGAGCCGGCGCGCCTCGGCGCGGTCGACGCCGGTGACTTCGACGATGATCCGTTCGCTGCGGTCGCGGAGCTTCGCGTTGGTCGCGCGAAGGTCGACCATCAGGTTGCCATACGTCTTTCCGATGCGGATCATCGCGCCGGTGGTGATCATGTTGAGCACGAGCTTCGTCGCGGTGCCGGCCTTCATGCGCGTCGAGCCGGTGACGACTTCGGGCCCGGTGATCGCCACGATCGCGACGTCTGCAGCCTGCAGGACTTCCGCCGGCGGCGGCGTGCAGGCGACGATCGCCGTGCGCGCACCGAGCTCGCGGGCACGGACGAGGGCACCGCGAACGTAGGGCGTTCCTCCCGATGCAGCGATGCCGACGAGGAAATCGCGCCGGCCGAGTGACAGCGCGTCCACGTCGCGCGCGCCGCCGGCCGGGCTGTCCTCGGCGCCCTCCTGTGCGCGAAGCAGCGCATCGTAACCGCCGGCGATCAGCCCGATGACCATGTCGAAGTCGACGCCGAAGGTCGGCGGGCACTCGGACGCGTCGAGAACGCCGAGGCGCCCCGAGGTTCCTGCGCCGGCGTAGACGAGACGGCCCCCCTGCCGGAACGACGCTTCGGCGATGTTGATCGCTTCGGCGATCTCCTGCTTCTGCGACGCGACAGCGTCAGCGACGGTACGATCTTCGGCGTTGATGATCTCGACGATCTCGAGGGGAGAGGCGAGATCGATGTCCGCGGAGCGCGGATTGCGATGTTCGGTGATCCGCGGATCGAGCACGGCGGTCGGGCGAGAGTCGGCGTCGGGGCGCGTCGCGGGCGGCGTCTGCTGTCGGCCCCCGTGAGCGGCCGCTAAGTTACGGGCTGCGGCTGGTCACCGGCAAGTTACACGATGGAGGAACCCGCGTGCGTCGTCTCGCGCTTCTTGCGCTCTTCACCCTGCTTGCTGCGCCGGCTGGCGCGCAGATCCTCCGCGTCCCGAAGGGAGGGTTGAAGCGCGATCCAAAATTGTTCATCGGCGCGTCGGTCGGATTGTTCAACCTGCAGGACGTCTTCGACGGCTCGACGAAGACGGCGTGGGGCTTCTCGCAGACGATCGAGTACGCAGGATCGCTCGAAGTCGCGCTCAGCCCCGGCAGCGCGTTCGGGGTCACGGCATCCTACGCACATGTGCCGATGCTTTATGTGGACAGCATCCAGGCGGCAACCGGATCGATCCCGAACGGCTGCTGCGACGCACACGTCAACGTGTACACGATGGGCGCACAGTTCAGCGTCGGCGGCGGCGGGTCGCCGGGATTCCACCAGCTGGTGGTGCTCAATGCCGGCGTGATCGCGTTCGAGAACTTCACGTCCGATCGCGACGGGCGCCGCCTGCCGCCGGACCGGAACATCGATCCTCGCATCGGCATCGGCTACGGATTCGGCTACGGATTCAGCGGGCTCGGTGAGGCGTTCCTCGTGCAGGAGTACGGCGTCGCGCTGCACGAGAGCAAGGGATTGAGCGGGAGCGATCGCCGCCAATACCAGCAGCAGACGACGCGACTCGGTTTCAAGCTCGGCCTCGGCCGCTAGCATCGGCGGTCGCGCGGCGGCGGATCGCGCCGCACCAACACCTGCAATCCATCATGCGCCCAACAACGCTCGCCCTCATCACGATCGTCGCGGCCTCGGCGTGTCATCGAGCGCCTAACGTTCGACCGCTCGACCCCGCCGGCCCGTCGATCCCGGCGCGAGTCGCGCCTGAATTCCCGGCGAGCTGGCCATTCCGCGCCGGCGCCAAGGCTCAATTCGCCGAGCACGGGATGGTCTCGTCGAACGAGTCGCGCGCGAGCGCGGCCGGGGTCGAGATCATGAAGCGCGGAGGCAACGCGGTGGACGCGGCGGTCGCGGTCGGCTTCGCGCTCGCGGTCACCTATCCGGAAGCCGGCAACATCGGCGGCGGCGGGTACATGGTGATCCGGATGGCCGACGGCCGAAGCGCGGCGCTCGACTATCGTGAGGTCGCACCGCTTGCCGCGACGCGCAACATGTACATCGACTCGGCGGGCAAGCTCACCGACAAGAGCCTGGTCGGGCACCTCGCGTCGGGGGTGCCTGGCGCGGTCGCGGGGCTCGTCGCGGCGCAGAAGCGTTTCGGCGCGCTCTCACTGGCCGAGGTGATGGCGCCAGCGATCCGACTCGCTGACGAAGGGTTCGAGATCGACACGGCGCTCGCGCACTCGTTTGCGCGAGATGCGGCATTGATCGGACAGTTCGCCGGTGGTGCGGTGTTCGCTCCCGGCGGTTCGCCGCTCCGAGCCGGCGCGACGCTGCGGCAGCCGGAGCTGGCGCGAACGCTGCGCGCGATCGCCGCGCGCGGTGCCGATGGATTCTATCGCGGCCCCGTCGCCGATTCGCTCGCGGCCGAGATGCGGCGCGGCGGCGGGATCATAACGGTCGAGGACCTGCGCCGGTACAAGCCGATCTGGCGCGACCCGGTCAGGGCGACCTATCGCGGCTACACGCTCTTCAGCATGCCGCCATCGTCGTCAGGCGGTGTGACGGTGGTCGAGACGCTGAACATTCTCGAGACGGCGCCGACGACGCCACCGTTCGGCAGCACCGCCTACCTGCACCTGCTCGGCTCTGCGTACCAGCGCGCGTTCGTCGATCGGAACGAGGCGCTGGCCGATCCCGCGTTCGCCAAGGTGCCGACGGCAAAGCTGACGAGCAAGGAGTACGCGCGCGGGGTCGCGGCGACGATCGGCGACGGCCGCGCGACGCCGACGGCGGTGATCGAGTCGAAGCTGCGCACGTTGAGAGAGGGGAACGAGACGACGCACTACTCGGTCGTCGACGCGAGCGGCAACGCGGTCGCGACGACGACGACGCTCAACGGCCTGTTCGGGAGCGGCGTCTGGGTGCGTGGTGCGGGCTTCTTCCTCAACAACGAGATGGACGATTTCGCCGCGCAGCCGGGAACGCCGAATCAATTCGGGCTGATGCAGGGTGAGGCGAACGCGGTGCAGCCGGGGAAGCGGCCGCTCAGCGCGATGTCGCCGACGATCGTGCTCGATCCCGCCGGCGGGTTGCTCCTCGTGATCGGCGCGCGCGGGGGCCCGCGCATCATAACGGCGACGTCGCAGATCATCCTCAACGTGATCGATCACCGGATGACGCTGGCCGATGCGATGAGCGCACCGCGGATCCATCATCAGGCGCTGCCCGATTCACTGCGCTACGAACGCGGGGGGTTGACTCAGGCGACGCTCGATTCGCTTACCGCAATGGGCTATGGGATGGCCGCGGTAGGGAGCGTCGCTCAGGCGCACGGCGTGATGCGCGTGAAAGGCGGGTGGGAGGGGTTCGTCGATCCGCGCGCCTCGGGGGGCGCGGTGGGGTATTGACTGCAGGGGTCAGGGGTCAGGGGATCGGGAATAAGCGATCAGCAGTAAGCAGCAAGCAACTGCGAAAACACGAACGGCGTCGAAGCTGCGCAGCTTCGACGCCGTTCGCTTACTGCTTACTGCTTACTGCTTACCGCTTACCGCTTACCGCTTACCGCGGCGGAGCCTTAGAGCTTGATCTGCGCCGGCGCTGTCGTGGTGACGCTGAGCGCGCCGCCGCTCGGCAGGCAGCCCTCGTAGTTCGCCGTCGCCGCCGCTGCGGCGGTGCCGGCGGCGGCACCAGCCGCGGCGCCGATGACGGTGCCCTTCGTGTTCTTGCCGAGGACCTGGCCGGCGATCGCGCCTAACACTGCGCCGGTCGCGACCTTCTGGACGTCCTTCCCCCTCGACTCGTTGCGAACCTTCTCGATCGAGCTCGAAGCGGCGACGGTGCCGTCGATCGGGTACGACGTGCCGCGGACGTTGACCGAGACGACGCGGAAGCCCATCACGATGTTGTCCTGCGCGTTCTCGCTGCGCTTGAGCGAGGTGACTTCCAGCTTGACCTGCGAGCCGGCCGGGACGGTGACGCCACCCGAGCTGACCGCATTGTTCAGCGTCGCGGTGAAGGTGTCGCCGACCTTGTTCGTGTTGGTGCAGACGCGCGCGTTCGACGCGAGATACAGCGTGGTGCCGCTCGGCAGCGTGCCGACCGCACCGCCGCCACCGGTCGTGCCGGTGGTGACGCGATTCCCGCTCGACGTGGTCGTCGGCGTCGTCGTGCGCGGCGTCGTGGTGGTCGTCGTGCGCGTGGTGGTCGTCCGCGGCGCGGTGCTGCCCGCGCTCGAGCCGGTGCGCGTCGGGGTCGCCGCCGCGCCGTTCGGCACGTCCTTCAGCTGCGGCTGTGCGGCGCTGTCACGGTTCGCCAGCGCGAGGTCACGGTTGAGCGACGTGTCGACAGCGAGCGAATCACTCGCCTTGTCCTTCGTCGTGCATGCGCCCGCCGTGAAGGCGAGTGCGAGCACCGGGACGAAGGAGCGGATATACTTCGTGGTCATCGTGTATTTCCTCGAGAGAAAAAAGCGTGGAGCCTGCGCTGTTCCGTGCACTCCATCCGTAGCACTTGAATATGGGGTCAGACCCCGTCTAAAGCGCAAGCCATGTGCCACCCATGAAGGTACTTAGACGCCTCATTCCGTACTTCCGACCGTACCGCGGTTCGCTCGCGTTCGGGCTGTTCCTGGTCGTGCTGTCGGCCGCGTTGACGAGCGTCGTCCCGCGGCTGCTCGGTGACGCGATCGAGAGCATGCGACAGGGTGCGCCAATGAGCCGGGTCTGGAACCTCGCGTGGTGGATGATCGGGCTCGCGGTCGCCGGCGGCGCCGCGCGTTATGGGATGCGTGAGCTGCTCAACGGCATCAGCCGCCGCGTCGAGTACGACCTGCGCAACGATCTGTTCGCGCATCTCGAGCGGCTCGACTCCGGCTTCTACGCCCGCATGCGCACCGGCGAGATCATGGCGCGCCTGACCAACGACCTCAGTGCTGTCCGCATGACCGCCGGCCCGGCGATCATGTACCTCGTCAACACCATCTTCGGCGGTGCATTCGCGCTGTACTACATGCTGCGCATCGACCACCGCCTCACGGGGCTCGCCCTCCTGCCGATGCTCGCGCTCCCGGTGCTTACCCTCAAGCTCGGGAACATGATCCACGATCGGTTCGAGGAGGTGCAATCGCATTTCGGGAAGGTGACGACTCTCACACAGGAGAACCTGTCCGGCGTCCGCGTCGTCCGCGCCTACCGGCAGGAGGCAGCGGAGATCGGCCGCTTCCGCGCGATGAGCGAGGAGTACATGGAGCGGAACCTCGGGCTGGCGCGCCTTTACGGCGCGATGCAGCCGTCGTACGGGCTGCTCGCTGGACTCGGCACGCTCATCGTCCTCGGATTCGGCGGCGTGCTCGCCGCGCGCGGGACGATCTCGGTCGGCTCGTTCGTCGCCTTCGGACTCTACCTCTCGCTGCTCACCTGGCCGCTGATCGCGCTCGGGTGGGTGACGAACCTGTTCCAGCGCGGAGCGACGTCACTCGAGCGGCTGCTCGAGATCCTCGATGCCACGCCTAACGTCACGTCGGCCGCTTCACCGGCGGCACTCCCCGCGGCTGGTGCCGGTCGCGCGATCGAGTTTCGTGACGTCGGCTTCCACTACCCGTCGCGGGAGGGCACCGAGCCACGGTGGGTGCTCCGGAATGTGAGCTTCACCATCGCCGCCGGCTCGACGGTGGGAATCGTCGGGGCGACCGGCAGCGGCAAGAGCGCGCTGATGGACCTCATCCCGCGCTTCCACGACGCGCAGGAGGGCGAGATCCTGATCGACGGCGTGCCGACGACGCGACTCGACCTCGACGCACTCCGCGCCGAAATCGGCTACGTGCCGCAGGAGTCGCTCCTCTTCAGCGATACGATCGCGTCGAACGTCGCGTATGGCCTGGCGTCGCACGCGCTGCCGGTCGGATTGAAGGCCGAGGAGACGGAAGCGGTGCCTGACGACGCGCGCTTCGCCGCGCACGTCGCGCAGCTCGAGGACACGATCGCCGGCTTCCCGCACGGGTGGGGAACAATGTTGGGCGAGCGGGGGATCAATCTCTCCGGCGGACAGAAGCAGCGGGCGGCGCTCGCGCGCGCGCTGGCACGACGACCGCGCATCGTGCTGCTCGACGACGCGTTATCAGCGGTGGATTCGCACACGGAGGCCGAAATCCTCCGCTCATTGCGAACCGCGTTGGCCGGGAGGACGGCGGTGATCGCATCGCACCGGATCAGCGCACTGCGCGATGCGTCATGGATCATCGTGCTCGATGACGGGGTAGTCGTCGAGCAGGGCGTGCACACGGAGCTGATGCGGGCGCGCGGGCGGTACTGGCGGCTGCTGCGCCGACAGGAGCTGGAAGAATCGATCGCGCGCGGTGGAGACGAGGACACTGACGACGAGGACGCGCCATTGGCAGAGCCGGCCAGCACCGATAGTTTTGGCCCATGACGTCACGCACTGACGCGAGCCCCGCTGGTTCGCTCAACTCGCCGGCCTCGGTCGAGTCGCGGCTGGCCGCGATCGAGAACGCGTACCAGGCCGCGCTGCGCGACATCGCCGAGCTGAATGCGCGCGATTCGCTGAAGACGCAATTCCTCGCGAACATCTCGCACGACTTGCGCACGCCGCTGACGGCGATCATAACGCACGCCGAGATTCTCCGTGACGGGATCCTCGGCCCGCTGAGCCAGCGGCAGCAGGACAGCATCGCGGGAATCATTGGCGGCGGCCGCAGGCTGCTCGACATGGTCGGCGAAATCCTGACGTATGCCCGTGGCGCCGCGAACCAGCTCGAGCTCTCGCCGACGGAGATCTCGATCGGCGACGTCATCGACCAGGTGCGCCGGCTGAATGAGTCGCTGGTGGCGCGGAAGCAGCTCAACCTCGACGTGCAGATCGGGGCCGACACCCCCCGTCTCGTCGCTGATCGCGAGAAGCTTGCACACGTCCTCGGGAACCTGCTCGGCAACGCGATCGACTTCACGCCGCCGGGCGGTCATGTGTGGGTGCATGCGTGTCCGTACTATGAGGACCGGACGACGGTGCTGGTCGAAGTCGGCGACAGCGGGATCGGGATCGCCGCCGACCATCATGACCTCGTCTTCCAGGAATTCGCGCAGGTCGATGCGTCGGCCTCGCGCCAGCATCATGGGACGGGGCTCGGCCTGACGATCGCTCGCAAGCTCGTCGAGCTGCACGGCGGACGCATCTGGCTCGACAGCGAGCTGGGACGCGGCAGCCGGTTCTTCTTCACCGTCCCGACGCAACAGCCCGCGGCATGAGCGGTGGTCAGCCGCCGCTCGTGCTGATCGTCGACGACAGCAATCACGTCACCGGACCGCTGGAGATCCTCTTCGCGGAGACGGGGAGACGAGTCGCTGTCGCGGGCTCGATCGCGGCGGCGGTTCGCGCGTGCGAGGCCGAGCGGCCGGACCTGATGCTCCTCGACATGTCGCTGCCTGACGGCGATGGCCTGAGCGTGCTCTCGCTGCTCGCCGGGCGCGAGGCGCTGCCACGCGTCACCGTGGCACTGACGGGGCGCGACGACCCGCTGACAGTGCAGCGCTGCCGCGCCGCCGGCTGCCGCGACGTGCTGCTCAAGCCCGTCCCCGTCCGCGAGCTGCTTCGCCGGGCGGCCGAGTGGCTCGGCGAGCAGCCGAGCACGAACGGCCGTCAGGCCTAACGCGACGCGGTCAGAGCCGTCCCTGCAGCGCGGCCGGCGTCAGCCGCTGCAGCCAGGCCGCGAGCATCGTGAACCAGCCGCTGGCCAGCAGCACACCGACGACGATCAGCAGCGCCCCCGAGATCCGCGACACCCACGCGAGAGCGGACCGCATGCGCAGGAACAGCGCGAGGAAGCGCTCGATGGCCAGCGACGCAAGGAGGAACGGGATCGCCAGCCCGGCGGAGTACGCGAGCAGCAGCCCGACACCACGCCCGACGCTCGCTGTCGCCGACGCGAGCGAGAGTATTCCGCCGAGCACCGGCCCGATGCACGGCGTCCAGCCGGCACCGAACGCAACCCCGACCACGACGCTGCCGAGATATCCGACCGGCTTGTCGGCAAGGTAGATTCGACGATCACGGGACAGCGCCGGGATGCGGATCACCTCGAGCAGGATCAGCCCGAACACGATGAGCAGCACGCCGCCGATGCGCCCGATCCACTCGCGCCATGCCGCAAGCAGGACGCCGAGCGCGGTCGCACCCGCGCCGAGCGCGACGAAGATCGCGGTGAAGCCGCAGACGAACAGGAGCGAATGAACCAGCGCGACATGGCGGGTCCGCGAGACATCCTCCAGCGAGAGCCCGGTCACGAAGGTGACGTAGCTCGGCACGAGCGGGAGGACGCACGGGGAGAGAAAGCTCAGGATCCCCGCCGTGAACGCGATCATGACGCCGAGCGCCGCCGAGTCCTGCATGTCGTCTCCTGACCTCGCCCGTGCTGGTAGTGGAAACCGGCCGCCGCGCGTGATGGCGGAAAAGCCGCCGGTACGCTCGCTGCTCGGCTGGTACTACCGGTTCAAGTATTCACTCTTTCGCCGCGAGCGACGTGACCCTGCCCGCCGCGGACTGATCGTGCTCCAGATCGACGCGCTGAGCCACGCCGACCTGCGACGCGCGCTCGATCTCGGCTACTGCCCGACCATCGCGCGACTGCTGCGCGACGGCGGCTACTCGGTCCGCCACTGGTTCTGCGGGCTGCCGAGCGCAACGCCGTATTGCCAGGCCGGGATCATGTACGGCGAGAACGCGCGCATTCCCGCCTTCAGGTTCTACGACAAGCAAGCACATCGCGTCATCACCTGCAATGCACCGCAGGGCGTGCAATACATCCGCGACCGCATCGGCGCATCGGGTGCGCTGTACGGCGGGTCGAGCTACGTGAACCTGCTCGACGGCGACGCCCGCACCGTCGCCTTCACCGTCGCCACCCGCGAGCGGTTATCGGTGTACCGACGGTTAGGCGGGACGCGGATGGCGATCCTGATGCTGATCCATCCCGTGCGGATGATCCGGATGGCGGCGCAGGCGGTGCTGGAATGGCTGCGCGAGGAATGGGAGCGAAACGTCGGCGAGCTCGCCCGGCGCCGCACGCATTCCGAAGGAATCTTCCCGTTCGTGCGCATCCTGACCAACGTCATCGTCCGCGAGCTGCAGACGATCGCCATCGTGCTCGACGTCTACCTCGGCGTGCCGATAATCTACAGCACGTTCATGCAGTACGACGAGCTGGCGCACCACTTCGGGCCGTCGAGCAGGGCCGCGCTGCGCGACCTCCGCCGCACCGACGCGCGCATCTCCGAGATCATGCGCATGATGCGGTCGCGCCCGGGACGCGTCTACGACCTCGTGATCCTGTCCGATCACGGAATGACTCCGTCGGCGAGCTATCGCGTGGAGTACGGCGAATCGCTGGGAACGACCGTCCAGCACATACTCGACCGCTACGCCGCGAAGCAGAAGCGTGAGGCGCAGACGGCGCTGGCGAGCTTCGCCGAGCAGAGCGAGTATGCCGAAGTCGGCGCGCGCGCCTTCGACACGGTGGCCGGCGCGGCGCCGGCGAGCGCGCGCCGGTTCCGGCGCGCGCTGGCGCGGGCCGGGCGCTGGGTGCGCGAGCAGTACGGGCTGCGCGAGATCATAGTGCCGGAGAAATACCGCGTCGAAGCGAAGCACGAGATCGTGGTGACATACAGCTCGTCGCTGGCGCTGGTCTATTTCGCCGATGAGGAACGGGCGCTCGAGTCGGTGGACATCAGCGCCGACGTGCGGAAGGACGCGCTGCGGCAGGCGCTGGTGGACCACCCCGGGATCGGCGTCGTGATGTCGCGCGATCGCGGCGACGTGATCGCGATCGGGAAGCTGGGGCGGTCGTGGCTGCGCGATGGCCGGATCACGCGGGTGGAGGGGGAGGACCCGCTGCTGGTCTACGGCACCGAACCGCACGTGCTGCGGTCGATCGAGTCGCTGGTGAACCAGCCTAACGGCGGCGACCTCGTCCTGTTCGGCGCCTACGATGGCTACGAGATCGTCTCGTTCGACGACCAGGTCGGCGCGCACGGCTCAGCGGGCGGCGACCAGGTGCGTCCGTTCCTGATCACCCCGCCCGGCGTGGACGTGGCGAACGAGACGATCGAGGATGCACGGGACCTGCATCGGCTGATCATTGCCCGGTATGCGCTGCCGAGGGACACGCGGCCCGACGGGATCGAGCGGCGGAAGCGTTAGGTGGAGGCGGGGGACGGCGATGGCACGTCGAGTCCCGCGGTTGCCGACGTCTATCCGACTTCCGCGTCCGGCGGGGCGTAGGCAGCAAGGTCGGCCGCCGTCAGGCGCTCGGGTTCCACTTCGTCGCCGCTCCGGCGCTGGACGCCGCGCACGACGGCGCTCACCGTCAGCAGTGGTGCGTCGGCCTCGGCCTGCATCGCGGGTTCCCACTTGCCACGGTCGACGCCCTTGAGCGTCAGGCGGTACGTCGCGGTGTAAACGGTCTGGCGGGTCGAGCCTTCTTCATTGCCTGCGAGCGCGACGACGGCCACGCCCGTCTCCATGCCGCCCTGCCGCATTGGCGGAAAGAGGTACAGCTCCGTGATTCGCGACGCGGGCACTCGCGCCGCGATCTCGCGCAGGAAACGGGCGCGCGAATCGAGCTGCTGGGCGGCGACCGGCCATTTCTGCGCGGCGCTCAACGTGCGGCGACCGCGTCGCGTGCCTTCGTCGCGTCCCGGACGCCGAGCTCGCGCTCGATGTAGAGTCGCAGGATGTGCATGAAGTCCTGCGCATTGGTGACGACGCCGAACGCCTGGTGCGTGCCGCGGTCCTTCAGCTTGCTCACGACGAACTCCGACGAATCGACGCAGATCGTCGCCAGCTCGCGGAGGCTGCCGTCGGCTTCGGTGACGAAGGCGGGGAGCATGTTGCCGGTCGCGATCGCGTGCAGCGCGGTGGCGATCAGGATCGCCATCGTCGCTTTGACCGCGTGTGCGCGCATCGCGTCCTGCGCGACAATGGCGTCGGTGATGACGTCGGGGAGCGGGCCGTCGTCGCGGATCGAGCCGGTGAGCACGAAGGGGACGTTCTTCTTCACCAGCGAGTACATGATGCCATCAGTGATGATCCCCTGGGCGACCGCATTCGCGATCGACCCGGCGGCGCGGACCTTGTTGATGGCGCGCATGTGCAGGCCATGACCGCCGGTGGTCGCCTCGCCGCTCGAGGTCATGCCTAACGTCGTGCGGAAGATCGACGCCTCGATGTCGTGGACGGCGACCGCGTTGCCGGCGAGCATCGCGCCGACGAAGCCGTTGTCGATGAACCAGGCCATGTCGGCGCGGGCGCGCGAGTGGACGAGCGCCGGCCCGGCGACCCAGATCGGATAGCCGCCGCGGTCGCGCTCCTCGAGGAGGATCCGCGCCATCAGCGCGTAGTCGATCGGCTTCTCGCGCGAGACCTCGCTGGTCATGAACTTGAACTCGCCGTCGGCCGAGTCACCGAGGAAGGCGGACGTGTGGACGTAGATCCCGTCGCTTCCATCTTCGCTGTGCCCCACTGCGACCGGGTCGCCCTTCTTCAGGCGACGCCCCTCGCGGATCCACAGCTCGCCGTTCCGGTCGAGCGTGAGGATGGAATCCATCCGCGGCTCCCTCGGCATCCGCCACTTGCCCTTCACCTTGACGTACGTCGGCAGGTTCGTCGTCGAGAAGAACCCTTCGGGCAGCACGCCGTCGGCTGGCGCCGGAACGAAGCGGGCATCGGGCGCGGCGGAAAATTGCGCGGCGCTGAAGTCGGGATGATTGAATGTGCTCACGAGGGAAAGATGGCCCGGTGACCGGGTGCGGTTCAAGGCGCGCCGAGAAGTGTGACGACTGTTACCGGGGACGATCGGCGACGGTCCTACGTCAGATGGCGGATCGCCGCGGCGCGATCGTCGCCCGATCGTTCGCGCACATCTCGCCGGAGCTGCGATGCTGGTCGATTGTCATGTGCATGTAAACGCATTCCACCCGTCACACGGTCGGACGTCGAAGACGCTGCTCGACCGGGCGTCGTTCCGCTACCTGCGGTGGCGCCTGGGGATGAAGGGCGCGGACGAGCAGACGGAGCGCGCACTGGTCGCATCGCTGGCCGCGGAGCTTGGCGGAGCGAACGAGGTGGATGCGGCGGTGATCCTCGCCTTCGACGCTGTCTACGGCGACGACGGGCGCATCGATGAGGCACGCACCCATCTGCACGTCGAGAACGATTACGTCATCGAGCTGGTGAAGCGCGAGTCGAAGATGCTGTTCGGCGCCTCGGTGCACCCGTACCGGAGAGATGCGGTCGCCGAGATCGAACGCTGCGCGAAGGCGGGAGCCGTCCTCCTCAAGTGGCTGCCGATCACGCAGGGGATGAACCCGGCAGACCCGCGCTGCTTCCCGGTGTATGAAGCGCTGGCGCACTTCGGGATTCCGCTGCTCGCGCACACTGGCGGCGAGAAGACGCTGCCGAACATCGACATCAGCGTTGCCGACCCGGCGCTGCTCCGCCCCGCGCTCGAGCGCGGCGTGACGGTGATCGCCGCCCACTGCGGCACGCGATCGGCGCCGGGCGAGACCTGCTTCGTCAAGACGTTCGTGCGGATGGCGAAGGAGCACGAGCGATTCTACGGCGACACGTCGGCGCTGAACCTCCCGACGCGCGCCTACGCCTATCCGAGCATCCTCGACGACCCGGCGGTGCGCTCGAAGCTCGTGCATGGCAGCGACTGGCCGATCCCGCCGATCCCGATGCCGGGCAACCACGGCTGGCGCGGTGCGGCATCGCTGCTGCGCGAGCGGAACGCGCTGCGGCGCGACGTGCTGATCAAGCGCGCGTTAGGCCTGACGGAGCCGGAATACTGGGAGCGGGCGGCGACGCTGTTCCCGGCTCGGGACTGACCATCGTCCGGGCCGGGCGCTACCAGCGCTCGCGCAGACCGGTCAGCTGCGAGGTCCAGCGGTCCACATACTTCCCGGTCGCCCACTCGGCCATCACGACCTGCTCCTGAGGGCGCAGCACGACGGTGAGCACCGGATCGCCGAGCTGTCCACCGCGCGGCGTGTAGAGCAGCAGGCGGTCGCCGCTGCGGGCGGCAACGAGATCGCCAGCGGCCGCGGCGAAGACGTCATCCACCGTCGTCGTTGTCTGCGCGGCGAGAAGCGGGCGCCAGCGAGCCGCCGGGTCTCGCCTGGCGAGTGACGCCGGTGCGGCTTCGTCGATATGGAAGCCTGACTCTTCGTTTCCCGACAGCCCTCGGCATGCGTTCGATCCGCTGGTCGCGAAGGCCAGCCGCCATCTTCCATTCCCGCGGACGATTCCCCAGCCGTAGTCCGGCGAATCCTGCGTCGCACAGCCACCCTTCTGTCGCTCCCATCTCGCGACGAGGCGCCGCCACGCCGCCGCGCTGAGAAGGGGACGAAGGGCGAGCTGCGCTGCACTGTCGGCACGGAACACGCCTCGGGAATCGCTCGTCGTATAGCCGGCCGGCTCGCAATACTCCGTCTGGCCTTCCCGCGTGAACGTCGAGCGGTAGCGCGGCGAGAGCCAGGTGATGTGGATGTGGCTGAAGCCGCAGACGTCGCTCTCCCCGAAGTATGGCGCCTCGGCGCGGGTCGAGTCGCCGCGCGTGCGAGCGAGCGTCATCGCGAGCGAATCAGCGCGGGAAACGCTGTCCTGCCAGGCAGTGACGAGATGTTCGGCCGTAGCGCACGCCATCGTCGTCGAGTCGGCCGCAGCGTCGACGGTCGCGCCTAACGGTCTGTCGATGACGGCGTCGTACTCGTTGACGAACATGCCGCTCCCCGATTCGCTTCCCCTGCGGTCCTCGATCGTGCACGACCGAGCGACGTCGACATGGTGAAAGCCGTCAGCGCGCGGGATGATGAGCCCGCGCTGCTCGGCCGCGACTTTCAGTCTTCCGCCGGCTGGCGCGATCCAGAGCGTCCGGTATCCGGAATCGGTCGCGAACCCGAGGAGAAGTCCGCTCTGTTGAGCGGAGACCGGAGTCGCGGCGGCCAGGGCCAGGACGCTCACGAGGAGAGTTCGCATGTGGAGGACTGGGCTGGCAGAGTGGTCGCGAGCAGATCCGTCTCTCCAGACGAGTGAGCGCCTGCCGCGGGCACGGCGGCCTCCTGCCAGGTCGTACCGCCAAACCCACCCGTCGCCGTTAGGCGCCGAGCGCGATGAGTGCCGCTCCGGCCGTGACGAGGACGGCCCCGGGGATCCGCGTCGAGCCACCGCCCTCGTGGTAGAGCAGGACTGCCAGCCCGGTCGCGATCAACGTGCTCATCGAGCTGATCGCCATCACGTATCCTCCCTGCGCCCGTTGCAGCGCGAACTGCAGCGCAACGGCTTGAAGCGTGAACGGGGCCGCGGTCGCGACGACGAGCATCGTCCACCCCGGGCGCGCGCCCGGGGTCCCGCCGGCGATTCGCCGCTGCAACGGAAGCACCACCGCCAGTACGAGCCCGGACGCGAGCGAGACGGACATGGCCCACATCAGCGGCCCGACCGTCGCCGTTCCCACCTTGTGCAGAAAAGGTGTCACGCTCCAGAACACCGCTGACATCACGGCGTACCAGCTTCCCCGGTCACGGCCAAGCGCGCGAAGAGGCTCGACTGGCGACGCACCGCGCTGCAAGCCGACGGTGTAGATCCCGATCGCCACGAGCACGATCCCGGCGGCAGCGAGCGCCGTCGGAACCTCATGCATGAACAGTGCGCCATTGATGGTGACGAAGATCGGCAGCATTCCCATGATCGGCTGCACGCGCGAGATGTCGCCCTCGCGGAGTGCGAGCGCCATGCTGACCATCCCGCCGATCTCGGGCACCATCAGCACGGCCAGCGTTCGCCAGTAGGCTGGAGTGGGCGCGCTCCATGCGCCGAGCGCGCCCACTATCGCGGCAATGAAGACTCCCGAAATCATGCGAAAGCCCGCCGTCGACACGAACACGTCTCCTCGCGCAACGGTCCGCTTGAGCAGGAGGCTCGTGCCCGCGGAACCGGTGGCGCTGAGCAGCGCGAACCAGACCCAGGTCATCGCGGCGAGGCCGTCGCGATCGCGATCACCGGAAAGGCGGTCGTACGAGAGTCGTCACAGCAGCGACACCGGATCGCGGTCGATCGCGACGCGCATCTGCGCTGCGTTAGGCACCTCGAAGCGCTCGGCGAAGTAGCGCGTGACGCGCGTCATGTCGCTGGCGTGCGCCGACTTGAGCACGAGATGCCAGCGCCACCGGTTCTTGATTCGCTCGACGGGACAGGGAGCCGGCCCGAGCACGGTGACACGGACGGGGTGCTCCTTCATGATGGCTCGGAACCACTCGATCGCCTGCTCGGCGAGATCGGCGGTTGCGCGCTCGGTAACGCCGCTGAAGACGACGTTCGTCACGCGCACGTTAGGCGGGTAGAGCGGCTCGAGCCGTCCGGCCAGCTCCTCCTTCACGAACGCATGGTAGTCGTGGGTCACCGCGCAGCGAACCGCATGGTGCGCCGGGAGACGCGTCTGGATGAGCACCTTGCCGCCTTTCGGTCCCCGGCCGGCGCGCCCCGCGACCTGGCTGAGGAGCTGGAAACAGCGCTCGGAGGCGCGGAAGTCCGGCAGGTTGATGCCGACATCGGCGTCGACGACGCCGACGAGCGTGACGTTCGGGAAGTCCAGCCCCTTCGCGATCATCTGCGTCCCGAGCAGGATGTCGATCTCGCCACGACCGACGCGGTCGAGGATCGTCGCGTGTGCCCACTTTCCGCTCGTGGTGTCGACGTCCATTCGCGCGACACGCGCGTCGGGAAAGCGCTCGGCGATGATGCGCTCGACCTGCTGGGTGCCGAGGCCGCGCTGATGCAGCGTCTTCCCGTTGCAGCGCGCGCATCGCTCGCGCACGGGCTCCTGGTGCAGGCAGTAGTGGCAGACGAGCCGCTCGGGCGCGCGGTGGTACGTGAGGGTGATCGAGCAGAACGGGCAGCTCGCGACGTCGCCGCAGTCGTCGCAGATGATGAACGACGCGTAGCCGCGGCGATTGAGGAGGAGGATGCTCTGTTCGCCGCGGTCGATCGTCGCGCGGAGCGCGGCTTCGAGCTCGTCGCTGAGGACGGAGCGGGCGGGGCGAGTCGCGCGAGCGGAATTGGCGGCGGTGGTGCTGGTCGGGTGATGGGCGAAGGAGTCGCGGGCGGTATCGTGTTGTTCGGGGGGGGCCCCCCGTCGCAGGTCGACCACCTCCACATCCGGTAGCTTCCCGCCCCCCGTCCGCTCCGGCAGCTGCAACAGGGTGTACTTCCCCGCCGTCGCGTTCACCCAGCTCTCCAGGCTCGGCGTCGCGCTGCCGAGCACCGCGATCGCCCCCTCGAGCTTCGCGCGCATGATCGCGGCCTCACGGGCGTGATAGCGCGGCGACTCGCCCTGCTTGTAGCTCGACTCGTGCTCCTCATCGACGACGATCGCGCCGAGATCGTGCAGCGGCGCGAAGATCGCCGATCGCGCGCCGACCGCGATCCGCTTGTCGCCGCGCTGCAGCGCACGCCACTCGTCGAGCCGCTCCCCATCGCTCAGGGCGCTGTGCAGCACGGCGATCCGATCGCCGAACGCGGCGCGAAAGCGGTCGACCGTCTGCGGGGTGAGCGCGATCTCCGGGACGAGCACGATCGCTGACCTGCCTAACGTCTCGACGACATGCCGCAGCAGCTCGACGTAGACGAGCGTCTTCCCGCTGCCGGTGATCCCGTGCAGCAGGAAGACGTCGCCCGGCGCGCCGCCGGCGAGGGCATCGATCGCGGCGCGCTGCGCCGGCGTCGGAATGTGCAGGGGAGCGTTCCCCGCGGGACGCGAGGCGAACGGATCGCGGGCGACCACCTGGTGGCTGATGGCGATCAGCCCCTTCTCGGCGAGCGCGGTGATCACGCCCGGTGAGACGCCGAGCTGGTCGACGAGATGCTCGACCGAGGCCCGCCTGCCTAACGACTCGAGGAGCTCGTAGACCTCACGCTGCTTCTTCGCCCGGGCGAACATCCTGTCCCGCTCGACGAGGGTCGGAAGATCGCGGCTGATCTCGGCCATGCGCCGGGTCTTCGCCGACGGCACCGGTGTCCCGGCGCCAGTGAGTGTCGCCGGGAGCATCGAGCGCAGGACGATCCCCAGCGGCACGACATAGTACTCCGAGATCCACCGGGCCAGCGCGAGCAGCGGCGCGCCGAGCGCCGGCGCCGGGTCGGGGACGTCGATGATCGCCTTGGTCCTGACGCCCGGAGGCGGCGCCGGCGCCTCGCCGAGGCAGATGCCGATCGCGCGCTTGTTCCGCAGCGGGACGACGAGCCGCGATCCCGCTTCGACGGGATGCCGTGGCTCACCGTCCACCCGGTAGGTGAAGGTCTGGAAGAGCGGCAAGGGGAGCGCGACATCGACGAACATCCGTGAACGCTACCGACTCGGCTCGGCGTTCGGGAGCGGTTGCGAAAATGGGCGCGGAGCGATGCCGGAAACAGCGATGCCGGAAGAAGCGATGCATGGGCACGAGGACGAGATGCACGATGCCTGATGCACGAACCGGCCCTTGGATACAGGATGCACGACCAGCGGCGCGGCCGGCGATCGCGCAGTGCTCCGGCGGCCCCGGACGCGCTACCGCCCGCGCCTCGCTACCGCCAGCCCCGCCCCATCGCCTAACGCGATGCGCCCGCCGGCGATCGACGGACCCGTGAACGGGTCGTCCTTCAGCAGCGCCGCGCCATCCAGGTCCGCGCAGTCCAGCAGCGGCGCGAAGTGGGCCGCGGCGGCGATGCCTAACGTCGTCTCGATCATGCACCCGCACATCACCAGCATCCCGTGCGCGCGGGCGGTGGCGATCATCTTCAGCGCCTCGCGCAGCCCGCCGCACTTCGACAGCTTGATGTTGATCCCGTCGACGATCCCGGCCAGCTTTGCCACGTCGCTTGCCACGATGCAGCTCTCATCGGCGACGATCGGCAGCGGCGAGCGGTCGCGAACGAACCGCAGCCCCTCCAGGTCGTCGGGTGGGAGCGGCTGCTCGACGAACTCGACGCCGTAGTCGAGGCAGAGCTCGACCATCCGCAGCGCGTGCTTGGCCGTCCACGCCGCGTTCGCGTCGACGCGGAGGATCTTGTCCGGCGCCGCGAGGCGCACGGTCCGGATGATCTGCGCGTCGCGGTCGGTGCCGAGCTTCACCTTGAGGATCGGGTACTGCTTCGCGTCCTCGATCCGCGCCCGCAGCGTCGCGTCGTCGGGCGCGATCGCGATCGTGAAGCTCGACTGCGGCGCCGCGGCCGGGTCGAGTCCCCACATCTTCCAGAGCGGAACGCCGAGTCGCTTGGCGGCGAGATCGTGCAGCGCGGCGCTGACCGCGCTCTTCGCCGAGCCGTTGCGACCGATCGCCTTGTTCATCGCCGCTTCGATCGCCTCGAGCGACCACGCGCTCGTCCGCTCGATCGCCGGCGCGATCCTGCCTAACGCCGCGACGACCGTCTCGGGAGTCTCGCCGTAGAAGCGACTCGGCGCC
Organism: Gemmatimonadaceae bacterium; assembly: GCA_045804265.1. Lineage (GTDB taxonomy): Bacteria > Gemmatimonadota > Gemmatimonadetes > Gemmatimonadales > Gemmatimonadaceae > JABFXC01. The sequence continues at coordinate 6,542 of JBJMNK010000061.1, read as the reverse complement.
GCTTCGCCCCACCCTTCGGCTCCATCCCCATCCGAGATCTTCACCCAGACCGTTCGGTGTTCGCTCTGCCCGCCGCGTGCGATGATGAACGGGTGCGTGGTCTGTACGGTGACGATCTCGTGCGAGAGCTTCATACCTTCGTTGGCGCGAGTCCAGGTCGGCGGGCGAGCCAGGCTGCTCGATGCTCGGCCGATCCGTCGGCGGAGACGTTGAGATAGGCGATCAGCGCGTCGGCGAGGTCGTGCCCGCGCTGGTAGCGGTCATCGGGATGCTTCTGCAGGCACTTCATCGTGATCTCGGCCAGCGCCGGCGGCGTGCGGGAGTCCACCACTTCGGGTGAAACCGGCTGCTCGTGCACGTGCTTGTAGCCGACCGAGTACGAATCCGCTCCGTCGAATGGCGGGAAGCCGAGCACCATCTCGTAGAGCATCACGCCGACTGCATAGAGGTCGCTGCGGCCGTCGACCATCTTTCCCATCGCCTGCTCGGGGGACATGTAGTGCGGCGTGCCCATCGCGCGCCCCGTGCCCGTGAGCTTGCTGTGGAAGCGCGCCGTCGCGATCCCGAAGTCGGTGATCACCGCGTTGCGGTCATCGTCGAACAGGATGTTGTCGGGCTTCACGTCGCGATGGACGACGCCGCGGCGATGCGCGTAGTCGAGCGCGCACGCGACCTGGACGGCGATCGAGGCCGCGTCGGGTCCGCTCAGCGTCCGCTCGCGCCCGATCGCGTCAGCGAGTGAGCCGCCGCCGAAGTACGGCATCACGAGGAACACCGAGCCGTCGACGTCGCCGTAGTCCAACATCGAGCAGATGTGCGGGTGCGAGAGCCGACATGCCGCTTCAGCCTCGCGCCGGAACCGCTCGCGCATCTCTTCGTCGCGGGCAAGGTGCGAGTGCAGCACCTTGAGCACCACCGCGCGGTCGAGCAATGCATGCTCGGCGTAGTACACGTGAGCCATGCCGCCGCTGCCTAACCGTCGATGCACGCGGTATCGGCCGCCGGTGTTGGCGCGGAGCTGCGTCAACTCGGCGTCGGGCTTCTCCGTCGAGGAGCCCGTGATCTCCGGGAGCGCTTCGTCGCAGCGCGTGCAGCGCGCGGCGCTGGCTCGATTCCACGTCCCACAGTCCGGGCAGAACACGCGCGCTTAGCCTCCCAGGTCCAGCCTGACGAAATCGTAGGGGGGCCACGGCCCCGTGACGCGAATATCGAGATCCGTGTGCGCCGCGCCCGCGGCACCAACCGCGCTCGTGAACGTGCCCCACTTGTCCCGCTCGACGAGGAACGCGCCGCTCAGCACGATCCCCGTCAACTGCTCCGTCTTGAGCGGCACCATCGCCGCCGCCTGCGCGCGCAGGTTCTTCAGCACGTCGGCAGCGCGCGCCGCCAGCGCCGCACCCTCGACCGCGCTCGCCGGATCGCGCTTGACGATGTGCACCCGCGCCACCAGCCGGCCGTCGAGATAGGCGAGCGACTCGTGCAACGCGTGGTAATGCAGCTCGATCCAGCGCACGAGCGCCGACTGATCGCGGAACACCGTCCCCACCGGAGCCGGTGCCACCGCGTTGCGCTCGGCCACCATGCTGAGGACTGCCGCATGGCGTTCGAGGTCACGCTCGTCGGGGCTCTGTCGCTGGTACGGCACGGATGCCGTGATCGCCCCAAGATCGCGTACCGGAACGAGCGTCGTATCCGGGGCGAGCGACGTCCCCTCGCCACCATCGAGAAGTGCTATCCCGTAGAGCGCGAGGCCTTCGTTCACATCAATCTCCATTTGCGCAGCCCGAGCACGAGCGCCACGCCGAGTCCGAGCTGCAGGGCGAGCATCCACCAGAAGCCGTTGTGCACTCCCGAGAGCGGGATGTGCTCGAAGTTCATTCCCCACATGCCGCTGATGACCACGAACGGAATGCTCATCGTCGCGACGACCGAGAGCCCGAGCGTGATCTTTCCGAGCCGGTTGGAGACCTGCGAGAGATAACTGTCGAGCGTGCTGCTGAGAAGCTCGCGGTACGTCTCGAGCGAATCGTTGATGCGCAGGACGTGATCGTAGACGTCGCGGAAGTACACCTGCACCTCCGGCGGGATGTACGGCGACGGCCGGTTGGTGAAGACGTTGAATACTTCACGCTGCGGCGAGAGATGCCGGCGCAACCCGAGCACGAGGCGCTTGACCGCGAAGATGTCGCGCAGTGCGCCCTCCTCGAAGTTCGCGAACACGCGCTCCTCCAGCCCGTCGACGAACTCGTCGATCTGGTCGAGGATCGGGAAGTAGGCGTCGACCTCGGCGTCCATAAGCGCGTGCATCAGCCGCGCCGGGTGCGGATTGGTCAGCTCCGGGTTGCGCTCGAGTCGCGCGGTGACCTGCAGAATGCTCGGCGACGGCTCGCCGTGGACCGTGACCAGATAGTTCTTCCCGAGGAAGAAATACTGGTTGAACGTCGAGATGTCGTACGGGTCGTCGGTCTCCTCGAGGAAGCGGACGCCGCGCACGATCGCGAACAGGTAGCCGTCGTACTCCTCGAGCTTCACCCGCGACGAGGGGCTCAGCGTGTCCTCGATCGCCAGCGGATGAAAATGAAAGATCTTCTCGAGGAAGGCGTGCTGGTGGCGATTGGTGCTGTCGATGTCCACCCAGAGCTGTCCGGCCCCGCTGGCGACGACTTCGGCCATCTCGCGCCCGCCGAGGTCGCGCTGGGTCGCGCCGGCTGCGTCACGGTAAAAGCTGCGGGGAATGTTCTGCGCGCGGTACGACTGCCCGTCGCCACCGTTAGGCAGGCCACCTGAGGTGCCGCCGGACGCTGACGCGGTGCCGTCAGGCTTCGGCGCGGCGCCGGCGGCCGGCGCTACGCGTTCTTCGGGTGCGGCCACTTGACGCCCTTGAGGAGCTGGAACCCGATCGCCCGCTCCCGCGACAGCTCGCGCAACAGCGTCGTCTCGCGCTCGACCGCGGTCCGCGCCTCGCGCCATCCCCACCGGCGCCAGGCCCGGCCGACGATCTGCGCCTTCTGCTGCCAGGTCAGCTCGGACGTGTCGATGGTCTTCATCGTCCCCGACGGTCGCGCCGGCCCGCCGCTCGTCCAGTCCTGGACCTGGAGCTCGACGATCCCAGCCTCGCGCATCATCTGCTTCCATTCCACGAGCATGCGCGGGCGGAGTCCGAGCCGTTCGACCAGCATCTCGCGAGCGGGGCCCCTGATCTCCGAGCTCCACGTCGGCTGCAGCAGCACGATCACGCCTAACGGTTTCGTCACCCGCGACAGCTCGGCGATCGCACGCCCGGGCTCGGTGAGCGCGGCGAGCGTCGGCTCGCCGACGGTGGCGTCGAAGACGGCGTTCTCGAACGGCAGGTCCTCGAGCGGCGCGGCCTGGTAGCCTAACGTCGCGCCGCGGAACGCTTCGCGCGCCCGCTGCTCGGCCGCCTCGACTCGCTGCTGCTCGGGGTCGACCCCGGTGACCGTCGCCCCGGTCCGCACCGCGAGCCACTCGGCGGTGACCCCGTCGCCCGATCCCGAGACGAGCAGTTCGCGCCCGGGCGCCGCTTCGGTGAGGCGGGCGACCTCACGGTAGAGCTCCTCGCCCGTCGCGCGCCATCGCCCGAGCACGGCCATCTGCACCAGGCGGAGCACGGCCGGTGCGGGAGGGACTCGCCCAGCATCGGTCATCGAGCGGCCCCCCACGGGCCGGAATGCGCGGACATTTCCGAAAGATACCAGCATGAGTGGCCCGTCATAAGAGCGTGCGCGCCTAGCGGAGGGCACCGAGGTGCGCCACCGCCGCGGCGCCGAGTCGATCGGGCGCGTATCCCCCCTCGAGCGAGCTGACGACGCGCCCCCCGCACCATGATCCCGCCCGATCGACGAGGGAGCGCGTCAGCGCGACGATGTCCTCGATCTCGAGCGTGAACCCTCCCAGCGGATCGCCTCGCAGCGAATCGAAGCCGGCCGAAATGAGCACGATGTCCGGCGTCCACTTCGCGGTGGCGCCGTCGATGGCGCGCTCGAGCGCCGTCACGTACTCGTCCCGTGGTCGCGCCGCCGGCATCGGGACGTTCCACACCGAGCGATGCGGGCCGCGATCATCCGCGGCGCCCGTGCCGGGATACCACGGCCACTGGTGCATGGACACGAAGTGGATCGACGGTTCATCCTCGACCAGCGCCTGCGTTCCGTTCCCGTGATGCACGTCCCAGTCGACGATGAGGACGCGATCCGCGCGATGCTTCGCTCGAGCGTAATGCGCGGCGATCGCGACGTTCCCGAAGAGGCAGAAGCCCATCGCCCGGTCACGCACGGCGTGATGCCCGGGCGGACGGACCGCGCAGAAGCTCCGCGTGCCGTCAACGAAGGCGAGATCGACCGCGTCGAGCACGCAGCCCGCGCCGGCGCGCGCCGCGTCCCATGATCCTTCGCTGACCACGGTGTCGCTGTCAAAGCGGCCGCCGCCGGCAAGCGCGGTGTCGTGTACGAGCGCGATGTACGCCGGGTCGTGCGCGAGCGCGATCTCTCCAGCGGTGGCGTGTCGCCCCTCGAGGTGCCTGACGGCGAGGAAGAGCTCGGGGTCTTCGCGCAGCGCACGCGGTATCGCGCGCAGGCGGCCGACGTGCTCGGGGTGCCCCCACCCGGTGTCGTGCCGCCCGCAGTCGGAGTGGGAGATGAAGGCGACGTCGCTCAGACGCGCGGTCTCACCGCACGGGGCGCCGACGCCGGTACGCGACGAGGAAGATCGAGCCGTCGACCGCGCCGGCATCGGCCACCGACACGTCCTCGTTCAACACCTCGAAGCCGCGCAGCTTGAGCACGAACTCGTCGGGATCCGATTTCGCGCCGAGCAGCGCCGTCAGCGCCGCGCGCTTCAGCTCCGCGACGCGGGCCGATGGCGCCGCCTCGACGATCACCGCGTCCCACACCTCTGCCGACTCGACGCGGAGCGTCATCGTCGGCGAGCCGCTGCCGATGCGGATGGCGCCGTCGCGAGTACGAAGCTCGGAGACGAACGGACGCGCGGTCATGCCGCGCTCGCCCCGGTACGCGTCGCCGCGTCCACCGACTCGGCCATCGGCAGCGTCGCGAAGAAGCGCGCGACCTGGGCGTCGAAGAGGTAGGTCGAGCCGGTGACCCGCGTACCGTTAGGCGCTGGCGCGGTGCCGATGATCAGCTCCTCCCCGCCCTGCCCGCGAAAGGTCGCGTGCGCCGGGCCTTCACGCTCGAGGAATGCGGCGTAGATGCCGATGTGGCGCGCGAAGAACATCTTCGCCTGTGTGAGCACGTCGGTGGCGGAGAGGGTCGTGACCGTCTCCTGGAGAGTCGGAACGTTCGTCTTCATCGGGTGCGTGTGCGTTCAACGTGCGCGCGATACCGCGCCGCGGGTTTCGACATCGAGCGGGAGCTCGACGGTAAATGTAGAGCCTTCGCCGGCGATCGAGGCGAGGTCGATCTCCCCGCCGAGCAGCCGCGCCATCCCGCGCGCCAGCGCCAGACCGAGCCCGGACCCACCGTAGCGCCTGGTCATCGACCCGTCGCCCTGCCGGAACTCGTCGAAGATGATGGACTGCGTCTCGACCGGAATGCCGATCCCGGTATCCTGCACGACGTACACCACACGACCGTTGCGGACGTCGACCGAGATACGAACCTCGCCCTGATGCGTGAACTTGTACGCGTTGGCGAGTAGCGAGCTCAGGATCTTCACGACTTTTCGCTTGTCGCTGCGCATCTGCGGCAGCAGGACGTCAGGCTCGGTGACCTTGAGCTCGACGTTTGCCGGACGTCCGATGGTACCGAGCACCGCCTCGTTCATCGGCTCGCGCGGATCGAAGTGATCGACCGTCGGCGTCGTGTCACCGCGCTTGAGCTGCGTGAGGTCGAGCAGGTTGTCGATGAGCTCGAGCAGCCGTTCGCTCGCGCCCTTCACCTGGCGCAGTGTCGTCTGTTGCTCGGCCGTCACCGGGCCGGCCAGCCCCTCTTCCATGATCGACGTGTAGCCGATGACCGCGGTGAGCGGCGTGCGAAGCTCGTGGCTGACGTTGGCGAGGAACTCATCCTTCACCCGCCGCGCTTCGAGCGCCTGGAGGTACTGCCCTTCCAGCTCGGCGTTGGTGTCGACGAGCGCGGCATTCGCGCGGCGCAGCTCCTCGATCAGCGCCGCCTTCTCGGCGGTCGCCGCCATCTGGTCGGCGACGAGGCGCAGGAGGCTGCGCGTTTCACCGGTGAACCCCCCCGACGACGTGAAGTAGAACGTCACCGCGCCGAGCGTCTTGCTCGCCGACTGCAGCGGCAGCGCGACGATCGCGCGGAAACCCATTTCCGTCGCGACTTCCTGCCAATCCTCGAGCGAAGGATCGGCGAAGACGTCGGGGACCTCGATCACGCGCCGCTCGCTCGCCGCCTCACCACTGGGACCGAATCCGAGTCGCACCTTCATCTCGCCGAGGAAGGGGCGCAGTCGCTCAGGCCAGTTGTACGCAGCGACGAGCGGCATCAGCTCCGAAGCGCCATCGACGAGATACACGCTCGCGAAGTGCGCGCCGACGAGCGGACTCA
>JBJMNK010000060.1:0-10657 GCA_045804265.1 Gemmatimonadaceae bacterium | reverse complement strand
GTGCCGCATGTGCATCGAGTACGTGTCCATCACCCACGCCATCACTCGCTCGTTGGTGTTCACGTCCGGCGCCGGGACGTCGGAGTCTGGACCGAGCGTGTTGATGATGCCCGCTGTGTAGCGTCGCGTCAGGCGTTCGAGCTCCGACACACTCATCTTGAGCGGGTCGCAGATCACCCCGCCCTTCGCGCCACCGAACGGGATGTTCACCGCCGCGCACTTCCACGTCATCCACGCCGCGAGCGCCTTCACCTCGTCGAGGTTCACGTTCATGTCGAACCGGATACCACCCTTCGCGGGGCCGCGCGACGTGTTGTGCAGCACCCGATAGCCGACGAACACATCGATCTCGCCGTTGTCCATCAACACCGGCACCGAGATCGTGATTTCCTTCTCGGCGTGGCGAAGGACCTTGTACAGTCCCGGCTCGAGATCGAGCAGCTCTGCCGCCCGATCGAAGCGCGACATCATCGACTCGAAGGGATTCTCCTCGTTGAGAAAGCGGTCCTTGTCCGGACGGACGATCTTGTCGGTCGGAAGGCGAAGGTCGGATGCCATGGTGTGATCGAAAGGCCGGCTGGGCCGGCGTTGGCTCAGAAAGTCGCGCGTGCGGCGAGTATTCCGTCGAGCAGGTGGTCGAGGGTGTCGAGCCCCTGCTCCACGTTTACGTGCTGAGAAACATACCACAGTCGCGGCGCCTCGACAGGCCAGTGCGGCGCGAGCTTGACGGCGTCTTTCAGCGTGCAGACGACCAGGTCGGCCGCGGCGCTCTCGAGGGCGATGCGGGTTGCATCGCTCGAGCTGAAATCGTAGTGGTCCGGATAGACGCTGGCCGCCACCGACGACGCGCCCGCGATCTCGAGCTGTCGCACGAACGCGCCCGGGTCACCAATTGCGGCGATCGCGTGCAGCCTCCGACCGGCGATGTCGCTGAGCGGCCTCGACTCGGGCCCGCGCGCATCGCGTAGATCCCCGGGCGCGAGCCAGATGATTGCCGTGGCGAGATCCGGGACAACCCGACGCAGCGCCGCGACGACGTCGCGTGCATCGCCGCTGCTCGCCGCCTTCCGCGTCACGATCGTCAGCGCGGCGCGCCGCAGTCCGCGAACGGGCTCGCGCCACGGTCCGGCGGGCAGCATTCGCTGCTTCGCACTCCAACTGTCGGCGCTCACTAGCACGATGTCGCCCCAACGGTCGGCGCGCCGGTGCTGGAACGCATCGTCGAGGACGGCGACATCCGCGCCGAGGACGCGCGCCCGCGCGACCCCTTCGACGCGGTTAGGCGTGACGACAACCGGAACGTCGGGATTCAGCGTCGCGTGCACGAGCGGCTCGTCCCCGCCGTAGCCGCGAAGCACGATCGCCGGCCGGCCGCCGCGATCGCGCAGGCGGCCGGCGATGTATGCCGAGACGGGGGTCTTCCCGGTCCCGCCGACGCTGAGGTTGCCGACGCTGAGCGCCGGAATCACCGTCCGTCGCGCCGGGAAGATGCCAAGATCGTAGAGCGCGCCGCGCGCGGCGACGATCCCGCGATACAGCCCCGCGGCCGGCGCCAGCGCAAACCGCGCCAGCCGCGAGACCGGATCGGTGCCATGCCAGATCCGCTCGACGACGTTAGGCGTCGAGCGTTCCCCGTTCCGGCCCTCAGGCCCTTGCTGCGGCACGCTCGGCGTCCTCCATCAGCTGCTGAAAGCGTGGCGCTTCACTCGACGCCGCACGCGCGTCGCCCGCGCTCACGTGCGCAGCCGGGCCATAGGAGATCACGATCCGCGCGAATGGTCGCGGGATCATGAAGCTGTCCCAGCTCCCCAGCCGCCATGCCGAGCGGGCGACGACCGTCGCCGGAATGATCGCGGCCCCTGTCCGTTGCGCAACGATCAACGCCCCCGGCGCGAAGCTCTTCGCGGGACCGCGCGGACCATCGGGAGTGACGGCGATGTCCTGCCCTGCCTCGACCTGTCTCACCATCGAGAGCAACGCGCGCCCAGCACCGCGCGTCGTCGATCCACGCACCGTGCGGTGACCGAGCGCCATCGCGATGCGCGCGATGATCTCGCCATCGCGGTGCTCGCTGATCAGTACCGCGACTTGCTCACCACGATGTTGGTACAGCAGCGGGAGCATTTGCCCGTGCCAGAGCGTGATGATCACCGCGCGCCCTTCCGCACGCTCGTCGCGCAGCCCTGCGTCGCCGATGACGCGAATACGCCATGTCATCGCCAGCGTCCGCACCAGCAGTGCACCCAGGCGCACGATCCAGCGTATCTTCGCGCTCGGCGGCGGATCGGTTGGCTCGGCCGACCGCGGTGTCGGGCGGAATGGCGGCGGAGGTCCAGTCACTTCGCGATCCCTAACGCCATTCGCGCGACCCGTGCCGCAGCCCCCGGCGTCCCGAGGCGGCCTAGTACTTCCTCGAGCCCGCGAACGACTTCAGCCCGGCGAACGCTGCTCGGCGTCATCAGCCGCTCCAGCTCGTCCGCGACATCGCGCGGGTTGAGCGCGTCCTGTACGAACTCGCGCGCCACCTCGCGCCCGGCCACGACGTTGACGAGTCCGATGTGCGGAATCTTCACCACGCGACGCGCGATCGCGTACGTCAATCGGTTCGTGCGATAGGCGACGACGAGTGGGCAACCGGCAACTGCCGCCTCGAGTGTCGTGGTTCCGCTCTTGCACATTGCGGCGTCGGCGGCGCGCAGCAATGGGAACGACGCGCCTCTCACCATCGGAAACGGCACCCGTGACGCGTCGAGCTGGATCGTCGATGCGACGCTGACGACGACCTGCAGCTCCGGAATGCGTCGCCGCATCTCTTCGCCGGTCGCGACGAAATCATCGAGGTGGCGCGCGATCTCCTGCGTACGGCTTCCGGGAAAAAGCGCGAGCACCGGCCGGTCCTGCGCCAGCCCGAGCTCTGCGCGCGCCGCCTGGCGCGATGGAAGCTGCAATGCGCGGTCGAGCAGCGGATGGCCGACGAACTCGGCGTCCACCCCATGATCGCGCAGGAGTTTCTCCTCGAACGGCAGGATCGGCGCCGCCTTCGTCACCAGTTCCGCGATCTTCGCCAGGCGCGCCGCTCCCCACGCCCAGACCTGTGGGGTGACGTAGTAGAGCACTGGAACCCCGGCGTCCTTCGCCGCGGAGGCGAGCTTGAGGTTGAACCCGGGATAGTCGATCAGCACCACGAGGCCGACCTGCCCCGCCGTTAGGCGGCGGCGGAGTGTGCGCAGCAGCGCCCAATGCCGGGGTACGTGCGCGAGCACCTCGACGAATCCCATCACCGCCAGAGTGTCGACGTTCTCGAGGAGCTCGACACCGGCGGCAGCCATCTTCGCGCCGCCGATCCCGACCAGCGGCCGATCCGGTGCCAGCATCCGCAACTGTTCGGCGAGCGCGCCGCCGTGGAGATCGCCGGAAGCCTCACCGGCGATGATCATGATCTCCCGCACGTCAGCGGGCGGAGTGCTTCGCTGCTCCCGACAGCGTCGGAAGGCTCCGCTCGATCTCCTGGACGATCTGCAGCGCGACCGCGAGTGCCTCACGGCCGTCCTCGCCCGTGACCGCGATCGGCGCCTTCCCCTGGACTGCGGCGAGGAAGCTCTCGAACTCCAGGCGCAATGGCTCGCCTTCGGGCGCCTCCAGCGGAATGCGCTCGACGAACGCCTCGAGCGCGAGCGGACCACCCTTGGCGATCGTCGCCAGGTCGAGATCCTTGCGCAGCGTGTAGAACTCGCCGTTGCCCGCGGCCAAGTCGAGTGACAGATAGCCGCTCTGCTGGAAGATGCGGACTTTCCGCATCCGCTCGCGTGATACCCGGCTCGCGGTGATGTTCGCGACCGCTCCCGTGACGAAGCCTAACCGTGCGTTGGCGATGTCGACCGACGGCGTGAGCACCCCGACGCCGACCGCCGACACCGACATCACCTGTTCGGCCACGAGCGTCAGGATCAGGTCGATGTCGTGGATCATCAGGTCGAGCACCACCGCCACGTCCGAGCCGCGCGGATTGAACGGCGCGAGGCGGTCGCTCTCGATGAACTTCGGCGTGTCGACGTACGGCAGCGCCGCGCGGATGGCGCGGTTGAAACGCTCGACATGTCCGATCTGCACCATCGCGCCCTTCGCCGCCGCCAGCTCGAGCAGCTCGTCGGCCTGCTCGATCGTCGCCGTGAACGGCTTCTCCACGAGCACGTGCACGCCACGCTCGAGCGCCTGCTTCGCCACCTCGTAGTGCGCCGGCGTCGGCACGACGATCGTCACCGCATCCACTGCGCCCAGGAGTGCATCGACCGAGGGAAACGGCTTCGCGTTGAGCGTGCTCGCGATCTCCGCGGCGCGTTCGGGACGCGCTTCGTAGAACCCCACGAGCTGCGCGTCCGCCAGCTCGCCCATGATGCGCACGTGATGCTGCCCCAGCCCGCCCGCGCCAATCACCCCGACGCGCGTCCGCGTGTCAGCCATCAGATCACGACTCCGCGCTGGCTTTCATCGACGAACCGGATCAGCGCGTCCACTTCGGGCGACCGCGTGAGCTCATTTCGCGCCCGCTCGAGCGCCTGCGACACGTTGAGCTCCGAGCGGAAGAAGAGCCGGTAGGCACGCTTCAGCTCGCGCATCACGTCCTCCGAGAATCCGTTGCGCTGCAGCCCGACGCTGTTCAGCCCATAGAGCTTGATCGGATTGCCGACGGCCTTGATGAATGGCGGAATGTCTTTCGAGACGCGCGACATTCCGCCGACGAACGAGAACCGGCCAATCCGCGCGAATTGGTGGACCGCGACCAGCCCCGAGATCGTGACTTTGTCTTCGATCGTCACATGCCCCGCGAGCTGCACTCCGTTCGACAGGATCACGCCGTCACCGACGTGGCAATCGTGCGCCAGGTGCACGTACGACATGATCAGGCAGTTCTTCCCGACCGTCGTCTTGAAGGACTGCGCGGTTCCGCGGTTGATCGTCGCGTATTCGCGGATGGTCGTGTTCTCGCCGACCTCCACCGTCGTCCGCTCGCCCTTGAACTTGAGGTCCTGCGGCTCGCCGCCGAGAATGCTGCCGCTCCCGACTTTCACGTTAGGCGCCAGCGTGACGAAGTGCTCGAGCGTCGCTCGCGCCGAGATCACGCAACCGTCGCCGACCACGCACTGCTCGCCCACGATCGCGAACGGCCCGATCGTCACGTCATTGCCGATCTTCGCGTCGGGCGAGACGAGCGCCGTTGGATGGATGCCGCTCATTTGTCGCGCACCATCGCCGCCATGTCGGCTTCGCAGACGACCTCGCCATCGACCTTCGCGACGCCGTGCATCTTGCACACCATGCCACGGATTTGCAGCATGTCGAGCTCGAAGCGGAGCTGGTCGCCGGGCTTCACCGGCCGGCGAAACTTCACGTTGTCGAGCGACATGAAGTACACCACCTTGCTCTCGTAGCCTTCGATCTGTCCCATGAGCAGGATGCCGCCAACCTGGGCCATCGCCTCGATGATCAGCACACCAGGCATGATCGGATGCCCGGGGAAATGTCCCTGGAAGAATGGCTCGTTGATCGTGACGTTCTTCAGCCCGACGATCCGCTTCTTCTCCTCCATCTCGAGGATCCGGTCCACCAGCAGGAACGGATAGCGGTGCGGCAGGGTCTTCATGATCTCTTCGATGCCTAACACGAGGCGTTGCTCCGGTTGACGACGCGCGCGAGCTCGCGCACGAAGAGAACGGTTCCGCGATGGCTGGGACGCACGGCCTGAACGCGGGCATTCAACCGCCCGCCGATCAGCGCCAGGTCCCCGACGCAGTCCATCGCCTTATGACGCACGAATTCATCCGGCCAGCGCAGCGTCGTTTCCACGACGTCGCGCTCGTCGAGCACTACCGCGTTCGACGTCGACGCGCCGCGAATGAGCCCCTTGCTGCGCAGCGCCTCGACCTCGCGCACGAAGCCAAACGTCCTCGCGCCCGCGAGCTCGCGTGCGAACTCGTCGCGCGTGACCTGGTACTCGCCGCGCTGCCTGCCGATGAGCGGATGCGGAAAATCGATTTCGACGTCGAGCGTCAACCCGTCGCCGGCCTCGGCGAAATAACGCGATTCGCCATCGACGATCGAAATGCTTTCGTCCACGGTGAACACGTCGCGGTCGCCGTCCTGCTCACGCACCCCGACGTCCCCGATCGCGGCGAAGAAGGGACCGGCGCTGCCATCCATGATTGGCGGCTCGGGTCCGTCCATGGCGATGATGACGTCGTCGATCTCGTGCGCTGCCACCGCGGCCAGCACGTGCTCGACGGTGTGCAGCGCGCCGCGTCCCTCACCGAGCTGCGTTCGACGCTCCGCCAGTATGGCGTTCTCCACTCGCGCCGCGATCTCTGCGTTTCCCTGGTCGACTCGGCGAAAGCGAATCCCGCTCCCCGCTCCTGCGGGCTCGAACGACAGCGTAACCGGGACGCCCATGTGCAGCCCGACCCCGGACAGCGCCACGCGCTTCGCGACGGTCCGTCGGCTCACCGCTCGGCTCCCGACACGAGCTTCTCCAGCGCGCGGATCATCGACGCGAGCTTGAACAGCGCGGCCTGCGAGCGCAGTGACTCACGGTGCGGCCGCGCCGGATAGCCGGACCATGTCTGTCCAGCAGGTACGTCGCCGAACACGCCTGCCTGCCCGCCGATCCGTGCGCCATTGCCGATCTCCACATGACCGCCGATCCCCGCCTGTCCGGCCAGGATGACCCCATCACCGACGTGCGTCGAGCCCGCGATTCCGACCTGCGACATGACGAGGCACAACTTTCCGATTCGCACGTTGTGAGCGATCTGCACGAGGTTGTCGATCTTCGTTCCCGCGCCGATCACGGTGTCGTCGATGCTGCCGCGATCGATCGTCGTGTTCGCGCCGATCTCGACGTCGTTCTCGACGATGCACTGGCCGACGTGCGGAATCTTCTGGTGTCGCCCGTTGCCAAAGACGTAGCCGAAGCCGTCGGATCCGATCCGCGCGCCGCTATGAATCTGTACCCGATCGCCGAGTCGCGCACCTGAGTACAGCACGACGCCGGGGTGGAGGCGACAGTCACGGCCGATGACGACGCCGCGCCCGACGACGACGTGCGACTCGATCCAGCTCCCTTCTCCGACCGCGGCGTCATCCTCGAGCACGACGTACGCGCCGATCGTCACGTTGTCAGCCAGCCGCACGCCTCGGCCGATTCGCGCCGTTGGGTGGACGCCCGCCCCCCGCGCCGGCGCGGAGTACAGTCGAGGCAGGAGCTTGAGCAACGCCTCGTGCGGTTTGTCGACGACCACGCGTGCCCGCACGCGTCCCGGCGTGTCGGCGAGATCAGGCGCAATCAGCACCACCGCCGCCTTGCTCGCCTCGAATTGTGGTGCGTACCGCGCGGAGGCGAGGAAGCTGAGGTCTGTCGCGCCCGCGCGATCGATTGGCGCGATCGCAGTGACGACTGCGTTGGCCTCGCCGATCAGCCGCCCCGAGACGACAGCCGCAATGGCAGCGGCGGTGAGGGGCTCTTTTCCCTCACCGCCGCTGCCTGATGCAGGTGTTGTCCCCGAAGGCACCGCCGCTTACGGCTTCGGCTTCGTGATTCCAGCAGGCGTCGTCATCGGCGCGCCGGCCGCCGGCACCGGAACCGCGCTCGCCGGGCGCGCCGAGATCGTGCGCAGGCGCGCGAGGACCTTGTCCGTGATGTTGAGCGTCGTGTCCGCGGCGACGACCACCCCGCCCTGCGCGCCGACGTCGAAGATGAACGAGTAGCCATCCTGCGAACGCACGTCACTGATCGCGGTGTTGATCAGCTGCATGATGGGGCCCATCAGTTCACCCTGGCGCTGCTGCGCCTGTTCCTGCAACCCCTGCACGCGCTCCTGGTACGCGGCTTCCTTGTCGCGAATCGTCTTCTGGCGCGTTTCCTTCGCCGCGGGGCTGAGCGTGAGCTCGGCCTTCGAGTAGGCCGCCATCATCGTGTTCAGCGAGTCGCCCATCAACTTCACCTGCGACTGGTACGACTGCATCTCCTTCTGGAACTGCGCCTCGGCTTCCGCACGCCCGGGCGCCTGAGCCAGGATCGCGCGCGAATCGATGTAGGCGAACTTGAGGGCGCCCTGCTGCGCCTGCGCGATCGCTGGCATGCCGGCGAATGCGACGAGCGCGATGACACCGGCGCGGACGAACTTGCTCATGGTTGCTGCTCCTGAATTGTTAGAAGATCTGGCCGAGCTTGAAGTGCAGCTGCCACGCCGGGGCGATCTGCCCCTTGGCGTTCACACGATCGAGGCCGTAGCCGATGTCGATCCCCAGTGGCGCGATCGGCGTGATGACCGACGCCCCGAAGCCGACGCCGCGCTTCAGTCGCATGTTGATGTCCCGGGCCCGCTCCCAGACGTTGCCTGCGTCGAAGAACAGGTCGACGTAGATCTGCTGGTTGAGACGCATCCCGAACTCGGTGCTCGTCGTCAGGAATGCGCTGCCGAAGTCGTTCGGCGAGCTGGCGCCGCCGCTGTTCGTACCGTTAGGCAGCACGCCCCGCGGCGTCACCGAGAACTCTGGATAGCCGCGCAGCTGCTCGCCGAACTGGACGCCGCCGAGGATGAACTTCTGGTACTGGAAGAACGCGCCCGGGTCGCCGAATACCGAGCCGGCGCGGAGCTTCGTCCCGAGAACGAACTTGATCGGTGCCGATCCCGGCTTGCCGCCGCCGAGCTGGCCGACCGGCGCGAAGCCGAAGATCTCCGTCGTGTAGCGCTGGAACGCGGCATCGCCGCCTAACGGTCCACCGCTGAACTGCGCCGTCAGCGACTGCATCGCCCCGGCCGTCGGGAACGGCATGTCGATACGCGTGTCGTGCTGCGCCGTCAACCCGAGCGTCGAGCGCAGCGAGTTGCGGAGGTACAGGTTGTTCTTGAGCGAGGGGTCCTCGATCACGTCCTCGTTCTTCTGCGATTCGAGGCCGTACGACGCGAACAGGCGCGAGAACGGCGAGCGCGGAAGCGGGAAGCCGAGCTGCAGGCTCGCACCGATCCGCCGCGGACGTCCGAAGCCTTGGATCGAATAGCGCGGGCGGCTGTCGTACGCCGACACGGTGCCGCTGATCCGCGAGCCCTGGATTGCCGGGTCGCTGTACGACAGCTGGAAGTCCTGGACGTACTTCCCGAACTGCCACTGCAGCGATCCCTTCTTGCACAGCCCGAAGAGATTTGGCTGCTCCAGCCCGATGAAGCCGCCAACCGAGTTGCCGCCCATCGACGCGCCGAAGTTCACGTTCCCGGTCTTCTTCTCCTTCACCCGGAAAATGACGTCGATGTCGCCCTGGTCGTTGGCAGTCTTCGTGTCCGGGGTCGGCAGCGGCGTCTCGAAGAACCCGAGGTTCGCAATGTTCTGATAGCTGCGGATCAGGCGGTCCTGGTTGAACACGTCGCCGGGCAGGATCACCAGCTGGTCGCGGATGCACGCGTCGGAGGTGAAGTCGTTCCCCGCGATCTCGATCCGGTTCACGATGGCCGGCCGCGATTCCTCGATCTCCCATCGCAGGTCGACGGTCGGGATCGAGTCGCCCGGCTGGACGCGGCGCTCGACCACGGGGCGGATCTGCGCGTAGATGTAGCCTTCGTTGCTGTACGCCGTGCGCAGCTTCTGCGTCGCATCGTCCCACTTCGCGCGGTCGAAGACGTCCTTCGGTGCGCGGCGAGTCCGCGTCAGGATGTCCTTCGCGCGCTGCGTCAGCGTCGGCCCTTCGCCCGTGAAGGGATAGAACTGCTTGATCTCTTCGCTCGAAAACCGCTTGTTGCCCGATGGATCGAATGAACCAACGTGGTACTGCGGTCCCTCCTCGACGGTGAGCTCGACCAGCGCCTTTCCGTGCTGGCGATCGATGATCACTGTGTCCTTCAAGACCTGGAAATCGATGAAGCCCTGCTTCGCGTACAACGCGGGGATTCGTTCACCGAGATCGCCCACGAACTTGTCTTCGTCGAACTCGCCGCGCTTGAACCAGAGGAATCCTTCCGGTTGCGTCTTCATCGCCGCGGCAATCTCCTTGTCGCTCATGCGATGATTGCCGTCGATCCGCACCCCCGACACCGCGAGGCGGCTCCCCTCGTCGACCCGCACGGTCAGCTTGACTTTGTTGTCCGCGTCGCGAGCGCTGTCGACGGTGACGTGCGCGAGGTAGTACCCCGCCTTCTCGTACAGCGAATCGACGCGCGCGACCAGCTTGGCGACCGTGCTCGGATCCACCGCACGGCCGATCGGCAGGTCGATGCTGTCGGTCGCCGACTTCTTCGACACCGTCTTGAAGCCGACCAGGTCGATCGACTGCAGCACCGGGCGCTCTCGCACCACGAGCGCCAGCGTCGCCTTGCCGTTAGGCGACACGTCGCAGAGCGCCTGCACGTCCTCGTAATCGCCGGTGGCGAACAGCGTCTGCATCGCCCGCTGCACTGACCGGAAGTTGAGCGGTGTGCCGGCGGTCATCCCGGCATCCGAGAGGATGGTCGCGTCGCTGATCCGCTTGTTTCCGCGGACTGCGATCGAGTCGGGAGTGCTGCACTGGCCATTCGCGATCGAGACCTGCGCGAGCGCTGGTGCGCTCGCCAGTGCGATGGCGAGAACTACGAGGGAAGGTCGCAACATGGGGGGAATATACACACGAGTCGGG
>JBJMNK010000059.1:0-18902 GCA_045804265.1 Gemmatimonadaceae bacterium | reverse complement strand
TGATGGAAGACGACGAGTTCCGGCGCGGTGAGATCGAGATCCAGTGGCTGGAGCGTCGGCTGCCGTCGCTGGTGAACACGAAAGCGCCCGCGAATCGCGCGCGCGTCGCGGCTATCGCGGCGGCGTTGATCGCCGACGCGGAGCGGCGCGGGCGTGCCAGCGGACCGGCGCCGGCGCTGCCTGATGGTACCGTGCCGGCCGCGGACAATCCACCGACGCGCTGGCTGCAGGTCGCCCGCAGCGAGGCGTTGCGGTGACGACGACAGCGGCCGCGGTGGCGGAGCTGACGATCGACTCGATTGCCGCCGGCGGGGACGGCGTGGCGCGCGAAGCAGGGCGCGTCGTGTTCGTCCCGCGCGCGGCGCGAGGCGACGTCCTACGCGTGCGGCTGGAGGCGAAGGGACGATTTGCCCGGGGCGAGATCCTCGAGCTCGTGCAGCCGTCGGCCGACCGCGCGCCGCCGCCGTGTCCGCACTATACCGCCGACCACTGCGGCGGCTGCCAGCTTCAGCACATCTCCTATGACGCGCAGCTTGCGGCGAAGGGGCAGATCGTCGTCGAAACGCTGGCTCGGCTCGGGCGGCGCAACGTCGCGCTCGAGGAAGTGCGACCAAGCGCGAAGGCGTGGCGCTATCGCCGGAAGCTGACGCTGGCGATTCGGTGGACTCGCGACGGCGGCTGGATCGCCGGGCTTCACCCATACGATGCACCCGACGCCGTCTTCGCGTTAGGCGACTGCCCGATCACCGACGAAGCCGTCGTCGCGACCTGGCGGTCGATCATGGAGCACTCGCGGTTGTTTCCTCGCGTCCCACGGCTGCGCGGTGCGGTCCGCCTCCTCGATACCGGTGCGTCGTTCGTGCTGGAGGGGGGACGGCAGTGGCGGGACGGCGAGGCGCTGATGGCGGCGGTGCCGGCGCTGCGCGCCGTGTGGTGGGCGCCGGAGAATTCGCGGCCGCGTCTCGTCGCCCAGCGCGATGAGCGGGCGACGACGGGTGCGAGCTTCGCGCAGGTGAATGTGGCCGTCGGCCAAGCGCTGCACGACCTCGTGGTGGCTCGCGTGGCGGCGTACGCGCCGGCATCGGTGGTTGATGCGTACGCCGGAACGGGGGACACGGCCGTGCGATTCGCCGCCGACGGGGCGCGGGTGACCGCGATAGAGCTCGATCGCGCCGCCGCCGAATTCGCCGCAACGCGACTCGCTGCGCCATCGCGCTCGATCCGTGGACGCGTCGAGGACCACATCGGTGATGCTCTTCCCGCGGACGTGGTCGTGATCAACCCACCGCGCAGCGGCATCGATGTTCAGGTAGCGACGGCGTTGCAGCAGGCGGATCCCGCACCGCGTGCCGTCGTCTACGTGAGCTGCGACCCGGCGACGCTTGCACGGGATCTCACGCGGATGCCGCGTTACCGAGTCGCGAGCGCCGTCGCATTCGACATGTTCCCGCAGACCGCGCATGTCGAGACGGTGTGCGAGCTCGTGCCGGAAGTCGCATGAAATACGTCGTGACGTTGAACGGCGAACGATTCGAGGTCACGCTCGATGGCGGAACGGTTTCGGTCGGCGCGGATTCGATGCCCGCTCGCGTCGCGGACGTCGAGGGAACGCCGGTCCGGCTGGTCACGATCGGCGACGAGATGCATCGCGTCGTCGTCCGGCGCGGCGAGGCGCGCGGCCGTTATACGCTCTCGATCGACGGCTACCGTTATGACGTCGAGGCGGTCGACGAGCGGACGCATGCCATCCGCGAGCTGTCAGCCGCGTCTGGCGCGCCGGCCGGCCCGGCGCCACTCAAGGCCCCGATGCCCGGGCTCGTGGTGCGGGTGAGCATCGCCGCCGGCGACGTCGTCACAGCAGGGCAGGGGCTGGTCGCGATCGAGGCGATGAAGATGGAGAACGAGCTGCGATGCGCGGCGGGTGGTCGAGTGAAGGCCGTGCACGCGGTCGTCGGGCAGGCGGTGGAGAAGGGCGCGCTGCTCGTCGAGATCGAGTGAGCGTTGGCTCGGCGCGCGCCAGCTGCGCACGCCGGGGTAACGCCCAGGCTGCCTAACGCTTCACGGAATCGGCTCGGTGCGACCGCCGGCGACCTCGCCGGCAAAGGTGCTCAGCCCCCAGTGGCCACGCGTCCCGTCGAGTGGGAGCACGACGAACACGTTGTTGTCCCGCACCCGCGGATTCAGGTCGAGCAGCACCGTATCGCCCTCGATGCGCCAGGTCGCCGCGCTCGCCGCGGAGGTCGCCGTTCGGAGCCGGTCCGGGATGTCGCCGCTAAAGGTTGCCGCGCCGCTCGTCCCCGAGCAGCCAGCATGGCCCGCCGTCGGTGAGGTCCCGGCTTCTGCCACAGCGAAGAGCGAGATGCGCAGCACGAACCGGGTGCCGCGAAGGGCGGAGAGCGCCGGTCCGCCCGGCCCGGTCACCCGGTCGACCCACGCCGCGATGTGGGCGTCGCCCGGCGCGCCGTTGCAGAGGCCGTTCAGCGTCGCCGGTCTTGCCCGCGCACAGGCAGCGCTCGCGACGGCGACCGCGGTGAGCGCGCCGAGCGTGGCGGAGCGAAGGCGATTGCGGATCATGCGCGAACGCTCGCCGCGCCGATGACAGCGCGCAAGCCCGGTAGTGGGTCAATTTCACCCGTGACAAAGGGCTATACGATGCTTACGTTAGGCGCGACCCTGCACCGGAGCCGCCTACGCATGGACGACGCTCAGTTGAACGCCCTGCATGACAAGATCGACGATGGCTTCCGCGCCTCCGACCGCCAATTCCGCGCGCTCGACTCACGGCTCGCGAGAATTGAGGACACGCTTGAGCAGGTCGCGTCTCTGTTGCTGAGGCCCGAAGAACTTGCCGCTGCGCGGTCTCGAACCAAGCGCGGGGAAGCTGCGGACGCCCCACCGCCGCCCGCACACGGGTAGTAGCGTTCTGAGCCTCACAGAAGCCAGTTAGAGGCCGGGCGCCGCAATACTAGCTGAGTTAGAGGGTAAGAGCCGTGGGCTAATTGCACCGTGCAATTAGTGTGACCAACGACCCTAGGACCGCGTCGCACTAAACGGGGTACTTATCTCTTGACCTGCCCTGCGGCAGCTCATAAATTTGGGTGTACGAAGTGAGTCGCCGTGCCTGCTATGCCGAACGCCCCCGTCTCGGGGGACGCGCCGCTAGATCCGTCTAGAGGCTAGGCTGCGGGCGCCGCGACTCACTTTCGTTTTGGGCGATAGCGCCAGACGTTGAACTTCGCCGCGCTGCTCGACGTTTCGCAGTTTCCCATGTCTGCGAATCCCCCAGCCTTGGCGATGTACGCCTCCAGGAGCGGTTTAGCCCCACACGTGGACTGTCTGCCATTCCACGCCCAGCCAAGGCAACCGCACAGAACGTCTGCTAACTGCAAAAGGTCATCGGTCTTGGAACACATGCCCTTGCAGGTCAGCACCTTTGCGCCGTTTGGGTCGCCCTGAGCCGCCTTGTTCAAGTACTCGCCGAGTAGGGCTTCCGGTTCCGCGCGCGGGCTCGGCTTCTCGTCAAGCCGGACGTGATACTCGTGCCCCTTGGCCAGTCGATGCCGCAGAAACGTGTAATACGCCTTGTAGAATCCCTCGTCTCGGCCGATCTTGCCTAACGGCTTGCTCGGGTCGTCTGCACTGGCGATCACGATGCATTTGAACGAGAGCGCGGGGGCCGCTGGCCCACTGAAGAACAAGTCAATCAAATCGTAGTACCAGCGATACGGCTCGCGCCCCGTCACATAGCTCCACTTCAACTCGCCCGCCTTGGGATGCTTCTCGCGCAGCTCTCGGAACGCTTGACGGACTGTTCGCAGCCCGCTGTCGGGTACCCAGATGCCTCCTTGAACGCGAAGGCATGGGGGGCAAGGTGGGATTCGTCGCAGTAGACGTGATGAGTCGGCACGCGCGAATCCTAACGGCGGGGGTTGCTTCCGCGCCATGCTTGAGCGATCTTGCAACCATGCCCAAGCGCTCAAGCAAAAAACCCCGTCAGGGCGACGTGAATCATACGGCCCTAGATGTGGTCAGGATCGCCACAGGAGCCGCCGAACCGTCCAAGCAGGGAAAGAACCCAGCGGCAGTTGCCCTGGGTCGTATGGGTGGTTTACGGGGCGGGAAGGCCCGAGCCGCTAAACTCACGGCGGAAGAGCGGAGCGCAATCGCTAAGAAGGCCGCGCAGTCGCGGTGGAAACAAAAGCCCAGCAGCGAGTAGAACAGCAAGAGGGGCGCTAGTCACTTCGACTAGCGCCCCTCTTGCTTATTCATGCTCGACGGTGACCTTGGCGGCGGCGTTTGCGATGGCACGCTGCAAGGCCCTTTTAGCTAGGTCAAGATATTCCGACAACATTTCGACGTCCTCAGGGGCGGGGCGAGCCCCCTTTAGACTGAGGGATGCCACGATATCTTCGGACAAATTCCACGTCTGCTCCCACTTCCAGGCAGACATATTTGGGTGTAAGTCTTGTATTACCAAAGGCTTACTTTCCGGCGTTTGAGGGGCAGGCCGCGCGACGCTAGGCTGCGCTGTGTCTCTAAAATACGCCGGGTGTTTGGCGCGCACAAGGTCGACGCTGTCACGGAACGCCTGGGTAAGCGTCTTGGCGGCGGATTCCGTAAATTCTTGCTTTCTGACAAGATAGGAGTTGAGCGCGCCATCAGATGGCAGCTCGAACTTGTCATAGTCGGTTAGGATATCCTGGAATAGTGCGGGGCTCTCAAACGCTTGGAAGAGCGCATCCGCGTAGTCAGGGTGGTTCTCGTCCTCAAGGAGCAATGCGAGCGCGCGGGGCGTCAACCGAGACGACTCATTGTTGCCTTCTACGAGTCCATACTGGCGCAGCGCTGAGAGCGTGCGAATCGAGGCACCATTTAGCGTGTTGTACCCCCAGGCGCGTACCATTACATCAGCCGGTGCAGGCGCGCGGCCTTCCTGCTTATAGAGTAGGCGTGCGCGTTCGATCGCCTCGCCTAGGCCCATCGCCGGATAGTTCTTGCTCCGAGAGCGTCCCATTTTCCTGTCCGTTGTGGTAACGCGGACATAATACTATAACGCGGACGGCGGCGCAATATGTCGCGGCTACACCGCGTCGCTCAGGTGACGGACACCGCCACGACAACGTCTGGCGGTCGGGCGTATCTCTCGCGTCATGACGCGTTATCGCACTTGACGGCCTGCTTCCCGGTGACTATCACTTCTCAGAACCCCAAAAGCGAAACGGTCGCGGTGCCGTCCTGGGGAGGAAAGCCGCGACCGTTTCGACGAGTCAGGAGGTGACGACGATGCCGCCATAACCCCCAAGTGCAAGGGGACCAGGGCGCGAGCCCTGATCCCTTTTTGCCCCTGGTAGCTCAATTGGATAGAGCGCCCGCCTACTAAGCGGATTGTTGCGGGATCGTGCCCCGCCCAGGGGACTCGCGAGCGGTTTACTAGGCCCCTCGCTGCATTTGAATTAAACGCGAAAGCGCAAAAGTGTCAATGCTTGAGCGCGAATATTAGCCTATTGACAATGCTTGAGCGCTCAAGCATATTACGCTCATGAATCAACTGAGCGTAGAGCGGCGCGCGGCCATCGTGAGGGCGCTGGTGGAAGGCGGTTCGGTCCGGGCAGTCGCCCGCATGACGGGCACGTCGAAGAACACCGTGCTGCGCCTGTTGGTCGATCTGGGCGACTTCTGCTCGATCTATCAGGACCACATGCTGCGCGGCCTAACGTGCAAGCGCATCGAAGCCGACGAGATTTGGAGTTTTTGCGGCGCGAAGCAGCGCAACGCCACCAAGGAGGGGCAAGGCGACATTTGGACATTCGTCGCGCTCTGCGCGGATACCAAACTCGCCGTATCGTGGCTTGTCGGCCCGCGCTCTCCCGCCTCGGCGAACGAGTTTATGCGCGACGTGGCCTCGCGCCTCGCGAACCGCGTCCAGATCACGACGGACGGACTCGGCGCATATCAGCCCGCCGTGGAGAAGGCGTTCGGCTGGAACGGAACAGACTACGCGATGCTGGTTAAGACGTACAGCAACCAGCCTGACGGTGTGCATAGTCGCCGCTACAGTCCCGGTGTCTGCACGGGCGCGGTCAAGAGTCCGATCATGGGGAACCCCGACCTGGAGTACGTCTCCACGTCCTACGTCGAGCGGTCCAACCTCACGATGCGCATGCAGTCGCGGCGCTTCACCCGCCTAACGAATGCGTTTTCCAAGAAAGCAGAGAACCACGCGCACGCGGTCTCGCTCCACTTTTTCTACTACAACTACCTGCGGCCGCACACGACGCTCACGAAAGCCAATGGTGGGATTAAGGTTACGCCCGCGATGGCAGCCGGAGTCACCGACCACGTATGGTCAGTCGAAGAAATGTTAGATTTAATGAACCCTACTCGACTGTTACAATGAAACGGACCCACTACCGCAAGCCCCAGTCCGTTGACAATGGCTAACTCCTTTCGTAGCTTACTTGTCTGTCGAAAAATCCATGGGGTCTTCGGCGCGCCGTGCTCGTGTGAGCGGCGCCAGCCGCGCCCCAGCCGAATACTCTGGACTCTGTCATGAAGACTTTCACCGCGACGCCAAGCGACATCCAGCACGACTGGTACGTCGTCGATGCCGAGAACATGGTGCTCGGCCGCCTGGCCTCACAGATCGCGAAGATCATCCGCGGCAAGCACAAGCCCACGTTCACCCCGCACATGGACACCGGGGACAACGTCATCGTGATCAACGCGGCGAAGGTCGCCGTCACGGGCAAGAAGCGTGAGCAGAAGGAGTACTTCCGCCACACCGGCTACATGGGGCACGAGCTGTTCACCCCCTTCGCCAAGATGATCGAGAAGCACCCGGAGCGCGTCATCGAGAAGGCCGTCTACGGGATGCTCCCGAAGAACGCCCTCGGTCGCCAGAAGCTCCGCCTCAAGCTCCGCGTCTACCCGGGTGCCGAGCATCCGCACGCCGCGCAGCAGCCGAAGACCCTGAACCTCAAGCAGAGCGAGACGAAGTAAATGGCGGAGAGCGATACGATTCACAGCATTGGCCGCCGCAAGGAAGCGGTCTGCCGTGTGTACCTGAAGGCCGGTTCGGGGAAGTGGGACGTCAACGGGCGCACGCTCGGCGACTATTTCCCGCGCCCCTCGCTGGTGTCGGCGATCCAGCAGCCGTTCACGGCGACCGACCTGCTCGGCCGTTATGACGTCAAGGCGAATCTCGAAGGTGGCGGCGTCACCGGTCAGGCCGGCGCGCTCCGTCTCGCGGTCGCCCGCGCACTGCTCAAGATCGACGAGACGCACCGCCGCAAGCTGCGCGACCTCGGGCTCCTGACGCGCGATGCGCGCGCCGTCGAGCGCAAGAAGCCGGGCCGCCCGAAGGCCCGCAAGCGGTTCCAGTTCAGCAAGCGTTAGGCAACGGCAGGTCGGCCGGCCCTCGAGGCCGGCCACGGAGACGCCGGCCACGACGGCCGGCGATCCGAAATCTCTCACGCGTTCCGAGTCAACGTCGGGTGCCGGTGCCCCAAGGGCAGATCCGGTCGGCGGTGGCGGCGACAGAATGCGGACGACACAAACCAGATTGGAGTAGTCCCGCATGGCAAGCATTACCCTCGAGCAGCTGCTCGCCGCCGGTGTCCATTTCGGCCACCAGACCCGTCGCTGGAATCCGAAGATGCGGCAGTTCATCTTCGCCGAGCGTAACGGGATCCACATCATCGACCTGCAGAAGACGCTGCGGCAGGTCGAGCTCGCACAGAAGCTCGTGCGTGAGGTCATCCTCCGCGGCGAGAACGTCCTGTTCGTCTGCACCAAGCGGCAGCTCGCCGGCCTGGTGCGCCAGGAAGCCGAGCGCTGCGGCGCGATGTACGTCACCGAGCGCTGGCTCGGCGGCATGCTCACCAACTTCAACACGGTGAAGAAGCAGCTGCGCCGGCTGAAGGAGCTCGAGGCGGGGACCGAGGAGGGCGGCGGCTTCTCGAACTACACGAAGAAGGAGCAGCTGATGATGTCGCGCGAGCGCGACAAGCTCTCCAAGTACTTCAGCGGCATCGGCAACATGGCACGGCTGCCGGGGCTGATCTTCGTCGTCGATTCGAAGAAGGAGCGCATCGCGGTCTCCGAGGCGAACAAGCTCGGCATCCCGATGGTCGCCGTCGTCGACACCAACGCCGATCCCGACCTGATCACGGTTCCGATCGCCGGCAACGACGACGCGATCCGTTCGGTCGAGCTGATCGCGAAGACGATCGCCGACACGATCGAAGAGGCGCGCCGTGAAGCTCCGGTTCGCGCCGCGGTCGAAGAGGGTGAGGAGAGCACCTACAGCAGCGATCGCGGGATGGAAGCGGCCGCCGGTGACGACAAGGAGAAGCGCCGTCGTCGCCCACGCCGTCGCCGGGCCAAGCCCGAAGCGATCGCCGCGCTCCGCAAAGGTGGTGAAGCCGAAGGTGCCGAGGGTGCTGAAGGCGCCGAGGGTGGCGACGAGGGCGAGGCGGACGCCGTCTAACGGCGCACAGGGCGCGCGGCTCGCGCGGCGCGCCCTGTTGTCACGCGGCGCTTGATATAGAATTCGTACGCCGCCGGCCGCTCGGTCGGCGGCGTTTCCACGACACAGAGTTTCGAGAAGGACCAGATGATGACCACGACGACGACGTTCACCGCGAAGGACGTGCAGGAGCTCCGCCAGCGCACCGGCGCCGGCATGATGGAGTGCAAGAAGGCGCTCGAGGAGACCAAGGGGAACATGGACGCGGCCATCCAGCTCCTCCGGAAGAAGGGGATCGCCAAGGCCGAGAAGCGCGCCGGCCGCGCCGCCAGCGAGGGGAAGATCGTCGCGCGGGTGAGCGCCGACGGAAAGTCCGGGGCGCTGGTCGAGGTGAACTCGGAGACGGACTTCGTCTCGCGCAACGAGAGCTTCGGCAAGCTGGTCGAGCGGATCGCCGACGCGCTGATGAGCGACGCGAGCACGAACGAGGTCGTCGCCAATGCCGAAGGCGCGGCGCTGCTCGGGAAGCCGATGGGCGGCTCGACGGTCGAGGGCGCGATCAAGGAGCTCTCGGGCACGATCGGCGAGAACCTGGTCGTCCGCCGCTACGCGCGGTTCACCACCGACGGAGCGTTAGGCACCTACGTCCATCATAACGGCAAGGTCGCGGTGCTCGTCGACATCGTCGGCGGCAGCGGTGAGGCGGTGCAGCAGCTGGCGCGCACCGTCGCCGAGCACGTGGCGGCCGGGGTGCCGACGATCCCGGTCGCCGTGGATCGGGACGACGTGCCCAAGGAGATGGTGGACCGCGAGCGCCGGATCTTCAGCGAGCAGGCGGCGGAGAGCGGAAAGCCGGCGAACATCATCGAGAAGATGGTCGGCGGTCGGATCGACAAGTTCTACAAGGAAGTGACGCTGGTCGACCAGCCGTGGGTGCGCGACGACTCGAAGACGATTCGCGACATCGTCGCCGCGGCAGGACCAGGACTGAAGATCCGCCGGTTCGCGCGCTTCCAGATGGGCCAGGAGTAAGGGATCACGTGGCCGACCTGCGCTACAAGCGGATCCTGCTCAAGCTCTCCGGCGAGGCGCTCGCCGGGGAGAAAGGATTCGGCTTCGACTTCGATGTGGTGCAGCGGTTGGCCCGCGAGATCAAGCAGGTTGCCGACCAGGGCGTTGCGGTCGGGCTGGTGATCGGCGGCGGGAACATCGTGCGCGGGGCGCAGCTGGCGAAGGTCGGCATGGATCGGGTGAATGCCGACTACATGGGTATGCTCGGCACCGTCATCAACGGGCTCGCGCTGCAGGACGTGCTCGAGCGCGAGGGTGTGGACACGCGGGTGATGACGGCGATCCGGATGGAGGAGCTGGCGGAGCCATACATCCGCCGGCGCGCGCTGCGCCACTTCGAGAAGGGACGGACGGTGATCTTTGCCGCCGGGACCGGCAACCCGTATTTTTCCACGGACACGGCGGCGGTGCTGCGGGCGATCCAGATGAAGGCGGACGTCGTGATCAAGGCGACAAGCGTCGATGGCGTCTACTCGGCAGACCCAAAGAAGGACACGTCGGCGAAGTTCTATCCCGAGATCGCGTATCGGGACGTGATTCTCGACCAGCTCGGCGTGATGGACCAGACGGCGATCACGCTCTGCAACGAGAACAAGCTTCCGCTGATCGTGTTGAACATTCACACCCATGGCGCAGTCGCGGCAGCGACCCGCGGCGAACGCGTGGGCACACTCGTCAGATGAGCGCAACGACTCCGATCCTGAACAGCGCGCGGACCGCGATGGACCGTGCCCTCGACAACACGCGCAAGGAATTCGCCGGCGTTCGCTCGGGGAAGGCATCCCCGGCGATGCTCGACTCGGTGCGCGTGGAGATGTACGGCCAGCAGATGCCGCTCAACCAGTGCGCGAGCGTGTCCGCTCCCGAGCCGCGCATGCTGCTGGTGACCCCGTTCGACAAGGGTCAGATCAAGGCGGTGGAGAAGGCGATTCGCGAGTCCGACCTCGGGCTCGATCCGGCGGTGCAGGGCACGATCATCCGCGTCCCGCTTCCGTCGATGAACGAGCAGCGGCGCAAGGACCTCGTCAAGATCGTGCACAAGTTCGCCGAGGAAGGCCGCGTCGCCGTCAGGCACGCCCGCACCGAGGCGCGCGACAAGGTGAAGAAGCAGGATGGCATTCCCGAGGACGACAAGAAGCACTTCGAGAAGGACATCCAGAAGGTGCACGACGACGCGATCAAGAAGATCGACGAGTTGATCAAGGCGAAGGAAGCCGAGATCATGGAGGTCTGAGGACCTCCGCCTAACGCTGCGATGACCACCGCTGAGCTGCTGGCGCGCCTCCGCCTGAATGGCGCTGTTCCCCGGCACGTCGCCATCATCATGGATGGCAACGGCCGCTGGGCGCGCGAGCGGCTGATGCCGCGCCCGTTCGGCCACCGCAGCGGGATGAAGTCGGTGCGCGAGGTCGTCGAGGGGGCGATCGAGGCGGGGATCGAGGTGCTCTCGCTGTTCGCCTTCTCGCAGGAGAACTGGCAGCGCCCGATGACCGAGGTCTCGGCACTGATGTCGCTGCTCGAGGAGTACATCGCGCGCGAAGCCGACGAGCTGGCGGAGCGCGGCGTCCGGGTGCGGATGCTCGGCGAGCTCGATCGGCTGACGCCACCGGCGGCGGCGGTCGAGCGGGTGATGTCGCAGACCGCGCACAACGACAAGCTGACGCTGAACCTCTTCATCTCCTACGGCAGCCGCGCCGAGATCCTGCGGGCGACGCAGTCGATCGCGGCCGACGTCGCTGCCGGACGGCTGTCGACATCCGAGGTGACCGAGGAGGAGTTCGAGAAGCGCCTGTTCACCGCCGGGTGTCCCGATCCCGACCTGCTGATCCGGACGTCGGGGGAGCAGCGGATCTCGAACTTCATGCTCTGGCAGCTCGCGTATACGGAGCTGTTCATCTCGCCGGTACTCTGGCCGGACTTCGGCCGCCATCAGCTGTTCGAGGCGGTCGTGGATTACCAGGCGCGCGAGCGGCGCTTCGGGCGCGTTCCCGCCTGACGTGTCGGAGCTGACGCGGCGGGTTCTGTTCTCGCTCGTCGCCATTCCGGTCGCGTTAGGCGCGATCTGGTACGGTGACTGGGCACTGGCGGCGCTGCTGGCCATCGCCGCGGCGCTCGGCGCCCACGAGTACTTCGGGATCGCGCGCGCCGCGGGGCACGAGCCGTTCGTCGGCGTCGGCGCCGCGCTGGCCGGACTGGTTCCGATCGCGCTGCACGCCCGCCGGCTCGGGGTGTTCACCGGTGACCTCGGGACGATCGCGATCGTGGTGCTGCTCGCGCTGTTCGCGGCCTCGATCTGGCGCCGCTGGCCGGCGGGCCGGCCGTTAGGCGCGGCGGCGACCACGGCGTTCGGCATCGCCTACGCCGGCGCGACGCTCGGCTACGGCTACCTGCTGCGCTACCATCCGTACGCGGTCGGCCGCGCAGCGGGAGCGGCGCTGCTGGCGATGCCGCTGATCCTCACCTGGACGAGCGACATCGGCGCATACTTCGTCGGTCGCGCGTTAGGCAGGCGCAAGCTGATTCCGGCGGTCAGTCCGGGGAAGACCGTCGCCGGCGCGGTCGGGTCGCTGGTGCTCTGCATGATCGTCGCCTGGGCGTACCAGCGCTGGGTGCTCGTGCCGCAGGCGACGCTCGCACTGCGGCCGCTGCTGCCGGTGCTCGCGGCGTCCGGCGCGCTCCTGTTCGGCGCGATCATCAGCGTCGCGGCGCAGGTCGGCGACCTCGCGGAGTCGCTGATCAAGCGCGAGAGCGGCGTGAAGGACAGCTCACACCTGCTGCCCGGGCACGGCGGGGTGCTCGACCGGCTGGACAGCCTCTTCTTCGTGCTGCCCGTCGCCTACCTTGTCTTCGACTGGCTGCTGCTTCCGGCGCTGCGATGAGGGCGAACGGTGTCGCGCAGGGCGTCGCCATCCTCGGGAGCACGGGGTCGATCGGCACGACGGCGCTTCGAGTCCTGGCACGGCAGCGGGCGCGATTCCGCGTCGCCGCCCTGACGGCGTTCTCGAACTCGGCCCTGCTCGAGGAGCAGGCGGCCGAGTTCACGCCGGGATTCGTCGGGCTCGTGCAGGGCGACGGTGCGCGCGACGGGTGGGAGTGTGGCATGGACTGCCTCGTCGCCGCGGCGACGCGTGCCGACGTGGACGTCGTCCTCAACGCGGTGGTCGGCGCGGCAGGGCTCGATGCGACACTCGCCGCGCTCGCCGCCGGCAAGCGTGTCGCGCTGGCGAACAAGGAAACGCTGGTGATGGGTGGGGAGCTGGTGACGGACGCGGCGCGACGCGGCGGCGGCGAGATCGTCCCGGTGGACAGCGAGCACAGTGCGATCCTGCAGTGCGTCGCCAGCCGCCCGATGACCGAAGTGCGGCGACTGGTGCTGACGGCGTCGGGAGGACCATTTCGCGGCTGGACGCGCGAGCGCATCGAGCAGGCCACGGTGAGCGATGCGCTGCGTCACCCGACCTGGCAGATGGGACGCAAGATCACCGTGGACAGCGCATCGCTGGCGAACAAGGCGCTCGAGGTCATCGAGGCGCATCACCTGTTCGGCATCGCGTATGACCGGATCGACGTCGTCGTGCACCCGCAGAGCGTGGTGCACTCGTTCGTCGAGTTCGTGGATGGCAGCACGGTCGCGCAAATCGGAGTGCCGAGCATGGAGCTGCCGGTGCTGTACGCGCTGACGCACCCCGAACGGGTACACGATACCGGGGTACCACCGTACGATCCGACCGAGCTGTCGCCGCTGACGTTCGAGAAAGTCCGGTGGGATGATTTCCCCGCGCTGCGACTCGGCATCGAAGCCGGACGGCGGGGCGGGGCGCAGCCGGCGATATTCAATGCCGCCAACGAGGAAGCGGTCGCGCAGTTCCTCGAGGGAAGGATCGCGTTCGGCGGGATTGCACGAGCGATCGAGAGCGCGCTCTCGGCGCTGCGCACCTTGCCGGGTGGAACGCTCGATGCTTTGAGATCAGCGGACCGCGCGGCGCGGAAACACGTGAGGGAGATGGCTGCATGCTGAGCAAGCTGCCCTGGCTGGGACCATTGATCGTGTTCGGGCTCGTGGTGTTCGTCCATGAGCTCGGGCATTTCATCGCCGCGAAGACGTTCCGCGTGTACGCGCCACGGTTCTCGATCGGCTTCGGGCCGGCGCTGTGGCGCAAGCGCTGGGGCGAGACGGAATACGTGATCGCGTCGCTGCCGTTAGGCGGCTACGTCCGGATGGCGTCGCGGGACGATGCAACCGCGTCGTCACTCGAAGGCGGCGACGAGAGCGAGAGCCTGTCGGCTGACGACCCGCGCTACGACCCGACGGCGCTCAAGCCGTTCGGACCGCACGATGTCCCGGCCGACCGGACCTTCGAGTCGAAGCCGCTATGGCAGCGGCTGATCATCATGGTCGCCGGCGTGACGATGAACATCGTGCTCGCGATCGTGGTGATGACCGCGATCGTGAAGATGACCGGGCGCTCCATCCTCGAGACGCGCGTCGTCGGCCGCGTCGACGCCCCGGCGTGGGCGCCGCAGCTCGGCACCGCGATCGCGCCCGGCGATACGATTGTCGCCGTCAGCGGGAAGCGAGTCGCGACATGGAACGAGATCAACGAAGCGCTGGCAACCACACCCGATTCGGCGCTCGTCATCACGACGAACCGGACGGCGGTTAGGGTGGCCGCCGGACCGGAGTCGGGGAAGCGCCGGATGGAGTTGATCGGCGCGATTCTCCCGTGGTATCCGCCGGTCGCGGGAACGGTCGTCCCCGGAAAGCCCGCGGCGCTTGCCGGGTTGAAGCAGGGCGATACGCTGGTGTCGATCAACGGGACGCCGATTCGGACGTTCGGTGATCTCATCGGTGTCGTGTCACCAGCGGCGGGCAAGCCGCTCGCGTTCACGATCAGGCGCGGCGCCGAGACGAAGACGCTGACGATCACGCCCGACTCGCAACTGGCCAACACGAAGGACAGCGTGAAGCGTTACGTCGGCAAGGTTGGTGTCGGCCAGGCTGACGTGATGGTCCACGAGGCGGTCGGGCTCCGCGAGGCGATGGCGCTCGGCTGGACGGGGACGTGGGGGAACGTCGCGCTGGTCGGCAACTTCCTGAGGGATCTCGTCAGCGGGCGGGCATCGATGAAGGACATGGGCGGCCCGATCGCGATCACGCAGGCGTCGGTGGACGCGGCGCGAAACGGCGCGTCGTCGCTGTTCCTGCTGCTTGCGTTCCTCAGCGTGAATCTCGCGGTCATGAATCTGTTGCCCATTCCGATACTCGATGGCGGACAGATCGTCATGAACATAGCCGAGTCGATCAAGGGGCGACCGTTCAGCATGCGAACGCGGGAGAACTTCGCACGCGTCGGCCTCGTGGCGATCGCGCTGCTCTTCGTGGTCGTGATGTTCAACGACGTCCGGCGGATCGCCGGAACGGCGATGGGCTTCCTCAGCCGGATATTCTGATGCGGCATCGCATACTGCTCGCTCTCGCGCTGGTCTTCGGCGTTGCCGCGCCGCGGGCAGCGCGGGCGCAGGACTCCGCCGTGCGATTCGAGATTCGCACCGTCGGCGACAGCACGTTTACCTTCGCCACGCCGCAGGCACCATGGGTCGCGCGCGGGCAGAAGGGGATCGCGGTGGATCCGCGGCGTCGCGACGGGCTGGTGGCCCGATTCGTCGTCCTCGGCGTCGAGGGTGGCACCGCCAACGCACTGATCCTCGGCCAGTCGCAGAAAGTGACGACCGACCACGTGGTGCTGCTCCGCCCGCCGCAGTCGCACTGGTATGCGAGCAAGCGATTCTGGGCCGGAGCGTTAGGCGGGCTGGTGGTCGGAGTGGCGGTCGGCTCGGCGTTCTAGCAGTCGCGCCGCGCGCACGGTGCGTGCCGAATCAACGGGCTGATGACGCGAGTCATCGGCCCGTTCGTCGCTCAGCCGCGGTCGCAGATCAGCCGCGCGCGCTCGCTGGTGACCCGGCCAGCGGTGATGCGCAAGCGCTGGTTGGTGTACTGCGCGCAGAACTTGTGCTCGACGGTGATGCGATACGCGCCGGCGGGGAGGAGCAGCGGCTCCTTGAGCGGGAGCGTACCAGTGCGCGCGCGCTCGTTGCCGAGCGGCTGCAGTGTGTAGCTGGCGCCGTCGGGGGTGATGTTGAGCTCGAGCGTCCCGCAGTTGCGCGGATTGAGCGTCACCGTGTCGACGGCGGTACCAACGAGCATCGCAGTCGCCTCATCGCGCAGGCTCGAACATCCGCGGGCGCCCGCGACAGTGGCCGCGACCTGGTAAGTGCCGCTGCCGAGCGTGTCGAGGGTGAACGGCCCGCTGCCGATGTTGACGCCGTTGATCGTCACCGCGGCTTCCTTCGGCACGTTGATGATCAGGCGCGGCTTCGTCGCGCCCGGGCGGGGAGGCGCGACGCGCACCGGTGTGCTGGTCGTGGCCGGGACGTGCGTCGTCGCCGCAACCCGGCGCGCCCGATCACTGTTGCTCTTGGCTCGGGCGGCGGCGAAGCCGCCGATGGCGAGGAGGAGCGCGGCCGCACCGCCGCCGGCGAGCCACCAGCCACGATGCCGCCTAACGCGACGGCGGATGCGCGAGTTCGTAACCGAGCCGCTGAGCGTGTCGGTCGAGACGATGCCGCTCGAACGGACCGCGGCGGTCTCGCCGCGCTCCTGCAGGATGTGGATCAGCTCCTCGCAGAGTGCCTCGCCGGTGGCGAAGCGATCGTTCGGATCCTTCTCCAGGCATTGGAGGATGACGTCCTCCATCTCGCGCGACAGCGCCGGATTGATCGAACGGGGCTTGGGTGGCTTGTCCTCGACGTGCTGCCGCGCGATCTCGTACCAGTCGGTTCCCTGAAAGGGGAGCTGTCCGGTTGCCGACTTGAAGAGGGTGACGCCTAACGAGTAGATGTCGGCGCGGCCGTCGAGCTGGAGCCCGCGCGCCTGCTC
Organism: Gemmatimonadaceae bacterium; assembly: GCA_045804265.1. GTDB lineage: Bacteria > Gemmatimonadota > Gemmatimonadetes > Gemmatimonadales > Gemmatimonadaceae > JABFXC01. Next base: position 2,427 of record JBJMNK010000059.1, on the reverse strand, counting down.
CGGCGAGAAATACTGCGGCGTGCCGACGACCATGTTCGTGCCGGTCGAATCCGTGTGCGTCGCCACGGCTCGGGCGATGCCGAAGTCGGCGACGACGGCGTTGCCGTGCTCGTCGAAGAGGATATTGTCGGTCTTGATGTCGCGGTGAATGACCCCTTCGCGGTGGGCGAAGCCGAGGGCGCTGGCGACATCGATGGCCATCCGGATGAGCATCTGCTCGGGCAGCTGCGTCATCACGTTGAGGCGATCGGCGAGCCCCTGCGGCAGGTAGTCCATCGCGAAGTAGACCGCGTCTTCTTCGCGACCGACCGCGTAGATCTTGATGATGTTCGGGTGGCGGAGCTTGGCGGCGGTGGAAGCTTCGCGCCGGAAGCGCTGCTCGAACTTCTCATCGCCGGCATACTGCGGCTTGAGGATCTTGAGCGCGACGGGGATATCGAGCTCGGGGTCGTACGCCTTGTAGACCCAGGCGAAACCGCCGGCGCCAATGATGGCATCGACGCGGAAGCGTCCGAGGGTACGGCCGAGAAAGCGCTCTGGCAATGTGGCGACGACTGGTGGCGGGAGCCTTTACAGGTGAGCGGCTCGAGTCTAAATTACCGTGCTTCAACCGATTGGGCGCGAACGCCGCCACGGGTGCGGAGAATATACCACATGGCATTGCAAAAAGCATCGACGATCGAGAAGTACCAGGCGCATGGCACCGACACCGGCAGCACGCGTGTCCAGGTCGCGATCCTGACCGACCGGATCAATTACCTCACGGATCATTTCCGGGCGCACAAGAAGGATCATCACGGCCGCCGCGGGTTGCTGAAGATGGTCGGCAAGCGCCGCCGGCTCCTCGACTACATGAAGCGGACGGACCTCGCCGGCTACCGGCAGATCATCCAGGAACTTGGGCTCCGCTACTAGTCGTCAGTAGTTCCCAACGCGCGCGGTCGCACTCGGTGCGAGCCGCGCGCTTTGCGTTGTTCCCCGAGCCGACTGCGGCCGGGATTCCACGGGCCGCATGAGGCCCGATCAAAGAGGCCAGTAAAGCAATGATGCAACGGATCGAAAAGACCTTCGCCGGCCGCCCTCTCGTCATCGAGACGGGGCGCATGGCGAAGCAGGCGGCAGGCTCGGCGACGGTGACGTTTGGCGAGACGGTGGTGATTGCGGCGGTGACGGTGAGCGACAACCAGAGCACGCTCCCGTTCTTCCCCCTCACGGTCGAGTACAAGGAGCGCACCTACGCTGCGGGCAAGATTCCCGGCGGCTTCATCAAGCGCGAAGGACGCCCGCAGGACAGCGAGATCCTGAGTGGTCGCATCATCGACCGCACGATCCGTCCGCTGTTCCCGGAAGGGTTCAAGAACGAAGTCCAGGTCTTCATCTACGTCGTGTCGGCGGACCAGGAGAACGACGCGGACATGCCGGCGCTGCTCGCCGTGAGCTACGCGCTCAACGCGAGCAAGATCCCGTTCGCGGGACCGATTGCCGGCGCGCGCGTCGGCCGCGTCGAGGACAAGTGGGTGCTCAACCCGACGTTCGCGCAGCTCGCGTACAGCGACATGGAGCTGGTCGTGTCGGGCTCGAAGGACTCGATCGTGATGGTCGAAGGTGGCGCACTCGAGGTGAACGAGAAGGACGTCATCCAGGCGATCACGATCGGCCAGCGCGGCGTGCGGGAGCTGATCGCGATCCAGGAAGAGCTGCTCGCCAAGGCGGGCCGCGCGACGAAGATGGAGTGGACCAAGGCCGAGCCTGACGCGCACATGACGTCGCGCGTGAAGGCGCTCGCTGAAGGGAAGATGCTCGAGGCGATCAACCAGGCCGACAAGCACACCCGCATCGAAGCGGTCGAGATGGTGAAGAAAGCCGCGGCCAGCGAGCTGGCGACCGAGTTCCCCGATGGATCGAAGGCAGTCCACGAGATGCTCGGCGACCTGGAATACCGGGCGCTGCGCGACCAGGTGCTCGACACGAAGAAGCGCGTCGACGGCCGCGCGCTCGACGAAGTCCGTCCGATCAGCATCGACACCAAGGTCCTGCCACGCACGCACGGCTCGGCGCTGTTCACCCGCGGCCAGACGCAGGCGCTCGTCGTCGCAACGTTAGGCACGGCCAACGACGTGCAGCGCCTCGACAGCATCGACGAGGCGGGCGAGACGACGAAGTCGTTCATGCTGCACTACAACTTCCCGCCGTTCTCGACCGGTGAAGTCCGCCCGATGCGCGGTACCAGCCGTCGCGAGATCGGCCATGGCAACCTCGCCGAGCGCGCGCTGCAGGGCGTGCTCCCCGACTTCAGCGAGTTCCCGTACACGATCCGCATCGTCTCCGACGTGCTCGAGTCGAACGGCTCGTCGTCGATGGCGTCGGTCTGCGGCGGCTCGCTGGCGATGTTCGACGCCGGCGTCCCGCTCCGCGGCGCGGTCGCGG
>JBJMNK010000058.1:0-5020 GCA_045804265.1 Gemmatimonadaceae bacterium | reverse complement strand
CGAGCTCGACGGCGTCACCGCCGACCCTGAGGTTCTGGGAGAAGTACAGGATGGACACCGCGCGCCACGGTTTACTTCGTCGCCGGCGTCGTTGGTGTATTCGTTGAATGCGATCAGCCGTGGCTCGCTGGCCTCGATGAACTCAACGAGTCCCGGCACGCGCCTGCGCTCTCGCTCGAGTTGCCCTGCTTTGAGTCGGTTGGTCGCGATGAAGATGAACGGCGAAGGCATGGCGCCTTTCTGTGTGTGTCGTACTCATCGTCGCTCGCGGCGCACATCGAGCACATCCCGGCAGCCCGCAACCGCTGCTGGCGGATAGCCGCAGCTACGACGTATGGCTTGTCCCGATGCGCTGCGCCGAGCCTCGCCGCGACGCTGTCGTGACATCACATGACACGGAGCACCGAACACACTGAACTAGCGCGCACCGTGAGCATCGGCGGGGACCTCGTCGCCGGCCGGATCGGCTATGGCGCGATGCAGCTGACCGGCCCGAAGGTATGGGGGGACTACCCGGACCACGACAAGGCCATCGCGGTTCTGCAGGAGGTCGTGCGCGCGGGCGTGACCTTCCTCGACACCGCTGATGTCTACGGCCCGCACTCCAACGAGGAGCTCATCAGGGAAGCGCTGTACCCGTATCCGGACAACCTGGTGATCGCCACCAAGGGCGGCAATCTGCGCGGCGGTCCGGAATACAGCGACATGACCGCGCTCGGCAACAAGTGGTACCTGCGCCAAGCCGCCTACATGAGCATGCGACGCCTCGGCCTGGACCACATCGACCTCTACTACCTGCACCAGTCCAAGTTCACCGATGTCCCCTTCGAGGAGGCCATCGACACCCTCGCCGGGATGAAGGCCGACGGGCTCATCCGACACATCGGCCTGTCCAACCTCAGCGCCGAGCAGCTCCGCACTGCAATGAGCATCACCGACATCGCCGCCGTCACCGTCCACTACAACGTCGCCGTTCGCCTCGGCGCGTCGGTCCGCAGGGTCGCGGAGGAGGCCGGCATCGTATTCTCACCCTGGCACCCCGCCGCCATCCCCAGCGGCCCCGATGGCGAGCCGTTCCACGCCGTGATCGATCCCATCGCCGCCAAGCACGACGTCACGCCGCAGCAGATCGCCCTGGACTGGCAGCTGCACCGCACGGCCGCCTCGCTCCCGGTGCCGGGGACCACCAGTGGCGCTCACCTGCACGAGAACCTCGACGCCGTAGGCATCGGCCTGACACAGGACGAGATCGACGCGATCACGGCGCTCGCCCCCGAGGACGCGGCACTCGAGAGTGGAGCATGAGCGGACGAACCGCGCTTGTCACGGGTTCGACCGACCGGATCGGCGTGGCGATCGCGCGCGCGCACTCGCGACCGGGGACACAGAGGTCATCGTCAGGGGACGCAACGCCGAGCGTGGCGAACAGGTCGTCCAGAGCATCCTCGCTGAACGCGGCGAGGTGCGGTTCGCCCGCGCCGATCTGAGTACACCCCACGGAGTCCATCACTGGCCGCCGCCGACGGCCCGGTCGACATCGACGACGCGGCGAACATCCACGGCACCACACTCTCCGTCGACGGCGGGCTGCCGGCGGTCTAACCGACCCCGGATTGTCGACGTTTTGCGCCGGCCGCGTTGTTCAGGCCGCGATCTTCTTTCCCGGATTGAGCAAGCACTTGGGATCGAACGTGCGCTTGATCGCCGCGTGCAACTCGATCGCTCTCGGATCCCACTGCCGTGCTAGCTGGCCGTTCTTCACGAGGCCCACGCCGTGCTCACCTGAGATCGAGCCACCAAGCACCGCGGCGAGAGCAAAGAGCTCCTCGGCCGCCAGCCGGGCGCGTCCCGCCTCCGCCGGTGCATCGCGAGCCAGCATGAAGGTCGAATGGAGGTTGCCGTCGCCCGCGTGGCCCCACGCGCATGACGGCAGGTCGAAGCGCCGGCCGATCTCGTGCGTCCCTTCGATCGCCTCGGCGAGCCGATCGATCGGGACGACGATGTCCTCGCTTGCTTTTCCGCCGCGGTACGCCTGTACTGCCATCGATACCCCGTCGCGCCAGCGCCACAGCGCAGAGACTTCAGCCGGAGTCGTCGGCGCAAGCGTCGTGATCCCCTCCTGCGCGAGGGCCTCGACGAGCTCGGTCTGCGAGGCATCGACCTCGTGCGGGGCGCCGTCGACCTCGCCGACGACCATGAACGCAGGCTCGCGCCGACCACCGGGAAGCGTCGCTCCGGCGACGGCGAGCGTTTCGGCGTCGAGAAACTCGAGCGCGGCGACGGAGATCCCACTTCCGAGCACGCGCTCGATTGCTGCGCAGCCTGCGGCGATCGAGGGGTAGAAGCCGATCACCGGTGCAGCCGTCTCCGGCGCCGGCATTAGCCGCAGCCGGACGGATGTGACGACGCCAAGCGTTCCCTCCGACCCGACCAGCAGGTTCTTCAGATCGTAGCCCGCGACGTCCTTGCGAAATGCTCCCCCAACCGTGATCAGCTCGCCGGGCGCAACGACGGCCTCGAGCCCCGTCACCCAGTCTCCGGTGACGCCGTACTTGAACGCGTGCGGGCCGCCGGCGTTCGTCGCCACGTTGCCGCCGATCTGCGATTGCTCTGCCGCACCGGGGTCGGGTGGGAAGTACAGCCCACTCTCGCGCGCGAGCTGCGCGACCTCCGCCGTCGAACGTCCTGCCTCGACCTCCATCCGCCAGAGCAGCGGGTCGAACGACCGCACCGACCGGAGGCGCTCGAGCGAGAGGACGACGCCGCCCTCGAGCGGCACGCAGCCGCCGGCGAAGCCGGTCCCGCCGCCACGCGGAATCACGGCGACGTCGTGCGCGTAGCACCAGGCGACTACGGCGCGTGCGTCCTCTGCAGACGCCGGCAGCGCGACCGCGTCGGCGCGTCCGACGAGGCCGCGAGCCTCGGTCTCGTCGGCGAGGTAGACGCCGGCGACGACGTCGGGAATCGAGGCCTCGTCGAGCACCCGCCGCAGCTCGCGGACGATGGCCGGTGTCACGGCAGCCATCTCAGCCCAGGTGGCCGATGCCGTCGAAATCGACGTCGAGCAGACGGCACACACCGCGGAGCGCGCGGACGTGGTCGCCGGGGACGGCGTGAATGTGGTTCGAGCCGTACCGGGACAGGATGTCGTCGACGGGCGCGTTGAACCGCGTGAATGCGTGTGGCCAGACGTACGTCGAAGCGCGCATCAGCCGTTCGTTCGTGTCGGGATCGAACTGCTCGAACGCGCCGCGAAGCACTTGCATGCGATACCGGTCGTCGAGGCGTGTCAGACGCGCGAACGTGAAGTCCCCCGGCGCCGCGAGATGGTGCACGCTCGCTCCGCCTGCCGGGAAGTAGAACTCCTCTGGATACAGGTGAACGTGGCGCATGTTCTCGAGCGGGTCGTCGCTGCGCGCGGCGAACCACGTCGCGTGCTGGCCGGAGTTACACAGGTCCCAGACGCCCAAGTCCTCGTGGTAGTGGCGCACGTCGGCGAACAGCACGGGCGTCGAGGCGACCGACTTGAGGATCTGCATCGTCAGCGCCGCGTCCATGTCCGCCTCGGTCGCGCACACGTGAGGCTCTTTCAGACCATCCCAGTCGTAGGGATCGTTCAGGAACGCCTCGGTCACGTCCATCGACGCGAAGTTGTCCGTCAGCTCCGGCTGACCTTTGATCCCGGAGAAGTCGAGGTGCCAGGTGTCGATGAGCTCGCGCATCGCGTAGTACGAGCGGATCTGCCGCTCGAGAATCTCGGGCGTCAACCGCTTGCCGTCGTAGTGAACACCGGCGGCGTTGCGCTCGAGCCAGTCACGCGCCGCCGAGACGCGACCGGCGTCGACGGCGTCGGATCGCCGCACCAGCTCCCACTGGTCTATCTCCTCCACGTCGACTCCGAACTGCGCGAGCCAGCGGTCCGAGTTGGCGACGGCGGTGTACATCCCCATCGGCCGCCCGCCGATCCTGCCAAAGGTGGAGCCGCGCAGCGATCTGACGGCCTCGCCGGCGCGGATCTGATCGTCGACGCGCTTGAGCACGTCGGGCTCGGCGATGTCTCCCCATGCGCGTCCGTACGTCCTGCCGATCTGGTCGAGCGCTCCGGCGGCCGCGAGCATCCCGACCATGCCGGGGTACTGCGGGTCGATGTTCGAGAAGAGGAGCAGCGGGCCGGCAAGCTCCCGCGCGGCGCGCATTGTGAAGTGCGGGAATGCCCAGATCGGGATGTTGATCACCGTCAGCGCAGGGCGCGCGTCTGCGATCCGGCGTGCCTCAGACACCGCGAGCTCGTTTGTCCAGATCGTCTCCCCGCGCACCACGGTGTGGCCGGCCCCTTCGAGCGCGGTCGCGATTCGACTCTCCACGCCGGTTGCGAACTCAGCGAGATCGCGGTGCACGGCCGGCCTGCCGTCAGAGACCGTTAGCAGCCCGACCTTGGCCATCGACTCTCCCTTCGGGGCGGGTTGTCTTCATGAGCGCAGCATGTTATAACGCTCACGCTTTGAACATCAAGGGACACACCGAATCGACCTATTCGCTGCAAGAACCGTATTTCGGGCGGAGCGAGCTGTGCGAACCGAGTTCACTTCACGCAGAGCTCCTTTGGCCGGGGGGTCAGGGACCATGACGAACGAGAGGCGGCTCGCCGAGCTGGTGCGCGTGTCGCGCGAGGTCGGCGAGCCCGCACTCGACCTGGTCGTCCTCGCGGAGGGGAACACGTCCACGCTTCTGGACGACCGTACATTCTTCGTCAAAGGAAGCGGAGCGCGCCTTGCAACCGTCGAGGCCGCGGACTTCGCGCACGTCCGCCTCGAACCTCTTCTGGACGCCGCGCTGGACGATCGGCCGTGCGACGTCCGCGCGCTCTTTCACGAAGCCCAGGTCGAAGGCACGACGTCCCCGCGCCCGTCAATCGAGACGCTGCTGCACGCGGTTGCACTTGGCCTCGGCGAGGCGAGCTGGGTCATCCACACCCATCCCACCGTCCTGACCGGCCTCCTCTGCTCGACTGCAGGTGAGG
>JBJMNK010000057.1:0-30133 GCA_045804265.1 Gemmatimonadaceae bacterium | reverse complement strand
ACCAGCCAAGACTTCGTGAATTTCGTGTGCTCAGATGCACTCTGGCCACGATTCCTTCAGTTCTTGTTTCTGGCCGAAGGCGAGGACTTGCTCCGCTTCGCCAGTGGATCGGTTCACCAGACGATCTACTTTCCGGAAGCTAAAGCATTTCATGTATGCATCCCGTCGCTCGCAGAGCAGCAGCGAATCGTTGGAATTCTCGACGAATCGTTCGAGAGCATCGCGATTGCAAAGGCCAACCTCGAACAGAACCGGCGGAACGCGCGCGCTCTCTTCGAAAGTCACCTCCAGTCCGTCTTCACTCAGCGCGGCGAGGGTTGGATCGAAACGACGATCGGGGCAGAGGTTGATCTACTCTCGGGCTTCGCGTTCAAGAGCAAGCAATACACAACGTCCCAAGAAAGCGTTAGGCTGCTCCGTGGCGACAACATTGTTCAAGGGTCACTGCGGTGGGATGATGTGAAGCGTTGGCCTGCCTCGGATGCTGCGGACTATGCCCGCTATCAACTTCGAAGCGGCGATGTTGTGATTGCGATGGACCGACCGTGGGTGAAGGCAGGCTTAAAGCTCGCGATGATTTCCGACGAAGACCTGCCTTGTCTGCTAGTGCAGCGAACGGCTCGCCTTCGGACAGGTGCGGCACTCGATAGCCGCTTTCTATTGTCGCGAATCGCTGCATCGGACTTTACGGCCCATGTTGTAGGCAAGCTGACAGGAGTGGGCGTGCCACACATTAGTGGCCAGCAGATTAGGGAGTTCGCCTTTCTTCGTCCGCCACTCGACGAACAGCAACGCATCGCCAATACTCTTGATTGCTTGCGCGCCGAGACCAGAAAGCTCGAGGCTATCTACCAGCAGAGGCTCCATGCGCTGGAGGCCTTGAAGACGTCAATCCTGGACCAAACGTTCTCTGGCCAACTGTGAGTCGTCGATGAACGAAGCCGAGACCAGAGCCGACCACATCGATCCCGCCCTGAAAGCCGCAGGGTGGGGCGTTGTCGATGGTAGTCGGATTCAGCGTGAGTATCCGATCACGCCCGGCCGCATTGAAGGTCTCGGTCGTCGCGGTAAGGCACTCACCGCCGACTACGTTCTGGTCTATCGCAACCACAAGCTCGGGGTTGTCGAAGCCAAGGCGTGGGACAAGTCACTCACCGAAGGCGTCGCGCAGGCGAAGGATTATGCAACCAAGATGGCCGTGCGCTTTGCGTACGCGACGAATGGGCAGGGCATTTACAGTATCGACATGGCGACGGGCAAGGAAGGGGCGCTTGCGCACTACCCCTCGCCTAACGATCTCTGGTCGAAGACCTTCGCGGCCGCGAACATCTGGCGCGATCGCTTCGCCGCAGTGCCCTTCGAGGACAAGGGAGGCTCGCACCCAAGTCGCTACTACCAGGACATTGCGGTCGAACGCGTGCTCGATGCGATTGCAGAGAACCGGCAACGTATCCTGCTCACGCTCGCGACGGGTACCGGCAAGACGTTTATCGCCTTCCAGATTGCGTGGAAGCTCTTCCACAGCCGGTGGAACCTGAGTCGAGAGCCGGAACGCCGACCACGCATTCTATTCCTGGCGGACCGAAACATCCTCGCCAACCAGGCCTACAACGCGTTCTCCGCTTTCCCGGAGGACGCAATGGTTCGCATCGACCCGGCCGACATCGCGAAGAAGGGGAAGGTGCCGAAGAACGGAAGCGTTTTCTTCACCATCTTCCAGACGTTCATGAGTGGGAAGCCGAAGGACGGGAAACCGTCGCCATACTTCGGCGATTACCCGCCTGACTTCTTCGACCTAATCATCATCGACGAGTGTCACCGCGGCGGCGCCAACGACGAAAGCAACTGGCGCGGTATTCTCGAGTACTTTGATCCCGCGGTGCAACTCGGACTCACCGCGACGCCGAAGCGAGTAGACAACGCGGACACGTATGCGTACTTCGGTGACCCTGTCTATGTGTATTCGCTGAGAGAAGGCATCAACGACGGCTTCCTGACGCCCTTCAAGGTCAGGCAGATCTCGACCACGCTCGATGAGTACGTGTACACGCCTGACGACGTGATCGTCGAGGGTGAGATCGAAGCCGGCAAGCGATTCGTCGAGAACGACTTCAATAAGGTCATCGAGATCCGCGAGCGCGAGGCACATCGCGTGAAGATCTTCATGGACCAGATCAACCAGCACGAAAAGACGCTGGTCTTCTGCGCGACGCAGGACCACGCGCTCGCGGTGCGCGATCTCATCAACCAGATGAAGACGTCGACCGACTCGAATTACTGCCAGAGGGTGACTTCCGACGACGGCACGTTAGGCGAGCAGCACCTGCGCGACTTCCAAGACAACGAGAAGTCGATCCCGACCATCCTGACGACGTCGCAGAAGCTCTCAACGGGCGTCGATGCGCGAAACATCCGCAACATCGTGCTCATGCGCCCGATCAACTCGATGATCGAGTTCAAACAAATCATCGGGCGCGGCACGCGGTTGTACGATGGCAAGGACTACTTCACGATCTATGATTTTGTGAAGGCGCACCATCACTTCAGTGATCCGGAGTGGGATGGTGAGCCGATTGAACCGGAGCCAAAAGCTCCGAATGGTGGGCGGGACCGGTCACCCGCGCCTTATCCGCCGGAGCCGCCAGGTGGTGGGAGAATTCGAGAGCGTCCGCAGCGCATCAAGGTGAAGCTCGCCGATGGGAAGGAACGCACCATCCAGCACATGATGGCGACGAGCTTCTGGCATTCCGACGGCACGCCGATGTCCGCGCAGCAGTTCATGGAGATGCTCTTCGGTAAACTCCCCACGTTCTTCAAGGACGAGGCAGAGCTGCGTGCAATCTGGAGTGAGCCGGATACCCGGAAGAAACTGCTTGACGGCTTGGCAGAAAAGGGATTCGGCCACGAGCAACTCGCCGAGATGCAGAAGATCATCGACGCCGAGAAGAGCGATCTATTCGACGTGCTGGCTCACGTCGCCTACGCACTTCCGCCACTAACGCGCGAGGATCGGGCGATGATCGCGAAGGTGGAAATCAGTACGCACTTCAACAGCAAGCAGAAGGTATTTCTGGATTTCGTCTTGTCCCACTATGTACGGCAAGGCGTTCAGGAGTTGGATCGGGAGAAGCTGACACCGTTGTTAAGGCTCCGGTATCACAACTCGATTGCTGACGCGATAGCTGACCTCGGCCGCGCAGACGATATCAGCCGCGTGTTCGTGGATTTCCAGCGGTACCTCTATGAGGATCGTCCGGCGGCGTAGGCACAGCGCACCAGCCGCCTTGCTCATACCGGCGCGCTGATTCTGTTGAGCGGGGGTAGACGACCGTCCGAGAGAACGCACTGGTTGAGCCATCCGCGCTCGTACGCGTTCAACCGGGGGGTTTCGGAAACGTGGAGAACTGACACTCTCGAAATACGTCCTAGGACTGTAGTCAGCTTATGCCGTCCAGAATCCCAGTGCTGCATCAATCGCTGTCGAAGAGAGGCGGCCTGCCCAATGTAGAGGATGTCGCCGCTTGCAGTCGTGAGCGCGTAACAACCAGGCGCCTCCGGCATTGCGCGGAGCACCTTGAATTCAAAAACTTGTGAAGCATCAGGCGGTGGTATAAGTCCGCCGAGCTTCATATCGCGATATCAGATGCAGTTTGAGGCGTGTTGATTGCTCCGGCGAGAGCGTGCGCGTACTTGCGAATGGCTGCTTGATTCATCCCCGAGGCTTCCTGCCCACGATGCCAGAACTGCGGTGAACTCATAGCGATAAACTCAGCTGGGAGATTGTCAAACCCGCGTTGAAGTACCGAGCGAATCGTGTCCTGCCTGAAATCGCGTTGGTTTGCCAGATGCAAGAAGACAGTCGGCGACACGATGTGAAACAAGTCGACGCCATTTGTACGGAACAACACGGAGACCGCTTCATCATCATCCACTAATAGCTCGCTCACAACCGTCCAATAATTCTTTAAAATTCTTTGTAGCTTCTCGGTCTCCTGGAGAGAAATAGGGTTTGACGGAACGAGAATATACTTTTTTAGTGACGATACGAAGCTTTTCTGGTTGATCGTGCCGGTGCCTGCATCGTTGCTGCTGTTAGCCATTACGATGCGACCTCGCCATGGAGAGCCGCTTTCCGTGTTGAGATAGTGAGCAATGGCGAGCGCGCGCTGGTCTTCACCCTTCTCCACCTGCCTCTGGATCCACTTAGGCAGAACCGGGGTGTTTTCGAAGTCAATCATATCCGTTAGGCGGGCAACTATTTGTTGCTCGATTGCGCGGTCAACCGATTTCTGTGTCGTGTTCACGATGAGAAAGTGACACATCTGGCTAATCTCATCGAGCCCAACGGCGATGTTCACCGGTACTTCGAAGTTGTCTAGATCGCCATTACGGGCCGCGGCGAGAACGAGCCCACGAATACGATGCTGCCCGTCCACGACGTTAAAAGGGCCAACGGCACTCGTGTCGATCGTGAGAATGCTTGTGGTGTCATCGAATGCCAACAGCTTGTCGGTGGCGAGAAATATCGAGGTCGGGAGAAATGCCTCACGGGCCTGGTGCGCGTCCACTAAATAGTCTGCAAGGCGTTTCGCTCTTCCTTCGTTCAGTACACGCTGGTAGCCTACTCCTTCGCCCGCATCAAGCGTTTCGATCTTGTAAAAGTCGTTGACTTTCAGATCAGCGACGCGGAGCGACGTTGCATAGAGGAGCAGACCACCTTGGCGAATCTTGCTGGCAGGGCGCTTGATTATCATTGCTGGCGTGGCTTGTAGGAGACTCCAGGGCCGAGAAAGTCGTTCGCGAGAATAGCGGTATACTCGGTTCTCGGATAGGCTAGGCGCCCGCCTTGGTGAGCCTGACGCTCAGCGTCGTGCGCCGTATAAGCACCGATGCCTAACTCTTCCTCGTCGGCGCTTATGACGTGCGGCTTTCCCTGGCCCGCGGTGGTGGCAGCCTATCGCGGTTCCGCCAAGACTACCTCGGCCCAAGCGATCACATCGTCGATATCGTCGACCTTTATCTGATCACAGTGGTCACAGCAGAACCTGGTCTGCCCCGAGTGTACCGGCTGTGCGAGCAGCCATTCCACAATCAGCGCGGCAATGCTTTTACGCCGACGGGAAGGCATTTCGCCAAAGTACCTAACGATCTCGTCGCGAACGCAGACGCCGCTCGACGTTGCAATGCGCCCCATATCGCTGATCGCTTCGAGCTTCGCTTCAAGCGCCGACGCATTGGACTCGGCGTCGGCGCCTGCCATCTCCGACGTCTTCTCGGCCATGAAGTTTAGCAGTCCTTCGTCATGCTCTCCGGTGAACATCAGAGCGACTGAAGGTTGCCCATCCCGGCCAGCGCGTCCGAATTCCTGAAGATAGTCTTCCACTGACGCGGGATACTGCCAGTGAACCACTAGCCGAACGTCAGGCACATCGAGTCCCATCCCGAAAGCGTTCGTACAGATGAGGAATCTGACGAGAGGGCGGATGCGGCCTGTGAACTGACCCAGCAGCATCTCGCGGTCGTTAGCTGTACCGAGTTTCGAGTGGAAGAACGGGAGGTCACACCCCAACCGTCGAAGGCCTTTCTGGAGTTGCTCGCCAGCGTTAACCGTCGGCACGAACAACATGGCACGACCATGTCGGATGCCACTGAGCAGCTTCACGATCAGGGAACACCGGGCCTTGTTCTTCACGAGCGGGAAATGCCGCGGCTTGTCCTCCGCGTCTGGCACACGAACGAACTTGATGTTCGGCCGGTTGACCCCCGTGACTATGACGCGGGCGTCTGGTATTCCGAGCGATGCAAGAATGCGTCGCTGGCCTTTCTCTCCTGCGGTCCCTGTGAATGCCAGGACCGGTGGGTTGCCGAGCGCCTGGCGAATCGCACCAAGTCTGCCGTAGTTCGGGCGAAAGTCCTTTCCCCAGCGGTCGATGCAGTGCGCCTCGTCGATAACCAGATATGACGGCCGAGTGCGCGTGATCTGATGAACCTCGCCCTGCCTAACCATTCCGGGATCGAAGCGCTCCGGGGTGCAATACAGGAACTTGATCGCACCATCCTTCAGCAGCTGGTACCGGATCTTCTTTTCTTGGGGGGCAAGATCACCGTTGATGAACGTGCCAGGAATCTTCTTCGCCGTTAGGCTTGCAACCTGCTGACTCATGAGCGCCTTTAACGGGGAGATTACGAACCCGCACCCACGGCTCAACAGGATCGGCAGCTGAAAGCAGAGCGACTTTCCAGAGCCGGTCGCGCTGACGAGGAGAAGTGACTCGCCGCGAAGAGCCGCGAGGATCACCTCCAGCTGCGGAGCGCGAAGCTGTGTAACTCCAAGCAGCCGCATCGCCGCGCCAATCGATTCGTCAACGCCCGCCAACTCGTGCCGGTAATCCAGTGCCCTCGCCAGCTTCAGGACCCAGCGCTCGATCATCCGGCGAGCAAGGGTGCCCTGGAGGTTCGGATGGTGCGCGGCGTGACAGCCATCGCATAGCGTGATCAGGTTGGCGGGGTCATCGACCCCGCCGGCAGCGCGGGGAATCAGATGATGAACGTCAGCTTCGCCCTGTGCGCATGTTTCGCCGCAAGCTCGACAAGCGTTGGAGTCGCGCGCGAGAACGACGGCGCGAACGGCGCGCCATTGCTCGAGCTCTGCTTGGGCAGGCGGAAAGGGCATAGCTCCCGGTTGGGGAAGCGCGGCTACCAAAGCGAATCAGAGACGAACGAAGCGCGGGCATAAGCGGGCAACACGAGCACATCGGCATCAAACCGATCGCCGTAATGCCCCCTTCAATAAACTCGAGGGTGCGAAATCAGCAAACGGTCTCGATACCCAACCACGTTCAGTCGCCGCATCAGTGGTTATTACGATCGGTGGACAGGCGCACTGGTCGCAGGGCACGGTCATCGCGGTGAAGGAGCGTCAGACACCGCTCCACTATTCCCGAGGTGGACGCGTGATCCAGCCCGCTATGTGTTTTGCGCTGCTCATGAACACGCGCTCCTTGCGTCCCGTGCGCCCATGAGACGTTAAGTTCATCGCGGCGGTCTCAGGAAGCTGTGGTTGGCTCCGAAGGAGCGCTCGGATTTCCGAATCAGCAAGTACGCGACGAAAGGCGATCTGGCGCGCGCACCCCCCTTCCACCCTGGGTGCATTCAGTAATTGTATCTGCTCCAGCGAGGGCCCACCCGACAGGTGGAAATAAGAAATGCTTGCGGTATCAAGTTGGAGAGGCTTCTTCGTGTAGTTGATAGCGAGCATCCACACGGTGAGCTGCGGCAGCTCTTGCGTCAAACCGATTTCGAAGTGGATCGGAAACAGCTCGTATCCATCGGGCCTCACCGCTTTCGTCGTCGCGAGTCGCTTCCTCAGGCTGGGGCTCGCGCCGTCCGTCGCTGGCGCGCCACGGCGAAAGAGGGCGCGCGCCGCCGCGAGGACACGATCGAGGATCGTGACTGCTGACGCGCCTGTGCTTAGAGGATCGAGAGGCATGTCGCAAAACATGCCGATGTCCAGAGTTCGAAGCTAGACCGCTGTGGTGCGATCTGTTAGGCATTCCAACAGCTGCGAATGGTGCCGGGACGGTCCATAACCAGCTCGATGCAAAACGTAATTGCGTTGGCCATCCCTAACGGTCAGTCCCTGGGAGCGTGAATCAAGTCAGAGTGCTAGCCGCGGTCGTCCAACGCGATGGTAGCTACTTGGTTTGCAAGCGCCCCGCCCACAAGCGCCACGGCGACCTCTGGGAATTCCCAGGTGGCAAGCTCGAAACCAATGAAACGCTCTTCGATGCGGCCAACCGGGAGCTTGCCGAGGAACTCGGAGTACGAGCCCTCTCGGTAGCTGCACCCATCCTATCTGTCGCCGATCCCGGCTCCTCGTTCGTCATAGAGTTCGTGCCCACCACCATCTCCGGCGAACCGACCTGCCTCGAACACTCCGAGCTCCGCTGGGTCACGCTCGAAGAGCTTCCCTCGCTCCCCCTCGCGCCGAGCGACCGCAAGTTTGTCGACTTCCTCCTCGCCCGGGCGCGCGACGCTACCGACAAGACCTGAGGCGGGCCCACGGCCCTGGTCACGGCGGCCGTTAGGCGTATCTTCAGGGCATGCCTCCTCTCCCGCGCGGCCTGTATGAGCTTCTCCTCACCGAGACACTAGCCAACCAGCTCGCTGCGCCCGGACTCTCTGGCGACCCATCACAAGCCTCACTCCGCGAGGCCGAAGCGGCCGATCGCATCGCACTCCACGTCGCCTCCGTCGTCGAGCGCGCGATCGATGCCTTCCCCGAGAAGGAGCGAGTCACGCTCGGCAGCGCGATCGCCCGTCGGCTCATCGAGCAGATCGCGCGCGAGAGTAATGGCGAAGCCTTTATCGGCGAGCGCCCTGTGGACCCGGCGCAGATCCTCCGCGCGATTCGCGGTCATAGGCCGGACGGTACCATCGACGAGATCGAAGCACCGCTGATTCCGCTCCTCGATACGACGCTGTTGACTAACGCCCCGGGCGAGCCGCGCGTAGGCCACCAGATCCAGACGGAGATCGCGTCCGCGGACCGCATCGATGTAGTCATGGCATTCATCCGTCGCACCGGAATCAACCCGATGCGCGAGGCCCTCCGTCGACACGCTGCGGCCGGGCGACCGATTCGCGTCCTCACGACGACCTACACGGGTTCAACGGAGGCTGAGGCACTCGATCTTCTCGCCGAACTGGGCGCCGAGGTGCGTGTCTCGTACGAGACAGGCGGCACGCGGCTGCACGCCAAAGCGTGGCTCTTTCACCGGGACTCAGGTTACTCGACGGCGTATGTCGGCTCTTCCAACCTCACCCACTCTGCGCAGGTGACTGGGCTCGAGTGGAACGTGCGGGTATCGAGCGCGCGGAACCGTCCGGTCATCGAGAAGATCGCGGCCGTCTTCGACAGCTACTGGCAGCAGCCCGACTTCGAGAAGTACGAACGCGAGCGATTCATCGACGCGATTCGCTCGACGGAGCGCCCGGAGCTCACGCTGACGCTCAGCCCGATCGAGATCCGCCTCGAGCCATTTCAGGAACGTTTGCTCGAGCAGATCGAGCTTGCTCGGCAGCAGGGCCGGCATCGCAACCTGCTCGTCTCCGCGACGGGCACGGGGAAGACTGTCATGGCGGCGGTCGATTACGCGCGGCTACGCCACACACTGAAGCGCGGCCGGCTGCTCTTCGTCGCTCATCGGGAGGAGATTCTCGAGCAGAGTCGCCGGACATTTGCCCACGCGCTTCGCGATGCGAAGTTCGGGGAGCTATGGGTTGGGGGAAAGCACCCGACCGAATTTGGGCACGTGTTTGCGTCGATCCAGTCGCTCAGCGCGAGCGGGCTCGCTGATCTCGACCCAACGCATTTCGACGTCGTGATTGTCGACGAGTTCCATCACGCTGCCGCGAGTTCGTACGAGCGATTGCTCGCGAAGCTGCAGCCGGTCGAACTGTTAGGCCTGACGGCGACCCCGGAACGGAGCGATGGTCTGCCGGTTCTCCACTGGTTCGACGACAGGATCGCGGCCGAGCTGCGGCTTTGGGATGCAATCGACCAGCATCGCCTCGCTCCCTTCGCCTACTATGGCGTCGCCGACGAACTGGATCTGCGCGAGGTTCCGTGGAGACGTGGGAAGGGCTACGACGTCGAAGGGCTGACGAACATCATAACGGCAAGCGACTTCTGGGCGCGGAGTGTCCTCGATCAATTCCACAAGCAGGTCGGCCGGATCGACCAATTCCGGACGCTCGGTTTCTGCGTCAGCGTTGCTCATGCGCGCTACATGGCCCGGGTCTTCGCAGAGCATGGCGTGCGCGCGATCGCGGTTTGGGCTGATACTCCAGAGGAGGAAAGGAAGAAAGCCCTCACTCTGCTCGCCAAGGGAGAGCTCGACGTGGTCTTCTCAGTCGACCTGTTCAACGAAGGGGTAGACGTCCCGGCGGTGGACGCACTGCTCATGCTTCGGCCGACCGATAGCCCGGTTCTCTTTCTTCAGCAGCTCGGTCGCGGACTTCGAAAGAGTCCGGACAAGACGGTTTGCACCGTCCTCGATTTCGTCGGTCAACATCGGCGCGAGTTCCGCTACGACCGGCGCTTCCAAGCATTGCTCGGTGGGAGTCGCTCGGCGGTTAGCCGGCAGGTCGCGGAAGGTTTTCCCTTCCTTCCCGCTGGTTGTCACATGGAGCTCGATCGGGTCGCGACCGAGCGGGTGCTCGAGAACATCAGGTACTCGGTGCCTAACCGCTGGACCGAGAAAGCCGCGGAGCTGAAGGCGCTTGCTGTCGAAGATCCCGGGCTCTCACTCAGAGAGTTCCTTCGCGAGTCCGGGCTCGATCTCGATGATGTCTACACCGGGAAGTATTCGTGGGCGGACCTGCGAGCGGCGGCGGGTATTGGGCAGGCGGCTTCGGGAGAGAGAGAGGAGTCGCTGCGCCGAGCGTGCGGGCGACTTCTCCATGTCGATGACCGCGAGCGACTCGAGACTTGGCGAGGGTGGCTGAGCGCCGATAAGCCGCCAGTGGTGGCATCCCTCGGCCTGCGCGAGCGGCGCTTGCTCAGGATGCTGGTCGTGCAGCTGCTCGGTCAAATCGCCCAGTCAGAAACGTCGCTGGAGGAAGGTGCGAGGCTTCTCTGGAGCTACTCCGTCGTTCAAGGGGAGCTGGTAGATCTGTTCGACGTCTTGGTGGAGCGGATCGGCCACGTCGCGCTGCCGCTCGATGTGCTGCCGTTAACCCCGCTGAGCGTCCATGCGCGGTACACGCGTCTCGAGATGCTCGCGGCCTGCAGCACCGATGACAAGGTGAAGGTGCGACCTTGGCGCGAGGGGCCGTACCAAGACAAACCTCTGAAGGCAGACCTCTTCGCATTCACCCTCGACAAGACGAGTGGCCAGTTTTCGCCCACAACCCGCTATCGCGACTACGCGATCAGTCGGGAGCTAATTCACTGGGAGAGCCAATCAACTACTCCCGAAAAGAGCCCAACCGGACTTCGCTACCAGAATCATGTAGCGATGGGGCACCAGATTCTGCTCTTCGCGCGGCTCAACGCGGACGATCGCGCATTCTACTTCCTCGGGCCGGCAACGTACGTGAAGCACGTGGGGGAACGGCCAATGGCAATCACTTGGCGACTGTACCACGCATTGCCTGGAGATCTATTTCAAGCGTTCGCCGCCGCGGTGGCTTAGCCTAACGTTCCGTGGGGCGGCCAAATGCGCCGCGCAGACAGCCGCTACCGTCCCCGAAAGACTCAACGATGGCAATTGCCAGCTGACGCCTTGCGCCGGGCATTCGCGCCCACCGCCCTTCCCTCAGTGCAACTGCAGTCGGATCGCTTCGAGCGTCGTGAATACCAGCGCCTGGTTCCCTCCATCCAGTGAGCGGATCTGCAGCGGCGTAACCGGCAAGCCGATCTCAGGCGCCGGCGTAAGGATGCGGTCGACGATGACGCCATCGGACGTGCGGGCGACCGCGAAGCCGTAATCGGTCGCGATGAGCGCCGTTAGGCCGTCGCCGATCAGGTCGGACGGAGAGTCGGGCAAGGGAAAGTCTCCCGCGCCGTAGGGAGTCTTCAACAGTTGAAAGTTCCCGGTGCTCCGATCGATGACCTGGTTGCCGATCAGCAGCCGGCTCCCATCGCCGATCGGCTCGACGGGGCCGGGACAAGACCCTTCGAAGGAACGCTCGTCGACAAAGAGTCCGCTCGCTGCGTCGTAGATCGCGCTCGCCCGTCGACCGGTTCTGTCCTGCCAGGTTACCACCGCCCGCCTGTTGCCGCGAAAGGCGGCGAGCCTCGCGCAGGAACCGCCGAGCAGTCCGTTCTCGCCGACATCGGTACGGCGGCGCTGCTCGCCGGTCGCGAGGTCGACGTCGTCGAGCCAGGCGAAGCTGTCGGGTGTCAGGCCCATCGTGACGAGCAGGTGGCCATTCGCGAGCGCACTCACCGTCCACGGGGTACGCGGCGTTTCGTAATGTCCGCTGTCGGCGATGGTGATCGCGCTGTGTGCACCGTTTACGAGGTCGATGAACTCGACGATCGGGCGCGAGCGATTGGGGACGATCAGCGAGTCTCCGCTCACCGAGAACACAGGCCAACCGGGAAGGCCGCCTAACGCGATCGGCGGGCGGAAGTGCATCGTTGCGAGATCGAGCACACCGATCTCCGGCCGCGAGCCCCATGCGACGTACGCGACGCCGCGGCGCTCGTCGGTCAGGATGGTCCGGGCGCCATCGGGGAGGCGCACACGTGATCCAGGTGGAACCCGACGCCCGGGTATCACCCGCACACCGACGGCGTAACGCCATTCGTCGTACCGCCCGAAGATGTCGCGGGTCATGAAGCCGATCGCGAAATCGGGAAATTCGCCGTTCTGCATCCAACGC
The DNA here is from genome assembly GCA_045804265.1 of Gemmatimonadaceae bacterium. Taxonomy (GTDB): domain Bacteria; phylum Gemmatimonadota; class Gemmatimonadetes; order Gemmatimonadales; family Gemmatimonadaceae; genus JABFXC01. The sequence goes on along the minus strand of JBJMNK010000057.1, from coordinate 17,740 downwards.
TCCTCGAGCACGACCGTCCACCGTGCATCGCCGGAGCTTCCCATGTACAACGGGCCGTCGAACCTGTTCACCGCTGGCACCGAGTCAGCGCGCGAGATCGGCTCCGACACCAGCATCCCTACCCATCCGAGAGGCACGTATGCATTGCCGCCGGCGCTCACACGGAGCGTATCACCCGGCAGCGAGAACGGGTTGTAGTCGAAACGGTCGACCCGTCCATACGCGCGCGGTGCCGCGTCGTGCGCGTGGGTGCGGGCCTCGAGGCTCTGAAAGCCCCCGTCATCCTCGACCACAAGGCGGAGCGGCACATCGTTGGTCGACCAGATCGTTTCGCTCAGCTTTTCCGGAACTGGCAGCCGGAAGATGTGCTGCACGCTCGGCTCGGCGTAGGCGAACGTCGTGTCGAGCAACTGCACGGCGCGCTCGGGCGAATCGATGTACACTCGGCGCACTCCGCGAGCCCCTGAGGCCGAGAATTCGACGTCGATCTTCGCCCAGTCCTCCTCGATCGCCGCGTTGAATGTCTGAATCTCGGGAATTGGCGGAGCCAGCGGCTCTACCGGGTCGTGACACGCAACAGCGATCATCGCGATGCACGCGGTGCGTAGCCCTGACCAGAAAGCGCGAGTCATGGTCATGGAAATCCCGCCTATCGCTCGGGTCCGACCATCGGAGTGAGCTGGAGGTTCGCAGGCTCCCTCGTGAGCGGCAAGCCACATACCACGTCTGTTGCCGCGCAACCGGAAAACCAGTCCAGTACTGAAGACCCCCGCTCCCGGCGCCCAACTGACCTCCCCTCGCTCGCGGCATGACAGAACCCAACCCAACTCGACGAGAGAAGAATCGCTCGAGCCTCGTCGCCTGCGCCGCCCTGAGCGCGATATCGCTCGCGCTTCCGGCCGGCATCTACCTGCTCGTCATGATGAACGCGTCGACGCGCGCAGGCCAGACGGCGAACGTCATGGCGATCGTGATCGCCGCGGTCCTTGGGATTGCGTACGCTACCTTCGTCCTGGCCGCGCGCGACTCGGGCGCGGCGATGATCGCTGGAGTGTCGACGACGCTCGGGGTGGTCGGAGTCGTGCTGCTCGTTCCCATACTGCTCCTCGCAAAGCTCGACTCGATGAGCGGCGGACACGCGATGGGGCCGATCGTCTTCGGGGTGCTGGTGTACGTCGCCGTTCAGTTCACGATGGCCGGCGCGGCGCGGAGCCTTGCGCCCACGGGGCAGAGGGTGCGCGCGAGCGGTGGCTTCCAGCTCGGCATTGGTCTTCCGCTCGGGTGTGCGCTCCTCCTTGGCGCGCTGTGGAGGACACCCGCCAACGCCGAGAACGAGAAGGCGATCGCAGATGTTCACGCGCGCGAGAAGACGCGCGCGGATTTCTTCGCCCTCTACGCCTGCGCGACTGCGCATCGCGCGCGCGCGGCGCGCCACGATTACCCGGCATCGTTGGCAGCGTTAGGCGCGCAGGGCGACAAGTGCCTGCCGGCTGTCATCGCGACCGGGGAGCGGGGATTCACCTTCGAGTACACGCCGCGGATGTCGGGCGCGGATACGGTTGCCGGATTTACGATCCGCGCCGCGCCGAAAGCAGCCGGACCCAATGCGACGATGCTCACGATGGACGAGCATGCCATCATCCGTGACGATTGGGTCGACGCCAGGTATGCGCCGCTGTATCGCCCGACGCCGCCGGGGCTCGACATGCTCGTCGCGATGCGTGAATGCGAGCAGCTCTACCGCGATCATCATCATCGAGCGCCGAGCGACCTGCAGACGCTTCGCGCATTCGGTGATTCGACGTTCAACAGCGTCAACCCGACTGGATGCTGGGAGCTCCGGAGTCTCATCAACCGCGGCGAATGGTTCGAGTACGGTCAGCCGAGGAAGCAGAACGAGTGGACGGGGGCCGCGTACACCCTGACGTTTCATTCGCGCGGCGATTCCGGTGCAGTGGCGTACGAAGTCCGGCCGAAGAGCTGGGGCGTCACCGGCATCTGGAGCTATCTCGCGCTCTCGCCGGGGGCGATGTACGGAACGACCGAGCCGCGCGCGGCGACGACCGACGACGTCGCGATACCGATCTGCGAATTCGGTGCGCCACCGGCAGGGTCGCCACAGTGCGCTCCCGGCAACTCGCCTCCGCCTAACGCGACGCTGGTGCTGGACTCGGTGCCCGACGCTCGCGGGTTCACCGTGGCCCTCGTCGATGCGGCAGACAGCGCGAGCACTCCTGACAGCACCGCCGCCGGCCAGCCGGAAGGGACAGCACCGGAATTCCAGTATGCATTCTCCTGCGACGGGATGGAAACCAATGTCTTCGCGAGGGACGCGTCGCACACCTGCCACCCGTCCTGGCAGGCTGATTCGGTACACATCAGGGGCTGGATCCGCAATCGCGACCTGACGGTGCGCGAGTACGATCGCTCGGTACACGTGAAGCGCCCGCCAATCGTGATGCGTCTCGCCGCTCCCAAGAGCGTCGCGCTCGGCGACACACTCGACCTGCACCCCACCGCCGTCGGGCGTGATTCGAGCGAACAGTTCCGCCTGACGGTCCAGATCGGCGACGCCTTCCCGATGGACCTCTCCAATTGGCCGAATGGCACGACCGTGAAGTGCACGGCGACGACGAGGCCACTCTCATGGGAATGCTCCTATCCGGCCAAGCCAGGAACGTATCGGGTGACGGTTACGGCGAAGTCCTGGAAGGGCGACACCGCTTCCGTCATGGGGAGCGTCGTGATGCGTCGGGCGAAGAAACCGCGCTGAAGCGATAAGCTGTAAGCGGCAAGCAGTGAGCGGACGGCGTCGATGGCGCTGCCGTTCCGCCGTCCGCCGACTGCTTGACGCTTATCGCTTACCGCCCGGGGGTCGTGCAGCCCGCCTTGCCGCGCCCCCAGGCTCGCCGTACGATCAAAGCTCCCCTCTCACGTGGAGCGCGCCATGCGTCAGCCACACGACCGGCATGTCGTCGTCGCCAGCTCGATCGCAATACTCTGCCTAACGGCGCCTTCCGCGCTCGCAGCCCAGCTTCCCCGCACCCGCGCTGAGAGCGTCGGCATGTCGGCGGACCGTGTCGCCCGCATGCGGACCACGATGCAGGCGTTCGTTGACAGCGGCGATGTCGCTGGGGTCGTCACGCTCGTTGCGCGGCGCGGGCAGATCGTCGCCATCGACACCGTCGGTTACGCGGATCTTGAATCGAAGAAGGTCATGCGCCCGACGACGATCTTTCGCATCGCATCCATGACGAAGGCGATGACCAGCGTAGCAGTCATGATGCTCGTCGAGCAGGGGCGCATTCACTTGAATGACCCGCTCGGCAAGTACCTTCCAGCCTTCGACAGTGTCCGCGTCGCAGTCGCCGATTCAGCGGGTCACGCGACGACGAAGACCAACGCACCGAAGCGCCCTATCACGGTGCACGATCTCCTCACCCACCGATCGGGGCTCGCCTACGGCTTCATCGACGCGGGCGTCGTCGGCGACGCCTATCGCAAGACGGGCATTTCCGATGGGATCGCGCCGACAAGCGGTACGATCGGCGAGAATGTCGACAAGCTCGCGCGGCAGCCGCTGAATTTCGAACCAGGCGCGAAGTGGCAGTACAGTCTCGCGACCGACGTACTCGGCCGCGTCGTCGAGGTGGTCTCGGGGATGCCGCTCGACCGGTTCTTCCGCGAACGGATCTTCGCGCCGCTCAGGATGAACGACACGGATTTCTACGTTCCCGACGAGAAGCTCGACCGCCTCGCCGTACCGTACACGCACGACGCTGGCAGCCTTCGCCGGATGTCAGACCCCGAGAAATTTCTCGATGGACGCCTCGTCATGGGCGGTCCTCAATGGCGTGGCTCGCGCACTTACTTCTCCGGGGGCGCGGGACTCTTCTCGACCGCGGGCGACTATGCGCGCTTCCTTCAGATGCTCCTGAACGGCGGCGAGCTCGATGGTGCGCGACTCCTTGGTCCGAAGACGGTCGAGCTCATGACGGCGAGCGCAACGAATGACCTTGGTCCCGATGCGGTCGATCATGGCGTCGGCTTCGGACTCGGCTTCGGGATTCTCAGCGACGTCGGCGCGCACGGCGTCTACGGCTCGGTCGGCAACTTCAGCTGGGGCGGGATATACGGGTCAGACTATTTTGTCGACCCGAAGGAGCAGATGATCGGCGTGATGATGGTCCAACTCTTCCCAGACCGAGCGCCGATCAGTGAGACTTTCGAAGCGATGGCCTACCAGGCGATCACGAGAGCCGGAGCGCCACGGGAAGCCGCGTCGGCGAGGGCAGCCAGCCTTACGCCATAACGCATGATCCCCACGATTTCCGACTCGCGGGATCGAGGAGGCCGCGGCGAAGATTCCAAGTGAAGGGGGCACGCCTGCCGGAGGCGGTACTCGAGCTCACGAACAGCTGAGTCAGAGGCTGTCACAACGCCCCCCCTTCTCCTGTCTCCATAGAGAATGAAGTAGAATCAGAGCGTGAGCTCGACGCGATCCAGGTCACCACACATGCCCAACATCGATGACGGACGCAGCGTAACACAGACGACGCGAGTCGACCGCGCGCCTGCACCGACACGAATCCTCATACTGGGCGGCGGGTTTGCCGGGGTCGCCACCGCGCGCCGGCTGCGGCGACTGTGTCGCGGGCGGCTGGACGTCGACATAACGCTCGTCAGCCGCGACAACTTCTTCGTCATCACGCCGCTTCTCTTCGAGGCCTGCTCGGGGATCCTCGAGCTCCGGCACTGCGCGCAGCCGATTCGCCCGGCGCTCGGGCGGGCGCGCTTCGTCGAAGCGACGGTCGAGGACGTGGACGTCGAGCGGCAGGTGGTTCGCGCCGTGCCGCGTGAGGGCGAGTCGTACGACCTGCCTTACGATCACCTCGTGGTCGCGCTCGGCGCGACGACGAATGAATCGCTGATCCCTGGCTCGGAGGCCGCGTTCACCTTCAAGACGATGGCGGACGCGCTCGTGCTGCGGAATCACCTCATCGAGCGCTTCGAGCGCGCGGACGCGACATCGGACCCCGCGTTCCGGCGCGTCGCGCTCACCGTCGTCGTGATCGGTGGAGGGCTCGTCGGTGTCGAGCTGCTCGGCGAGCTGACCGCATTCGCCGACGACATCCTGCGCTACTATCCGCGCATCCGTCGCGAGGAAGTGGTGTTCCATCTCTTCGAGGCTGGCACGCGCATCCTCCCCGAGATCGACGCCAAGCTGGCCGACGCGGCGACTCGGCTGCTTCGCCGGCGTGGCGCCGACATTCGCGCCTCGACGCCGGTGCAGAAGATCGAGACGTCGCGCGTCCATCTCGCCAGCGAGATCATCGACGCCGGGACGATCGTGCTCGCGGCGGGGATCGTGCCGAGTGAAGTGGCGGTGCGCATTCCGATCGCGCACGACCCGCGCGGCCGGATCACGGTCGACGCGACGATGCGCAGCACGAGTCACCCCGACGTGTGGGCACTCGGCGACTGCGCCTCGATCCCCGGTCCGGATGGACGGCCCTACCCGCCGCTGGCACAGCACGCGACGCGCGAGGCGAAGCGCCTTGCCGGGAACATCGCCAACGTGATCAACGGGCGACCGCCGGCGCCGTTCGTCTTTCGCGCGTTAGGCACGATGGCCGCGCTCGGGCATTCGCGTGGCGTCGCCCAGGTCTTCAGCATGCGCCTGACCGGCTTCATCGCCTGGTGGATCCGGCGGACGTACTACCTCTTCCAGATGCCGCGCTGGGACCGCCGCATGCGGATGATCCTCGACTGGACGGTTGCACTCTTCTTCCGGCCGGACATCACGAAGGTAGACCTCGCGATCGAGCAGGTTCAGAAGCGGCGGAATTCCGCGGCGGGAGTAACGGCCAGATTTCCGCGATGAGACATGCTCACCGCATCGTGCTTCGCACGCTGGCGGCGTCGGCGATCTTCCTCTCCGCGTGTTCGAGCGTTCACCCGGGCGCCGGGACCGAGAGCGTCCCCGCGCCCCGTTACGCGGCACATCAGCACCTGATCAGCCCCGCGTTCTCGAAGATCATCGATATGCCCGTGCTCGATGGGGCATCGCTGCTGCGGATGCTCGATTCGGCGGGAATATCGCGCGGCGTCGTGCTGTCGATGGGATACTCCTTCGGCGACGAGCGTAAGGCAGCGAAGGTGCCCGACCCCGATCGTGCGACGCGCGAGGAGAACGACTGGACCTCGCAGCAAGTGGTCGCCTCGAACGGCCGGCTGGTTGGCTTCTGCAGCGTCAACCCGCTGCGCGAGGCGGCGCTCGCCGAGATCGGCCGCTGTCTCGCACTCCCGGGGATGGTCGGGCTCAAGCTGCACTTCGGCAACTCCGGTGTCAGCCTTCGCGATTCGGCGACGGCGCGGCGGATGGAGAAGGTGTTTGCCTTCGCGAACACACGTCATGCCGCGATCGTAGTCCACCTGCGATCGCGCACCGGAGTGCCTTACGGTCGCGAGGACGCCCAGCTCTTCCTCGACCGGCTGCTGCCTAACGCGCCGGATGTGGTCGTCCAGGTCGCGCATCTCGCGGGGACTGCCGGCTTCCCCGATTACGCCGAGGAGGCGATGGACGTATTCGCGACCGCGATCGAGCGCGGCGACGCGCGGGTGCGCAACCTGTACTTTGACCAGACCGCGGTAGCGACGCCGGAGTCGACGCCCGATGAAGGCATGCGCGCGGCGAAGATGATCAGGCGCGCCGGAGCGTCGCGGGTCTTCTTCGGCTCCGACATGCCGGTCGGAGGAAATCCGCCACCGGCCGAGTCGTGGGCGATCTTTCGCGCCAAGGTTCCGCTCACGGCGGCCGAGCTGCGGACGATCGCGCTGAACGAACCGCCCTACGCGAGGTAACGGGCACGAAGCCCGCCGACGCAACGGAGGCGCGGAACGTCAGCGACCGGGAGCGATATGGCGAAGATCGAGGCTATCGCCTTCGACTCGAACGAAACGCTGCTCGACCTCGCGGCGGTCGACCCGGAGTTCAAGCGCATCTTCGGGCGGGCCAGCGGACGCGTCGAGGTGGCGCCGTCCGCTGACTGCTTAGGGCTTATCGCTTACTGCGCGGAATATCGTACTGCATCCCGACCGAGATCAGGCTCTGCATGCCGTCGCCGCCGAGGTACACGCGGTCGGAGCCGCGGAGCATGAAGGTCTTCACCCGCACGAGCAGCGTCGGCTCGACGAAGCCACCGCCGGGGATCTTCATCTTTTCGACGTGGCAGTCGACGCAGTTGTCGATGCTGCGGCGGGTCATCGTCCCGCTCGCGCCGAGGTTCAGCGCGAAACCGACCGGGAACGCGACAGGAATGCCGCTGCGGAAGCCGGTCGAGGCCGAGAAGTACGTCACCGACGCACTCGACTTCCTGTTGCCGACGTTCGTCAACTGCGTGAACTCGGCGTTGTCGTGGAGCATCTGACCGCCGAGGTCCGCCGAGAAGAGGAGATGCTTGTGGACGACGATGCCGCCGTCGAGCTGGAGTCCCCAGGCACGCTCGCCGACGCTCGACTGCGCGGCGGCGTCGGGATTCATCGCGAGGGTGCCGACCGAGAAGCCTAACGTCGGGACGACGTTGCGGGCCGGCGCCGGATTGGCCTGCGCATGAAGGGCGCGCGCCGGAAGCGCGAGGAGCGCGACGGCGGCGAAGTGACGGATCTGCATGATGGGATTTCTGGTGCGGGTCGTGGTACTGCGTGACTTGCAGCGTCTTCAAGGACGCGCGAGCTGTTGTGGCGGTTACAGTCCGCGGTGCTCGCACTGGACTTCAACTGTTACGACTCACCTCATTTACGCCGCTGACCAGCCGAGAGAATCTTGCCGTCGGACCGAAGTGCAGCAGCAACCGGAAGTCGTTCAACTGTTGCTGCCTGCTCGACCAGTGGTCGCGCATGGCGCTGGGCCAATACGTGCCTAACGCGACGCGTCCGCCTTGCGACGTGTTGAACTGTCACCACAGCCGCGCACAATGAGACCGTTCCCGCGCATCGCGATCCACTACGATCGCTGACGATGCAGCTGGAAGAGGCGCCCCTGGGGCAGGGTCCACGGGTTCCAACGACTTCGTCGGTTCGAGAGAGCAGGGACGTCGCGTCAAGTTGCGCCCGCACGAGGTAGCACATGCCTCCAGGCGGCCGTATGTTAGTCCGGCGTTCCGAAACGACGGAGACTGGCGTGGACATGGCGGACACCGGGAGCGAAGTGCGCGCGCTGCAGTCGGCGCTCGGCACCCACTACGCCATCGAACGCGAGATTGGCCACGGCGGCATGGCGACGGTCTATCTCGCCCATGACGTGCGGCATGGGCGACCCGTGGCCGTGAAGGTGTTGCACGCGGAGCTCGCCGCGGTGCTCGGAGCTGAGCGGTTCCTCGCCGAAATACGCACCACGGCCGCGCTGCAGCACCCGCACATCCTCCCGCTCTTCGATTCCGGCTCGGCGACGGGGCAATTGTACTACGTGATGCCTTACGTCGCCGGTGAGACGCTGCGCGCGCGCCTCGCCCGCGAGCGTCAGCTCCCGGTGGCGGACGCGGTACGCATCGCAACCGAGGTCGCGAGCGCCCTCGACTATGCGCACCGGCACGGCGTCATCCACCGTGACATCAAGCCGGAGAACATCCTGCTTGGTGAGGACGGGCAGGCGCTCGTCGCCGATTTCGGAATCGCCCTGGCCGTGGCGAAAGCAGGTGGCGAGCGCATGACGCAGACGGGACTGTCGTTAGGCACGCCGCAGTACATGGCACCGGAGCAGGCGGCGGCGGAGCGCACGCTCGACGCGCGGGTGGATGTGTATGCGCTGGGCGCCGTGACGTACGAGATGCTCGCGGGCGAGCCGCCGTTCGTCGGTCCATCGGCACAAGCGGTCATCGCGAAGCTGATGACCGAGGACCCGAAGCCGATCACCGCTGTCCGGCGAAGCGTGCCGGCATTCACCGACGCGGCGGTGCAGCGAGCGCTCGAAAAGGTTCCGGCCGACCGCTTCGCGAGCGCTGGCGCGTTTGCCGCGGCGCTCAGCGCTCCCGCCGCGACTGACGCCGACCCCGCGCATCACTACGCGCCGCTCCGCGTGGCCGGACGCGATATCTCGCCGGCGATGGCGGCACTGCTTGCGGCTGGTCTCCTGGTCGCCGGTATCGGAGGGGGATTGAGCCTCGGCCGCGCCGTGCGGGAGACGCCTAACGGTTCGGGGGCGCAAGTCCCGTCCCGTTTTGACGTCGGGCCGGACTCGGGCACTCTTGGCTCCGGCAACTGGTGGTACAGCACGCCCGCCATCTCGCCCGACGGCCGGACGATCGTGTCCGCCGCGTCGACGAGCAGCGGGGCGCGACTCTATGCGCGCGCGATCGACGAAATCGTCGCGCATCCGATCGCCGGGACTGACGGCGGCGATGGGCCGTTCTTCTCGCCGGATGGCGAATGGCTCGCCTTCAGCGCGGCGGGGGGCCGGACCCTGAAGAAGGTCCGGCTCGACGGTGGCACGCCCGTCCTCGTGGCCGATCTTCCACCGTCCGACGGGATCTTCTTGAGCGGTACGTGGAACCAGTCCGACACGATCTATTACGGAGTCTTTGCCACAGGAAGCGCGCTGTATCAGGTGTCGGCAGCGGGAGGGATACCGACTCGCGTCATGGTGAAGGACAGCTCGAGACACCTGCTCGATCCGTCATCACTGCCTAACGCACGGGCACTGCTCGTCACTTCCACGCAGGACTGGCGCGTCGGGCGGATCGCGGTGCTCGACCTGGCGACGGGTGAGGTCCACCGATTCAACGCCGGCACCGGCGCGCACTACGTTGACGGGCAACTCGTCTGGGCCGGAGCCGCCGGCGCGCTGTACAGGCAACCCTTCGACCTGGATCGGCTCGCGCCACGCGGAACCCCCGAGGAGATTGCGAGCGGTCTCGACGTGCACTACGCCGCGTTCTCACCGTTCGATATCTCCCGCAATGGATCGATCGTATACCGAGTGGGCCGTGGCAGCTGGAAGCTGTCGATCGTCGACCGGACGGGACGCGTGCAGACGGTACTCTCCGAGCGGTTTCCATGGTCACCGCGATTTTCTCCCAATGGCGACCGCATTGCATACTCGGCTCTCACGCCCGGTGAGCAAGGGGAGGACATGTGGAGCGGTGATGTGTGGCATACGGACATCCTCGTCAGCGACCTTTCGTCCGGCACAGTACAGCGACTCACGACCGACGGGGACGACAACAACGAGCCGGTCTGGAGTCCCGATGGGCGTTCGATCGCGTTCGATGCAGGACTGCTCGGGACGAAAGACATCTTCACTCGCGCGCTTGGCGGTGGCAGCGCGCGGCCGCTCGCCCACGGTGCGGGCGACCAGCTTCCCGACGACTGGAGCACCGATGGATCGACGCTGCTGTTCGAAGACGCTTCAGCGGGACTCTCGGCCCAGTCCATGAGAGGCGGACCGCCGCAGGCGTATGCGACAGCGGTAGCCTACGTGAACGGCGCTCGACTTTCACCAGACGGCCGATGGCTCGCGTACACGTCGGAAACAACCGGGCGTAGTGAGGTCTATCTGCAGCCTTATCCGGGACCGGGGCGCGCGGCGTCCGTGTCGACGGGCGGGGGAACGAATCCAGCCTGGCGACGAGACGGCCGGGAGCTCTACTACTGGGAGGGCGACCAGTTGTTGGCGGCAACGCTCGAGCCGAGCGTGGGGCTCACACCTCCGCGCGTTCGTGCACGGACTCCGCTGTTCCGGGCAGTGATTCTCGGCTCGAACTTCGACGCGTCGCCCGACGGGACCCGGTTCGCGATCGTCGGGGGAGGGCCGCTGGAGAGCCGGCTCGTGGTCGCCCTCAACGCGTTAGGCAGCACGCGGAGTCATGGCGCTGCGCGGCCGGTTGCGGCACCGTGACGGTACGGTACATCGAGGAGAGCGGCGAAGAAGCGCAGCGCGTTGCCGCCGCCCGTGAACGCAGTTGTGAGCGAGCCGCGTAGCGTCCGCGGTCGGGGTGGTGCTGAAAAGCCTGCTTTTCACGTACTCGACGTGGCGCTGCGGCAGCTGCCCGCCGATCCACTGATCGTCAGCCTCGCGGGGACGCTTCACGCGCTGCGTCGTGAGCCCGAGGCCGCGCTCGACTGCGTCCGCGCAGCGCTCGACTCGCCGCGCTCGTTCGGGCACACGCACCACACCTACTATCAGATCGCGAGTGTCCACGCCCTGCACGGCGATACGCATTCGGCGATGGGCTGGCTGGAGCGAAGCGTGGACAGTGGTTTCGCCTGCTGGCCGTACTTCAAGGCCGATCCACACCTCGCGAGGCTGCGCGGGAACTCCGCGTTCGAGCAGCTCGTTGCGGATCTCGAGCGGACGTACGGAATCTTCGAGATCACGCAGCTGTAGGGGGCCTAACGCAATGAAATCCTCCAACGAGTCCGCCGCGCCGGCGGTCACCTTCTCGGTCGAGCGGCCGGACACTCCCGACGCGGCCTGGTGCGTCGCGCAGTACTTCGCCGAGCTCGATGCTCGCTTCGAGGCCGGGTTCGATGTGGCGCAGAGCATCCCGGCCGACGCCGATGCCATGACGCCGCCTAACGGCGCATTCATCGTCGCCCGGATCGGCACGCGGCCGGTGGCCTCCGGGGGGTTCAAGCTGCAGCCGGCCGGGCGCGCCTACCTCAAGCGGATGTGGGTCGCCCGCGACGCGCGCGGCATCGGGCTCGGTCGGCGGATGCTGCGCGAGCTCGAGCAGTGCGCGCGCACGATGCATGCCGAGGTCGCGCAGCTCGAAACGAACCGCGCGCTCGTCGAGGCGATCGCGATGTACCGGGCCAACGGCTACGTCGAGGTCGTGCCGTTCAACGACGAGCCGTACGCGCACCACTGGTTCGAGAAGCGGCTCGAGTGAACCACACGCGTGGCTTGGCCGGCGTGTTCTGGGTACGACGTCCGGGTGGGGCGATGTTTGTGGAGTGGGGCTCGGTGCTCGCCGCGATGGGGCGCGGCCGTTAGGCGGGGTGGGGATGGATCCTTGTGGCATCCGCGGTAACATGCGGGGCGAGTCTTAACGGTTGAACTACAATCACGCGGATTACGCGGATTACGCGGATTGCTCCCTGGGTGGTGAGGCTCCATGCGCTTGGGCCGAACAACTGTGGGGCACGCTTGGCGAGGTGATCTGCCAGGCGTGGCCCAAGGCATTTGTCGTGATGCTGAACAGCGAAGACGGACACGGCACGCCACGGGGGTCAATCCGCGTGATCCGCGTAATCCGCGTGATTGTAGTTCAACCGTTACGACTCACCCGGCGGTGCTCACCTTTTCCGTCGCGAGCCCGAGGTCGGCGTTGCGCGCCTCGCCAAACCCACGCGCCGTCGTCGCGAGCAGCGTGAACGCAGCGCCGAGGAACGCCGCTAGAAGCACGAACAGCGCTCGCCGCGACCCCACCGCGTCGAACCAGACGCCAACCAGCGACGGGCCGACGAGCCCCGCCGCGCTCTGGACGAGCAGGAACGCACCGGCGAGCGAGCCGGCGCGGGCAACGGTCCCGATCTCGAGCGCCATCGGGGCGAGGTTCGCGACGGGGATCGACCACGACAGCCCGAAGACGAACAGGACGGCGATCGCGATGCCTAACGTCGGGACGGCGTACATCGCGGCGCACGCGGCGGCCATCCCGGCGAGGCCGATGAGCGACATCCGTCGCCGGCCGAAGCGTGCACCGAGCCAGCCCGCGGGGACGGAGCCGATCAGCGTCGACACGGCGACGGCGATGAAGCCTAACGACGCATTGGCCACTGTGGTGTGGAATCGCTCCGAGCCGTAGAGGGTGAACCAGCTCGAGAACGACTGGAACGCCATGTTGAAGAGGAGGCACGCCGCGAAGAAGCGCAGCGCGTTGCCGTCGCCGGCGGTGAAGGTCTCGCGTAGCGCACGAAACGGTGCGATCCGCGCGCCGGGAGTGAGCGTCAGGGTCTGCGCCTCTGATTCCTCCAACTGGTGCGACGGCTCGCGCAGCGCCACGCAGTACACCAGCCAGACCACGCCGACCAGCGCGCCGGCGAGAATGAACGGCAGGTCGGGGTGATGCGCAGCCAGCCCGCGCGCGCCGCCGAGCACCATCATCGCGCCGAGGCACATCGCGACGCCGAGTATTCCTTCCGTCTTCGAGCGATGCACCGACGGCACGAGCTCGGCCAGCAGCGCGACGAATGGCGCGCGCCAGACGGCCAGCGCGACGTCGACCGCGATCATCGCCAGCAGCAGCGCGATCAGCCCGAAGTGCTCGGCGAATGGGATTGCCGCGAGCGCGAGCGCCGTGGGCGGGAGCGCGGTGAGCACGAATGGGACGCGCCGGCCGAGTCGCGTGCGCGTCGCGTCGGAGAGCACGCCGACGACCGGCACGAGGAGGAGCGCGAGGATGTTGTCGATCCCCATCGCCGCGCCGATCATGGAACTGCTGCTCAGGTGCCGCTGCAGCAGCGGCGGGACGTACGAGTCGTAGAGTGGCGCGACGGCACCGATCGCGAAGCTGCCGCCGCCGAGGAGGAGGGATGCCTTCCATGGCATGCGCGCGCCAGCGGCGTCGCGCCCGGGCATGCGCGCGCCATCGGGGATCAGTCCCGGCCCACGCCTAACGCGTCCGCCACCCGGTTGATGTAGTTGAACCAGCTCGCGATCAGGGTGATCTGCAGAATCCCCCGGTCGTCGAAGCCCACCGACCGAAGCTTCGCGTGATGTTCCGGGGAGATGCACGTCGCGTCCTCCGTGAGCTGAACCACGTACTCGATCATCACGCGCTCGGCGACCGTGATCGGAGCGGTGCGCCAGTCGGCGCGAAGCGCTTCCACCAGCGAATCGTCGAGCGTGACCTTACGCAGAAACTCTGCGTGCGAGGCAATTCAATACCGGCACCGGTTGGTGACGGACACCATCGTCGCGATCATCTCGTGCTGCCGGCGCTGCAACGGGAGATCGGGCGACATCAGCGCACCGAAGGTCGCGAACGCGTGGTGCAGTGCATCAGGAATGAGGCTGTGCGATGCGACGATGCTCTCGGCCTGGCTCCCGTCATCGCGCGGCGGCGACGGCTCACCGTACATCGCGGGGTAGAGCGCGCGCTGCATGGCGTACGCGCGGGCAAGCGCGTCGTTGCCGTTGGGGGGGACGGTCTCGATCCAGGTCATGTCGGTCTGGGTCAGCGGGAAGGAAGGGTCAACACTACCGCTGAAGCCACGGCGCGCAAGAGTATCGTGTCTTGGCTGGCGTGTTCGACCGGGGGAGACGATATTCGCGGACCTGCGATCCGCCGAGGAGTGTGGCGGCGCGGGGATCCATGTAATGCCGGTTCATATCGAATTGAAAACCTGATTGCGCGGATTCCGCGGATTACGCGGATGACCGCTCTAACACGGGTCACCGCTCGCACACGGATGATCGCCTCCACATGGAGCGATCCGCGTCATCCGCGTCATCCGCGTCATCCGCGTAATCCGTGAAATTGCTGTTCAAGCGTTAGGGCTACGATTCCACTGATTGCCCGCGCGGAGCCGCTTCGCTGGCTCTCGTCCCTTCCCCCCCCCGGAGACCGCATGCGCCTCATTGTGTCAGTGCTGTTGCTCGCCGTGTCATCGATCGCTGCGCGGCCGCTCGGCGCGCAAACCGGAGCGGTCCACGGGGTCGTGTTCGACGAGGCCGGACGTCCGCTCCCCGGCGCGCACGTCTTCGTCGCCGGCACCGCGGTGGCGACGGAGTCGCGCGCCGATGGGAGCTTCGACTTGCGTGCAGTACCGACCGGCCGACGCGACGTGCGCGCGCAGCGCATCGGCTACCGGTTCGCGGTAGAATCGGTGGACGTGCGCGGCGCCGAGTCGGCGCGGGTGACACTGCGCCTGATGGCGGACCCGTTCGCGCTCGAGGGAGTCGTCGTCTCGGGGACCTTCAACACCGCGTCGAAGCTCGCGTCGAGTACGGCGATCACGACGTTCACCGCGCAGCAGGTGGAAGCCCAGGCGCCGCGTGGCACTGCCGAGCTGCTCAAGAGCGCGCCCGGCTTCCAGGTAATGAGCAACTCGGGGGAGACGGGGGCCGACGTCACGGTGCGCGGGCTGCCGGTGTCGGACCAGAGCTCGTTCCGGTACGTGAGTCTGCAGGAGGATGGGCTCCCGGTGTTCGAGGCACCGGGTCTCCTCTTCGCGTTTCCCGACGCGATGGCGCGGCTCGACGAGACGGTATCGCGCGTCGAGGCGGTGCGCGGCGGGAGCGCGGCGGTGTTCGGGTCGAGCACCCCGGGCGGGATCGTCAACCTGATCAGCAAGAGCGGCGGCCCAACGTTAGGCGGCACCATGCGCCTGACCGGCGCGGCGCAGGGGATGGGGCGGCTCGACGCCGACGTCGGCGGACCGTTAGGCAGCGCCTGGCGCTTCAACGCCGGCGGCTACTGGCGCTACGATCGCGGGCTTCGCGACCCCGGCTTCGCCGCCAACGAAGGCGGACAGCTGCGCCTGAACGCCACGCGCGACTTCGCCTCGGGACACGCTAGGATTTACGGCAAGTACCTGAACGAGCGCGACCTCTGGTACCTCGGCATCCCGATCAGCAACTACAAGGATCCGGAGGCGATCGCGGGGGGTCCCGCGATCGGCAGCGGTACGATGTTCGCGCGCGAGCGACTGAGCCTGACGGTGCCGGACGCGTTCCACCCCGGGCAGCTGGCCAGCCACGACCTGAATGGAAACACGACCCGCTACGGAATGATCGGGACCGACCTGCTGCGCGAGCTGTCGCCCGGCTGGACGTTAGGCTTCCGCGGCAAGGTGCTGCACTCGGAGAACCTGACCAACCTGATGGTAGACGTCGCGGACCCGTTCCCGATTGCGGTCGTCGGGCCGCCGGGACCGCGGCAGCTGCGCTACGTCACCACCGGCCAGACGATCACCGATGGGGCGCAGGTCGCGAACCTCAATGGCAACGGCCTGATGACGGTGCAGGGCCTCGCCTTCGTCGACCAGCCGGTGACGAACGGCATCGCGAACATCGAGCTCGCGCACCAGGGGGGACAGCACAGCCTCACGGGCGGCGTCTACGTGAGCGCGTACAGCACACGTCTTCGCCTGACGCAGCAGGGGATCTTCGTCGAGGTGGCCGACAATCCTCGGCTGATCCAGGTCGGGATGCCCGCGCCTGACGGCTCCTTCATCGGACTCACTCCGCCCGACGGCTTCGCCGGCTACAACGCCGGCTTCTGGAACCTCACCGATCACACCGCGATCGCCGCGCTCTACCTCGGCGACGACTGGCATGCGTCCGACCGCCTGACGCTCGACCTCGGCGCGCGTGTCGATCACAGCACGAGCAGCGGGCGCAACGAGCGCCCGGTCGTTCCGGGCGATGTGGAGAACGGCGTGGTGGTCGGCCAGGAAGTGCCGGCCGGCTACGCGCCGTTCACGCCGACGCAGCAGCAGTCGCGCGCTGGAATGTTCGGCAGTGGAATTTTTCGCAAGTGGGACTATACCTTCGCCACCTGGAGCGCATCGGCGGGAGCGAACTATCGTCTCACCGATCGCTCGGCCGTGTACGGGCGGCTGAGTCGAGGGACGCGGATGCCGACGCCGCAGCAGTGGACGTTCCAGACCACCGACGGCAGCCAGGTCACCGGCGACACGAAACGCGGCGACGTCGAGACGACGATGCAGGGCGAGGTCGGCGTGAAGACATCGGCTGAGCGATGGTCGCTGCTGGTAACCGGCTTCTACGGGACGAGCGAGAACATGCTGGTAACGCTCGACCGCGGGCAGCCTAACGGCGGCTTCGCCTTCCTCCCGATCAGCACCGACACGCGGACGATCGGCACCGAGGTCGAGGGATCGGTGAGCCCGGTCGACGGGCTGCAGCTGCGCGCGGTCGGTACAGTGCAGGACCCGCGCTTCACGCGCTTCAACTACGAGTTCTTCGTGCCGGGCAACGGGCCGTACAGCGGCGCGCAGGTGCGAGACTACAAGGGCAATCACCTGATCGACATCGCATCGGTGCTGGGCGATCTCGGCGGGTCGTACACGCATGCAAGCTTTGACCTGTTTGGGGACTACCGGTACAACGGGAGTCGTCCGGCGAACCGGCCGAACACGGTGACGATCCCGGCATTCGGGGAAGTCAACGGCGGTGTCGGCTACCGCGTCGGGCAGATGCGCGTGACGGTGCAGGGACTCAACCTGCTGAACACGCAGGCGATCCAGCAGATGGCGCAGCGGACCGGGGAAGACATCCTGCGCGTGAACTCGGACGGGACAGCGGTGTCGCTCGTGACGTCGGGGCCCAGCGCGGGAACGACGACGACATCGCGATACACGACGGGGCTGGGAATCATGCCGCGGACTGTGCAGGTGAGCGTGGGATACGACTTCTGAATGCGACGATGTTCGCGGATGGGGTTGGCGCTCGGCACGATCGGGAGGTACCGTTAGGCGGGGGCGGGGATGGATCATTGTGGTATCTGCAGTAGGATGCGGGGCGAGTCTTAACGGTTGAACTGCAATCACGCGGATTACGCGGATTACGCGGATTGCTCCGAGTGGCGCCTTGCACTCCATTCGCATCGCCAGCATTGCGAAGAACGACTTTGGGGCACGCCGGCGAGATCATCTCACCACGCGTGCCCCAAAGTCGTTCAGCCCCGGCGCATGGAGCATCAATCGCTAGAGGAACGATCCGTGTAATTCGCGTAATCCGCGTAATCCGCGTTCCACCGTTTGAGCCAGCCTT
>JBJMNK010000056.1:0-27176 GCA_045804265.1 Gemmatimonadaceae bacterium | reverse complement strand
GCGACGGTGCCTAACGGCACCGTCGCGGCGGAAGTCTGCGTGAGAGATTAGAAGCCGGCGGTCAAGACGAACGACACGGTCCTGAGCTGCGGGAAGGTGAACGCGTCCACCGCGTTGATGATCCCCGAGCCCGACTGGCTGTTGGTGACGCCTGCACCGACCTCCGGATCGAAGCCGGTGTAGCGAGTCCACGTCTTCAGGTTGCGGCCGATCACGCTCAGCGTGATGTCGCCCGGGCCGAAGACGCCGACGTGGTATGAGCCGGAGACTTCGCGCAGCTTCGCGTAGCTCGTGCTTTCGACAAACCGGCTGTTCGGGCCGAGGATGTCGTAGAAGCCGCCGATGCCGGCGCCGTTGTCTGCCGGCCCGACGCGGTAGTAGTAGCCGAGCGGCTTCGCCTTCTGCACCGTCTTCCCACCCTGGTCGACGTCATGCGAGAGGAAATCGAGGTACGACCAGTGGCGTCCCTGGTTGTAGGCGCTGCCACCGAATGCACCGTCGAGCAGCCCGTACAGCGAGAGCTTCTTCCATGTCACCGTGTGCGACATGCCGAGCCGGTAGTCCGGCAGCGAGTGGCCTAACGGCCGGATCGACGGCGCGCAGACGCCGCTCGTGCAGTTGTCGCGAATCAGCATCGGCATCCCCCACGACAGCTGCGCGTTCCATGGCGCCGAGCCGGCGGGAAGCACCGCGTTCCACAGGTTGTCCGTGACACCCATGCCGGGATTGTTCCCCTGTCCGACCCAGACGAGGTAACCCTCGTCGTTCTTCTGGAACGCGCTCCCTGCTCCACCGCACTGCGACTGGAAGTTCGCCGGGAGCTGGCTGCAGCTCGTCGCGAACTCGCGGCCGTAGAAGGTGCCATAACGCTGTCCTTCCTGGATGCGGAAGAGCGTGCCCGTTCCCTGCAGGTCTGTCCCGATGAAGAACGGCACGACGTCGAGCTTCGTGACCACTGCACGGTTGCTCGAGTAGTTGAAGCGCGTCGTCCAGCCCCAGGGACCCCCACCCGTGATGATCGGGAGCGTCAGCGCCGCTTCCCACGTCTTGTTCTGCAGCGTGCCTGCATTTTGCCACGCCGTCGGGAAACCGGTCACCACCGACCGCGGCACGGGCAGGATCTGGTTGCGCGTGTCAGACTTCGCGTACGTGAGTGTCAGCCCGTACCGGCTGAACAGCTCGAGATCGCTGCCGAGCTCCACCTCGGTCGCGACTTCGGGCTTGAGGTTCGGATTGCCCTGCGTGACCGGCGAGAGCGTGCCGCCGGCGCCGATCGAGTAGGTCTCGTACTGTGCGACGTACGGCGGCACGTTGCCCGCCGAACCGACCGACGCGCGCAGCGTGAACTCGCTCACCTGGGAGAGCGGCCACCACGGCTCACGCGCCGCCAGCCACGCCGCCGAGCCGCGACCGTAGGTCTGGAAGCGCTGGTCCTTGCCGA
Organism: Gemmatimonadaceae bacterium; assembly: GCA_045804265.1. Taxonomy (GTDB): domain Bacteria; phylum Gemmatimonadota; class Gemmatimonadetes; order Gemmatimonadales; family Gemmatimonadaceae; genus JABFXC01. The sequence continues at coordinate 25,735 of JBJMNK010000056.1, read as the reverse complement.
AGCGCGAGTTGCCGTCTTCGCGGACCAGCAGGTCCACCGTGTAACGGTCAAACATGTCGAAGAACGTGTTGCCCGAGACGCTCACTTGGCGCGTCGTCTGGATCCCCGACGTGATGGACTGGATGTTCGTCGCGTTCGCCGCCGCGGTCACGCCGCCGACACGCAGCTGGTTTCCCTGCAGCGAGCGCGAGTCGATGTCGCTCCCCTCGTAGGACGCGCGGACGTTGAAGCGGCTGTTGATCTTTTCCGTCAGCTGCCGCCGCGCGGTCACCGACGTGCTGGCATTGATTGCCTGCGTGTTGCCGACGCCGTTGAAGATCAGGCCGTTGTTCGTCGCCGGTGACGAGTTCGTCGTGCGGAAATTCTTGTTCTGGAACTGCGCGAAGTTCAGGTTCAGCCGGTCGATGCTGAAGTTCGCGTCCGCATCGAGCCAGTCGAGCGGTGAGTACTTGAGCGTCGCCCCGCCGAGGAACCGGTAGCGGATGTCCGAGCGCTGGATGTTCTCGAAGGAGTAGAGCGGGTTTTCGTTCTGCACCCCGCCCGAGCCGAGGTTCGTCCGGATGTAAAGCCGGCCGAATGCGTCGCGCCTCGTGATGTCGACGATCGCCGGTGTGCGCGTCAGGCGGAAGAACCCGGTGCCACCCTCTTCCTGGTTGCTCCCGTCCTGGTCGCTGCGCGCGTAATAGCTGTTCACCGACAGGGACCACTGGTCGCTGATCCGGTGATCGAGGTTGATGCGTCCGTTGATGCGATTGTACCCCTTCAGCCCCTGGATCGCGCCGCCCTGCTCGGTGTAGCCAAGGCTCGAACGGAACGAGGTCTGCCCATACCGTCCGGCGACCGAGATGTCGTTGATCGAGACCGGCTTCGGCGCGACGAGCTGCTTCACCGCGTCGTACGTCTTCCCTGGATAGGTGCCCGACACGAACGCGCGGCGGAGAATGTCACCGCTGGTCACGGCGCCAGGATCGACCGGGAACGACGGTGGGCCTAACGCGAAGTCGCCCGGGGTGTTGTTGATGCGCGCCTGCTCCGCGAGGTAGTCGATCGTGCGCGAGCAGACCTGGTTCGTGCCGTACGAATCGAGCACGCAGAAACGTGTCCCGGTCTCGTCGAGCAGGAACGGCATGTTGCGCGCGATGCCGAAGTTGCCCTCGATGTCGTTGACGCCGTACTCGGCGCGGGCCGTCGTGCTGATGCCGTCGCTCCCGGAGCGTCCCTTCTTCGTCGTGATCTGGATGACGCCGGCCGCTGCGCGCGAGCCGTAGAGCGATGACGCCGCCGCACCCTTCACGACCTCGACGCTCTCGATGTCGGCGGGGTTGATGTCGGCGATGCTCGATCCGAGGATGACGCCGTCGACGATGTAGAGCGGTTCCTGGCCGCGGCCGTTGGCGTTGATCGAGGTCGGGCCGCGCAGGATCACGCTCGGCGCCACTCCGGGCCGGCCACTCGTCGCCGCGATGTTCGCGCCGGGGACCTTCCCCTGCAGCTGGCTGAGCGCGTTGACGGCCTGCACCGGCATGTCCGCCGAGTCAACGCGGGCGACCGTGAAGGGGACCTTTTGCCGCTCCGTCTCGCCCGTCACGCCCGTGACGACGACTTCGGACAGGCGCGTCGGATCGACTGCGAGAGCGAAATCAAACGACTGCGGGCCGGCGTGCAGCGTGATCGTCTTCGACTGCGGCTGGTAGCCGATGAACCGCGCCCGGAGCGTGACGGTCTGTCCCGTGACGCGCGCGGCCGGGACGACCAGCGAGTAGCGTCCGGCGTCATTGACCTGGACGCCGGCATTCAGCTCGGTGATGACGACTGTCGCGCCGACAAGCGGACGTCCTTGTTCAGCGGTGACCTGCCCGGTGATGACTGCTGTCCCTTCCTGCGCGGCGACTGGTCTCGCCATCGCGAGTGCGACCGTGAAGCCGGCCGCGAACATCCTGACCCACGTGTGCTTCGACATCCTGTTCCCCCACCGTTGTGTGGTTGTGAAGCTGCGATCGAGCTCGATGCGAGCGGTGGCGTGTCGCGCGTTGCGCGCGCGGGTCAATCGGACAATCGATGAATCATCTGCCGCTCCTCCCCGGTGTGCCCAATGGAAAGTGCGACGAGCGCGATCTGCGCCTCGTCGTCTATCTCTACCTCTCGTGTGCGTCATCACGTTCAGGGGGGCGAAAGCCGTGACGGCCGCATGAAAAATCGAGCGCGATCAACAGCTCGCGTTGGATCGGGGCTTATCGCGGCGGCAGCCGCAGGGTGAAACGGTCCAGCGTTGCGCAGGCACTCGCCAATGCGCGCTCTGCGCGAGCGACGTAGCGGCGCCGGGGGCTATCGCCGCCGAGAATATGAGTGGTCGCGCGAATTGTCAAGAACGGGTAAAGAGCCGGTAAACGCGCGGCGCTTTACTGCTCGCGGGCGCCCGGTGGCGCGAAGCGGAATCGCATCTGCACCACCTGCCGGACACGGTGCCCGGCACGGCTCGCCGCGGTGAACTGCGCCGGTGCGATCGCCTCATAGACGGCGTGCGAGAAGAGGAGGTGCGGCGACGAGACCACGCTGAAAGTCTCCGGCTCGACGTGCCCGGTCGTGTCGACGACGAACTCCGCCACGACGACTCCGCCGATCCCGGCGACGAAGAGATCGGGTGGATAGACCACGACCGCTGCCGAGCCGTCCAGCCGCGCCGCCGAATCGACCTCGCTCGCCGTCGCGACTTCTCCGGCTGCGTGCAGCTTCTCGATCCACTCGGCGGCCGAGGCGACCGGTGCGCGACGCTCCTCGGTGTCCCGGCCACGCGACCACAACAGGACGGTGCCGCACCGCGATTCGTCGCCGGTCGCCTGGTAGCGGCCGGGGGCGCCGGAAGCGGTCATGTAAATCTCGATCCCCTCGAGCGACGATGGCGCGAACGTGTTGAGCTCCACCTCACCGGCCGGCATCGAGACGCCGTCGATCCAGACGAGAGGCGCGCAGTTGCGTCCGCGCAACCGCAGGCGGCTCCCACGCACGATCTCGACCCCCGGCGCACGGCGAAGGACGTCGGTCAGCTGGCGGGGGTTGCCGCGGTCGATGTCGTCGCGGGTGATGAAGTAGCCCTGGGTCCGCGCCGCGAGCCGTTCGTAGTATCCCGCGAGCCGGCCGGTGAACCGTCGCCGGCTGCTGACCGCGACCGCTTCGAGCAGTGTCGGCAGGCTGCCTAACGCGAAGTGCACCGACGCTTCCGCGGGGGCGACGACCACGGCCAATGTCTCAGGGCGAAAGCCGAGCCGACGCGCCACGAGCAGCGCTGGCCCGAGGGCGATGGCGCCGATGCGGAACTGCCCCGTCTCGCTGCTGCGGACGGCGGCGCCGCTGCCTAACGCGACGATCTCGGCGCCGGCGATCGGCAGTCCGGCCGAGTCGGCGACGACGCCGCTCACCGCCCCCACCGGCTGCGCCGATTGCGCCGCGCTCGCGCGCGGGAGGACGATGCCCAGGACGAGGACTGCCGGGTCGAGTCGCCACATGTCGACGCTAGCATGGCGCGCCGGGGCCGCGCGCGCCATGCCTGTGTCGGTGCTGCCTGGTTGTCCCTCGACTGGAGGAGCGCTGTCGCGGCGCGCCGCGTCCGCTCAGGCGATCGCGGCCCCGATCACCCAGGCAGCCATCACGAAGCCGATCCCGACCTTCATCGCCGCAGCCACCACGCGCCCGAGCAGTGCGCCTGTCGCAACCCGGGTCGCCGCACCGGCTCCGGTGCCCCCTGCCAGCTCGAAGAGCAGTGCGCCGACGAACGCGCCGAGAAAAGCACCGATCATCGGGCCGACGATCGGGACCGGGATCCCGATGAACGCGCCCACCATTCCGCCGATGATTGCCCCCCACCCCGCTCGCTTCGAGCCCCCGTACTTCCTGGCATATCGCCCTGCGAGCATGAACTCGAGGACCTCGCCGACGATCGCCAGCACCCCGATGAGCACGATGTTGATCCAGCCGATCCCTTCGTTGGTCAGCGCCGCATAGCCCACCGCGATACCGAGGATCAACCACGTCCCGGGTAGCCCGAACGGGATGATCATGATGCAGCATATGAGCAGAAACGCGAGAAGCAGGATCGTCATTCGAGTGGTGCTGGAGATGGCGCACGCGTTCGCATGCACACCGGTACGCACCATGTGGGCCGGAGTTCCACTGTGCCGGGCGTCACGGCCCTCGGCTCACGCGATCTCGCGCGCCGCGTTCGCTACCAGGCGCGCGACTTCGTGCATCCCGATTCCGCGCAGCTTGACGGCAACGTCGGCGGCACGATGAATCCGCCAGAGCGTCGAGAGTCGCCCGCGGCTCACCGTCACCGCGCTCCATCCCGCATCGGCGAGGGCGACGCCGTCGGTGAGCAGTCCGGGAATCGTTGGCTGCTCGGTCACCTTCATTCCGATCGCTCGAGCGGCGCGCGCGACGCCGACGCGCACGCGTGCGGCGCGACCATGGTACATGCAGAGTGTCGAGCCATGATCGTCGACGCCATCGACGTTGATCGCCATCGCGGCGCCTCGATGCGCGGTGAACGCGCGTGCCCCGGCCATCCCCAGCTCCTCCGCGCTCGTGAGGAGCACGCCGAGCGACATCGTGCGGGGCAGCGCCTCGGCGGCGAGCAGCACGGTGACGATCCCCGTGCCGTTGTCGAGCGCCCCGGGCGAGCGGGCGCCAACGACACTGAAGATCACCGGCAGCGAGGCGATCACCCCGGCGATCGAGGCGAGGTGCCAGGCCCGTGCGGGAATGTCGGCCCCGGCCATCGCGCGGAGCGCGAGCGCGATGAGCAGTCCGAGCACCGCGCTGGAAAGGATTATTCCGGCGATGCGGACGAGCATCGGCACCGGCTGCGATTTACTGTCGAGATGCGCGACGAGCCAGACGCGCGGCGACCCGCGCGTCGCGACAAGGTTCGAGGCCGACGCGCGCACCAGCGGCAGCGTGGTGACGCGCCGCGAAAGAGCGCGCCCGCCGATGGCGAGTACGAGAACCACGGTGAAGATCACCGCGAGCGCCGCGCCCGGATGGTCGCCGGCTCCGAGCCCCGCGGCGACGATGATCGTCAGGCAGCCTAACGCTCCGCCGGCCGCCGTCGCCCAGCGGCCGGGGAACTGCGAATAGGTGAAGGACTCTTCAGCGATGATGAAGCCCGCGGCCGCGAGCCGCTCGCGACAGAGCGCGCGGACGCGCGCTTCAGCCGCGCTGCCAGCGGGGCGCGGCTCGGCCGCGACGCGCTCGAGGAGCGCCCGGGCCGCGGCGTCGCCCCTGATCTCGGGAGAAGGATCGTGGCGGATCGGCGGCTCTCGGGCGACGGGCCGTCAGGCCGTCAGGTGCGGGTCGGCTCGGCGCAGCAGCTCGGCGACGCGCGCCTCGTCCGCCGGCGACAGGGGAAGGAGCGGCGAGCGCACTGGCCCGCCGCGACGCCCGACCTGGTCGAGTGCCGCCTTGATCCCCGCCACGCCAAGCCCATTGACGATCTGCGCCGCGAGCGGCGTGAGCAGGTCCTGTGCGCGTCGCGCGGTCGCGCCATCGGTGCGCCCGGTGCCGACCGAACACTCGTAGATGCGAGTGGCGATCTGACCGGCGAAAAGCGCAACGGCGAGGATGCCCCCGCGCGCACCCCGCTGCAGCGCGGGGTGGAACGTGGTACCGCTCCCGGTCATAACGGTGAAGCTGTCCGATTGCGCGAGGTCGACATACTTGCCCAGGAGCTCGAGATCGCCGGAGCTGTCCTTGAGCCCGACGATGTTCTCGTGCTTGCCCAGCTCGGCGACGAGCGCCGGCTCGAGCGTCAGGTGCGCGTATTTCGGGATGTTGTAGAGCAGCACCGGCAATGGACTATCGTCGGCGACACGCTTGAAGTGCGCGAGCAGCGCGTCACGCGTCATCGCCGACAGGTAGTAGTGCGGCGAGACGACGAGTATCGCATCGGCTCCGCGCCGTGAGGCCTCACGCGCGCGCTTGACGACGATGCGCGTCGATTCGCCTCCGCATCCCGCCACCAGCCACCGCTCGCGGGGCACGACCTCTCGCGCCCAGGCGATGAGGTCGCCGCGCTCGTCTTCGTCGAGCAGCGCTGCCTCGCCTGACGATCCGCCGACGACGATGCCGTGCACGCCGTCCGACAGGTGCGCGCTGATGTTGGCGAGGAATGCGTCGCGGTCGATCGCCTCGTCGCCCCGAAACGGAGTGACGACGGGACAGAGGACGCCCCCGATCGTTCTGTGCGTGCCGTTGCTCATGGATTCAGGAAATCGAGACCGCTGCCGAACGCGCTGTCCGCGGGCGCGGTCTCCGGCTCCGGCGCCGGCTTTCGAGCGCCGCCAGCGCCGCTAGCATGTCCGCTCTTCGCCGACAGTCCGCCAAAGGTGCGCATCTGCAGCTCGAAGTCGCTCGGCTTCGACGCGTTCGCATGCGCGACTTCGTACGCCACGTCGCCGGCGAGCACGAGCTCCGTCAGGTGCTGATCGAACGTCTGCATGCCGTACTGTTCCTTCCCCTCGGCCATGTAGTCCCGGATCTCCGGCAGGTTGCCGCCATCGACGATCAGGTCGCGAATCGTCGGCGTGACGACGAGGATCTCGGCCGCGGCGACGCGTCCCTTGCCGTCGGCGCGCGGCAGCAGCCGCTGCGAGATCACGGCGTGTAGCGATTCGGCGAGCCTGATCCGCACCACCGCCTGCTCCTGCGGCGGAAACATCGCCATGATGCGCATGATCGTCGAGATGGCGTCGGGCGTATGCAGCGTCGAGATGAGCAGGTGACCCGTTTCGGACGCCTTGATCGCGGTGTCGATCGTCTCGGCGTCGCGCATCTCGCCGATCATGATGACGTCGGGATCCTGACGCAGCGCCGCGCGAAGTCCCATCTTGAAGCTCTCGGTATCGGCACCGATCTCACGCTGCGTCAGCGACGACCTGGCGTCGCGGTGGAGGAACTCGATCGGGTTCTCGAGCGTGATGATGTGCCGGTTCTCGGTGGTGTTGATGTAGTTCACCAGCGCGGCCATCGTGGTGCTCTTTCCCGATCCGGTCACCCCGGTGACGAGCACCATCCCTCGCTCGGCCTCGGCGATCTTCGTCAGCGCCGGCGGCAGCCGCAGCTGCTCGACGGTCGGCACCTCGAACGGGATCACGCGCATCACGATGGCGAAGCTGCCACGCTGGCGCAGGATGTTGACGCGAAAGCGGCCGATCCCCTGCGCACCCCAGCCGCAGTCGTAATCGGTGATCGAGTCGATCCGCTTGCGATCTTCCTCGTTGCGAATGAGGTCCAGCGCGATCGCCCGCGTCTGCTCCGGCGTCAGCGCCTGACGCGTGAGCGGAACGAGCTCGCCGTTGATCCGCGCGCGGAAGACGTCGCCGGCCTTGATGTGGATGTCCGACGCGCCGCGGTCTACCGCTGCCTTGATGATTCTCTGCATCTATGCTTCGATCTCCCGTTCGTTCACGCGATTGATGTCTGGCGGTCCGGATCGCTGTGCGCGATCGCGGTGCGCTGTCGCGTGCCACACTGCACGCTTCGTCGCCGGTCAGTATCCGGCGGTCTTGTCGACGACGTTTCTCATCGGTCGTCCTTCCGCGAACCGCGCCCAGTTGTCGAGGAAGAGCTCGAGCTGCCGCGGCCAGTACCGGCTCGGGGAGACCCCGGACACGTGCGGCGTGATCAGCACGTTCCTCAACTTCCAGAGCGGACTGTCGGCCGCCAGCGGTTCGGTGGTGAAGACGTCGAGCACGGCCCCCCGTATCCGGTCGTCGGCCAGCGCGCTGCCTAACGCTACCTCGTCGAGCAGCGACCCGCGCCCGACATTGACCACGATCGCCTCGCGCCTGAGCAGGCCGATCCGCCGCGCATCGAGCAGCTCGCGCGTCTCGGCGGTCGCCGGCGTCGAGAGCACGACGATGTCGGCATTCGGCAGCTCGGCGTCGATCTGATCGCTCCCGACCACTCGCTCGAAACCGTCAGGCAGCGGCCGGTCCGGATGGCGACGCACGCCGACGCATCTCGCGCCGAACCGCGACATCGCGCTCGCGATCGCCGAGCCGAGTCCGCCGGAACCGATCACCAGCACGTTGCAATCGGCGAGCTCGCGCACCTCGGACCGGTCGCCGACGAACGGCTCCTTGTCCCACGTTGCCGCCCGCTGGAGGTCGACCGCGACGTCGAACGAGCGAAGGAAATACAGCACGCCGCCGAGCACATGCTGGGCGATTGGCGTGGCGTAGATCCCGGCACCGTTGGTGAGGATCACGTTGCTCGCCACCATCTCGGGGAACAACGCCGACCCGACACCGGCCGCTGCGGAATGCACCCACTTCAGTCGCTTGCCAGCGGTGAACACGTCCTTCGCCAGCCCGAAGCCGAAGTACGCATCGGCAGCGGCCATCTGGTCGAGAACTTCCGCGCTTGCACCATGTCCGCCGTCCCCATCGGAAACGGTCGGGGCGCCGACGAAGTAGACGCGCCACCCGCGAGGGACGTTCGCCTCGATCCGCCGGCGCGCCTCCGGGGTGAGCGACCAGTTGCGCGACGTCGCGGCCAGATCCGCGACCAGCAGCCGCGTCGAGTCTCTATCGTTAGGCATGCGTGGCGCCGCGAAGCGTCAGTCGAACTGCGCGCTGAGGACGTCGCTCCGGCGCATGAGCGCAGCGGAGATGATGTCGTATTGCCGGGCTGGTCCCATCAGCTTCAGCTCGTAGGTGCGGTCGTCGCTGTGCTCATAAACGGTTTTCTGCAGCACCTGGATCCCCGCCGAGTTGAAGATCTGCTCGAGCTCGTCGAACGGCGTGCGCGGCAGCACGCGAAGCGTCCCGCCGATCACGCGCCTCGTCTGGAGCAATCTCTTCTCCACCCGGCCGAGTCCGTAGAGAACGCTCGCGACGAGAAGCGTCGCACCGGCTGCCTCGATGAAGCTGCCGGCGCCGATCGTCAGCCCGATCGCCGCCACCACCCAGATCGTCGCCGCGGTAGTGAGCCCGACGACCGTACCGCGCGCCTGCAGGATCGTACCGGCGCCGAGAAAGCCGATCCCCGAGACGACCTGCGCCGCGAGTCTGGCCGGATCGCCGACCCGCACACCCGTATCGCTGATACCGATGCGCACCGAGAGGTCCATCAGCATCGCCGATCCGACGCAGATGAGGATGTTCGTACGCAGCCCGGCGGGCTTGCCCGACAGTTCGCGCTCGAGACCGACCGCGCCCCCGAGGAGCACGGCCAGCGCGAGCTTGGCGAGCAGGTCGAGCCTGAGGACAGTGATGAACTGCCCGGCCGACGGGATGTCTGGTGCCGCGGGTAATGCGATCACGGTGTGCCTGGGACGAGCGGTGCCCCACTTCGCCAGGCGACCGCGTCGCCGTCGCTGACGCGGGACGCGTCAGCGACGGCGATCAACGGTTACCCAGGTCTTGAACATCATCGGGGGTGGTGTCGGGCGACGAGTCGCCGTACGCCATGCTCCGCGTCTGTTCCTCGAGCTGGGCGATCGTCGCCTCGTCGGGGTGGGTCGGGGTAGCGAACTGACGGAAGACAGAGCTTCCGCACTTGCTGCATCTGATAGACGACGGAACGCTCTGATCGAAAAACTGCTCGGCGCCGCACGTGATGCACACCATCGTTACGAGACCGCGCGGTTCGGACTTGGCCATCTCTCCTCCGGGGTGGGGGTCAACCCACCGTCAGGCAAGACCCATGCGCTCCTTCACCTCTCCCATCGTCTCCCGCGCGATCACGCGGCAGCGCGCCGCTCCGGCGGCCAGGGCGTCGTCGACGATCGAAGGCGCTGCCGCGATCTCGGCGGCCCGGCGACGAATCGGCGTCAGCTCGGACTCCATCGACCGGTGGAGCACCTTCTTGCAGTCGATGCATCCCCATCCCGCGGTCCGGCAGTTCACCGCGACCTCGTCCACCGTCGCCGCGTCGCTGAACGCCCGGTGCAGGTGATAGATGTTACAGACTTCCGGGGTCCCGGGGTCGGTGCGCCGCTGCCGCGCCGGGTCGGTCGCCGCGGGACGCAACTTCGCCCAGATCTCCTCGCTCGTCTCGAGCAGCCCGATGTAGTTGTTCAGCGACTTCGACATCTTCGCCTGACCGTCCAGCCCCATGATGCGGCGCGTCTGTGTCAGGAGCGGTTGCGGCTCGGGGAAAAAGTCCGCGCCTCCCCCGTATTGCGCGTTCCAGCGCCGCGTGATCACGCGCGACAGCTCGAGGTGCTGCACCTGATCTTCACCCACCGGAACGAGATCGGCGCGATAGAGAAGAATGTCGGCCGCCTGCAGCACGGGATATGTCAGCAATCCCGTCATCACGCTTTCCTGCCGCTGCGCCTTGTCCTTGAATTGCGTCTGACGCTCGAGCTCACCGAGCGGCGTCACGCTATTGAAGATCCACGCGAGCTCGGTATGTTCCGGCACGTCGGACTGCAGGAACAGCGTCGCTTTCGCCGGATCGATTCCTGCCGCAAGGAGCGAGGCCGCCATCTCGCGACGACGCCTGCGCAGCTGCGCAGGCTCGTATGGTTGCGTGATGGCATGGTAGTCGGCCACGAAGAAAAGCGACTCGTACCGCGCCTGCAGCTCCACCCAGTTCTTGATTGCACCGAGGTAGTTGCCGAGGTGCAGTTCACCCGACGGCTGAATTCCGCTTACGATCCGTGGCATCACGCGAAACTAGAAGCGCGCCGGAGCGAGAGCAACCCGCGCCTGCCGCTCAGCGCGCCGACGATGCGTTCCTGCTCGAGACGGTGATCACGGCGGCGCGTCAGGCCGCCGCCGCGATCCGCGAGCACGAACCCGGCATTGCCACTCTCCGCTGGGAAGAGAAGACACCGACCGACTTCGTCAGCATCGTCGATCGCGCAGCCGAAGCGCGCATCGCCGACATCATGCGCCAGCGCCTGCCTGACGCGCGTCTGCTCGGCGAGGAGAGCGCGCCGCACCTCGATGACATCGATCGCGGAATCGTCCTCGTCGCCGATCCACTCGATGGTACGACGAACTTCCTGCACGGCTATCCGGCCTACGCCGTCTCGATCGCCGCGCTCGTCGATGGTGAGCTGCGCGCGGGCGTCATCCTCGACGTGCCGCGCGACGAGCTCTTCACCGCCACCGCCGGCGGCGGCGCGAAGCGCAACGGTGCGCCGGTCTCAGTCTCGTCGATCACGACACCGGCGCGCGCGCTCCTCGGCACCGGCTTCCCATTCAAGCGCCACGGCGACATCGAGCCATACGTGGCGCGCCTGCCGGAGATCATGCGCGCGATCGCCGGTATCCGGCGCCCGGGAGCTGCCGCGCTCGATCTCGCCGCTGTTGCCTGCGGGCGCTTCGACGCCTTCTGGGAGCTGTCGCTCGCGCCGTGGGATGTCGCGGCTGGTATCCTTCTCGTGCGCGAAGCCGGTGGAGTCGTCACGGACTTCGGCGGCATCGACTCACGCGTCGCACATGCGGGGATCGTCGCCGGCAATCCATTCATGCATCGCTGGCTGCTCGACCAACTCGTCAATCCCGAGTCCTGATCCGATGAAGCTCGTCGAGTGCGTCCCGAATTTCTCCGAGGGGCGTCGCCCCGAAGTCGTTGCCGCCATTCGTGACGCGATTGCCGCGGTCGAGGGTGCATCGATTCTCGACGTCTCGTCCGATGCATCGCATAATCGCACCGTCGTGACCCTCGTGGTTCCCCTCGAACGCGCGGTCGACGCTGCGTACGCGGGGATCGTGAAGGCCCACGAGCTGATCGACCTGAACACGCACAGCGGCGAGCATCCGCGGATGGGCGCAGCCGATGTCGTCCCATTCATTCCCCTCGAGGGCGCGACGATGGACGACTGCATCGTCCTCGCGCGCGAGCTGGGGAAGCGCGTCGGCCGCGAGCTGCAGGTCCCCGTCTTTCTCTACGAGCGCGCGGCGAGTGTGCCCTCGCGCGAGAACCTTGCCGACGTCCGACGCGGCGAGTTCGAGGGGCTTCGCACCGAGATCGGCACCAACCCGGCCCGCAAGCCGGACTACGGGCCGGAGCGGATCCATCCTACCTTCGGCGCGGTGGCGATCGGGGCGCGGCCGTTCCTTGTCGCCTACAACGTTTACCTCGGGCCGGCGAGCAACATGGAGATCGCGAAGCGCGTCGCGAAGGCGGTGCGCGGCTCGTCGGGCGGCTTGAAGGGAGTGAAGGCGCTCGCGCTCGAGGTGGACGGCCAGGCGCAGGTGTCGATGAACCTGGTCGACACCGAGCGCACGCCGATGCACCGCGCATTCGACATGGTGCGGCTGGAGGCTGAAGCGTGGGGAGTGACGCCGACGTGGAGCGAGATCGTCGGCCTCGTACCCGAGCGCGTGCTCTTCGACGCGGCGATCCGCCACGTCAGGCTCGACAAGTTCACCGTCGACCAGGTGCTCGAGCGAAAGGTTCGCGCCTCGATTTCCGGTGGTGAGTCGCTGAGCGGCTTCGTCGCCGCCGTCGCGTCGCCCTCGCCGGTGCCCGGCGGCGGCAGCGTCGCCGCCCACGCTGGAGCGTTAGGCGCGGCGCTGGCGCAGATGGTTGCGGGGCTGACCGTGGGGAAGAAGAAATACGCCGCGGTGGAAGCGGAGATGAAGGAGGCCGCGCTCGCCGGAGCGGCGTTGGTGAATGAGCTCTCGGCGCTCGTCGCGCGTGACGCCTCCGCCTATGCGGCGGTCGCTGATGCGCACAAGATGCCGAAGGAGCCAGAAGCCGCGGCTTCGGCGCGACAGGAAGCGATCACCGCATCGCTCCTGCGGGCGGCCGAAGTCCCGCTCGAGACCGCGCGCGCCTGCGCCCGCGTCGCGCAGCTGGCCGCGACGGTCGCCGAGCGCGGGAACACCAACGCTGCCTCCGACGCCGGCGTTGCCGCGCTGCTTGCCGAAGCCGGGTGCAAGGGCGCCGCCTACAACGTGCGGATCAACGTCGCCTCACTCGAGGACAAGTCGCAGGGCGCAGGGCTTCTCGAGGAGATCGCACGCGTCGTGCACGAGACGAGCGGGCATGCCGCCCGCGCTGCTGCGGCAGTCGAACGCCAGCTGACCGGCGATAAGCAGTAAGCGGCAAGCGGTGAGCGATAGGCAGTGAGCGATAGGCAGTAAGCTGACAGCCAGCGTGGATCCGATAGCGTGGATCCGAACACGTCACGCCGCTCGTGTCAGGACCCGCGGCCCGTCCGCCGTGATCGCCACCGTATGCTCGAAATGCGCCGATCGCGAGCCGTCCTGCGTGACGACCGTCCACTTGTCGCCTAACGTTCGCGTGCCGGGGCTGCCCACGTTCACCATCGGCTCGATCGCGATGCAGAGCCCGGGCACCAGCGGCTTGCCGTGCTTCGGCTTGCCGTGGTTGGGCACCTGCGGATCCTCGTGCGGCTCGAGACCGATCCCATGGCCGACGAGCGTCCGCACGATGCTGAACCCCGCGGCTTCGACGACCTTCTGCACCGCGGCACCGATGTCGCCGATGGTGTTTCCCGGCTGCGCCGCGGCGATACCGACGTCGAGCGAATGCTTGGTGACCTCGAGCAGCTTCGCCGTCTTCGCGTCGACCGCGCCGACCGGCACCGTCGCCGCCATGTCCGTGTAGTAGCCCTTGTACTTCACCCCGACGTCCACCGAGATGATGTCACCCTCGCGCAGCATGCGTGAGCGCGAGGGGATTCCATGAACGATCTCGTTGTTCACCGAGGTGCACAGCGTCGCCGGGAACCCGTACAGTCCCTTGAACGCGGGGATCGCTCCTTCGTGGCTGCGGATGAACTCTTCCGCGATCGCGTCGAGCTCCGCGGTCGAGATGCCGGGGCGGACGTGGCCACGCACCGTCTCGAGAGTCGCCGACAGGATGCGTCCCCCCTCCTCCATCAGGCCGATCTCTCGCGCCGACTTGAGCTGGATCATTTTCCGATTGCCTTCAGCGCGCGAGCGGTGACGTCGTCCTGCATGCCCACCGCATCGATCGTCCGGACCTGCGCGCCATGCGTCCGGTACCACTCGAGTACGGGTGCGGTCTGCCTGCCATACACCGCAAGACGATTGCGGATCGCCTCCGGCTCATCGTCCTTGCGACGCACCAGCGTGCCGCCGCACTTGTCGCACCGGCTCCCCGGCTCGCGCCCGGTGTACGGCGTCTGGCAGTTCTCGCATACGGTACGTCCGCCAAGGCGTTTCACCAGCTCGCCATCGGACACGTCAAAGAACAGTACGGCGTCCACCTTCCGACCGATCTCCGCCAGGACGCGATTGAGTCCCTCGGCCTGCGGCAACGTGCGGACGACGCCGTCGAGGATCGACCCGTTCTTCGCGCCGTCGCTGGACAGCGTCTCCTTCATGATCGCGAGAATGACTTCGTCGGGAACGAGATCGCCGCGATCCATGTAGCCCTTCGCCTCGAGCCCGCGCGCGGTGCCCTGCTTCACCGCGGCGCGCAGCACGTCGCCGGTCGCGATCTGCGGGATGCCCAGCTTGTCCGCGAGGCGTTGTGCCTGCGTTCCCTTCCCCGCGCCCGGCGGTCCGAGTAGAACGATGTCCATGGTTGCTCAAAAAACTGAGCGCGACCTTCGAGCTTTGCAAGCGGAGCAACCACTCTTGCTCCGCCTGCCCCTCGAGTGTCGCGCTCGGTCCGGGTGAGACCAGCGAGTGATTGTCTAGAAGCCGCTGCCCGTCGTCTGGCCGCGGAACCGCACGCGCCCTTTCTTCATGAAGCCATCGTACTTGCGCAGCAGCAGGTGCTGGTTGACCTGCGCCAGGGTGTCGAGCGCGACGCCGACGACGATCAGCAGCGACGTGCCGCCGAAGCCAAACGGAATGCTGAACGCGTCGGCCAGTGCGATCGGCAGCACCGCGATCGCGGTGAGGAAGAGCGCGCCCGGCAGGGTGATCCGCGAGAGGACTGTGTCGATGTATTCGGCCGTCTTCGCGCCCGGCTTCACCCCGGGCACGAACCCACCCTGCTTCTTCCGGTTCTCGGCGACATCGACCGGATTGAAGATGATCGACGTGTAGAAGTAGGTGAAGAAGAGGATCAGCAGCGCGAACACGATGAGATAGAGCGTCGAGCCGGGACCGAACAGGTCGGCGACCGCGCGTGCCTTGTCGTTGTTCGTGAACTGCGCGATTGCGCCGGGCACCACGATCACCGACTGCGCGAACACGATCGGCATCACGCCCGACGCGTTCAGCCGCAGCGGGATGAAGCTCCGCGACGCTTCACGCTGCCGTCCCTTGGCCATCGTCCGCTGCGGGATCTGGATCGGGATCCGCCGCGCCGCCATCGTCACGATCACGACGCCGGCCACCACGCCGACCATGATCACCAGCAGCACGACCAGGCTGAACGCGCCTAACGCGCCGGTGCTGACGAAGCGGAAGGTCGAGAAGATCCCGCCCCACAGCCGCTCGACGATCGAGAAGAAGATCAGCAGCGACGCGCCGTTGCCGAGGCCGCGCTCGGTGATCATCTCACCGAGCCACATGACGAAGAGCGCGCCGACCGTCAGCACGAGCACCATCTGGACCTTGAAGCCGAAGGTCGGCGCGGCGACGGCCCCCGGGAGCGACTCGACGAAGATCGCGAAACCCCACCCCTGCACCAGCGCCAGCGCCACGGTGATGTACCGTGTCCACTGGTTGATCTTCTTCCTGCCCTCTTCGTCCTTCTGCATCTTGTCGACCTGCGGGACGACTGCCGCGCCGATCTGCAGGAAGATGCTCGCCGAGATGTAGGGCATGATGCCTAACGCGAAGACCGTCGCTCGCGAGAGGCCGCCGCCCACGAACAGGTCGTACAGCCCGAGCAGTCCCGCGCCCCCGCCCTTCTGCTGGGCGAAGTAATCGGTCAGCGCGAGCACGTCGATGCCCGGGGCGGTGATGTGCGCACCGACCCGGTAGATCGCGAGGCAGAGGAACGTGAACGTGATCTTCTGCCAGAGCTCGGGAGTGCGGACCATGTCACGCACCGCTGAAGCCGGATTTCTATCCGCCATGTCAGTCCTCGACGCGGCCTCCGGCCGCGACAATCGCGTCACGCGCGGCCTGGCTCACCTTGATGCCGCGCACGGTCACTGCCTTCGTCACCTCGCCGTTGGCGAGCAGCTTCGCCGGACCCTTGCGGCTCCGGATCAGCCCTGCTCCCACCAGCGACTCGCGCGTCACTTCGGTCATCTCGCCGATGTCGCTGAGCGACACGACCTGATGCTCCACCTTGAACGGGTTGGTGAACCCGCGCTTCGGCAGGCGGCGCGTGAGCGGCATCTGGCCGCCTTCGAACTGCGGCTTGCCGCCGCCCGGACCGTGGTGGCCGGCGCGCGCCTTGATGCCCTTGTGACCCTTGCCCGACGTCTTGCCGGTGCCCGAGCCCGGACCGCGCCCGAGGCGCTTCCGCGGCTTGTTGGACCCCGGAGCCGGCGAAAGGTTGTTCAGCCCGATCTTGTTCTTGTTTTCCACTGTGGTCACTCCTCGACCGGCGTCACTTCGATGAGATGACGCACCTGCTTGATCTGTCCGCGCAGCGACTCGGAATCCTGCTTCACGACCGTCGCCTGATGATGTCTCAGGCCGATCGACTCGAGCGTGCGGCGGATCCGCCACGAATGGCCGATCCCGCTCCTCACCTGCTTGATCTGCACCTGGCCGCTCGTCGCCGGCTGATCCTTCGCCGTGTGCTTCGGGCCGCGCGTACGGTGCCAGACGAATGTACGTGGCATGTTACACTGCCTCCTTGACCTTGGCGCGCGACTTGTAGCCTAACGCTGAGACCTCGACGCCGCGCTCGCGCGCGATCTGCTCGACGGTCGTCAGCTGCGTCAGCCCGTCCAGTGCGGCCAGTACCATGTTGTGCGGGTTCGTCGAGCCGAGGCTCTTCGTCAGGATGTCGCTGATGCCAGCGCATTCCATGATCGCGCGAACCGCGCCCCCCGCGATCACGCCGGCGCCCGGCGCGGCGGGCTTCATCAGCACCCGTCCCGCACCATGCTTGCCGACGATCTCGTGCGGGATCGTCGATCCCGTCCGCGGTACCTGCTTCATGTTGCGGCGCGCCCCGTCGACCGCCTTGCGGACGGCTTCCGAGACTTCGTTTGCCTTGCCCGTCGAGAAACCGACCTTCCCCTGCCCATCGCCGACGGCGACGAGCGCGTTGAACGAGAAGCGACGACCACCCTTCACGACCTTCGCGACGCGATTGATCGCGATCACGTTCTCGACGAGATCGCCGCCCTCGCGGCTCCGCTCGTCGCCGCGACCGCGGCCGCCGTCACGACCACGACCATCGCCGCGGCCTTCGCCGCCGGGACGACCACCTTCACCACCGGGACGACCACCGCGACCGGCGCCGCCACCGGGGCCGCCACGACCGGCGCCCTGACCGCCGCGACCACCGGGGCCGCCACTGCGACCACCGCCCGGCCCGCGACCACGACCACCGCCGAAGCCACCGCCACCACCCGGCCCGCGGCCGCCGCCGAAGCCACCGCCGCCACCGGGCCCGCGACCTGCTCCACCACCACCGCCAGCCGGACGACGCGGAGCGCCGCCACCGCTTCCACCCTGCGGATTCGAATTCTCAGTCATGTTAGAACTCCAGACCGCCCTCGCGGGCGCCGTCGGCAACCGCTTTTACGCGGCCATGGTATTGGTAGCCCCCGCGATCGAAGACGACCTTGCTGATCCCGGCCGCCTTCGCCTTCTCGGCGATCAGCTTGCCGACCGCGGTCGACTTCTCCGTCTTCTTCCCCGACTCGATCGAGCTGTCGGAGACTGTCGCGATCGTCCGACGCGCGGCGTCGTCGACCAGCTGGGCGTAGATGTGCTTCAGCGACCGGAAGACGACGAGGCGCGGACGCTCCTGCGTCCCGACCACCGTCTTGCGGATGCGCAGCTTGCGCCGCGCCCGCAGCTCGGGGCGCGTCTTCGGATTCGGAATGCGTCGCATTACTTGCCTCCAGCCTTACCCGCCTTCCGACGGATCTGCTCGCCCTGGTACTTGATGCCCTTCCCCTTGTACGGCTCGGGCTTGCGGAACGACCGGATCTCGGCCGCGACCTGCCCCACCATCTCCTTGTCGGCGCCGTCGATCAGGATCTGCGTCGGCACCGGGGCCGTCAGCTTGATCCCCTTCGGCGCCTTGTACTCGATCGGGTGCGAGTAGCCTAACGCGAGCTGCAGCCCGTACGGCCGCGCCTCGGCCTTGTAGCCGACACCGACCAGCTCGAGCGTCTTGCGGAAGCCCGTCGATGTGCCCTCGACCATGTTGGCCACGAGCGTCCGCGTCAGGCCGTGGAGCGCCTTGTGGCGCGTCTCCTCGGACGGACGCGAGACCGTCAGCTCGTTGTTCTCGAGCTTGACCGACAGCTCGGGATGCACGGTGCGCTGCAGCTCGCCCTTCGGGCCCTTCACCTTGACGACGTTCCCCTCGACGGTGACCGTCACGCCCTTGGGGAGCGGGATTGCCTTCTTTCCGATTCGCGACATGGGAGCGTCTCCTTACCAGACCCGGGCGAGCAGCTCGCCGCCGGTCTTCTTCTGCCGCGCCTCACGGTCGGTCATCAGCCCCTGCGAGGTGCTGAGGATGGCGACGCCGAGTCCGTTGCGGACGCGCGGAATCTCCTGGACACCGACGTACTTGCGAAGTCCCGGCGTCGAGATGCGCTCGAGCTGCCGGATCACCGGCTGTCCGCCGGCCGCGTACTTGAGGCGGATGCGGAGGAGCGGGCGCCCCTCTTCCGTCTCGAGCGTCTGGTAGTCCTGGATGAAATTCGACTCCTTGAGGAGCCGGGCGATTTCGATCTTCATCTTCGACGACGGCATGTCCACGCGACGGTGCTTCGATCCGCAAGCATTGCGGATCCGCGTGAGCATATCGGCGATCGGGTCGGTCATGCTCATGTAATACCGCTCCTATCGTATCCCCGAGGGACGCTTAGGAAGTGAATGACCCGGATGGCAGTCGCGCCATTCGGGGTACTGCTGAACTGCTGCCGTAAGCGGTAAGCGTGAAGCAGTGAGCAGATGCGGAACTGCGACTTCGGAAACGTCGTCCGCTGACTGCTTGCAGCTTATCGCTTATTGCTGCAGTTCAAGACTACCAGCTCGCCTTCCGCACGCCCGGGATCATGCCGAACAGCGACAGCTCCCGGAAGCAGATGCGGCAGAGGCCGAACCGGCGAAGGAAGGCCCGCGAGCGTCCGCACCGGCCGCAGCGGTTGTGCTGCCGGACGGCGAACTTGGGCTTCCGCTTGCTCTTCTCGATCATGGCCTT
The DNA here is from genome assembly GCA_045804265.1 of Gemmatimonadaceae bacterium. GTDB lineage: Bacteria > Gemmatimonadota > Gemmatimonadetes > Gemmatimonadales > Gemmatimonadaceae > JABFXC01. The sequence continues at coordinate 6,481 of JBJMNK010000056.1, read as the reverse complement.
ACGCGCCATCGCTCTCTCTCACCTGATAATCGTTATGAACCGCGCCTGGACGGCGCCGAGCCACTGCAGGTCCCTCAACCGCGCCCCGCGTCAGGCCTAACGCCTTACGCCGACTGCGCCTGCATCACCTTCGACTTCTCGTCGGTGCGGAACGGCAGGCCGAGCTCCTTGAGGAGCGCGAACGCCACGTCGTCCCGCGTTGCCGTCGTCACGAAGGTCACGTCCATCCCGTGCACCGCATCGATCATGTCGAAGTTGATCTCCGGGAAGATCATCTGCTCCTTCACGCCGAGCGAATAGTTGCCGCGGCCGTCGAACGAGCGCGTCGACAGCCCCTTGAAGTCGCGGATCCGCGGGATCGCGACCGAGATGAACCGGTCGAGGAACTCCCACATCCGCGCCCCGCGGAGCGTCACTGCCGCGCCGATCTCCTGCCCCTCGCGCAGTCCGTAGTTGGCGATCGACTTCTTCGCCTTCTTCCGCACCGCCTGCTGCCCGGCGATCAGCCCCAGCTCCTCGACCACCTTGTCGAGGAACTTCGGCTGCTTGATCGCCTCACCGGCGCCGACGTTGAGCACGATCTTCTCGAGCGTCGGGACCTGATGCGGGTTCTTGAATCCGAACTGCTTCGCGAGTGTCGGCCGCACCTTCGTCATGTACTGCTCGCGCCGCCGCGGAGGCGGCACCGGCAGCCCGACGCCCGTGTGGTCGACCTTCACCACGTCGCGCTTCTCACCGCCCTTGCGCGCGCCCTTTTCCTTCTTTTCCGTCGCCATAGTCTATCGTCCTCGCCTCAGCGCACGCGCGGGATTGCTTCCCCGCTCTTGGCGCTGATGCGCTCCTTGGTGCCGTCGGTGTCGATGCGGCGACGCGTACGCGTCGGCTCACCCGACTTCGGGTCGAGCAGCATCACGTTGGAAGCGTGAATCGGCGCCTCCATCTCGATGATCCCGCTCTGCTCCTCCGGGTTACGCGCCCGGCGGTGCTTCTTCACGAGGTTCACGCCCTGCACGACGATGCGTCCCGTCTTCAACAGCACGCGCATCACCTTGCCGGTCTCGCCCTTGTGGTCGCCGCGCACGACGCGCACTTCGTCGCCCTTCGTGACATGCACGACCTGGCGCTTGGCGTTGTCGGCGTGCCGCTTCCGGTTGACCGCGCGGGGGCGGTCGTTCTTCCGATATTTCAGATCACGCATCTCAGAGCACCTCGGGCGCCAGCGAGACGATCTTCATGTACTTCTTCTCGCGGAGCTCGCGCGCCACGGGACCGAAGATACGAGTCGCCCGCGGCTCACCCGCGTCGTTGATGATCACTACCGCATTCTCGTCGAAGCGGATGTAGCTGCCGTCCTTCCGCCGCGTCTCCTTCACCGTGCGGACGACCACCGCCCGCGCGACGTCGGATTTCTTCACCGTGCCGTTAGGCAGGGCGTCCTTCACCGCGACGATCACCGTGTCACCGAGCCCGGCGTACCGGCGGCGCGTGCCGCCGAGGACGCGGATCACCAGCGCCCGCTTGGCGCCGGAGTTGTCGGCGACCTTGACCACTGATTCCTGCTGGATCATGGCTCAGGTCTCCTTAGCGCGCGCGCTCGACGATTTCCACTACCCGCCACCGCTTGTCCTTGGACATCGGCCGCGTCTCCATGATGAGCACCGTGTCGCCGGTCTTCGCCGAGTTCTCCTCGTCGTGAGCCTTCAGGCGAGTGCTCAGCGTCATCATCTTGCCGTACTGCGGGTGCGGGACGCGACGTTCGATCGCGACCACCACCGTCTTCTGCATCTTGTCGCTCACCACCTTCCCGACGCGCGTCTTGCGACGCTTGCGGGTTTCGGCAGTGCTCGAATTAGTCGTCTCGGCCATGTCTCAGCTCCTCACTTTCCCGCGGACGCGGCCTTCCTGGCCGTCCGCTTCTTCGCCGGCGCCTTCGCCGCCTTGGTCTCGCTGGCGGAGGGCGCGGTCGCGACCTCGCCCATCTCGCGCTGACGCAGCACAGTCTTCAACCGCGCGACGTCGCGACGGATCGCGCGCACCCGCAGCGGCTCCTCGAGCTGCTCGGTCGCGCCGCGGAAGCGAAGACGGAACCGCTCTTCCTGCAGCTCGGTGATGCGCGCCTGGATGTCCGACGCCGTCATCTCACGGATTTCACTTGCCAGCATCGGTGTGCGCCTCCTCGCGTGCCACGAACTTGGTCTTCACTCCCAGCTTTGCCGCGGCCAGACCCATCGCCTTCACCGCGATCTCGGGCGTCACGCCCTCCAGCTCGAACATCATCCGGCCAGGGCGAACGACGGCCACCCAACCCTCGGGCGAGCCCTTTCCCTTACCCATTCGCGTCTCGGCCGGCTTCTTCGTGATCGGCTTGTCGGGGAAGATCCGGATCCAGACTTTGCCGCCGCGCTTGATGTGGCGCGTGAGCGCAACACGAGCGGCTTCGATCTGCCGGTTCGTCACCCACCCCGGCTCGAGCGCCTGCAGCCCGAACTGGCCGAACGATACTTCATTGCCGCGAGTCGCCAGTCCCTTCGTGCGACCCTTGAACATCTTGCGGAACTTCACCCGCTTCGGACTCAGCATCGGTCAGATCCTCAGGCGTCGGTGGAGTAGGTCTTCCCGCGACGATCTTCGACGACTTCGCCCTTGAAGATCCAGCACTTCACGCCGATGGTGCCGTACGTCGTCTTCGCGGTCGAGATCGCGTAGTCGATGTCCGCGCGCAGCGTATGCAGCGGAACCCGACCCTCATGATACCCCTCGACGCGGGCGATCTCGGCGCCGCCTAACCGTCCGCCGGCCTTCACCTTGATCCCCTGCGCGCCCATCCGCATCGCGCTCTGCACCGCGCGCTTCATCGCGCGGCGGAACGAGATGCGCTGCGCCAGCTGCTGGGCGATGTTGTCCGCGACGAGCTGGGCGCTGATCTCGGGACGCTTGATCTCCTCGACGTTGATCCCGACGTCCTTGCCCGTCAGCTGCGCGAGCTCGTCACGCAGCTTGTCGACCTCGGCGCCCTTCTTCCCGATGACGACACCGGGACGGCCCGTGTGCAGCGTGACGACGACCTTCCCCGGCTTGCGCTCGATGATGATGTCGGCGATCGCGGCGTGGCCGATGCGCGCCTTGAGATACTTCCGCAGCAGCTCGTCTTCCTTGAGCAGCGCGGGCAGCTCGCGGCCGGCGTAATAGCGCGACTTCCAGTCCTTCGAGACGCCGAGGCGGAAGCCGATCGGATTCGTTTTCTGTCCCATTGTTACTCCCGCTCCGCCACGATGATGTGGACGTGGCTCGTACGCTTCTGCATCGGGGTCGCGCGACCCATCGCCGCCGGAGTGAAGCGCTTCAGCTTCGCCCCTTCGTTCACGATCGCGTGCTTCACGTAGAGATTGTCGACGTCGACGCTTTCACCTGCGGCGCGCGCGGCCTGTTCCGCGTTCGCGACCGCCGAGTTCAGCGTCTTCTCGATCTGCTTCGCCGCATGCTTCTTCGAGAAGCGGAGCAGCGCGAGCGCCTCGTTGACGTCCTTGCCGCGGATCTGGTCGATGACCAGCCGCATCTTGTACGGCGACTGACGCGTCGACCGCTGGATTGCCCGGGCCTCGGTCATCGCTTACTTGCCTCCCTGCTTCGGCGCACCACCACCCGCCGGCGCCGGTCCCTTCTTGTCGGTCTTGTTGTTCCCGGTGTGCCCGCGGAACAGCCGCGTCGGCGAGAACTCGCCGAGCTTGTGACCGACCATGTTCTCCGTCACGTAGACGGGGATGAACTTGTTGCCGTTGTGCACGGCGAAGGTGTGGCCGACGAACTCCGGGAGAACGGTGCTCGACCGCGCCCACGTCTTCACGACTCGCTTCTCGTTGCGACCGTTCATGCCCGTCACTCGCTTGAGGAGGGCGTCCTGGACGAACGGACCTTTCTTTACGCTTCTCGCCATAGTCTTGGCCTCGGATTACTGCGTAGCCTTGCCGCGCTTCCGACCGCGAACGATCAGACGCTGCGACGACTTCTTCTTGTTGCGCGTCTTCACGCCTTCCTTCTTGCCCCACGGGCTGACGACGTTGCGTCCGCCGCGCGTACGACCGCCATGCGGGTGATCGACCGGGTTCATGACTTCGCCGCGAACCTTCGGACGACGGCCCATCCAGCGCGTCTTGCCCGCCTTCCCCCACGACTGCAGCTCGTGCTCGGCGTTGCCGACGACACCGATCGTCGCCAGGCAGTTGCCGTGGATCCGGCGCACTTCGCTCGACATCAGGCGAAGCGTGACGTAGTCGCCTTCCTTCGCGATCACCTGCGCCGACGTCCCGGCCGAGCGGCACATCTGTCCGCCCTTCCCGATCTTCAGCTCGATGTTGTGCACATCGGTGCCTAACGGGATCTCCCTGAGCGGGAGCGCGTTGCCGTTGCGGATGTCCGCGCCCGGGCCGCTCGTGATCGTGTCGCCGACCGCGAGGCCCTTCGGGTGCAGGATGTAGCGCTTCTCGCCGTCCTCGAACTGCACCAGCGCGATGCGCGCCGAGCGGTTCGGGTCATACTCGATCTCGCGCACCGTCGCCGGAACGGCGAAGCGATCACGCTTGAAGTCGATGATGCGGTACATGCGCTTGTGGCCACCACCGAGCCGGCGCATCGAGATGTGCCCGTGATTGTCGCGGCCGCCGCTCTTCTTGTTCGGCTCGACCAGCGACTTCTCCGGAGTGCTCCGCGTGATCTCGCTGAAATCCGAGATCGATCGGAAGCGCGTGCCCTTGGTGACGGGCTTGAATTGACGGATTCCCATTGGCTCAGCCCTCGAAGATCTCGATCGTCCCTTCCTTCAGGGTCACGATCGCCTTTTTCCAGTTCGGCCGCGTGCCGACGGACTTCCCGACGCGCTTCGCCTTGCCGCGCATGTTCGACGTCCACACCCCGGCGACCTTCACCGCGAAGAGACGCTCGATCGCCTGTCGGATCTGCCCCTTGCTCGCCTCGCTCGCAACTTCGAAGGTGTATTCCCCCTTCGTCTGGTACGCCTCGGAGGTCTTCTCCGTGATCACCGGGCGTACGATCGTTTCGTGCAGTGTCGGCATGGCTTACTTCCCCTTCTTCTTTGGAGCGGCCTTCTTCGCCGCGCTCTTCTTGGCCGCGGGCGCCTTCTTGGCGGCAGCCTTCTTCGCCGTGGTCTTCTTGGCTGCGGGTGCCTTCTTCGCAGCCTTCTTCCGCGCGCTCTTCTTCTCGCTTTCGTCGTCCCGCTCGGCCGCGCTCTTCGCCGCCTTCGCCGGACGTGACGGCTTCTCCGCCTTTACCCGCGGTGCCGCTTCGGTCTCGGCGACCGGCGCCAGCGTGTGGCCGATCGCGCCGGCCTCGATCAGCACGACATCCGACCAGAGGATGTGATACGTCGAGACGTCGGAGTACGGAAGGACGTGCACCGTCGGCAGGTTGCGCGCGCTGAGGTGAACGTTAGGCTTGGCGCCGTCGGTCAGGATGAGGACCTTCTGGTTCTCGAGACCGAGGCGGTTGACGAGCGCCACGACACGGCTCGTCTTCGGCGCGTCGTAGTTGAACGCATCGATCACGAACACCGCGTTCTCCTTCGCCCGTGCGTTGAACGCGCTCTTGCGCGCGAGTGCGCGCACCTGGCGCGGCACGTACTCGGCATAGCTGCGCGGCGTCGGACCGAAGACGGTGCCGCCGCCCACCCAGTGCGGAGCCCGGGTCGAGCCCTGACGCGCGCGGCCGGTTCCCTTCTGCTTCCACGGCTTCTGGTTACCGCCCGTCACGTACTTGCGGATCTTCGTTGCCGCGTTGCCCTGGCGCTGGTTGGCCATGAAGGCCTTCACCGCCTGGTGCATCACCGGCATGTTGATCGTGCCGTCGAACAGCGTCTCGGGGAGCGCGACTGCTTCTCGCTGCGTCCCGCCCGACGTGTAGGTCGCGGCCTGGAAGTTCGTCGTATCAGCCATTTGGACCCTGCTTGCGCACCATGACCAGCCCGTTGATCGGACCGGCAACTGCGCCGCGGAGATAGATCAGGTTTCGCTCACCGTCGATCTTCTCGACGCGGAGGTTGGACTGCGTGTGGCGCTCGGCGCCGTAATGACCGGGCATCTTCTTGCCCTTGATGACGCGCGACGGATCGGTGCCGGGTCCGATCGAGCCCGGACGGCGATGCTTCGTGTTGCCGTGCGTGTTCGGACCGCCGCCGAAGCCCCAGCGCTTCACCACGCCCTGGAAGCCACGGCCCTTCGTGGTGCCGGTGACCTTCACCGTCTCACCGACGGCGAAGATGTTGACGTCGATCTTGTCGCCCACGTTGTACGTGGGGATCTCGATCTGCGCGTTGCCCTTCTCGTCGAGCCGGACCGAGCGCAGCACGCGCGGGACAGCGTCGAACCCCGCCTTCTTGGCGTGTCCGACCGTCGCCAGCGACGCGCGGTGGCCTTTCGGATTCTTCTTCTCGCCCTTCGCCGACTCGCGGCGGAGACGCGACGTGCCCATC
>JBJMNK010000055.1:0-20396 GCA_045804265.1 Gemmatimonadaceae bacterium | reverse complement strand
CGTGATGGCGTGGGTGATGGACACCTACTCGATGCACGTGAGGCATACGGTCACCGCGGTGGTCACGGGCAAGCCGGTCGAGATGGGCGGCTCCCTCGGACGTCGTGAAGCGACCGGGCGGGGCGTGATGCTGGTGACGCGTGAGGCGCTCAAGCACCTCGGCGTCGCGATGCAGGGCGCGACGGTCGCCGTGCAGGGCTTCGGCAACGTCGGCTCGATCGCGGCGGAGCTGCTCGCGCGACAGGGATGCAAGGTCGTCGCGATCAGCGATCGCACCGGCGGCTATCACAACAAGGCCGGCATCGACATCCTGAAGGCGGTAGAGTACGTGAAGCAGCACCGGTCGCTCGAGGGGTTCAAGGGCGGCGACTCGATCACGAACGACGATCTGCTCACGCTACCGGTGGACGTCCTCGTCCCGGCAGCGCTCGAGAACGTGATCACCTCCAAGAACGCCGGAAAGGTCCAGGCGAAGATCATCGCCGAAGGGGCAAATGGTCCGACGACCGCCGGCGCCGACTCGATCCTCGAGGAGAAGGGGATCTTCGTCATCCCGGACATTCTCGCGAACGCAGGCGGCGTGACTGTCTCCTACTTCGAGTGGGTCCAGGACCGGGGCGGATATTTCTGGAGCGAGGACACGGTGAACAGCCGGCTCGAGGAGATCATGTGCCGCAGCTTCGCCGACGTGCTCGGGCTGTCGAAGCAGCACAAGGTCAACATGCGGACGGCGGCATACATGCTCTCGATCAGCCGCGTCGCAACAGTGCATCGCCTGCGCGGGATCTACGCCTGATCCAGCGCACCTGAACGCCGCGTGCGAGTCGTCGTCGTCGTGGTCGGCAAGCCGCGCGAGCCGACGCTGGCGGCGGTGATCGAGGAGTACGAGACGCGAGCGGCCAGATATTGGCCGCTCGACGTGCACGAAGTCCGCGAAGAGGCTGCACGGGGCGCCTCTCCGGACGTCGTGCGCGAGCGGGAAGGGGAGCGCCTGCTGGCCAGAGTACCGGCCGGGGCCGAAGTCGTTGCATGCGACGTCGATGGGACGGCGATGCGATCAGAAGCGTTCGCGCAGTGGCTGCAGCGGACTCGCGAGTCTGCGCGCAGCGTTGCGCTCCTGATCGGCGGGGCGTTCGGGTTGTCGGACGAGGTGCGGGCCCGGGCGAAGTCCCGGCTCTCGCTCGCGCCGTGGACGCTGCCGCACGAGATGGCGCGGCTGGTCCTCGCCGAGCAACTGTACCGGGCGGGAACGATCATCCGTGGCGAGCCTTATCACAAATGACCGCCAGCCGCCCTTGAGCGAACAGGCCCGCCCGCAGATCATCACCGAAGCGTTAGGCGGTTCGATGCTCGCGCGGGCTGCGCTCGAGCGGCGGGCGCCGGCCGGCTGGTTCGAGGCGCCACCCGACAACATGGCGGAGTGGTGGGGGCGGGCGACGCGGATCGGCGCCGCCGGTGCCGCCGGTCGCGCCATCGACGCGTTAGGCGGCGCGATTCGCGCCAACGGCGCCGCGGCCGAGAACCTCGCGCGTGTCCGCCGCGAGAACGGCGTCTTCGTCACCACCGGGCAGCAGCCGGGGCTCTTTGGTGGCCCGGTCTACACCTGGTCGAAGGCACTGTCAGCCGCCGCACTCGCCGAGGAGATCGAGCACGCGACCGGGATCCCCGCCGCGGCGCTCTTCTGGGCGGCGACCGACGACGCCGACGCCGCCGAGGCGAGCAGCACCGTGATCGCGCTTCCCGGAAGTGCCGAGCGCCTGACGGCGGCGGTTGTCGCGCCCGCCGGCACGCCGATGCACGACGCACCGTTAGGCGACGTTGCGCCGTTGCTGGCCCGGCTGTCGGCCGCGGCCGGCGCTGGTGCCTACGGGGCAGCGCTCGAGATCACGCGAACGGCGTACGCGTCGACGGCCACTGTCGGCGGCGCGTTCGTCGACCTGCTGGCCGCGCTCCTCAACCCGTTAGGCATCGCCGTGCTCGATGCCGGCGACGTCCGCGTGCGCGCGGCCGCGGCGCCGGTCACGCTGGCGGCGGTCGAGCGCGCGCCCGAGGTGGCTCGGGCACTGGCGACTCGCGGCGCCGAGCTGCGCGCCGCCGGCTTCACGCCACAGGTCTCGGAGATCGACGATCTCGCGCTCGTCTTCGAACGGCGCGACGGGGTCAAGTCGAGACTCCCGGCAACGACGACGAGACGACCGCCGGCCGAGGCACTGTCGCCTAACGTTCTCCTCCGGCCGATCGTCGAGCGGGCGATCCTGCCGACGGTGGCATACATGGCCGGTCCGGGCGAGCTCGCCTACTTCGCGCAGGTCAGCGCGGTCGCCACCGCGCTTGGCGCCGAGCAGCCGCTGGCGCTGCCGCGATGGTCATGCACCATCCTCGAGCCACGCGTCGCGCGCGTGCTCGAGCGGCTCGGGCTCGAGCGTACCGAGCTCGCCGATTCTGCCGCGCCTGAACGCCGGATCGCCGAGCGCGCGCTGCCGGAGGCGGCGCGGTCGGTGATCGAGCAAGCGAGGCAGCAGGCGATGGCACTCGGCACCGCGCTGACGTCGCTGGCGGAGGGCGATGCGATCATCGATCGGCGCGTCGCCGAAGGCCATGCGCACCGCGCCGAATGGCTCGCTGCGCGGATCGAGCGACGAATCCTCGCGGCGGTGAAGCGCCGGGAGACGGACGCGATGTTCGCGCTCGGCACGGCGAGGGGGTCGCTTTACCCGTTCGGCGTCAGGCAGGAGCGCGCCCTCAACTTCATCCCGCTGCTGGCGCGATATGGGCCAGCGATGCTCGACGACATGAGCGCCGCGGCTGCCGCGCACGCGGGACGCCTGATCGGCGGATGATGACGGAGCTCAAGGACTCATCCTCGCCGCCGGACGCGGCCAGAACTCCCGCGCCCGATCACGGCGGACGACATGCGTTCCTCGTCGGCGCCGGAATCTTCGCCAGCCGGATGGCGGGGCTCATTCGGCAGACCGTGTTCGCCCACTACTTCGGGCTGACCGCTGCTGCCGACGCGTTTAACGCGGCCTTTCGCATCCCGAACTTCCTGCAGAACGTATTCGGCGAGGGCGTACTTTCGGCCTCGTTCATTCCCGTGTACGCGCGGCTCGTCGGCCGCGGTGACGACGACGAAGCGGGACGCGTCGCGGGCGCTGTCGCCGCGGTGCTCGCGCTGCTCGTCTCGGTGCTCGTCCTGCTCGGCGTGGTCAGCGCGCCGTTCCTCACCGACATCCTCGCTGGCGGCTTCGAGGGCGCGAAGCGCGACCTCACCGTGCGGCTGGTGCGGATCCTCTTCCCGGGCGCGGGACTGCTCGTGCTCTCGGCGTGGTGCCTCGGCATCCTCAACAGTCACCGCCGGTTCCTGCTCTCGTACGCCGCACCGGTGATCTGGAACGTCGCGATGATCGCGACGCTCCTCTGGAAGGGGAGGGAGACGTTAGGCGGGCTGTCATTGGAATCGCTCGCCGTCATGCTCGCCTGGGCGTCCGTGGTCGGCAGCGGCCTGCAGTTCCTCGTGCAGCTGCCGTCGGTGCTCTCGCTCGTTCGCCGACTTCGTATCCGCCTCGATCTGCAGTCGCCCGGGTTGCGCGAGGTGAGCCGCTCCTTCGGGCCGGTGTTCGTCGGACGGGGTGTCGTCCAGATCAGTGCCTACGTTGATGCCGTGATCGCCAGCTATCTCCCGACCGGCGCGGTCACCGCGATCACTAACGCGCAGACGCTCTACCTGCTTCCGGTCAGCCTCTTCGGTATGGCGGTGTCAGCCGCAGAGCTGCCAGCGATGTCCTCGATGGGCGGTGACGACGAGAGTATCTCGGCGGCGCTTCGCGCACGCATCGCGTCCGGGTTGAGGAGGTTGGCTTTCTTCGTCGTGCCATCGGGCGTGGCATTCCTCGCACTCGGTGGTGTGCTGGCGAGCATCATCTTCCGGTCCGGGCGGTTCACGCAGGCCGATGCGAATTACGTCTGGGCGATTCTCGCCGGCTCGGCGGTGGGACTGCTCGCCGCGACGATGGGCCGTCTCTACGCATCCGTCTTCTACGCGCGACGCGACACGCGCACGCCGCTGCGGTTCGCGGTCATCCGCGTCGTGCTCACGATCGTCCTCGGTTATCTCTTCGCGATCCAGCTCCCGCGCATCTTCGGGGTTGATGCACGGTGGGGCGCAACCGGACTCACCGCCTCAGCGGGCATCGCCGCGTGGGTCGAGTTCACGATGCTGCGCCGCGCCGCCGAAGCGCGGATCGGACGCGTGGACTTTCCGCCCGTACTCCTGGTGCCGATCTATGCTTCGGCCATTCTCGCCGCGGGCATCGCGTGGGCGGCGAAGATCTATCTATTGGGCCCCTTGCCGCGGTTGCCTGGCAACCTCGCCATCGTTGCCATCTACGGCCTCGTCTATCTCGCGATGACACGCGCACTCGGCGTCGCCGAGGCGTCAGCGTTGCTCGGGCGGGTGGCACGCCGCGCCGCCCGCTGAGTAATATCGTGGAGCAACCCTCCACACCGATGACCACCGAAGCAATCGCCGCGAGAGTACCATCGCTCCCCGAGTCCCCCGGAGTCTATCTCTGGAAGGACGCGGAAGGCGTGGTGCTCTACGTCGGCAAGGCGAAGCGGCTGCGCTCGAGGGTGAGGAGCTACGTCAACGGCGATCATCTCGAGAGCCCGAAGACGCGCCTGCTGATGCACAACGCGGTCGACGTCGAGACGATCGTCGTTCCGACCGAGGCGCACGCACTCGTCCTCGAAGCGACGCTGATCAAGGAGTACCATCCGCGGTTCAACATCGCGCTTCGCGACGACAAGTCGTATCCCTACATCAAGGTCACGCTTCAGGAGCCGTTTCCGCGCGTGTACGTGACACGCCGCCTCGAGAGTGACGGGGCGCGCTACTTCGGCCCGTACACCGACGTCGGTGCGATGCGTCGTGCACTGAATGTGGTGAAGCGGATCTTCACCGTGCGCTCGTGCAACTACGACATGCCGAAGAGCATGCCGGAGCGCGCCTGCCTCGACTACCACATCGGCCGCTGCAAGGCGCCGTGTATCCTCATGCAGACGCAGGAGGAATACTGCGCGATGATCGACGAGGTGGTCCTCTTCCTCGAGGGGCGCACCGACGAAGTCGTGAAGCGTGTCGGCGAGCGGATGAACGAGGCCGCGGAGCAACTCGACTTCGAGCGCGCCGCGGAGCTGCGCGACGTGCTCCACAAGCTCGAAACGATGGAAGAGCCGACCGTCGTCCTGCAGGTCGAGGGTGGCGACCGCGACGTCGTCGGGTATGCGCGCGACGGCAGCGATGCGGTAGTCGCGATCCTTCGTGTGCGCGACGGGAAGCTGCTCGCGCGCGAGCACCACTTTCTCGATCATGTCGACGACGAGCCTGACTCAACGGTCCTGTACGCGTACCTCGCGCGCACCTACCTGACGCTCGAGACTCGCGTCGCCGAGCTGCTCGTCCCCTTCGAGTTCGACGACCGCGAGCTTTTCGCCGAGTCGATGGCTCCGACGCGCGTGCATGTGCCGCAACGCGGGCCGCGCCGCGAGATCATCGAGCTCGCGCAGCAGAACGCGCGTCACCTCCTCGAGGAGGCGCGGATGGCGACCGAGGAGACGACCGACCGTGCGGGCGATCCGGTCTACGAGCTGCAACGGGAGCTGGGGCTGCAGCGCGTGCCGCGCGCGATCGTCTGCTTCGACATCTCGCACGCACAGGGGACTGACACTGTCGCGTCGTGCGTCTGGTTCCAGAACGGCCGCCCACATCGCGCCGAATACCGCAAGTTCAAGATCAGGACGGTCGAGGGGATCGACGACTTCGCGTCGATGCAGGAAGTCGTCTCGCGATTCGTCGCACGGCGGGTCGAAGAGCGCAAGGCGCTCCCCGATCTCGTCGTGATCGACGGTGGGAAGGGACAGCTCAACGCCGCGCGAAGCGCGCTCGATGCGCAGGGAATCGCGCTGCCGATCATCAGCCTCGCCAAACGCGAGGAGGAGATCTTCGTTCCGGGACGCACCGAATCCGTGCGGCTCTCGCGCCGCTCACCGGCGCTGCGCCTGCTGCAGCAGGTTCGCGACGAGGCGCATCGCTTTGCGGTGACCTTCCAGCGTCAGCGCCGCACCGCGCGCACCGTCACGTCGGAGCTGCTCTCGATTCCCGGCGTCGGCCCTTCGAAGCGCGGTGCATTGATCCGCGCGTTCGGGAGCGTGCAGGGTGTGCGCAATGCAGGCGCCGAGGCGATCGCGCAACTGCCCGGCTTTTCGCTTGCCTCCGCACAGCGAATCCTCGCCTCGCTCGACAAATCCGATCCGACCAAGCCGGACGCGCCGAGTGTGCCTGCCGTCGCCACTGATCCCGACTCGGCGCCGCCACTCGCCGCGACGGCCGACGCCACCGCCGAATCCGCAGATAGCCAATGACGGTTCCCTGGACACTTCACTGCTCGGCGTGCGACTTCGCCGCGTCCGGACACACCCCCGCATCGGTCTGCCCCAAGTGCGGCCAGCCACTGCTCGTCCGCTACGACGGGATCCGCCCCGATCGCGAAACGCTGCAGGGCTGGGACATGTGGCGGTATCGGTCGGTGTTGCCGCTGGCGACTGGTGAGCAGCCGGTAACGTTAGGCGAGGGTGGCACGCCGCTGCTCGACGCTCCGCGTCTGGCGCGGGAGGTGGGCGTGAAGCGGTTGCTGGTCAAGGACGAAGCGCTCAATCCGACCGCATCGTTCAAGGCCAGGGGGATGAGCGCGGCGGTGACGCGCGCGCTCGGACATGGCGTCCCGGGACTCGTCGTGCCGACGGCGGGCAACGCCGGCGCGGCGATGGCCGCGTACGCGGCCGCGGCCGGGCTGCCAGCGCGAGTATTCGCGCCGGAGACGACGCCGGCGAACATCCTCGCCACGATCGAAGCGTTAGGCGCCGTGCTCGTGACCGTCCCCGGTCACATCGGCGATGCCGGGCGGCAGGCGCGCGCGTTCGCCGCCGAGTCGAGATACTTCGACGTCTCCACACTGCGCGAGCCGTACCGGATCGAGGGAAAGAAGACGATGGGGCTCGAGCTGGCCGAGCAGCTCGGATGGCGCCTTCCCGATGCCGTCGTCTATCCCACCGGCGGCGGGACGGGGCTGATCGGGATGTGGAAGGTGTTCGCCGAGATGGCCGATTGGGGATGGATCGACCGCGGTGAGCGGAAGCCGCGGATGATCGTCGCGCAGGCGGAGGGGTGCGCGCCGATGGTGCGGGCATTCGCCGCGCGCGCGGAACGCGCCACGCCGTGGGAGAATCCGGCCACCCACGCCGCCGGGCTCCGCGTTCCGGGACCGTTAGGCGACCGGCTCATTCTCCGCGCGCTGTACGAGAGCAACGGTGACGCGGCGGCCGTCTCCGAAGACGACATCCGCCGCGACACGGCCACGCTGTCCCGTGCAACCGGCGTCGATGCTGCGCCCGAAGGAGGATGTGCCCTGGCCGTCACGCGACTCCTCGTCGCGACCGGCCGGCTCGATGCGGACAGCGAAGTGGTACTCTTCAACACCGGCAGCGGCGCGAGCTACCGGACATGATCGCTCCGACGCGCAGCTGAACTCATGCCGATCGCGATCTTCGACCCCTTCTCCGGAATCTCCGGCGACATGACGTTAGGCGCGCTGCTCGACGTCGGGCTGCCGCCCGACTGGCTGCGCGCGCTCCCCGACACGCTCGGCATTCCCGGAGTGACGGTCCGCATTCGCGACGTGCGGCGCGCCGAGATCGCCTGCCGTAAGGTCGACTTCGACATTCCGCCGCAACCGCACGGCCGTGGCATTCGCGAGATCCGCGCACTCGTCGCGGCGGCAGCGGTCCCCGACGCGGTGCGCGATCGCGCCGACCGTGCGTTCACGCTGATCGCAACGTGTGAAGGCGAGATTCACGGAATGAAGCCGGAGGAGGTGCACCTGCACGAAGTCGGCGCGGTGGACGCGATCCTCGACGTCGTCGGATCGGTCTGGGGCTTCCACCTGCTCGGCGTCACCACTGCATTCACCGGGCGCGTCGCGCTCGGCGACGGCACCGTGCGCGCCGCCCACGGTCTCCTGCCGGTGCCTGCTCCGGCCACGCTCAAGATCCTCGAGGGGATTGCGGTGAAGCCCGGTCCCGATGGGGCGGGCGAGCTCGTGACTCCAACCGGTGCGGCCCTCCTCCGGATCATGACCGAGGGAAAGCCGGTCCCGCCTTACATTCCGCGGCGGAGCGGCTTCGGTGCCGGTACGAAGGATTTCCCCGATCGCGCCAATGCGCTGCGGCTCATCGTCGCCGACCAGGTCGACGCGGCGCAGAGCGCCGATCACACTGGCGCCGAGTCGATGGTGCTGCTCGCGGCGGACGTCGACGACATGTCACCCGAGTATCTCGCCGCTGCCGCGGATCGGCTCCGTGCAGCCGGTGCTCGCGATGTCACGCTGCTGCCGGTGATCATGAAGAAGGGGCGCGCCGGAACTCGGGTCGAAGTACTCTGCCGCGAAGACATTGCCGACACGCTCGAAGAGCTGATACTCGTCAGTACCACCACCATCGGGGTTCGGCGCACTGCCATCACCCGGCGCGCGCTCCGGCGTACCGCAGCGGTAGTCAACGTCCACGGCCATTCCATTCGTGTGAAGCTCGTCACACGCCCGGGCGGGACGATCACGGCCAAGCCCGAACACGATGACGTCGTCCGCGTAGCGGAGGCGACAGGGCGGCCCGTCGCGAGTATATTTCGCGATGCCGAACTGGCGGCGGAACGCGCCGGGAAGGGCTAGTGTATGACGTCCCAGCCGTGGATCGAGCGGTACCCCCGGGATCATCATCGAGGAGATTAATGACTCTGTATCGGAGCCTGTCACTGCTCGGCGCCGCGACGGCGATCGCGACGAGCGCGAGCGCTCAGCAGGCCAAGACCTGCGAGATCGACGAGAGCAAGCCGAAGGAAGTTGCGACGTCGAACTTCATGATCACACAGGCGCGACAGCTCCCGCCTGCGAAGCGGCTCGACGCCTTCAAGAAGGTCGTGAAGTCGCTCACCGAGAAGCCCGGCGCGCCTAACGATGTCGGGCGCAACTACGAGCTCGGCAAGGTCTTCTTCAGCATCCTCGAGGACAGCACCGCGCCGCGCACCATGACCCGCGCGGATCTCGGGTTCACGGCCGATCCCGGAGCGCAGGTGGATGTCGGCTTCCTCGCCGATTCGACGATGCGCATCGTCGAGACGGCGATGCCCGAGTGCAGGGCGACGACGGACACGTGGCGCCGCCAGGGGGCCTGGCTCCGCGCGACGCAGGCCGCGAGCAACCTGTTCAACGCCGGCAACTACGATTCAGCGTCCTACTACGCCAAGCGGTCGATGCTGCTCGATCCGGGTGCGCCGTACGCGTACAGCATTCTCGCGTCGCTGGCGCAGCGGAACAACGACGTCCCGGGCGCGATCGACTTCACGCGCAAGGCCGCGGATGCAGCGACCAGCGACACCGTCTTCGCCGATCAGCGCCGGCTCTCGCTCTTCAACCTTGGCATCCTCGTCGGGAGCCAGGCAGAGACTGCGACGGGCGCCGAGCAGCAGCGTCTCGCCAAGGACGCCGCGACGACGTTCCAGACTTTCCTGAAGGAAGCGCCGAAGGATGAGAACGCGGCGACCGCGCGCGCCTCGCTCGCGCGCATGCTCACGCTCACGGGCGACACCGCCGCGGTGAAGCAGACCTACGCGGGGGTGCTCGCCAATCCGACTTCGTACGGCGACGACGAAGTCGTGACGGCCGGCGTCGTCGCGCTCCGCGCCGGTCGCGACAGCGATGCGGCGAACCTCTTCAAGATCGTCGTCGGTCGTAACCCGTACAGCCGCGACGGCCTCTACAACCTCGCGGCGGCGATGTCGAACATGGGGCAGCATGCGGCGCTCCTGCCGTACGCGCGCTCGCTCTCACAACTCGACCCGAACAACCCGGACGCGTGGCTGTTCATGGCGCGCGGGTATCAGGCTGCCGCGAAGACCGAAAAGACGGCAGCGGCGAAGAAGGCGCTGACCGATTCCGTCGTGACCGTGTTCGCCAAGTACGAGAAGATGCCGACGGTGGTCACGGTCCGGAGCTTCGCGCACAACGGCACCGACCACACCCTCAGCGGCTCGATCAAGAACCGCGGCACCGCGCCTGCCAGCTACACGCTTGCGGTCGACTTCCTCGACAAGACCGGTGCGGTCGTCGCGTCGAAGACGGCGAGCGTCGGACCGGTCGCGCCGAACTCCGAAGCGACGTTCAAGATTTCGGTGCAGGGGACCGGCATCGCCGGCTTCCGCTACACGCCGCTCAAGTAGCAGAGTCGTCGCTCTGAAGCGCCCGGATGCATGCGTCCGGGCGCTTCTTTTTTCTCCGTTCCGCAGCGTTCGAGGACGCATGTGCGCTGCGGCCGAAGTCGCTCGCATTACTTGATTTCGGCCTCTGCATCTGCTAAATTGCCTCAGCTTGAAAGCAGCTGTGGCGATTGCCGCGAACACAGCGGGGAGATCATCGGTTCTGATCTTCCCGCATTCATCTGTCGGGGGACATGGTTCGAGTCAGTCGTATCGTACGAGGCGGGATCGCGGAGGAGCTCGGGATCGTTCCGGGAACCGAGCTGCTCGCCGTCAATGGTCGCGAGCTCGCCGACTTTCTCGACTGGGAATTCCTCACCGCCGAGGAAGAGCTGCTCATATCGGCGAAGCTCCCCGACGGTGAGCTGATCGAGTTCGATATCGAACGCCCCGAAGGCGAGCCGATGGGACTCGAGCTCGAGCCGCCGAAGGTCCGCCGTTGCGCCAACCGCTGTGAGTTCTGCTTCATCGAGGGACTCCCGGAAGGGCTGCGGAAGCCGCTCTACATGCGCGACGACGACTACCGACTGTCGTTCGCCTATGGCAACTTCGCGACGCTCTCCAACGTGAAGGAGCGCGACATCCAGCGCATCCTCGAGTATCGCCTGTCGCCGCTCTACGTGTCGGTGCATGCAACGCCTTGGGAAGCCCGCAAGAAGCTGCTGAACAATCCGCGCGTGCCGAACATCGTCGAGCAGTTGCGCCGGCTCTCGGAGGGTGGGATCCAGTTCCATTCGCAGATGGTCGTCGTGCCCGGCCTCAACGACGGCGACATCCTCGAGGAATCGCTCCGCGACCTCTGGAGCTTCGGCGACGCTGTCCTGTCAGTCGCTCTCGTCCCGGTCGGTGTGACGCAGTTCTCGCATCTGTACACCGGCAAGTCGATGGACGCCGAGAACGCCGGACGCATCCTCGAGCGCGTCGACGCGTGGGAAGCACGCGCGCTCGCCGAGCGCGGCGAGCGGTGGGTCTATGGATCCGACGAGCTGTACATGCTGTCCGGTCGTCCGCTCCCCGATGCCGAACACTACGGCGAGTTCCCGCAGATCGAGAACGGCGTCGGTGCCGTCGCCGCGCTCCGTGCGCGGATCGCCAACCACGTCCACGAGCTTCCACGCCTCGACGGCCGTCGCATCGGGGTGGTCACCGGGCGTGCGATGGCGCCGCTGATGCCGCAGCTGCTCGCGCAGCTTACCCGGCAGACGGGCGCTCATTTTGAGCTCATCCCGGTGGTCAATTCGCTGTTCGGCCCGACCGTGACGACTGCGGGACTCCTCGTTGGCTCCGACATCCGCCGCGCGCTCGCTGACAGGACCGATCTCGATCTCGCACTCATCCCCGCCGAAACGATCAACGATGCGGGCGTCTTCCTCGACGACGAATCGTTTCTCGCAGTCCGTGAATCCCTGCCGATGCCCGTGTATCCATCGTACGATTTCATCGACGCCCTCGCCCCGGAAGGGGAGCGGGTGGCGGCGTGAACGTTCCCGTCGTCGCCCTCATCGGGCGGCCTAACGTCGGCAAGTCCGCGCTCTTCAACCGGCTCGTCGACAGCGACCAGGCCATCGTCTCCGAGGAAGCAGGCACCACACGCGATCGCCACTTCTCGCGCGCGCAGTGGAACGGTCGCGACTTCTGGCTCGTCGACACCGGTGGCATCGCCGACAGTTCGCGGCTGCCGATGGACCTCGAGATCCGCCGGCAGGTGGACGAAGCGATCTCCGAAGCAGACCTGCTCCTGCTGGTGGTCGACGCCAAGGTCGGCGTCCATCCGAGCGACGCGAAGATCGTCGACCTGCTGCGCGAATCGCAGAAGCCTTGGATCGTCGTCGCCAACAAGGTGGACGATCCCGCTTCGACCGATTTCTACGAGTTCTACAATCTCGGACTCGGCGACCCGGTGCCGGTGTCGGCAACCAACGGCAAGGGTTCGGGCGACCTGCTCGACATCGTCGCCGACAGGATTCCGGAAGTCGTTTCGCCCGCCGACGAACAGCTGCACGTGGCGGTGATCGGCCGGCCTAACGTTGGCAAGTCGTCGTTCGTCAACAAGCTCCTTGGCGAGGAACGGCTGGTGGTGTCCGACGTTGCCGGGACGACACGCGACGCGATCGACACGCCGATGAAATATCACGGACGCGACCTGGTCTTCATCGACACCGCCGGGCTGCGCCGCCAGGCTCGCGTCGAGGACGGGATCGAATTCTATTCCGGGCTCCGGACGCGTCGGGCGATCGACCGCGCGGATATCTGCGTCCTTCTGATCGATGCGACCGAGGGGCTGCACAACCAGGATCTCAAGATCGCGCACATGGCGTGGGACGCCGGCCGCGGGCTGATCATGGTCGTCAACAAATGGGACATCAAGGAAGAAAAAGGCGACAAGTCGGCGGCTCACCTGCAGCGGGACGCCGGCGAGAAGGCGCCGTTCCTCAAGTTCGTCCCGTGGATCTTCACGTCGGCGCTCACCGGTCAGCGGGTGAACAAGACGCTCGATGTGATTCTCGAAGTCGAGGCCGAGCGCAAGAAGCGTGTTCCGACTTCCGAAGTGAATGAAGGGCTGCACGGGCTGCTCGCTCGGCGCCAGCCGCCACAGGCGGCGGGACGGGAGGTGAAGCTGAACTACGCGACGCAGGTGTCGGTCGCCCCGCCGACCATCGCGGTGTTCGGCAACGCTCCCGACCTCGTCGCCGAGCATTACATCCGCTACCTGCACAATGGCTTTCGCGAGCTGTGGGGCTTCACCGGAACGCCGTTGAACATCGTGCTCCGGCGCAAGTCGGCGGCGGCGTGATGCACGCGGCACTCGGTGTCGCGCTTGGCTACGTTCTCGGCTCCATTCCCTTCGCCTACCTCGCGGGGCGGCTGACCCGCGGCATCGACCTCCGCCAGCACGGATCGGGCAACCTCGGCGCGACCAACGTCTATCGAACGTTAGGCTGGAAAGTCGCGCTGGTGGTCTTTCTCTGCGACGTGCTGAAGGGCGCGTTGCCGGTGCTCTTCGTCCTGCGCTATACCGTGGGGGCGCACCTCTATCTCTGGGCGATCGCGGCCGGCATCGCCGCGATTGCCGGACACGCGAAGCCGATCTTGCTGCTCTGGCGCGGAGGAGGGAAGGGCGTCGCGACGGCGACTGGTGTCTTCCTCGCCCTCGCGCCGGTGCCGACGCTCCTGGCAGTCGCGACGTGGCTCGCGGTCGTCGCCATCAGCGGCTACGTCTCGCTCGGTTCACTGCTCGCCGCGATCGCGCTGCCAATCGCGATCGCCGCGATCCTCGGTGTTCACGCGGCCGTGTTTCCAGTGAGCGTAGCAATTGCGGTATTCGTCTTCTGGAGCCATCGCGCGAACATCGGGCGACTTCGCCGCGGCGAGGAGCACCGCTTCGGAAGGAAGGCCAGCGCGTGACGCGTTGCGCGGTCGTCGGCGCCGGTGCATGGGGAACGGCGCTGGCCAATGTGCTCACCGCCAATGGCCACGACGCGATGCTCTGGGCGCGCGAGCCTGACGTCACCGAGTCGGTCAATTCACGCCATGAGAACGAGCGATTCCTCGCCGGCCTGCCACTCGACGCGAGGCTGCGCGCAACGGGCAGCATGAACGAGGCGCTCGATCGCGCGTCATTCGTGGTGTTCGTCCCGCCTTCGCACGCCCTGCGTGCGGTAGTGCGCGCAGGGAAGGATGCGATTCCCCGGGGCGCGACGGTCGTCGTCGCGAGCAAGGGGATCGAGAGCGGCACGCTGTCGTTGATGACCGATGTCGTCGCTGACGAGCTTCCCGGGCGATCGGTCGTCGCATTCTCCGGCCCCAGCTTCGCCGCCGAGGTGGCCGTGCGGCAGCCGACCGCGGTCGTTGCGGCGTCGACCAGCAGGGAAGCCGCCGACGTCACACAGGAGCTTTTCAGCAACGCCGTCTTCCGCGTCTACACCAGCGACGACGTCCCGGGCGTCGAGCTGGGCGGGTCGCTCAAGAACGTCATGGCTGTCGCCACGGGGATCGCCGAGGGACTTGGCCTCGGGTTCAACTCGCGCGCGGCGCTCATCACCCGCGGGCTCGCGGAGATGACGAGGCTCGGCCTCGCGTTAGGCGCGCGCGACCGCACCTTCGCCGGGCTTGCCGGACTCGGCGATCTCGTGCTCACCTGCACCGGATCGCTCAGCAGGAATCGCGCACTCGGTGTCGAGATCGGGAAGGGCAAGACGCTCGACGAGGCGCTGGCTGGACGTGAGACTGTAGCCGAGGGCGCGGTGAGCGCGGCGAGCGCACTCGCGCTCGCACAACGCGAGGGGGTCGAGATGCCGATCATTGCCGCCGTACACCGCACGCTGTTCGAGGGATATCCGGCTCGCCGCTCGATTGAAGACCTCATGGGACGCGAGTTGCGTCCGGAACACGATCGATGACGCCATCGGAGCCGGTCCAGGAGTTCTTTTCGATCGGTGAGGTGTGTTCGCTCACCGACCTGAAGCCGCACGTTCTCCGCTACTGGGAAAGCCAATTTCGCTTTCTCAACCCGGCGAAGAATCGTTCAGGCAACCGGGTGTATCAGCGCAAGGAGATAGAGCTGATCATGCTGGTGAAGAACCTGCTCTACACGGAGAAGTACACGATCGACGGCGCACGGCAGAAGATCGACGAACATCGCCGTGCCGGGGAGCTGAAGCCGACTGCGCACGCTGCGCTCGACCTCGAGGCGCTGCAGTCACTCGAGTCCGAGCTGCACGATATTCTTGCCCTCCTCGAGGGGGCGCGACCCGCGGCGCAGGGATGACGGTCGTCTGCGTGATTCCGGCGCTGAACGCGGCCTCGTCGCTGGAGTCGGTCATCGCGGGATTGCGCGCATCGGTTCCCGCAGCTGCCATCGTCGGGATCGATGACGGATCGACGGACGCGACCGGGCGAATCTTCGCCCGCTGCGCCGATCGAGTCGAGTCCTTCCAGTTCAACCGCGGAAAGGGAGCCGCCCTGCGCGCCGGCTTCCGGCACGCAGCGGATCTGGGCGCGACGTGCGTGCTCTCAATCGATGCTGATGGCCAGCACGATCCGTCGTGTGCGCCTGCGCTCCTCGCTGGTCTGGATCACGCCGATGTAGTGGTCGGGGCGCGAGGCCGGGATGCGAGCGTGATGCCGTTCCGTCGGCGCGTATCCAACGCATGGTCCAGTGCGGCGATCAGCGCGATTGCCGGGCGTCCGCTCCCCGATACGCAGTGCGGGTATCGCGCGATCCGGCGCGAGGTGATCGACGCGGTGCAGGCAGTTGGCGATCGCTACGAGTACGAGACGGACTTCATCATCCGCGCCGCTCGCCTCGGTTACAGGATTTCCGCCGTGCCGGTCCCGACGATCTACATTCCGCGGCACGAGGGTGGCCGGAGTCATTTCCGCGAGTGTCGGGACGCCGCGCGCGTTGTCGCGACGATCCTCCGGCATCGGCTTCGGACCGCGACCTGATGCGCCTCCTGCTTACCAACGACGACGGCATCCTCGCTCACGGACTCGACTGCCTCGCCGAGGCGGCCGCGCCGTTAGGCGAGATCACCGTCGTGGCGCCCGATCGCGAACAGAGCGCGACCAGCCATTCGCTCAGTCTTCACCACCCGCTGCGGCCTGTCTCGCGCGGTGAACGCCGCTTCCAAGTCGACGGCACTCCGACCGATTGCGTGATGCTCGCCGTCGAGGCGCTGATGCCGGAGCGCCCGGATTTTGTCCTCAGCGGAATCAATCATGGGCAGAACATGGGCGAGGACGTGCTCTACTCCGGAACGGTCGCGGCGGCCATGGAAGGGCTCGCCCTTGGAATTCCCTCGCTGGCATTTTCGTTTGCTGGCGGCGACCTTCGTGCCGACCTCACGCACCTGAAGGAGCAGGTGAAGGTGTTGACGCCGCTGCTCAGGCACCTCACGTCACTTCCGAACTTTCCGAAGGACACGCTTCTCAACATCAACCTGCCCCCGGTCCCGGCCGGAGAAGTAAAGGGCGTGAAGTTGACGCGCCTTGGACGTCGCGTCTACTCGAATTCGCTGAAGCCGATGGAAGATCCGTGGGGGCGGAAGATCTATTGGATCGGTGGTGGCTCCATCACCTGGACCGGTCCCGAGGACTCTGACTTCAAGGCGGTCCGGGATGGCTATGTCTCCGTGACGCCTCTTCACCTCGACCTCACCCATTTTCACATGCTCGAAGCACCGGAGTCGTGGTGGCTGGACCTTTAGACGGCGAGATGCGCGGCTCGCGCCGCCGGCTCGTCGAGACTTTGCGCGAGAAGGGGATTGCTGACCTCTCCGTGCTGCGCGCATTCGAGCTCACACCCCGCCACCTGTTCGTGCCGACCGGCGTTCGCCATCGCGCCTACGAGGATTCCGCGCTTCCGATCGGCAACGGGCAGACGATCTCACAGCCTTCGATCCACGCGCGCTACCTCGAGATCCTTCGCCTGACGGGACGCGAGAGAGTGCTCGAGGTGGGAACGGGATCTGGTTATCAGACCGTGCTTCTCGCGCATCTGGCCGCTCAGGTCTTCTCGATCGAGCGTATCGCTCCGCTGCTGCAGGGGGCGCGTGAGAATATCGCCCGCGCTGGAGTCCGCAACGTTTCGCTGCTCCTCGGTGATGGGACGCTTGGCTGGCGCGAGTACGCTCCCTATGACGCGATCCTGGTAAGTGCAGGCTCACCGACGATCCCACAGCCATTGGTCGACCAGCTGGCCGAGGGCGGACGGATGCTGATCCCCCTCGGCGGCCAGGACATACAGACCTTGGCTGTGCTGACTCGGAAGCAGGGGGCGATCGTACGCGAGGACGTGCTGCCGGTTCGGTTCGTTCCGCTGCTTGGTCAACACGGATGGCAGCAGTAACGTAACCGCCTTCGCCGTAACCATTTGGCGCTCTGCTCGTCGTTAGTGAACAACGTCCGCGGACCAAATGCCAGACGAGAAAGACAGCGCGCCCAGAGCACGACCATTCACGCCGCCGCTTCCGCCATATCGCGGACCGGCGCCCGCGGCGCGCGCCCCAATCAATCCGCTCACCCCGCCGGAATCCAAGCGCGGCGCGCTGTTCGTCGGCACGAGGACGCCATCGAAGCCGGCTATACCAGAGCAGGCGCCCGTGGACATTGCGGCGCTGGCACCCGATCGGGTGCCTAACGCTGCGCTCGCAGCCACGGAAGCGATGCCCTGGCTGTTCGCCGATCCGCAGTCCGCCGAGACGCCTCCAGCGCACCCGGATCCGTTGCCGGGCATCCTCGGCAGTCACGTCCCGTCAGGGGATGACGCGGCGCCCGAGGAAGCAGCGCAGGCGCTGTCAGGGCTGCCGTATATCGACCAGACCGGCGAAGCGCATCAGGCGGAGGCAGTCCACGCGACGCCGCGCCTCTCGGGCAAGATGCACCGGATCGATTTCGACGTCGCCGGCATTCTCGAGGGAATCGCGGCGCGCGTTCGAGCTGGTGACATCGACGTCGGACACGTCGATGCCGGCGCTGGCGAGGCCGCCGCCCTCGCGAGCGTTCTGGCCGCGCTCCTTCACCAGCGCCCGCGGTGAGCGACGCCGACCGCCTCCACGCGCGAATCTCGGGTCGCGTGCAGGGGGTCGGATTCCGCTGGTTCGTCCGCGAGGAAGCGCGACGTCTCGGGCTCGCGGGCTGGGTGAAGAACCTGCCTAACGGTGACCTCGAGCTCGTCGCCGAGGGGCCGACCGAAACGCTCGAAGGATTCGCGCGCACGATAGCCAAGGGGCCACCCGGGGCAAGGGTCGAGCTGGTGCACCGGCTTCCCACAGCCGCCGGGGCCGACAGCCTGCCGTCGCCGTTCGCGATCGAACGATGAGCATGAGCGAGGACCTTCGCGCGCGAGTTCGAGCGCGGATTCGCGACGTGCCCGACTTTCCAAAGCCGGGGATCGTGTTCAAGGACATAACGCCCTTGCTCAGCGACGCGCTCCTGTTCCGCGAGACCACCGATGCGCTCGCCAAGCCGTTCGCAGGCGATCGCATCACGCACGTCGTCGCCATCGAGAGCCGGGGCTTCATCCTCGGCGCGCCGATCGCGCAACGTCTCGGGGCGGGGTTAGTACCGGCGCGGAAACGCGGAAAGCTTCCATGGCAGACGCTCCGCGAGGAGTACGCGCTCGAGTATGGGACCGACGTCCTGGAAATCCACGTCGACGCGTTACCGCGCGGCGCCAGGGCCGTCATCGTTGACGACGTGCTCGCGACCGGGGGAACGGCAACGGCCGTCGGTACGCTGGTTCGCCGCGCTGGGGCGGAGCTCGCCGGCTTCAGCTTTCTGATGGCGCTCGATTTTCTCGGCGGCCGCGCGAGGCTGGGCGACGCGCGCGTCGAATCGCTCATTGAGTACTGACACCGCGACGTAACCGCAGCCCGTCGCCGTCCCCGACTCACAGACTCAGAGATGCAGCAGATCAAGGGAAGCGTCGTCAAGTCACGCCTCGCGTTCGTCGAGGAGCATTCGGGAAAGGACGGCGTGGAAAAGGTGCTCGCGGCGCTGTCCGCCGAGGATCGCAAGGCGCTCGCCGCGGTGATCACCGTCAAATGGTATCCACTGGATCTCGGAACGCGCCTCGACGATGCGATCGTTCGCGTGCTCGGTGGGGGACGACCAGAGTTCTTCGAGAAGCTCGGCGCGGCCTCAGCCGAGAAGAATCTCACCTCGGTGCACAAGGCGTTCGTGACGAGCGGAGATCCGCACGCGTTCCTGACGCGGACGCCGGCGATCTACTCGATGTATTACGAAAAGGGTCGGCGCGAGTACACGAAGACGGGGGAGAAGTCGGCGGTTCTCACGACGCACGATGCCGACAACTTCAGTGCGCCCGATTGCCTCACGATCGTCGGCTGGCATCGTCGCGCTCTCGAGATGTGCGGTGCGAAGGATGTGCGCGTGGCCGAAGAGGAATGCCGCGCGAAGGGGAGTCCAGTCTGCAGGTACGCGATCAGCTGGAGCTGATCGAGGCCGCCGGAGTCGAGCCTCCTCGGGTCGCACTGGACCCGGGGAGGCATTATGTTTCCGTCCCGCGCCCTTGCGGCCACAGCAGAGCCACCGGGGCGCTTCACTGGCCCCTGTAGCTCAGGTGGATAGAGCAGCGGTTTCCTAAACCGTTGGCCGGGTGTTCGAGTCACCCCAGGGGCATTGCCGCGCATCCGGCGCGACGGACTCAGGACCCAACAACACGACACATGACGGAACGGAGTGAGAAGGACGCAGCCCGCGGGCTCGACGACAGAACGGAATCCATTTTCGAATGGCTGCATGTGAACACCCGCCTCGTCGCCGGCGCGGTCGGAGTAGTGGCCGTCGTCGCCATCGGCGGATGGCTCTACACGCGCGCGCAGGCTGGAAAGGAGCTGCGGGCGCAACAGAGTCTCCAGCGCGCCGAGCAGTCGCTCGTCCAGGGAAACGCTCCGCTTGCGGAGACCGACCTGCAGAAGCTGATCTCGACCCAGAGCGGGACCGCCGGCGCGTCCCAGGGCGCGATGCTCCTCGCGCAGACTTACTACGACAAGGGCGAATACCAGAAGGGACTGGACGCACTGGAGAAGTCCGGTGCCGCGCGGAAGGAGTTCGAGGCGCCGGCAGAGGCGTTGATCGCGGATGGATACTCTCAGCTGGGGAAGTACGCTGAGGCGGCGGCTCACTACCGGAAAGCCGCGGACGTGACCCGGTTCCAGAATGACCGCGAGGGCTACCTTGCGGATGCCGCCCGGAACTACGCGGCAGCGAAAGACACCGCCCAAGCCCGGCAAATCTGGCAGGACATCGTGAAGAACGAGAATGGGGTGTTCGCGGCAGAGGCTCGGGTTCGCCTCGGCGAGCTGACGGCTCGACCCGTGACCAAGGGCTGACGGAACGCTGCAGGAGGGGCGCAGCGAGCGGGAAGCTGGACAATGAAAAGTGGCGGGCGGCGACCGGTTCCGGTCGTCGCCCGCTTTGATTTCGCGCGCGGTTCGCCGGTCCGCCACGCGACAACCGCCCGTGCTCGGTGTCGGGTTGGTGACAAACGATCTGAGCTCGGCACCGG
>JBJMNK010000054.1:0-51776 GCA_045804265.1 Gemmatimonadaceae bacterium | reverse complement strand
ACGACTACATCGAGAAGCCGCTCAACGCCGAAAAGCTCAATCGTCTCAAGGCGCTCATTCCCAAGGCGCTGGACAAGTATCACGTCCAGCAGACCAATCGCGAGCTCGCCTCCAAGCTCGAGGGGCTCACGCACTACGCCGAGCTCACCGGGCAGAGCGAATCCATGCGCTCGGTCTATCAGGTGATCGAGGCCGTCGCGCCGTCCACCGCCAGCGTCCTGATCCTCGGCGAGAGCGGCACGGGCAAGGAGCTCGTCGCGCGGGCACTGCACCACAAGAGCGATCGCGCGAAGGGCCCGTTCTTCGCGCTCAACTGCGCCGCGCTCCCGAAGGAGATCCTCGAGAACGAGCTGTTCGGCCACGAGAAGGGCGCGTTCACCGGCTCGACCAACGAGAAGCCTGGCGAGTTCGAGATGGCGAGTGGCGGGACGATCTTCCTCGATGAAGTCGCCGAGATGTCGACCGACATCCAGGTCAAGCTCCTGCGCGCGCTCGAGACGCGGCAGGTGCGACGGCTCGGCGGCAAGAAGGAGATCAGCGTCGACATCCGCATCGTCGCGGCGACGAACAAGAACCTGCAGAAGGCGCTCGCCGACGGCGAGCTGCGCGAGGACCTCTACTACCGCCTCGCGGTCGTCGAGATCTTCCTGCCGCCGCTGCGCGAGCGTGCCGGCGACATCCAGCTCCTCGCCAAGGAATTCCTCGGGCGGTTCGCCCAGGAGAACGGCAAGCAGGTCAGCAGCTTCGACGATCAGGCGTGGAACTGGATCCTCACCTACCACTGGCCGGGCAACGTCCGCGAGTTGAAGAATGCGCTCGAGCGGGCGGTGATCATGGCGCGCGGTGACATCATCGGGCCGTCCGACATCGTCCCCCGCCACCTGCTCAAGTCGGCCGAGATGCCGGCGCTGACCATCGAAGTCGGCAACACCACGGTCGCCGAGGCGAAGAAGCAGCTCGTGCTGCGGACGCTCGCGACGACCGGCGGCGATCTCACTCGCACCGCGAAGGTGCTCGGGCTCGACGTCGCCGAAGTCTCGGCGGAGATCGCGGGATTGCTCGGCCACAACGGCGCGCCTCGGTCCGCAGCGTCTCACGACGGCTCGTCGAACGGTGATGGTGGCGCGGAGCGTGCTCCGGCGAAGAAGACCAGCGCGTCAGCACACCCGGCGCCGGCCAGGGGAAAAGCGCCGCCGCCGAAGCCGAAGAAGCGCTGAACACGGCGCGGCGCGGCCGTTGCACAGGAAGGGCAGGGACTGGCATCACCGAACCTCGAGGAGAACGCTGTATGCGCGACGAATACGAGTTCGACGACGACGACGCTTTCGTGGTGATCGAACGCCAGTCCGCTGGTATCGGGACATTCCTGATCGGCGCGGCCCTCGGCGCCGGCGTCGCGCTGCTGTTCGCGCCGCGCAGCGGCGAGGAGACGCGGCGTGAGATTCAGCGAGGCGCGCGGCGCGTTCGGAATGCGGCGCAGGATGTCGCCAGCGACGCGGTCGGACGGGTGAGCGACACCTTCCAGGAGGCGCGGCGACAGGTCGAGCAGCGCATCGACGCCGCGCGCGACGCGATCGAGCTGAAGAAGCAGCAGGTGACGCGTGCGATGGATGCGGGTCGCGAGGCCGCGCGCGACGCACGCGGAGAGCTCGAGGCACGGCTCGCATCGACGAAGGCGGCCTATCACGCCGGCGAGGACGTCGCGCGTGAGGCACACGAAGATCGCGCCGCGCGCCGCGCGGCGCGTGCGACCCGGCGCGCCCGCGGTGCGGCGGCGCTCGCGCCCGACGAGGATCTCGACGAAATCTGAGTGACGAGCGTCAGGATGGCGTGCGTCCGCGCGCGGGGGTAGAATCGGCCCCGCATGGCCAAGCGCTCGCTTCCAACACGGGTCTACTGGACCGCACGCGATTACGCGAAACGCGTCTGGGACAATAGCGGGGAAGACAACATCTTCTTCCTCGCCGGCGGGATCGCGTTCAACCTCCTCTTGGCCGCTGTTCCGTTCCTGCTGCTGCTCGTCGTCGGGATGGCGATGATCCTTCACCAGTCGGCGACGGCATCCTCGGCCGAGATCAACGCCCTGCTCGACAAGGTGATGCCGCCGCATCCCGAGTCGGCAGATTCGCCGATCCAGAAGGTGCTCGACGACATCATCCAGGCGCGCGGCGCGATTCGCCTCTACAGCGCGATCGGCTTCATCTGGTTCTCGACGCGCCTGTTCGGCTCCCTCCGCAGCGTCCTCGCCGAGGTGTTCGACATCGAGCAGGATCGTGGGATCATCGATGGGAAGCTGTTCGACATCAAGATCACGATCATCGCCACGCTGCTGCTCGTCGGCTACACGGCGCTCAACGCGTATCTCGCCGTCGCGACGACGCGTGGCTTCCGCGTGCTGACCGAGTACGGCGTCCGCACCGAGGTGATGGGCGGCCTCGAGTACGCGCTCGGGCGCCTGCTGGCGTTCGTGTTCATCACGACGATGTTCTTCTCGCTCTACAAGTTTCTCCCCAACAGGCGCATTCGCTGGAAGACCGCGCTCGTCGCGGCGCTGTTCACCAGCGCGATGTTCGAGATCGCCCGCAATGTCTTCAGCGCCTACGTGCGCTCGTTCAATCCCGGATCGCTCTACACCGGCGCCTTGACGGCGATCGTCGTGATCGTAATCTGGGTGTACTACGCGTCGCTCATCTTCATCCTCGGTGGCGAGGTGGGGCAGGTATTCGAGCTCCGCCGCGTGCGGCGAATGCAGCGCGAGGTGTTCACCGAGTAGCGCTGCGAGCGAGGCTCCAGGTGAAACGGGCCCGACAATTCTGGCCCGAAGGTTGCGACGGCGTTGGCGAACACCCATCCCCCAGCGGAGATATCAATGCGGAAAATTGCTCTTGCCGTAACCCTCGCGGCACTCGCCTCACTCGCTGCATGCAAGAAGACCGGCGACGGCGAGTATGAAGTGCAGAAGCCCGTCATCGGGACGACGACTGACACGGTGCACACGCCGACCGTCTCGGTCGGGGCCGACACGACGAAGGTCGTGACGCCGAAGGTCGAGGTGAAGAAGGACACGACGAAGATCGTCACCCCGAAGGTGACGGTGAAGAAGCCGTAACTGCGGCTACGGATCGCCGGCCGAAGTTGCCGGCGCGCAGCAGGATGCAGTCGAGGGCGAGCGTGTCATCACGCTCGCCCTCGGCGCGTTTTACCTTTCGTGCAGTCCGCTCCCCTTCATGGCTGCACTACCAGCTTCACGCACACCCGCACAACACCGATGCCGAGCCCCGTGATCGATCTCCGCAGCGACACCGTCACCCGTCCATCGAGCGCGATGCGGCGCGCGATGGCTGACGCGGAGGTGGGCGACGATGTGCTCGACGGTGACCCGACGGTGCGCGCGCTCGAGGAGCGCGTCGCGTCGCTCCTCGGCAAGGACCGCGCGCTCTTCTTCCCGAGCGGGACGATGGCCAACCAGACCGGCGTCTGGCTCATGTCGCGCCGTGGGACCGAGGTGCTGCTCGACGCGGAAGCGCACCTGGTCCACTGGGAGATCGCCGGCCTGGCGGCGCTGTGCGGCGTGCAGCCGTGGCCGGTCCGCGGCGCGGGACTCGTCTTTGACGCCGATGCGCTGCGCGCTCACATCCGCCCGTCGTCGCCTAACGCTCCGGCGGCGAGCCTGGTGTGCGTCGAGAACACCCACAACGGCGCCGGCGGGAAGGTGACGACGCTGGCCGGGCTGCGGGCGATCCGCGAGGTCGCGACCGCGCATGGGCTGCCGGTGCACATGGACGGCGCGCGGTTGTGGAACGCGAGCGTCGCAACCGGGACGAGCGTCGCCGACTTCGCCACGTGCGCCGAAACCGTGATGGTGTCGTTCTCCAAGGGACTGGGCGCGCCAGTCGGCGCGGCGTTGGCGGGATCCGCCGCGGCGATGCGCGATGCATGGCAGACACGCAAGCGGTTCGGCGGCGGGATGCGGCAGTCCGGTATCCTTGCCGCGGCGGCGCTGCATGGCCTCGAGCACAACTGGCCACGCATGCACGAGGATCACGAGCGTGCGCGCGAGCTCGCTGCTGCGGTGGACGGCGTAGGAGGCGCGTCGGTCGTTCCGCCGGACACCAACATCGTGATGATCGATCTTCCAGCCGGTATCGCTTCCGACACCGTCGCCGCGCGCTGCGCTGAAGCCGGGGTGAAGATCTCGGGGTGGAACGCGTCGCGTGTGCGAGCCGTGACGCACCTCGACGTCAATCGTGATGATGTCCGCCGCGCCGGCGAGGTCCTCGCGTCCGTCCTCGAAAAGGCGGCGAAATCCCGTTGAACTGAGGAATGTCACGGGCTATCTTGCGGGTGCTCCAGGTCCCGGAGGGCGCGAGCCCGCCAATCCCGTCAGGGCCCCGAAGGCAGCAGCGGCACGCGGTGTCTTTCGTCGCTTCGTCAGGCCTGGAGTATTCGCGCGGCGGTGCAGCGCTCTCACGAGCGCGCCCGCCGCGCGAGCCGTTTGCGGCTTCGTTGCGGGCGATGAAACAGCGGTGACAGCCTCGCGTAGAGGGGAGAATCTCCCCCCTCCCGGAGCAGTTTCATGATTCGCAACCGCCGCCTGTTCGCCGCCGCCGCGATCCTCGCCGCGCCACTCATCTCTGGTCGCGCGCAATCGCAGGGACTCGACCTCACCGTCAACGACGTCGGTGTCGGGATCGGGAATGTGCCGAAGGTTTACGGCATCCGGCTGAACTTCCGCGACACCGATGACTTCGACGTGCGCGGAATCAACGTCACGATCTGGCAGCCCGACGCCGAGCCGAGGGGAACGGTCACCGGCATCGCGCTCGGAATCCCGATGACCGGTGCCGCGCGAATCACCGGACTCGCCGCGGGGATCTTCGGTGTCAGCGCGACCGAGCGGATCACCGGCGTCGGGATCGGCGGGCTCGGTCTCGGCGCGGGTGGGCGGCTCGACGGGATCATGATCGGCGGGATCGGCGTCGGCTCCGGCGGCTCGGTGCACGGCCTGACGTTAGGCGGGATCGGCGTTGGCGCGGGTGGCGCATTGCGCGGCGTCACCGTTGGTGGAATCGGCGTCGGATCCGGTGCGGAGCTGAGCGGGCTCGCGATTGGCGGTATCGGCGTCGGCGCCGGCGGGAGCGCGAACGGGATCCTCATCGGCGGGATCGGCGTCGGGACGGGCGGCTCGCTGAGCGGGTTGTCGTTCGGCGGTGTCGGGGTCGGTGCCGGCGGCGACGTGACCGGCCTAACGGTCGCCGGGATCGGCGTCGGCTCGGGGGGAACGCTGCGCTGGGTCTCGATCGCCGGTGTCGGCGTCGGCGCGCCACGCATCGAGGGCGTTGCAATCGCCGCAGCGGTCGGCGCGCAGGATGCGAAGGCGTTGATCATCGCGCCGGCGTACATGCGGATCGATCGCGGCACCTTCACCGGCGTGTCAGCGAGCGCGTTCAACCACGTGAAGGGAAGCCAGCACGGTCTGACGATCGGTGTCTTCAACTACGCGCAGCAGCTGCATGGCCTCCAGCTCGGCGTCTTGAACTACGTGCGCGACAACCCGCGGGCATTCCGGCTGCTGCCGGTTGTGAACGTCGGCCGGTAGCATGGCGTGACCCGGCGGCGCGCGGGAGAGTCTCCTGCCATGACTCTCCCCGGCGCTCCGGACACGACCGGACAGACTCGGCGACACGGCTTCGCCTTCGGCGTTGCCGCGTTCCTCGTGACCACGGTCCTGCTCTGGGCCATCGCGTGTCCGGACCCGTTTCGGGGATGCGGCCAGGCCGACCCGACGCTGGTGATCGTGGTGGCGGCGTTCGTCGAGATTCTCGTCGCAATCCTCTGCTTCGCGCCCGCCGGGCGTCGATTCGTGGTCGGCTTCGTCACGGCGTTCCTGGTCTGTGCCGTGTCCACGTGCGGCGTGATGACGCACCCATGGTTGACGCCGGTGGGCGCAACAGTGAGTGCGGCGCAGCCACTCTGGATGCCGGTCGTCAAGCAGCGCGAGCGGAGCGCGGAGAAGGAGAGCTGGATCGGAGTGCATCGGACGCAGCATCCCGCGGTGGTCCACGCCGCGCGGCTCGTGAATGCGCTGCATGAATGCGCGGAGCGCCACCGCAGCGAGGACGCCGGCGCGAGCTATCCCCGCACGAGCGCCGAGCTGCTCTCGTCGGGAGAGTGCGGCGAGCTCGCGCAACAGGCGCTCGGCAGCACCAACGCGCCGACACGATTCACCGAGGGCGACAACGGCTGGCGATGGAGTTACACCGCGTCGCTCCCTGACGACAGCGGGCACGCGAGCGGCTACTCGGTTCTCGTGGTCGAGGATCCGATCCTCGATCGTGCCGCGCCGTCGTTCAGTGGCGACGAACACGGCGTGGTGCACGAGACGAAACCCGGCGCACCGGGGCTGTTCGTCGCGAGCCCGGTCGCGTCGCTGGTGATGCTACGGCGCTGCCTAACGCGTGTTCCTGCCTACCGCGACAGCCTCGCGGCCGCCCGCGGCTGGCGCGCATCGACGCCACCGCTTGCGCTGGTCGACTACGTGTGTCCCGAGCTCTCGCGCCACATCAGCGTGGACCTCGACAGCCCGAACCGCGAGCGCGGAACTCTGGCGGTGCCGGTCGAGGATCGTGCCGGCGAGATGGTGGACACGGCGGCCGTGTACACAACCGACTTTCTCGCCGCGGACCCGGATGGGATCAGCTTCGACCTCCGGGCGACGCCACGCGGGAACCGGAACGCGGCGATTCACAGCGGCACGCGGCGCTTCCTCGTCGCGAGCGACGGCACCATCCATGTCAGGACCGCCGCGCGAAGCGACAGCGTCGCAGCGACGGTGGACGATCCCATCGCGCCCGAATGTCTCCCCGGCGGCGGCGTCGATTGCGGTATCGTGGTCCAGGCAGCGCCCAGCCCCGTCCACGGACCGTAGCGAGGGCGCTGCGGCCCTTCGACGCCGTGCGGGCAGGCGGGTATATTTCGGTTCCCTCCGCCCCGCCGACTTGCTCGCTCTCGCCAGGAAGTACCGCCCGAAAAATTTCGCATCCGTCGCGGTGCAGTCGCACGTGTCGAACACGCTCAAGGGCGCGATCGCCCGCGGGCGCGTTGCGCACGGCTACCTCCTCTGCGGCCCACGCGGCACGGGCAAGACGACGCTCGCCCGCGTGCTGGCGATGGCGCTCAACTGTGAGAACCGGATCGCCGCCACTGCCGCCGCGTCGGCGCAGGGAGCAGCCGCGGAGGCCGAGGGCCGGAGCGGTTCAATCGACACTCTCGCCAGCGCAGCTGGCGAGCCTTGCGGCGTCTGCGAGAGCTGCATGCGCATCTGGCGTGGCGACGCTTCCCTCGACGTCGTCGAGATCGATGCCGCGTCCAACCGCGGCGTCGACGATGCGCGGGACCTGCGCGAGCGCGCGATGTACGCGCCCTCGGGCGACGACCGGTACAAGGTCTACATCGTCGACGAAGCGCACATGCTCACGCGCGAGGCGTGGAATGCACTGCTCAAGGTGCTCGAGGAGCCGCCGCCGCGCGTCGTCTTCGTCTTCGCGACCACGGAGCCGCAGAAGATCGCGCAGGCCGCGGCGCCGGTGCTCAGCCGGCTGCAGCGCTTCGACCTGAAGCGGATCGGCGCGAGCGACATTCGACTCCGGCTGGCGACCGTTCTCGCCGCCGAGGGTGTGGACGCCGACCACGACGCGCTGGCAATGATCGCGCGTGCCGCCGACGGATCGATGCGCGACGCGCTCTCGCTCACCGATCAGGCGCTGTCGATGGGCGAGGGGACGCTCACCGCCGAGCGTGTGCGCGAAGCGTTAGGCCTCGTCCCGGAGGACGAGTACATCGCGCTGCTCGACATCGTCGCCGGGCGGAGGGCCGGTGAGGTGTTCGCCGCCGTCGGCCGGCTCGCCGAGGCGGGGATCGATTTCGGCGGGCTGCTGACCGGCTTCGCCGACGCGCTGCGGTCGCTGCTGGCGATCGAGCTCGGTGGCGAAGCACCCGACATCTCCGACGCGATGCGCGCCGCGCTCACGGCGCGCCGTGGCCGGCTCACCGCCGGCGACCTGCTGCGGATGCTCAATGCCCTGGCCGAGCTCGAGCCGCGCTTCCGCAAGAGCGGCCAGCAGCAGCTCCTGCTCGAGACGCTGCTGGTGCGGCTCGCGCTGATGGACCGCACGCTGGCGCTGGAGGAAGTCCTGCGCGGGATCGGCGGTGGGAGCGCCGGCAGCATTCCCCGCGACGCCTCGCCGGCGCCCCCGCCTAACGCGTCAGCGTCCCCGCCTAACGCTCCAGCGCCGGCGCCGAAGCGGCAGTCGCTACCCGACGTTCGGACGAATACGGGATCGCCGCCGCCTGACCCCCGGCCGGGCACCGGTTCAGCGACGCCGCCTAACGCTTCGTCCGCCGAGGCGCGCCGGGCGCCGCCTGACGCTCCGGCGACGATCGCACCGGCCGCGGTGGCCGATGCGCAGGCCGCGGTTCCGGTCGAGGTCGAGGACCCGCGCGCCGCGATCGGCACCCCGGCGGCGCAGCTGCCGCTGATCGACGCCAACGCGCTCACGGAGCGGTGGGACGACATCGTCGCTCACGTCCGCTCGCACGGCCACAACCTGCTCGCCGCAGCGTTAGGCGAGACGGTGCCGGTCGGCGTCAGCGCATCGGGGGTCATCACGCTGCAGCTCGATGCCCCCGACGAGATCAGGACGCAGGCGCTCGAGGCCGGGAAGACCGACACGCTCGAAGCCATCCGCACATTCTTCACCGGCGCAGAACGCCTGAACGTGCGCGCGAACGTCGGCGCGACGGGGACAGCGCCGGCCAAACGGATCACCGACGAATCAGTTCGTGCCGACCGGGTGACCGCGCTGCGAAAAAAAGACCCGATCCTCGGGGCGGCAGTTGACGCGCTAGATCTCGACTTGCTCGACTGAACTGCGACGAGGGACAAGGAAGGCGCGGCGGCCTAAGGCCGCACGCTGACAAGGGACATGGGACAAGGGGAGGTCCAACAAGGGACAAAGGATGAGGGAATGGCGCCGTTAATCTCTGTTCCGCGTTATGAGGGACATGGAAGTACGAGGGACCAGGGAGTACGAGGGACCAGGGAGTACGAGGGACCAGGGAGAGGCGAAAGAGTACCGTCGTTCGTCCCTCGTCCCGCCTCCCTCGTCACACGCGGCGGAGCGAACCAGCGGGCGCAGGCGCGCCACTCCCTCGTCCCTCGTACTTCGTCGTCCCTCGTACTTCCACGTCCCTCGTAACGCGGAACACGGATCAACGGCGCCACTTCCTCGTTCCATGTCCCTTGTTGCACCTGTTCCTTGTCCCATGTCCCTTGTCCTGCGCGCGGCCTTAGGCCGCGGCAGCTTCCTCATCCCTTGTCCGCCTCCTTGTCCCTCGTCGTTCGTTCCTTGTCGCACTTTGTCGGCCGGACTAGACTTGAGTCATGGCTGACTTCATGAAAATCTTGCAGCAAGTCAAGGACATGCAGGGCCGCTTCGAGACCATTCAGAAGGAGCTCGAGGCGAAGTCCGTCACCGGGAGCGCCGGGGGCGGAATGGTCACCGTCGAGGCGGATGGGAAGGGCACCGTCAAGCGCGTGAAGCTCGATCCCTCCGTCGTCAATCCGCAGGACGTCGAGATGCTCGAGGATCTCATCTCGGTGGCCGTTGGTGAAGCGCAGCGCAAGGCACAGGCGCTCCAGCAGGAGCAGATGAGCCAGGCCGCCGGCGGGCTCCAGCTTCCGTTCAAGCTTCCGTTCTAGCTCGTGTCGGCGATCGACGACCTCGCCACCGAGCTGGCGCGGCTGCCGGGTATCGGGCGGAAGACCGCGCTGCGGCTGACGTACCATCTCCTCAAGCAACCATCCGACCAGACGCGACGCCTCGCTGACGCGCTCGTGGTGCTCGGCGAGCGTGTGCATCCGTGCGCGCGGTGCCACAACCTCACCGAGCAGGAGCTGTGCGACATCTGCCGCGATCCGCGGCGTGACGCATCGATCATCTGCGCGGTCGAGGAATCGTCGGACATCGGCGCGATCGAGCGCGCCGGAGAATTCCGCGGGACGTATCACGTGCTCGGCGGGCGGATCTCGCCGCTCGATGGCGTCGGGCCGGAAGACCTGCGCATCA
Source organism: Gemmatimonadaceae bacterium (assembly GCA_045804265.1). Lineage (GTDB taxonomy): Bacteria > Gemmatimonadota > Gemmatimonadetes > Gemmatimonadales > Gemmatimonadaceae > JABFXC01. The sequence continues at coordinate 41,649 of JBJMNK010000054.1, read as the reverse complement.
ACGACCTCGTCGAGCGCGTGCGGGAGAATGCGGTGCGCGAGGTGATCGTCGCGACGAATCCGAGCCTGGAAGGTGAAGCGACGGCGCTGTACGTGCAGCGGCAGCTCGCGCCACTCGGCGTCTCGGTCACGCGCATCGCGCGCGGGCTGCCGGTTGGCGGGGACCTCGAGTACGCTGATGGCGTCACCATCGCCCAGGCGCTCTCGGCACGCCGGGAGATGCGATGAGGCGGGAATACGTCGGTTGGGGGCTGGCCGGCGGGGTCGCCGGGATGGCCGCCGGGATGCTGTTGTGGAGTCGTCACATGCGCGACGCGAAGCGCGATCTCTTCCATCGCCGCGCCGTCAAGCGACTCGCCGCACTCGGTTACGTTGGGGCTCGTCCGAGCGTCGAGAACGCGAGGCTCCTGCGCGATTTTGCCGCGTGGGAATCCCGCCCCGCCCTCCAGCGTCGCGCGGCTGCACTGCTGCGTCGCATGGAAACCCAACTCGGATAGTTCCCAGGACCAAGCATGTCATCCGGTGCGAGCAGCTGGTCGTTCACCGAAGAGGACTTCGGTGCGATCACGCAGTCGCTGCAGCGGTTCCTCTACGAGAGCAACGCGCGCTGCGCGCTGCTCGTCGATCGGACAGGGCAGCTCGTCGCGACGGTGGGCGAGCAGCCGAAGTTCGATCCGACCGCGTTCGCGACGCTCACCGCGGCGGACTTCAGCGCCAACGACCAGCTCGCGCGACTGATCGGCGAGACCGACTTCAACTCCCTGTTCCACCAGGGGGAGAAGGAGTCGATGTACCTCGCCGACGTCGCGCGCCGCGTCATCCTCGTCGTGCTCTTCGACAACCGGACGACGCTCGGGCTCGTGCGCCTCAAGATGAAGCAGTCCGTGGACGAGCTGACGGGAATCTTCCAGGCGGTGTTCGAGCGCCCGCAGGGCGGCCAGGGCGAGGGGGGAGGACTCCTCTCCGGCGCCGAAGACGAAATCGACAAGCTGTTCCAGTAAGAGGAGAGAGAAACAGCCATGTCGATGATCAACTATGCGTCGCGCGAGATCAACTGCAAGATCGTGTACTACGGTCCCGGTCTCGGCGGCAAGACGACGAACCTCGAGCACGTCTACGGCAAGGTGCAGCCGGACACTCGCGGCAAGCTCATTTCGCTGGCGACCGAGACGGAGCGCACGCTCTTCTTCGACTTCCTTCCGGTCGACCTCGGGACGATCCGCGGCTTCAAGACGCGCTTCCATCTCTACACCGTGCCCGGCCAGGTCTATTACAACGCCAGCCGGAAGCTGATCCTCAAGGGGGTCGATGGGATCGTCTTCGTCGCCGACTCGCAGATCGAGCGCATGGAAGCGAATCAGGAAGCGATGCAGAACCTGTACGACAACATGGCGGAGTACGGGTACGACCTGACCCGGATGCCGTTCATCATCCAGTACAACAAGCGCGACCTGCCTAACGCTGCGCCGGTGAAGGAGCTGCAGGCGGCGCTCAATCCCGGATGGGAGCTCGTGGACCCGAGCAAGCAGCGGCTCGCCCCCGACCCGTACCACGCCGGCGAGAACCTGGTGGAGCAGCTGCCGACCGGCGAGTGGGTGGAGCGGGCCACATACTTCGAGGCGGTGGCTGTCACCGGTGATGGTGTCTTCGATACATTGAAGGCAGTCTCGAAGCTCGTCCTCAAGTCGCTCGCATAGAAACGTTCCGCCGGTCATGAACCTCCCCAACGCGATCACGGTCGGACGCATCGCCGTCACGCCCCTGATCGCGCTGCTACCGTTCATGAACTCGTGGCCGCTGCGCGCCCTGGCGTTCGTCATCTACATCATCACGGCGATCAGCGACTACTGGGACGGAATGCTCGCCCGGAGCCGCGGGCTGGTGACCGATCTCGGCAAGATCCTCGATCCGCTGGCCGACAAGCTGCTCCTGCTCGGCACCTTCATCCCGATGTACATCCTCGGCGGCGGGCGGGCGGCCTGGTCGCCCTTCACGGCGCAGGGCGCCTTCAGCCTCGACCCGGCGGCGGCGGGCATCGGCCGTGACTTCCCCTTCATCACGCCGTTAGGCGCGATCGGGCTCCCGCTCTGGATCGTGCTCGTCGTCCTCGGACGCGAGCTGCTGATGACGCTCTTCCGGCAGCTGGCCGCGAAGCGCGGAGTCGTGATCGCCGCGATCGGGCCGGCGAAATGGAAGGCGGGGTTCCAGTACGTCTGGGTCGGATCGACGTACTTCTGGTTCGCCTACGCAACCTGGTTCCTCGCCAGCGGCTGGACGCCGGCGACGGGCGCGTCGTACCGCTACGCCCTCGACTTCGCCTACTTCAACGGGATCGTGGCGACGATCTCGATGATCGTGGCGGTGGCGCTGACGCTCTGGTCACTCTGGCTCTACGCCCGCCGCTACGGCTACCTGCTGCGCCGCACCGCGGTCCCCGCGCGTTAGGCAGATGAAGCTCGAGGTCGTCACGATCGGCGATGAGCTGCTGCTCGGCTACACGATCGACACCAACGGCGCGCACCTCGCCCGCGAGCTGGCCGGCGCGGGAGTGGAGATCGTCAGGCGGACGACGGTCGGCGACGGCGCCGACGAGATCGCGCTCGCCGTCAGGCAGGCGCTCGACCGCACCGGCGCGGTCATCACCACCGGCGGCCTCGGGCCAACGAGCGATGACCTCACCAAGCCGAGCATCGCCGCGATCTTCGGGCGCGAGATGCGCCTCGACGAGGAAATCCTCGCCGCGCTCAAGGCGCGCTGGCAGAAGCGCTTTCCCGGACAGTTTCCGCAGTCGAACGCGCAGCAGGCGATGATCCCCGAGGGCGCGCGGATCCTCGCCAACAACCATGGCTCGGCGCCGGGAATCTGGCTCGAGGATGATCGCGGGCGCTGGGTGGCGATGCTCCCCGGTGTTCCGCGCGAGATGCGCGGGATGCTCGCCGACACGCTGCTTCCGCTCATCGTCGCGCGCGCGAGCGGCAGCGGCGGCGAGCCCGCGGTCGTCAGGTCGCTCACGTTGCGCACGACGGGGATCGGCGAGTCGGCGCTGGCGGACGCGTTAGGCGACCTCGCCCGACTCCCCGCCGGCGTGCCCCTCGCCTACCTGCCGGGATGGGAAGGCACCGACCTCCGGCTGACGGTGAAGGGACTGCCCTCGCGCGAGGCCGATGCCGCGCTCGAGCGCGCGGGCTCGTTGCTGCGGGGGAAGATCGGTCGCTGGATTTACGGCACCGGAAATTGCGATCTCGCCGAGACGGTGCTCGATGCGACGCGCGCCCGCCGCCTGACGATCGCGGTCGCCGAGAGCTGCACCGGCGGGATGCTCGGCGCCCGCCTGACGGCGATCGCCGGCTCGAGCGACGTCGTCCTCGGCGGCGTGATCGCGTACGCGAACGAGGTGAAGATCGCCGAGCTCGGCGTCAGGCAGGCGACGCTGGACAGCCGCGGCGCGGTGAGCGAGGAGACGGTGCGCGAAATGGCGAGCGGCGTTCGCGCGCGGCTGCACGCGTCGATCGGCATCGCGATCACCGGGATCGCCGGGCCAGGCGGCGGCACGCCGGACAAGCCGGTCGGAACGATCTGGATAGCTGTCGACATCGACGGCCTCGTCACGGCGAAGCGCATCCAGACGATCGGCGATCGCGACGAGAACCGCCGCCGCGCGGCGCAGGGTGCGCTCGCGCTCACGCTGCGGGCACTGAACGGAGAGAACGCATGAGCGACGGCGGCAATTCGAAGACAGCGGGGATCGTGCTGCTCGTTGCGGCGCTCGTCGGCGTGATCCTCATCGGCGTCTTCTCGCCGACCCGCAACGTCGCGAGCAGTCCGCCGCGGGTCGATCCGCCCGCGGCGTCGATTCTGCCGACGTCGGGCGATTCCGCGCCGGCAGTTGCGCCGGTTCCGGACGCGGAACGCGAGCACATCGCGTCGCCGTTCACCAATGGTGGAACCGATTCTGTCGCGGCGCTCTGCGAAGCGACGATTCGCGAGCAGAGGCGCGAGCACGGCGACGACACCCTGGACGTCGAGATAGGCGAACGGTACGGCGTGCGTCCTCCGCCGGGGCGTGGCCCGGATTCGCTGATCGTCGAGGGGACGGCGCCTGGCCGTGACGCGACGCCAGCCGTGTGGCACTGCGCCGCGACGATGTATCCGACTGGCGCGGTGGCGACGCTGGTCGCGGTGCTCGAGGATGGGTGGCCCGGCGTGGCTGCGCGCTTTCCCGCGGCGTACGGTGTCACGCTCGCTGCGGAGGATCTCTGCCTGCAGCGCACGAAGCCTGTCTTTCCGGAATACGTCTTCCGCGGCGTGAAGCACTGGCGTGTCGCCGATACGCTGCACGTGACTGGCGAGGCGATCCCGCTCAACAGCGGCGATCTCGCCGGAGATTTTCATTGCAAGGCCGTCGTTCGCTACGGCCGCGTGTTGGGCGCGCAGGCGAAGGCGGGGGAATGAGCGATCGGCCGCAATGGCTGCGGGCCGACCTGCTGGTGGCCGCGGCCGTCGTCGGCGTGATCGTCGTCGCCGCGCTCTCGCCACGATGGCGCTCAGGAAGGACAGGACCAATCGGGAACGCAGGGTCCTCGTCCGATGTAGCCGCCGGGGTCGATGCATCGGGTCGGCCGACGCTCCCCCCACCGCCGAGCAGGAAGCACCGCTCTCCATTCAACGACGAGGTCACCGCGCGCGCCGAGTCGCTCTGCGTGGTGGTGGCGCGGTCGCAGATCGGTTTCGCGCTGAAGGAGCCGGTCGTCCCCGAGGTGACGGACCGTTATGGAATCGGCAACGAGGACGACGGTCGCGGTGTCTGGCTGTACTTCGACGGAATGGCGCGGACGAGCTCAGGACGATTGAGCGCGTTTCGTTGCCGGATGGAAAGCTACGGTTCGTACGCCGGGGATCCGCAGATCACTCACGTCGAGGCACCATGATCCGTGGGGGAAAGTGGTGGGTCGCTGCCGCAGCCGTGGCACTACTGCTCACGCGCTCGTACTGGCTTCCGCCCACCGCCCCGACCTGGCTTCGCGGGGCGAGCCCGTTCACCTGGCAACAGACGCGGAGCGAGCGTGCGCACTGCCTCGCGTTCGCGAACATGATGGGCTCGGTCCACCCGGAGATGACGTACATCGACGAAGACCGTAAGGCGAAGCCGGTTGTCGCGATCGAGCGGACTCTTCGCGCCGGTGATTCGCTGGTGTTCGAGGGCGATGTACGGCGCGGCAAGTATATCGGGTACGTGTTCCACTGTGCGACCGCCAACGTGCGCGGGAACCCCGGCGACCATCGGTCGGCGATCGCCGAACCGTGGTCCGGCGCCGATGATTGGGCGCAGGTGCACGACGTCGAAATGCGATTACAGCGCAGCTGCTTCGACTCGGCGGCCCGCTTCTACCCGACAAGCCGCTTCTCCGATCGAACGCTGATCGTCCGCCGTCCCGGTGGTACCGGCGTGCTGTACGCGGCTGCCCAGGACACGGTCTATGAGACCGAGCCCCAACAGGTGACATGTTCAGTCGCAGTCGGGGGGAATGGGAGGCTCTTCGTCAACGCAGTGGACCCGAACTCGAAGATGTGAGCGGCATGGAAGGGCATGCCCGTTGCACGCCCTGATGCACGAAGCGAGAATTCAGTGAGTCAATTCGGCGCCGTCGCTGCTTCACCGGCGCGCTTCGTATTCAGGGACCATGACCGAACGACCCGATTCCGGAACTGACGGCGCCACCAACATCGACGGCGCCGAGATACCACGCGGCACCGACGAGCAGTCCGACGCCGGCGCGGCAGGCGATGCGGCGCAGGCGGTCGGTGCTGACCGCGGCGGAGCCGAGCGCGAGCTGGCCGAGCAGCGCGACAAGTATCTACGCCTCGCGGCCGAGTACGACAACTTTCGCAAGCGCGCGTTGCGCGAGCGAAGCGAGGCCGGGCAGCGTGGCCAGGCCGAGCTGGTGAAGCAGCTCGTCGACGCGCTCGATGATCTGGCGCGCTTCGCCCACGTCGATCCGTCGACGGTGGACGCGGCGACGGTGGTGCAAGGTGCGGACATGGTCGAGAAGAAGCTGCTCAAGACGCTCACCTCGGCCGGCCTGTCCATCATCTACCCGCTCGACGAACCGTTCGACCCGGCGCTGCACGAAGCGGTGGCCACCGAGCCGGCGCTCTCGCGCGAGGACGACCACATGGTGTCGCGCGTGTACCAGTCGGGCTACCAGTTCGGGACGCAGCTGCTGCGTCCGGCCCGCGTCGTCGTGAAGCAGTGGAACGGTTGACGGTCGCGCGTTCCGCACGTTCCACCATCGCAAGGCGCTGACGCATGGCCCAGACGAAGGACTACTACAACGTCCTCGGAGTCTCGGCGACCGCGACCCAGGACGAGATCAAGAAGCAGTACCGCAAGCTGGCGAAAAAGTATCATCCTGATACTAATTCGAACGACGCCAAGGCGGCCGAGCGGTTCAAGGAGATCTCCGAGGCCTACCAGACGGTGGGCGACGCCGAGAAGCGGAAGCAGTACGACCAGATGCGGCAGCTCGGGGCGTTCGGCGGCTTCGGAGGGGGCGGGGGTGGGCGCCAAGGCGGCACGCGGAGCAGTGGCGGTCCGGCTGGCGCGGCGGGCGGTATCAACATGGAAGACATCGACATCGGCGGGCTTGGCGGGCTCGGCGACCTGTTCGGGTCGATGTTCGGTGGCGGCGCCGGCGGCACGCGGACCCGTCCGCGAGGGCCGCAGCGTGGGCAGGACGTCGAGGCCTCGCTCGAGGTCCCGTTCCGCACCGCAGCGTTAGGCGGGACGGTGCCGGTGCAGCTCGAGGTGACCGAAGAGTGCCCGACCTGCCACGGCTCCGGGGGCGCGCCGGGCTCGAAGATGCAGACGTGCCCGGAGTGCCACGGGCGCGGGACGGTCTCGTTCGGCCAGGGCGGGTTCGCCGTGAACCGTCCCTGCCCGAACTGCCTCGGCAAGGGGCAGGTCCCGACCGAGCGCTGCCCGACATGCAACGGCGCGGGCGACGTCCGCAACCGGAAGACGGTCGAGATCAAGGTCCCGGCCGGCGCCGACACCGGCACGCGCGTGCGGCTGCGGGGGCAGGGCGGCCGCGGCTCGAGTGGCGGCCCGCCGGGCGACATCATCATCACGTTCACGGTGCAGGACGACCGCTTCTTCCGGCGCGAGGGGCTCGACCTGATCGCGCACGTCCCGATCAACATCGCCCAGGCAACGTTAGGCAGCCGGGTCAGCGTCAAGACGCTGGACGGGAAGAAAGTCGCGATCCGCATCCCCCCGGGCACGCCTAACGGCAAGCGGTTCCGCGTCCGCGGCCAGGGAATCAGCCGCGAGGGCGCGCAGGGCGACCTGATCGTCGAGGCCGATGTGACGGTGCCGGAGTCGCTGACCCCTGAGCAGGAGAAGGCGATGAAGGAATTCGCCGAGGCGGGGGGGCTGAAGTACTAGCCGTCAGCGGTTAGCCGTTGGCCATTAGCTGGCGACAGGGATCGACGATCAGCGATAAGCGGCAAGCAGTCAGCGATGGCGCAACGAAAAACGGCGTCGCGGGTGCGCGACTGCAACGCCGTGCGCTGAACAGCGTGCCGCTTATCGCTTACAGCCCCCCTTCTTGACGGCGCCCACAGCTTGTCGTAGCCTTGCGCAGCCGAACGCGCCCGAACGCGTTCGGAGCTGTTCGGAGCTGGTCGCGCAGCGGAGGCGTTCTGGTGAGCAAGGACAGGCGTCCGTCGATCGTCGACGTGGCGCGGCGGGCCGGGGTGTCGAAGGCGACCGTCTCGGCGGTCATCAACGACTCCGGTCCGGTGCGCGACTCGACGCGCGATCGGGTCCGCGCCGCGATCGAGGCGCTGAACTACCGGCGGGCACCGGCGAGCGGCGCGGCCGCGGGGCGCCGGGGACGCTGCATCGCGCTCGTCATCAAGGAGATCGACAACCCGTACTACGGCGAGATCATCAGCGCCGCGCGCGCGCAGGCGCAGCTCGAGGGGTACACGCTGCTCGTCGTCAGCTCCGAGGGCGAGTACGACGCCGAGCGTCGCGCGGTGGACCTGCTGCAGGCGAAGGACGTGGATGGGTTGATCGTCACGCCGGTGCTCGATGAGCATGCCGATCTCTCACACCTCTTCGAGCTGAAGCGGCGCAACTTCCCGTTCGTGCTCCTCGAGGAAGTGCGCGGCGTGCAGGCGAGCCTCGTCGACGTCGACAACGTCGAGGGGTCGCGCGTCGCGGTCGCACACCTGATCGAGCAGGGACACGTGCGCATCGCCCACTTCGCCGGGCCGTCGTACTCGACGCACAGCATGCAGCGCGTCGATGGTGTGCACCGCGCCTGCAGTGCCTCACGCTTGATCTTCAATGCCGATGACGTCGTCCCCGCCGGTGCGCACCTCGAGGACGGCTATCGCTGCGGGCTCGAATACTTTCGCGGACGCAGCGTGGCCGACCGCCCCACCGCGGTGACGTGCTACAACGATCTCGTCGCGCTCGGACTGTGTCGCGCGCTGGCCGAGCTCGGCCTGCGCGTTCCCGAGGATGTTTCCGTCGTCGGCTTCGACGACATCGCGCTGCTGGCGTTTCTCCCGCTTCCGTTGACGACGGTGCGCATCCCGAAAGCGGAGATGGGACGCACCGCGGCGCAGATGCTCGTCCACCAGATCGAGTCGAGTGGAATCGTCCCGCCGCGCAAGGTCTATCTCGACGCCGAGCTCGTGGTGCGTGGCTCGACCGCGGCGCCCTCACAGGACTCGGCGCCGAGTCGTGGCGGGCGGCGACTGTCGAAGGTGACTCGATGACGACGAACGACTCCGCATTCGTGCCTGACGTTTTCTCGCGCCGCGCTCACAGCTCGCGCTATTCCGATCGCGCTGCGCGGGCGCTGCTCCTCTCGTCGATCGCGGCCGTTGTCGCAGCGGCCATCGCCTGCTCACGCACGCCGCCGGAGCCGATCCCAGGACCGGCCGTCGCTCGCCCTGTCGAGCTGCCGGGACCGACCGTCACCGAAGCGACCGAGGGACCGGCGTGGCACGCTGCGCGCGGACCGCTCATGACGCGATGGGCGGCGCAGGTCTCTCCTGACAACGCGCTCCCCGACTATCCGCGACCGCAGCTCACCCGGCAGCGGTGGCAGAGCCTCAACGGCCTCTGGGAGTTCGCCGAACTGCCGGCGACCGACAGCACCACCGAGCCGACTGCCGGCCGGCCGTTAGGCGCGAGGATCCTCGTCCCATACGCGATCGAGTCGGCGCTGTCGGGGGTGATGCACCACGCCGAGCGCGTGCTCTACCGGCGCACCTTTCAGCGCCCGGCCGACATGCTCGCGGGCGAGCGGCTCGTGCTGCACTTCGGCGCGGTGGACTGGCGGGCGACGGTGTACGTCAACGGCCAGCGCATCGGCACGCACAGTGGCGGCTACGACGAATTCTCATACGACATCACCGACGCGCTGCGCACCGGCGACGCGACACAGGAGCTGATGGTCGCCGTCTTCGACCCGACCGACACGTTCGGCCAGCCGCGGGGCAAGCAGGTATCGAAGCCGGAAGGGATCTGGTACACGCCGGTGACCGGGATCTGGCAGACGGTGTGGCTCGAGCCACTCCCGGCGCGCCACATCGTCGCCATCCACCTGACGCCCGACGTGAAGGCCGGCGTGCTCCGCGTGCGAATCACGTCGAGTGCCGCGGCGAGCGGCGACCAGGTCGAAGCCATTGCCAGCAGCAACGGCAAGGTCATCGGCACCGCGTCGGGGAATGTGTCCGGCGAGCTCCGCCTAACGGTGCCCGACGCGCACCTCTGGTCGCCAGAGGATCCGTTCCTCTACGACCTGACGGTCAGGCTGCGCAGCGGCGGTGTCGTCGTCGACAGCGTCGGCAGCTACTTCGGGATGCGCAGCGTCTCGATCGGAACGGACGCGAGTGGCTTCCGGCGAATCGCGCTCAATGGCAAACCGGTGTTCCAGCTCGGCCCACTCGACCAGGGGTGGTGGCCTGACGGTCTCTACACCGCGCCGACCGATTCCGCGCTGCGCTTCGACATCGACATGATGAAACGCCTCGGCTTCAACGTCGTGCGCAAGCACATCAAGGTCGAGCCGGAGCGATGGTACTGGTACGCCGATCACCTCGGGCTCGCCGTGTGGCAGGACATGCCGAGCGGATGGAACGACACCCCGGCCGCACGCGCCGAGTTCGAACGCGAGCTGCGAGAGATGCTCGACGAACGGCACAATCATCCGTCGATCGTGGTGTGGGTGCCGTTCAACGAGAAGTGGGGACAGTTCGACACGAAGCGCATCGTCGGCATCATCGACAGCACCGACGACTCACGGCTCGTCAACGACGTGAGCGGCTGGCAGCATGAAGGTGTCGGCGACATCATCGACGTCCATCGCTACCAGGGACCGCAGGCGATGACCGGCGAGAATGGAAAGATCGCCGTCGTCGGCGAGTTCGGGGGATTGGGCTACAAGGTCAACGGCCATGCGTGGGCGGGCGACACGTGGGGATACGGCGGGCTGTTCCCGAGCGAGAGCGCGCTCGCCGACCGTTATGACCTGCTCGTGAAGCGGCTCTATCACGACCGCGACACGCACGGCATCGGCGCCGGGATCTACACCCAGCTCACCGATGTCGAGGTCGAGCTGAACGGCTTCTTCACCTACGATCGCGCCGTGCTCAAGCTCGACACGGCGCGCGTCGCGGCGACGAATCGCGGGCTGGCACCGTACATCGTTCCCGAGCTCGCCGACTTCACCGACTCGGTGCGCGTGACCATCCACCAGGGGACGCCGACGGAGATCCACTACACGATCGACGGCAGCGCGCCGACCAGCGCGAGCCCGCGCTACGACAAGCCGTTCATCGTCAGGCAGACGACGACGGTGCGCGCGCGCTCGTTCGTCGGCGGCGCGCCGACGGCGGCAGGCGAGGCGCGGGTGGACTATCGTCGGGGCCGCGGTCGCACGCCGGTCACCGTCGCCCAATCTTCCCTCGTGCGCGGTCTCGACTACTCGTACTGGGCCGACACCACCACCGAACCGGCGTTCCGGATGCGGTGGCCGGTGCGCTGGTCGGTGGAGCATCCGACGCCGCAGCCTAACGATGTGGCGCCGAAGAAGACCGGCGTCAGCATGGACATCTCGCTCGCGCCGCGCGACACGAGCGAGATGTTCGCCTTCCGCTGGACGGGCTACATCCGTGTCCCGCGCACCGGCGTCTACACCTTTTCCGCGCTCTCCGACGACGGCGCGGCGATGTGGATCGGCGACCAGAACGTGTTCTGGTCGGTCGGCCAGTCACCGAAGACGACCGACAGCTGGGGGCAGGTCGCGCTTCAGCGCGGGCTGCACCCGGTGACGATCAGCTACTTCCAGGCATACGGCCCGATGGCGATGGCCCTGTACGTCGAGGGACCCGGCATGAAGAAGCAGCGGGTACCCGCGTCGATGTTCTTCCGTCCTGCACCTTCGCACACCCCCACGCCCGCGACTCGCGGAGGAGACACCCTTGAGTAAGCACGTTCATCATTCCCAACGGCCGGCGCGACTCGCGGTCGCGCTGGCACTGGCCTGCGCGGCGGTGGCCGCACCGGTCGCGTTCGCGACGCCACTCGGCGCGCAGAATGTCGCGCCCGCCGGAACCGGCGTCGTCACCGGCACCGTCACCGGCGAGGGCAACCAGCCGTTAGGCGACGTCCGCGTCAGCATCACCGGCACCCGGCTCGGCGCGATGACCGGGCCCGACGGTCGTTACCGGATTCCCGGGCTCGCCGCCGGGAGCTACGAGGTGCGCGCGCAGCGCATCGGCTTTGCGCCGCGCGGACAGCAGGTCACCGTCGCCGACGGCCAGACAGTCACCGCGGACTTCTCGCTGACGGTCGTCGCCACCGCGCTTTCCGAAGTCGTTTCAGTGGGCTACACCCAGCAGGAGCGGCGCACGGTCTCCGACGCCGTGTCGAGCGTCTCGGCGGCCGACGTCCAGAGCCAGCCGACGGCAACCGTCGAGGAGAAGCTGCGCGGACGCGTGCCCGGCGTGAACATCTCCGCCAGTGGTGAGCCGGGCCGACCGGCGCAGATCGTCGTGCGCGGGCAGAACTTCCTCGGCAGCCTCGGGCCCCTGTACGTGGTCGACGGCAACTACATGCGCGAGAATCCGAACCTGAATCCTGACGACATCGAGACCATCGACGTCCTCAAGGACGCGTCGGCCGCGGCGCAGTACGGATCGCAGGCGGCGAACGGCGTCGTCGTCATCACGACGAAGCGCGGGCATGGCGGCGACACGCGCATCGGCGTCGACGCGGCGTATGGCTATCAGGACGTCCCGCATCGCCTCGACCTGATGAACGCGACCGAGTGGACGAACATCGCGCGTCAGGCATATGCGAACGGCGGTCTGACGCCGCCGGCCGGGATTCTCGCGAATCCCACCACCAATACCGATTGGCAGAGCGCAATCCTCCAGAACGGCGCGATCCAGAACACGACCGCGAATGTGTCGGGTGGAACCGACGTCGCGAACTACTTCCTCAGCGGCGGCTATGCGCGCCAGACGGGGACGGTGCTCCGCACCGGCTTCGATCGCTACAGCCTGCGTGCGAACACGCAGGGAGTGAAGGGGCGCATCCGCGTCGGCGAGAACATGGCCGTGTCGCGGTCGGCGTACAAGAATCTCAATGGCTTCCCACTGATCGACGCGGTGCGCATGATCCCCGGGATCCCCGTTTACAACAAGGCGAACGCGAGCGGCTTCGGCTATGGCAGCGACTCGCTGCCGACGTTCGGGACGAATCCAGTCGGCGCGCAGCTGACGCAGGACAACACCAACAACTCCAATCAGCTGAACGGCAACGTCTTCGCCGAGGCGAGCATCCTCCGCTACCTGACGTACCGGTTCAACTTCGGTGTCGGCTTCGAGGATTACAACGGCACGATCTTCCGCCGTCAGGATCAGCTGCGCCTGAACACCTCGCCCGACTCGGCCGAGCTGGGTGAGACGCGCGACAACACGACGCAGCTGCTGTACGAGAACCAGCTGACGTTCAACAACCAGTACGGTCGGAGCGGAATCAACGCCACCGCCGCGTACACCGAGCAGACGAACAACTACGATCGCGTCACGGCCGGGCGTCGCGGCTACATCAATCCATACGCGTTCGAGACGATCAACGCCGGCACGCAGCACGTGCAGAACAGCGGCTTCCGCGACGAGGCGAACCTCCGCTCGCTGCTGGCGCGCGCGAACTATACCTTCGCTGACCGCTACATCCTGACCGGCTCCGTCAGGCGCGACGGCTCGTCGCGCTTCGGTCCCGGCAATCGCTGGGGAACGTTCAGCGCCTTCTCCGGCGGCTGGATCATCAGCGACGAGGGGTTCTACGGCGCGGTCCCGGGTAGCCGTTTCCTGAACTACCTCAAGCTGCGCGCGAGCACCGGACGGTTAGGCAATCAGGACTTCAACAACTACCAGTTCGCGCCGGTCATCAACGTCAACATCAACTATCCGTTCGCCGGACTGGTGAATGCCGGCGCGACGGGGCTGAGCCTGGCCAACCCGAACATCAAGTGGCAGGAGAACCAGGAGTCGAACGTCGGACTCGACTTCGCGCTCCTGAATTCGGCGCTCTCGATCCAGATGGACTACTACCAGTCGAAGTCGAAGGGGCTGCTGGTGCAGGCGCCGCTGCCGCCGAGCTCCGGCTCGGACGTCGCGCCGTTCGTGAACGCGGGCGCGGTAAAGAACGCAGGCTTCGAGCTCGGCGCCACGCACAAGTACGAGCGCGGCAACTTCGGGCTCAACACCACGCTGAGCATGAACACGACGCGCAACCGGGTCGTGACGTTAGGCAACGGTGCCCAGCCGATCTTCGCCGGAAGCTTCGGCGTCGCGCGGACCGCGGTCGGCAGCTCGATCGGTGAGTTCTACGTCCGGAAGACGGCCGGCATCTTCCAGAACGCCGCCGAGGTGGCAGCGTCCTGCGCGCAGAAGAACACGGCGCAGCCGGGCGACATCCGCTACGTGGACCTCAATGGCGACTGCCGGATCGACGACGCCGACCGCTACAACGCCGGCAACGCGATCCCGAAGTTCGATGGCGGGTTGTTCTGGGATGCGCACTGGAACGCGCTCGACGCGAAGCTCGGGCTGCACGGCTCGTTCGGCGCAAAGATCTTCAACGCCACGCGCTTCTGGGCCGAGCGCACCGACGAGAACAACAACCACTTCGCCGGCTTCACGCCGTGGACGCCGCAGAATCACAGCACGACGACGCCGCGCGCGGTGTTCGGCGGTGCGGGCGCGGCCAACGCGTTCGCGCAGTCCGATCGCTGGCTCGAGAGCGGCAACTACGTCCGGATCCAGAACCTGGAGCTTGGCTATCGCCTCCCGGCGAGGCTCGGCGGACGGCTCGGGCTGAACACCGGCAACTCGCGCCTCTACGTCGCGGTGCAGAACCTCCACACGTTCACGAACTACACCGGGTACGATCCGGAAGTCATCGGCCAGGGCGACATCCTCGCCCGCGGCATCGACGACGGGCGGATCTACCCTAACGCGCGCACGTTCACGATCGGCGTGAACATCGCCCAATGAGCGCCGCGATGAATCTTCGGCCCACTCCATCTTCTCAACGAGCCATGCGACTCAAGACATTCGTCCCCGTGCTGCTGCTGGCGACTGCGGTCGCGGCCGGGTGCGCGGACCTGAGCGTCACGGATCCGAACCGGCAGACCGCCGATACGTTCTGGCAGACGCAGCAGGATGCACTCGCGGGATTGACCGCGACCTACGCCGGACTTCCGTACCAGGGTACGTACGGACGCTACGGCGCCTTCAACTTCGACGCGCGCTCCGACGAGGGTGAAAGCCACAGCCCGAACACGTCGTGGGCGCAGTACACGAAGTTCATCGTCCCGAACAAGGACATCGACATCAACTGGGTGACCTGGCACGACCACTACGCGACGATCGCGCGGGCGAACCAGGTCATCGACAACGTGCCGGGGATCGCGATGGACGCGACATTGCGGTCGCGCATCGTTGGAGAGGCGCTCTTCCTCCGCGCGCTGCTCTACTCGAACCTGGTGAACCTGTACGGCAACGTCGCGCTGTCATTGCACGCCGCCGATCCGTCGACGCGTACCGCGCAGGTGCCGGCGGCGACGGCGTGGGCGCAGATCGAAACAGATCTCAACGCTGCCATCCCGACGCTGCCGCTGCGGTACACGGGCGGCGACGTCGGTCGCGCGACGAAGGGATCGGCGCAGGCGCTGCTCGGGAAAGTCGAGCTGCAGCAGCGGAAGTGGACCGAGGCAGCGGCCGCGCTCAACAGCGTGATCACGTCGGGTGTGTACAGCCTGCTGTCGAACTACGGCGACAACTTCGGGCTGCAACGCAACAACGCCGAGTCGGTGTTCGAGGTGCAGATGTCGAGCTATGACCCGGCGAACGGGCTGGTCGGCTTGAACATTGCCAAGTTCTGCGGGCCGCCGGGGATCGGCTTCAACGATTGCAGCCCGACGCCGTGGTACATCAACCAGTTCACCGATACGACGGCGAGCGGCAGGCGCGATCCGCGGGCGGGAGAAACGCTGTTCTTCCCCGGCGACACGACGCCGAAAGGTCGCGACCTCACGGCGCGCGGCGTGACCGGCGTGTACTGGAAGAAGTGGGCACGCCCCGATCGCGTCTTCCAGGACTTCGACGAGCCGATCGACTATCGCGTGATCCGCTACGCCGACGTGCTGCTCATGTATGCCGAAGCGAAGAACGAACTGAACGACCAGGCGACGGCGTACACGTACGTGAACATGGTGCGCGCCCGTGCCGGCGTGACGCCGCTACCCGGCGGGCTGAGTCAGGCCGGGATGCGGGCGGCGATCCTCCACGAGCGTCTCGTCGAGCTCGGACTGGAGCAGGTGCGCTGGCTGGACATGAAGCGCCAGAACGTCATCGCCACGCAGGCGGGTGTCGATTCGGTGAAGGCGCTGCACGATCCGGAGTTCAATACCTTCGTGCTCGGCAAGTCGGAGCTGCTGCCGATTCCGCAGAGTGAAGTGGACCTGAATCCGAACGTCAAGCAGAATCCCGGCTGGTAAGCTGGTGAACGCGATCGACGGCGGCGGGCCATGGCCCGCCGCCGTCGATTGTCGTATCGTGCACCGTCAATTTCCTCAGGACAGACACCGTACATGAGAACTGCCGCCCGCACGATCGCAGCGATTGCGTTGACGCTGGGCGCGGCCTGCGGCACCGGCACGCGCGCCGCACCGGTACCGGCGGCGGTCGCGCCGTGCACCTTCGCCAACCCGTTAGGCAGGGGGCAGGATCCCTGGATCGTCAGGCAGGGTGGCTCGTACTACTTCATCGAATCCGACGCGGTCGGGATCACCGTCTACCGTTCGCCGACGCTGACGAACCCGAAGCAGAACGGCATCGTCGTCTGGCGGCCACCGAAGCAGGGGTGGAATCGCACCAACGTCTGGGCGCCGGAGCTGCACTTCATCGACGGGCGCTGGTACGTCTACTACGCCGCCGGCTCGAGTGGGCCGCCCTACGTGCACCAGCACGCGGGCGTCCTCGAGTCGCCGGGCGCCGATCCGCAGCAGGGGCCGTACGCCGATCGCGGAATCCTCTACACCGGCGACAGCATCGCGACCGGGCGCGCCAACCGGTGGGCGATCGACCTCACCGTCCACGCGTTAGGCGGGAAGCTCTACGCGGTCTGGTCGGGGTGGGTCGACAGCGCGACCACCGATCGCACGCCGCAGCACCTGTTCATCGCGCGGATGTCGAATCCGTGGTCGATCGCAACCAACCGGGTGAAGATCAGCTCCCCGACCGAGTCGTGGGAGCAGCCGAGCGCGGCGGACGGGCTCGCGCTGGAGGAAGGGCCGGAGTTCCTCGAGCACGACGGCAAGGTGTTCATCGTCTATTCGACGGGCGAATCGTGGCTCCCGGCCTACAAGCTCGGCGCGCTCCGGCTCAAGGCGCCGTTGAGCGACGCGATGAACCCCGACAGCGTGGTGAAGACCGGCCCCGTCTTCGCCGGCACGCCGACGGTGTACGGCGTCGGCCACGCCAGCTTCACACTCTCACCCGACAGCACGGAGAGCTGGATCATGTACCACGCCAAGGTCGCGCCCGCGCCGGGGTGGAGGCGCGACATCCGGGCGCAGAAGTTCGGCTGGAAGGCAGACGGCTCCCCCGATTTCGGCCGGCCGGTAGATGCCGGCGTCAGCATCCCGCGCCCCTCGGGCGAGTGCGTAGGCGGAGGGGGTCAGAGTCGTTGAAAAACGATGACGCGCGCCGTCGAATGGCGCGCAACATCGTATCAGCGTGGCCATAATCAGATTTCAACGACTCTGACCCCTTGAGATGACGCTCATCCAATTTCAACGACTCTGACCGCTCGAGATGACGCTGATGGGACGCCGAGCTGCCTAACGCCGCGCGTAGACCGGGACGAGGAACTTCGCCGCGTAGTCGACGCCGGGGATGTCGTCGCTCGTCAGGACCAGCTCCCAGAAGCGCGCCGGACGCTCGCTCAGCGCCGTGTTCGGCGCGTCGGCGGGAACGGCGAAGGAGAAATCGAAGGTCCCGCTCGCACTCTTCTCGACGGTCTTCGTTTCCGAGGAGAGCTGGTAGCAGATGACCTGTCTGCTGCGGTTCCGACCACTGCCGCGATCCTCGTAGCGCTCCTGCACGCACTGCAGCGTCGCCGTCAGGCGGGTCAGCGCGGCGAGCCCGTCACGCGCCGCGAGCGATGCCTCGAGCGGCTCCCCGGCCAAGAAAGGGAAGTGCCCGAAGCGGAGCCACGACCGGCCATAACGGCGGCGCATCATGACGAGCCGCACGGCGCGCACGAGCAGGCCGATCACGGCGAGATCGAAGAGCAGCGCGAACACGCCGAAGATGCGCGGTCCGCCATCCTTCGCGAAGCCGATCCAGTGAAAGGGCGTGAGGAAGATCGCCATGAAGATCGCGAAGCCGAACGCGGACACGATCTCGCGGGAGGTGTCGTTGCCGATTCCCTCGTGGCTCCATGGGTAGTCCCACAACCACGGCTGCCGCGGCGTCGCCGCTGCACGCTCGGCCGCGTCGCGCTTGCGTCGCAGGTCGAGCACTCCGTTCGCTGATACCCAGAGTCCCGCGAGCGCGAACAGTGCGCCACAGATCGCGACGATCACGCGCGGCGCATGCATCCCGTCGGTGCCGCCGATCAGCGCACGCGCACCGATGCCGCACCCGGCGATGATGAAGAAGGCGCCGAACACGATCGCGGGGCGACCGTTCAACGCGATCGCGCTGCGGGCGGTCTCGCGGCTCATCTCGACCGCGGTGCTGGGGAGCTCGATGCTCGTCATCGGTGGCTTGAAGGAGTCACCCTGATGACGAGCATCGGCCGACGGAAGCTACGCGGCGATCACCGGCAGCGGCGCGCGGAAGGCCCGCGATCCCTCGATCACCCCGCCGCCGAGCACCGTGTCACCGCGGTAGACCACCATCGACTGGCCGGGTGCGATCGCCGCCACCGGCTCATCGAGCGCGAGCTCGATCTCGTCGCCGTCGACGCGCACGATCTCCGCCCGGGCGGGCGTGGCGCGGTGACGGACCTGGACTTCGACCCGGGCCCCAACCGGAGGCGCATCGACGAGCCAGCGCAGCTCGCGCGCGACCACGCCGCGGCCGAGCAGCTCCGCTCGCGGCCCGATCACCACTTCCCGCGTCGCGGCGCGGATCTCGGTGACGAACATCGGCTCGGCGAATCCGCCCGGCACTCCGCGACGCTGCCCGACGGTGTAACGCACGAAGCCCTCGTGCTGCCCGACGACCACGCCGTTCGAGCGAACGAAGTTTCCGCGCGCGAGCGCCGGTGCATCGCTGCCTAACCGTGCGGCGACGACGCGCGCGTGATCGCCGTCAGGCACGAAGCAGATGTCCTGGCTCTCGACCTTGTCGGCGACGACGCGCAGCCCCATCGCCCGCGCCCGCTCGCGCGTCTCGGCCTTGGTCAGCCAGCCGATGGGGAGCAGGAGCCGCGAGAGCACGCGCCGGTCGATTCCCCAGAGGAAGTAGCTCTGGTCCTTGGCCGGATCGAGCCCCCGCTGCAGCTCGCCGTTCACCATCCGCGCGTAATGGCCGGTCGCTACCCACGCCGCGTCGACCGCGTCGGCCTTGTGCACCAGGTCGCGGAACTTGGTGAAGGTGTTGCAGCGGACGCACGGAATCGGCGTCCGCCCGCGAGCGTACTCGGCGACGAAGTCATCGACGACGTCGCGACCGAACGCGCTCTCCATGTTGAGCACGTAGTGCGGGATGCCCAACGTGTCGCAGACCCGCCGCGCGTCATTGATCGAGTCGAGCGAGCAGCAGGGGCGATCGGGGACCTCGTCGCCATGGCAGAAGAGCTTCATCGTCGCCCCGATGACCTCGTACCCCTGCTCGACGAGCAACCCGGCGGTCACGGAGGAGTCGACACCGCCGGACATCGCGACTAGTACGCGGCGGGACTGGGTCTGACATGGCGATGAGAGATGATCGAGGCTCCGATCGAGAGATGGGAGATGAGAGGACGCGCCAGGCGGGACGGCAGCGGCGGGTGTTCCGGTAACCGCAATCGTTGTTTCGTCGCTCGTCTCTCCTCCCTCCATCGGAGTCTGTCTCATCTCTCCTCGCCGTGTCATAGCCGACTCGCCCAGACCAACTTCAGGCCGCCCCACGGATCGCGCACGAGTTGGACGCGGTCCGCGAGTAATCTCTCGCCTTCTCGACCAGCTGCGGAAAGCGGCGAGCGACGTGCGCGATCGCCTCGGGGGTGGAGAGGGTGCCTAACGACATGCGGATCGCCGAGCTGCCGAGGTCCGGGCGGACGCCCATCGCCGAGAGGACGTGCGAGGGGGCGACGCTCCCGCTCTGGCAGGCGGAGCCGGCGGAGCAGGCGATTCCCTCGAGGTCGAGCGCCATCAGCAGCGACTCGGCGTCGATGCCGGGGATGGAGATCGAAAGAATGTGGTTGACCCGCGGCGCGCCGGCGCCGTGGATCATCACGTCGGGGATCGCGTCGGTGATCGCCCGCTGCAGCTCGTCGCGCAGCGTGCCTAACCGTTCGCACTCGCGCTCACGCTCGGCGACCACGAGCTCCGCCGCGGTGGCAAAGCCGACCGCGAAGGCGACGTTCTCGGTGCCGGGACGGCGGCCGCGATCCTGGGAGCCGCCATGGAAGAGCGGGTCGATGTGCACGCCGCGGCGCACGTACATCGCGCCAATCCCCTTCGGCGCGCCGACCTTGTGTCCCGAGATCGAGAGCAGGTCCACGGGCAGCGCGTGCACGTCGATCGGAAGCTTGCCGAACGCCTGCACGGCGTCGGTGTGCATGAGCGCACCGCGATCGCGGGCGATCGCACCGAACGCCGGGACGTCCTGGATGGTGCCGATCTCGTTGTTTACCCACATGATCGACACGAGCGCGACGCGATCGTCGACAAGACGATCGACGTCCTCGACGTCGACGATGCCACCGCTGGTCACGTGCGCGAGCCGCTCCTCCCCACCCTCGTGCGCGACCTCGTGCACCGTGGCCAGCACTGCCTTGTGCTCGAAGGGGCTGGACACGACGGCTGGACGCTCGTGTCGCAGGTGGTGCCAGCAACCGAGAATGGCGAGGTTGTCCGCCTCGGTACCGCCCGAGGTGAAGCAGAGCTCATCGGGCCGCGCACCGATCGTCGCCGCGACCCGTTCACGCGCCTCGTCCAGCGCGACTCGCGCCTCGCGTCCCCATCGATGCATGCTCGACGGGTTGCCGAAACGCTCCCCGAGGAAGGGCAGCATCGCGTCCAGGACCTCACGGCGCACCGGGGTGGTCGCGGCATGATCGAGATAAATCCGCATTGGGGAAATATAGGTCTTTTGACGGCGATCGGGATACGAAAATACGAGGGACAAGGAGGGTGACGAGGGACGGGGAATCCGCCGTCGCCTCACGCGACGAGCGGGACGTGGAACATGGGACGTGGGGGAGTAGCAACAGGGGACATGGAATGAGGGAATGGCGCCCTTGTGCCGTGGTTGGCGTTATGAGGGACGAGGGGCATGAGGGACAAGGAATGACGGAGTGGCGAGTCTGACCCCGCTGTCGCTGCGCATCGCGTGACGAGGAACGAGGGACGAGGAACGAGCGACGCCGCCGTTCTTCCGCCGTCCTCATCGTTTGTCCCTTCTACTTTCTCGTCCCTCGTGCTTCCTCGTCTCTCGTACTTCCTCGTACCGCGAAGCAAGGAACCGCCCCTTTTTCCTTGTCCCTCCTTCCTCGTGCTTTCTTGTCCCTCCTAACGCGGAACCACGATTAATGGCGCCACTTCCTCGTTCCCTGTTCCCCGTTGCACCTCCCCCACGTCCCATGTCCCCCGTCAGCGTGCGGCCCTAGGCCGCCGCGCCTCCCTCATCCCTCGTCGCCTCTCCTTCCACTCGCCTTCAGCCTCTCCACCTCGGTTCGACAATCGCTCGCACTGCATCGAGCGAGTCGTACACTCCCCCGACTCGCGTCTGCAAATCGGTCGGGAGCGGAACCAGGTCGGGGATCACGATGACTGTCATCCCGGCGGCGAGTGCGGCCCGCGCGCCGGTGGGGGAGTCCTCTAACGCGAGGCATTCCCCTGCGGGAACGCCGAGCCGTGCTGCCGCCTCGAGGTAGAGATCGGGGTACGGTTTTCCGCGCGCGACGTCGGCGCGTGTGACGACGGCGTCGAACAGCGAGATGAGTGGGCCGAGTCGCTCGGCGACCAGCGTGGGGCTGCTCGACGTCGCGAGTCCGACGGGGATGTCGAGCTCCCGCACGAACGCGAGCCATTCGCGCGCGCCGGGACGGAGAGGGACTCCACCGTCGGCCATCAGTGCGTGCATGCGATCGTGACAGCTGGCGCGGAACGCGGCGATGTCGAACGTGTCGCCGTAATAGCGGCGGAGGAGCTTCTCGCCCTCGTCGGCGGGGTGGCCGATGAACGACGCGAAGCGCTCGTCGGACATGTCGATCCCGTGCGCGATCGCGGCGGCCTGCCATGCACGACGCTCCATCCGCTCGCTGTCGACGAGCAATCCGTCCATGTCACAGACGACCGCCGCCGGGCGCGCGGGAATGACCATCGGCCGCGCGCGACTCCCTACATCACTCACGACTGATTTCTAGTAGACGTTCGCGGTGTCGCGATAGACGCGCACGTAGTCGATGCGATGGAATTGCGGAAACGTCGTCGTGCCGTCCGGATTGCCGTCGAACTGCCCGCCGACGGCGGTGTTCATCACGAGCTGCATCGCGCCATTCGTGATGTTGCTGGTGTGCTTCGCGCGCTGCTGGCCATCGACCAGCCAGATGATGCTGTCGCGATACCACTCGACGCGATACGTGTGATAACCGAGCGACAGGTCGGTCGCGCTCGTCCACGTATCGGACTGATACTGCTGCCCGGGATACGATCCCCACCAGTGCGTCATGATGTTGACGTTAGGCGCGCTTCCCTTCATCTCCATCACGTCGATCTCGGGCGGCCAGTTGGATCCGCACCCCTGCAGCCCGTTGCATGGCGTCGCCACCATCCAGTTCGCCGGCCAGATGCCCTTGCCTGACGGCACCTGCGTCCGCCACTCGACGGCGGTGCCGCGCCCGATCACGTGCTTCGCCCCGGTACGAACCTCTCCCGATGTGTACGCGCGTGTGCCCGTCGTCTGCTTGTCGCTGCGCAGCACCAGCGCGCCGTTCTCGATCGTGACGGCTGACGGCGAGTAGTACTCGAGCTCACTGTTCACGTCCACGGGCCCGTCGGAGACGATCCAGTTGGCCGCGTCCAGCGTCGGGCCGTTGAACTCGTCGGCCCAATCCAGTCCCCACTTCGCCTGGCGTGGCGGAGCCGGCGGGCCGGTGATCTCGGTCGTCGCCTTCTTGTGCGAGCCGCTGCAGCCGGCGACGGCGACGATCGCCGCCATCACGCCGGCGACGATGAACCTCGGCGCGATCGCTCGTGAACCGTGACTTGCCTCGGCGGGACTGGTGTGCGACATGGGTGCGGTCGGCGGGGAGTCGTCGTTGACGTGCGCGCTCGCGAGCGAGCGCCTATTAATTGAGTCTAGGTTCGGTGCATTGCAGTCGCCAGACCGGACTCTCGTCGCGCCATGCGGGCGATCACACCGCGATGGAGAGACGATCGAACGGCGTTGCACACACTGAAGCGCTTCGTTCACCGACTACCCGCCCACGGACCGCCATGAATTGCTGCTCGATCTCCGCCCGCGCGAGGTGCCTGACGTTCGTTGCCGCGCTGCTCACCGCCTGCACGCCGCGCACCGTTCCATCGAACACCACACCGGCCGCGGCGACGGTTGCCGCGAGCGTGACACCCGGCGCGCCAGGCGAAGATCGGTTCGTCGATTCGGTGCTGGCCTTGATGACGCTCGAGGAAAAGGCCGGACAGCTCAACCAGCTCTCCGGGCTCGCTGACCCGACGGGGCCGGGCGGCGCCGAGGCGGGGGCAGGGCAGATCAGGCGCGGCGAGGTGGGGTCGCTGCTGAACGTCGTCGGCGCCGACACCACCCGCGCGCTGCAGCATCTCGCCGTCACCGGGTCGCGGCTGCACATCCCGCTGCTGTTCGCGCTCGACGTCATCCACGGCTTCCGCACCACCTTCCCCGTACCGTTAGGCGAGGCGGCGAGCTGGAATCCGGAGATCGGCCGCCAGGGCGCGCGGATCGCCGCCACCGAGGCCGCCGCGGCGGGAATCATGTGGACGTTCGCGCCGATGGTCGACATCGCGCGCGATGCGCGCTGGGGGCGGATCGTCGAGGGTGCGGGCGAAGACCCTTTCCTCGGCAGCGCCTTCGCGATCTCGCGCGTCCGCGGCTTCCAGGGCACGGGGCTGCAGTCGCCGACCAGCATCGCCGCGACGGTGAAGCATTTCGCCGCGTACGGCGCCGCCGAGGCCGGACGCGACTATAACGTTGCCGACATTCCCGAGCGCACGCTGCGCGATGTGTACCTGCCGCCATTCCATGCGGCAGTGTGCGCCGGCGCGCAGACGCTGATGTCGAGCTTCAACGAGATCGACGGAGTTCCGGCGCACGCGAACCCGCTGCTCACGCGCGAGATCCTCCGTCGCGAATGGGGCTTCAACGGCGTCGTCGTCAGCGACTGGACCGGAATCGGCGAGCTGCTGAACCACGGGATCGGTGCCGACAGCGCCGACGTCGGCAAGGCGGCGATCGACGCCGGCGTGGACGTGGACATGGTCGCGGACATCTACCGCAAGACGCTTCCGGGGCTCGTACGATCGGGGCGCGTTCCGCAGGCGGAGGTGGACGACGCCGTGCGTCGCGTCCTTCGGCTGAAGTACCGCCTCGGATTGTTCAGTGACCCGTATCGCGGGATCAGCGCGGCGGCCGAGCGCTCGGCGATGGTCACCGCGGCGAGCCGCTCCGCCGCGCGCGAGTCGGCGCGCCAGTCGATCGTGCTGCTGAAGAACGACGGCGGGGTCCTGCCGCTGAAGAAGACGCTGACGACGGTGGCCGTGATCGGAGCGTTAGGCGCGGACACCGGCGCCACCATCGGCAACTGGGGCGGCGCCGGGCGCAAGGAGGACGCTGTCTCCGTCCTGGACGGCGTCCGCCGCGCGCTGCCTAACGCAAACGTCCTCTACGCGCGCGGCGCGTCGCCGGCGAGCAGCGACAGCTCGGGGATCGCGAGCGCGGTCGCGACGGCGAAGCGGGCGAACGCGGTCATCCTCGTCGTCGGCGAGACGCCGGACATGAGCGCCGAGGCGAGCAGCCGCGCGACGATCGACCTCCCTGGCGCCCAGATGCAGCTCGTCCGCGCCGTGCGGGCGGCCGGCGTCCCGACGGTGGTGGTGCTGATGAACGGGCGTCCCCTCGCGCTGCAGGAGCTCGACAGCATCATGCCGGCGATCGTCGAGACCTGGTTCCTCGGCATCGAGCACGGCACCGCGACGGCCGACGTCCTGTTCGGCGACTACAATCCCGGCGGCCGGCTCCCCGTCACCTTCCCGCGCGTCACCGGGCAGGTACCGATCTACTACGCGCACAAGAACACCGGGCGGCCATCCACCGACACGCAGAAGTACACGTCGCGTTACATCGACGTCTCCTACACTCCGCTTTATACGTTCGGTCACGGGCTGAGCTACACGACGTTCTCCTACAGCGCGCCGCGACCGAGCGCATCGACGATGACCGGGCGCGACACGCTTCACGTCGAGATCGACGTCACCAACACCGGCGCGGTCGCCGGCGACGCGGTCGCGCAGCTCTACGTCCGCGATGACGTCGGCAGCATCACGCGCCCGGTACGCCAGCTGCGCGGGTTCGCGCGCGTGACGCTCGCTCCCGGCGAGAAGCGTACGCTTCGCTTCCCGATCACCGCCCGCGACCTCGCCTTCCACGATGCATCGATGCGCCTGGTCACCGAGCCAGGCACGTTCACGCTCTACTCGGGCCCCGACGCGGCGCACGGCGACTCGGCGAAGTTCAGCTTGAGGACCGCGGATGGAAAGTCCGTCCCGGTCGCCGACGACTGCGACCCTGCATGGGGTCAGAGTCGTTGAAAATCCCAAAAGTCATTTCAAGGGGTCAGAGTCGTTGAAAATCGATGACGCCTGAGGGAAATTGGTGTCGTGCGTGAGAACGGCGCTCGCAACAGCGGGTGTGATCAACAGGAGGCACAGAGGGCACAGAGCGGTTTCGATCAAACCCCTCTATGCCCTCCGTGCCTCCGGTAATTTGTCGCTTGAAGTTGCGCAGCTGATTCACGTCCCGCCGTGCATCCTCTCTCTTCAACTCCAATGACCATTCGCGTCGGACTCGCAGGCTACGGTCTCGCCGGATCCGTCTTTCACGCGCCGCTCGTTGCCGCCACGCCCGGGATGCGCCTGACGCTCGTCTCGACGTCGAACCCGGAGCGCGCCGCGGCAGCGCGGCGCGATCATCCAGGCGTCGAAACGGTGCCCGATGCCGACGCGCTCGTCGCGCGCGCCGGCGATCTCGACCTGCTCGTCGTCGGCACGCCTAACGCGACCCACTTCAGCATCGCTGACGTCGCGCTCGGCGCCGGGCTGCACGTCGTCGTCGACAAGCCGTTCACGGCCACCGCGGCCGAGGGTCGGGCGCTGATCGAGAAGGCGCGCCGCAACAGGCGCGTGCTGACCGTCTTCCAGAATCGCCGCTGGGACGGCGACTTCCTCACCGTCAGGCGGCTGATCGAGAGCGGACGGCTCGGCGATGTCTACCGGTTCGAGTCGCACTTCGATCGCTGGCGGCCCGAGCCGCGCGCCGGGTGGAAGAACGAAGGCGACGCGCCGGGCGCGGGGCTCGTGTACGACATCGGCCCACACCTCATCGACCAGGCGCTGCTGCTGTTCGGGCCGGCTGCGTCAGTGTTCTGCGAGCAGCGCATGGTGCGCGCGGCGAGCAACGTGGTAGACGATGCATTCATCGTCGTCAGGCATCGCTCTGGCATATCGTCGCACCTCGTCATGTCGCTCGTCGCCGCCGAAGGCGGCCCGCGCTTCCGCGTGCTCGGCAGTCGCGGCTCGTACACCAAGTACGGGCTCGACGTGCAGGAGGACTCGCTGCGGAAGGGAGTGCGACCCGGTGACGCGCACTGGGGTGAAGATCCGGAGGACGGATGGGGTCGTCTCGCCAACGGAACAGAAGTGCAATCCGTACCAACCGAACGTGGCGCGTACGAGCGGTATTACGCCGAGCTCGCGGACGCGATCCGTGGCGACGCGCCACCGCCGGTCGATCCCGCCGATTCGGTCGCGGGGCTCGCGGTCATCGAGGCCGCGAACTTTTCGGCGACCGGGAAACGAGTGGTGGAATTGCACTGAGGCCGGGGTTCACCGTGGCAGCACCGGCAATTAGCATTCGCGCATCACCCGTCAGTCGAAGGCCGGATCGTCAGGCCTGACGACGACATCCGCACTCGTGCGGCCACGCGGCCGCAGCCCCCCCGTCGTGCGGGAACCACTCCCAACAATTGCAACACCGCATCAACACCACCCAGGAGGGGGCCATGCATGCATTCTGTCGGGCACGCCGAGCGGTATCGCTCGTGCCGATGCTCGCGCTGTCGGCGCTCGCCGCGACGACGGCGCTCGCGCAGACCGGAACGATCAGCGGGCATGTGACCTCGGCAGCATCGGGAGAGCCGCTGCCGTCGGTCACGGTCCGCGTCGCCAACACGACGTTAGGCGGGATGTCCGACGCCAGCGGTCGCTACACCATCGCCGGCGTCCCGGTCGGCGCGCAGATCGTCTTCGCGCAGCGGATCGGCTTCGGCCGCGATACGGCGCGTGTCGTCGTCACCGACGGCGCGACGGTCACCGCCGACTTCTCGCTCCGCGCCGTCGCGACGACACTGGCGACCGTCGAGGTGAACGTCGGCTACGGCACGCAGGAACGGCGCAACGTCACCGGTGCGGTTTCGTCGGTCACCAGCGAGCAGATCTCGACGCAGCCCGTGCAGTCGGTGGACCAGGCGCTGCTCGGCCGGGCGGCCGGTGTGCAGGTGACCACGGCCAGCGGGCAGCCCGGCGCGGGGGCGGCGGTGCGCATCCGCGGCGGCAACTCCATCTCGGCGGGGAACGATCCGCTCTACGTGATCGACGGCGTCCCGGTCACGTCGGACGTGAACCAGACCAACACCAACACCCTGATGACGCAGGGCGCGCGCGGCGTGAACCCGCTCTCGCTGATCAACCCCGATGACATCGAGTCGATCGACATCCTCAAGGATGCGTCGGCGACGTCGATCTACGGGGCGCGCGCGGCGAACGGCGTCATCCTCATCACGACCAAGGCCGGGCGCCGCCGCGGCAACACGATCTCGCTCGGCGCCTACGTCGGCACCGCCGAGGTCCGGCACAAGCTCGACCTGCTCAATGCGCAGGAGTTCGCGACCAACGTCAACCAGGCGTACATCGCCGGCGGCGCCCCGGCGCCCTACAGCGCGGCGCAGATCGCCGCCTTCGGGCGGGGAACCGATTGGCAGAGCGCGATCTTCCGCACCGCGCCGGTGCAGAACTACGACCTCGCGTTCTCCGGCGGCGACACGACGACGCGCTTCTACCTCTCCGGCGCGTTGCTCAACCAGCAGGGCATCGTCATCGGCACCGACCTCAAGCGCGGCTCGGTGCGGCTCAACCTCGACCGCGACATCAGCAGCCGGTTCCGGATCGGCAACCGCCTGACGCTCAGCCGCTCCGACGGCTCGATCCTGCCTAACGGCGGCAACGGTCAGGAAGTGTCGTCGGTGCTGCTCAACGCGATCCTCGCCCCGCCGACGATCCCCGTCTACAACTCGGGCGGCGAGTACAACACCGAGTTCAACTTCCTCACCGGGCGTCCGTTCTCCAACCCGGTCGCCACCGCGTTAGGCATCACCAACACCGAGACCGACGCGCGCGCGATCGGCAACCTCTTCGGCGAGTACGACTTCATTCCCGGGCTGACGCTGCGCTCGTCGATCGGCGGCGACTACCTGAACTCGACGCAGAACTTCTACTCGCCGAACTATACGCTGCCGGGCCGGAACTTCGGCGGGCAGGGAAGCCGCGGCCAGCTGGCGGCGACGACGTGGCTGAACGAGAACACGCTGCACTTCACGCGCGGCTTCGCCGACATCCACACCCTCGACCTCCTCGGCGGGCTGACGTTCCAGCGCTCGAACACCGAGAACGTCTCGGGGACGGCGCAGGGGTTCAACACCGACCGCCTCGGGACGAACGGGCTCAATCAGGCGCAGACCTTCGTCGGCGTCTTCACCGGCGAGCCGCATTCGTCGCTGCTCTCGTACTTCACGCGCGCGAACTACACGCTGCTCGACCGCTACCTGTTCACGCTCTCCGGTCGCGTCGACGGCTCGTCGAAGTTCGGCGCCGGCAATCGCTACGCATTCTTCCCGGCGGCGGCGTTCGCCTGGCGCGCCAGCGACGAGAGCTTCATCAAGGCGTTAGGCTGGTTCGACGACCTGAAGCTGCGCACGAGCTACGGCCGCACCGGCAACCAGGACATCGGCAACTACGCCGCGCTCGCGCGGCTGAACGCCACCGTCTACCCGTTCGTCGGCTCGCGCGGGATCGGCTTCGTCCCGGCCGGGCTGCCGAACCCCGACCTGAAGTGGGAATCGACGCGGCAGTACGACGTAGGCCTCGACGTCGGCGTCTTCGGCAACCGCCTCTCGTTCAACGCCGACTACTACGACAAGAAGACCAGCGACCTCCTGCTCGACGTGCCGATCCCGCGCACGTCAGGCACCGGCAGCGTCCTCAAGAACATCGGCGCGGTCGCGAACAAGGGCGCCGAGCTGACGGTGAACACGGTGAACCTCACCGGTCCGTTCACCTGGAACTCGCAGCTCAACCTCGCGTGGAACCGCAACAAGGTGCTGCAGCTCGGCGCGAGCAACCAGATCATCGGCCTCGGCGGAGTCGGCGCCGGCGCCAACCAGGACCCGACGCTGCTGCAGGTCGGCCAGCCGACGAACAGCTTCTACGGCTTCGTCTACGCCGGGAAGGACGCGAACGGCGCCGTCCAGTACGCGGACCTCAACGGCGACGGAAAGGTCAACAGAGACGACCGCACGATCCTCGGCAACGCGCAGCCGAACTACATCGGCGGCTTCAACAACGACTTCGGCTGGAACCGGCTGCAGCTGTCCGTGTTCCTGCAGTGGTCGGTCGGCAACAAGATCTACAACATCAATCGCGCGATCCTGACGCAGAACGCCGGCAACACCAACCAGCTGCGCGACGTGCTCGGCAACGGCTACGGGATCCCGGCGCCGAAGACGGGAAACACCTTCGACACGAGCCCGTCGAACCTGTTCGTCGAGAGCGGATCGTACCTGCGCGGGAAGAACATCCGCCTCAGCTACGCGATCCCGGGAGTGTGGCTCACGCAGGCGCACGTCGGCCACGTCGACAATCTCCGCGTGTACGTCAGCGCGCAGAACTTCTTCACCAGCACGAAGTACAGCGGCTACGACCCGGAGCTCAACGAGTACTCCTCGAGCAATCTCGCTCAGGGCTTCGACTTCGGAACCTATCCGCAGCCGCGCCAGATCACCTTCGGCTTCAACGCCGGCTTCTAATCACCGGGAGCCACGCGCATCATGCATACATTCGACAGCACCCGCGCCCTTCGCCGCATCGCGATCGGCGCCTCCCTTGCCGGCGTGACGCTGTTCTCCGCCTGCAGCGACTTCCTGAATCCCAAGCCTAACGACGTCCTCGCGCCGGAGAACTTCTACAAGTCGGCGACGGACGCCGTCGCGGCGGTGAACGGCGTCTACGAGCAGACGAAGTGGGCGCACTGGCTGAGCTTCTGGTACATGTCGGACATCGCCACGGACGACATCTACGCCAGCCCGAACTTCGGCTCCGACGGACACCACTTCGACCAGTACACCTTCAACGCCAGCGAAGGCACCCTCGCCGGGCCCTGGGGCGACTCGTACACGACCATCAATCGCGCCAACGCGGTGCTCGACCATGTGCCGGCGATCCAGATGGACGAGACGCTCAAGGCGCGCGTGCTCGGCGAAGCGCGCTACCTGCGCGCGCTGGCCTACTTCAACCTCGTCCGCTTCTACGGGGACGTGCCGCTGATCGAGCACGAGGTCAGCTCACTGGCCAACCTCAACGTGTCGCGCACGCCGCAGGCGCAGGTGTACGCGCTGATCGTCAGCGACCTGCAGTCGGCGGCGGCGGGTCTTCCCGCGTCGTACTCCGGCGCCGACATCGGACGCGTCACCTCCGGCGCGGCCAACGCGCTGCTGGCGAAGGTCTACCTCCAGCAGAAGAACTACGCGAGCGCGGCGCAGACCGCGGGGCAGATCATCTCGAGCGGCCGCTACGCGCTGAACGCGGTGTGGAAGGACAACTTCGCGGTCGAGCGCGAGTTCATCAATCCGGAGAGCATCTGGGAGATCAACTACGACCACACGCTCGATCCCGGGGCCGGAAGCGTCGTCACCCTGTTCAGCCTTCCGTCGAACTACCCCGGCGGCGATTCATACGGGCTGATGGGACTCGTCCCGTCGCTGGTCAGGCTCTACGCGCCTAACGACCAGCGCGGGAACCACGGCACCTTCATGGCGCCGCCGTACAGGGACAAGGCGGGGCGCACCGTGACCTGGACGGTGCCTAACGGCCCGGCGTTCGACAAGTACCTCGACGAGAACAACACGCAGAACATGACGGCGCGCGGCTGGGTGCAGCAGGACAACAACTGGATCATCTCGCGCTTCGCCGACGTGCTGCTGATGTACGCCGAGGCGGTGAACGAGGGCGGCGCCGCCGGGCCGATGACGGCCGTGCAGGCGCTCGACTCGGTGCGCCATCGCGCCGGTCTCCCCTCGGTCGGCGTGACCGGGCAGGTCGCGCTGCGAGACTCGATCCGGGTCGAGCGGCGTCGCGAGTTCGTGCTCGAGGGGCAGCGCTGGTTCGACCTGCAGCGCTACGGTACTCTCGACGCGGCGATGCGGGCCAAGCAGGCCGAGATGGGCTATGCAGTCATCGGCGTCCCGAGCCTGTATTACCCGATCCCGCAGAGCGAACGCGACATCAATCCCAACCTGACCCAGAACCCGGGTTGGCAGTGAGGTGACAGCGAACGGATACGGCCGAGGGCAGCGAAGTCGCTGTCCTCGGCCGTATTGTTTGTGCTGAGTTGCGGTTCTCTGTGGTTCGATTGCGCGTCTCAATGGTTCGGCCATCACACTGACGTGAGTCTCATGCGACACACTCCCTCGCATTCCGTCGTCGCCGCGCTCGTCCTCGCCGTCGCCTGCGGCCACGGCGGCTCCACCGATCCGGGCGGGGGTGTCACCCCTCCTCCCGCCAGTACGGCCGTCGACGTCTGGATGACCAGCGCGAATGGCGCGAAGCTCCTCTCGCGCCAGACGGATGCGCACCTCTACACCACCGCTCCACCGGCCGGAACGACGATCACCGTCGACGACGCGACCCAGTATCAGGAGATGGTCGGCTTCGGCGCGGCGATGACCGATGCGTCGGCGTGGCTGATCGAGACGAAGATGTCGCAGACACAGCGCGACGGCTTGATGCAGGAGCTGTTCGGGCGCAACCCCGGGATCGGGTTGAGCTTCATGCGCCTCACCATCGGCGCGTCGGACTTCTCGATGCACGACTACAGCCTCGACGACATGCCTTCGGGACAGACCGATCCGACGCTCGCGCACTTCTCGATCGACTCGAACCGCCCGTACTTCCTCCCGGCGGTGAAGCAGGCGTACTCGATCAATCCGCAGCTCAGGATCATGGCGTCGCCCTGGAGCGCACCCGGTTGGATGAAGACCACCGGGAGCCTGATCAAGGGGACGCTCACACCCGAGGGCTACCCCGCGCTCGCCGAGTACCTGCGCCGCTACGTGAAGGCGTACGAGGCGGAGGGGATTCCGATCTATGCGCTCACGGTACAGAACGAGCCGCACTTCGAGCCGGAGAACTATCCGGGGATGTACCTCGACCCGGCGCAGCGGGCGCAGCTCGTCCGCGACAACCTCGGGCCGCTCTTCGCGCAGAACGGGATCAAGACGAAGATCCTCGACTGGGACCACAACTGGGACCAGCCGGAGTCACCGCTCGCCGTCCTTGGCGACGCCGGGGCGCGGCAGTACGTTGCCGGCGTCGCGTGGCACTGCTACGCGGGCGACGTCTCGGCGCAGAATCAGGTTCACGACGCGTACCCCGACAAGGAGACGTACTTCACCGAGTGCTCGGGCGGGGGATGGTCCCCGAACTGGGCTGACAACTTGAAGTTCTTCGTCGGGACTCTGGTCATCAACAGCACCCGGAACTGGGCGAAGGGGGTGCTCCTGTGGAACCTCGCCCTCGACGAGAACTCTGGCCCCCACCTGGGCGGTTGTGCAGATTGTCGCGGCGTCGTGACCATCGGGTCCACCTCAGGCTCGGTGACGCGCAACGTCGAGTACTACGCGCTGGCTCACGCCAGCAAGTTCGTGAAGCCGGGCGCGCACCGCATCGCGTCGTCGTCGGACGTCGAGGGAGTACAGAGCGTGGCGTTCGTCAACGCCGACGATGGATCGAAGGTGCTCATCGTGTTGAACACGGCGGCGGTCGACCGCACGGTCGTCGTTCGCTGGAAGAACCAGTCGTTCGATTACGTCGTACCCGCCGGCGCGGCGGTGACCTTCCATTGGGCCTGACCGAACACTCGCCACCCTAACGGAGCATCCGTGGATACGACCCCTCTCGTCAATCTCGCGAAGATCGACTACCTGATCATGGCGGTGTACTTCGCCGCGGTGCTCGGCGTCGGCTGGATGCTCCGCCGCCGGATGACCACCAGCGGCGAGTTCCTCATTGCCGGCCGCTCGCTCCCGGCGTGGGTGACCGGGCTCGCCTTCATCTCGGCGAACCTCGGCGCGCAGGAAGTCATCGGGATGGGCGCCTCGGGCGCGAAATACGGAATCGCGACGAGCCACTTCTACTGGATCGGCGCGATCCCGGCGATGGTGTTCGTCGGCATCTTCATGATGCCGTTCTACTATGGCTCACGCGCACGCTCCGTCCCCGAATACCTGAAGCTTCGCTTCGACGAGAAGACGCGAACGCTGAACGCGGTGTCGTTCGCCGTCATGACGGTGTTCTCGTCGGGAATCTCGATGTACGCGATGGGGAAGCTCTTCAATCTCCTGCTCGGGTGGAGCTTCAACGTCAGCATCTGGGTGTCGGCGGCGATCGTGCTCGGCTACGTGCTCTTCGGCGGCCTGACGAGCGCGATCTACAATGAGGTGCTGCAGTTCTTCCTCATCGTCTTCGGCTTCGCGCCGCTGGTGTTTCTCGGGTTGCGCGCGGTCGGCGGATGGCACGGACTGCAGGCGAAGCTCACCGACGCGGCGATCCTGCGCGGACTGCCGGCCGGCTCGCTGAATCACGCCTGGCAGGGGATGGGACACGCCTCGACGAACCCCATAGGCGTGGAGTGGTTCGGACTGGTCATGGGGCTCGGCTTCGTGCTCTCGTTCGGCTACTGGTGCACCGACTTCCTCGTCGTGCAGCGGGCAATGGCCGCCGACTCGATGACCGCGGCACGCCGCACTCCGCTCATCGCCGCGCTGCCGAAGATGTTCTTCCCCTTCCTCGTCATCCTTCCCGGCATGATCGCGCTGGTGCTGTCGGCGAAGGGGAGCGGGGCGATGGGAATCATTCCGGCGAAGCTCGGCGCCGGCGGTGCACCGCTTGTCGATCAGGCCGGACGCACGGTGCTCGACTACGACCTGGCGACGCCGATGATGCTGATCCGCCTCTTCCCATCGGGTATGCTCGGGTTAGGCCTTACGGCGCTGCTGGCGTCGTTCATGTCCGGGATGGCCGGCAACGTCACCGCCTTCAACACCGTCTGGACGTACGACATCTACCAGAGCCACATCAGGCGCAACGCATCGGACGCGCACTACCTCTGGATGGGACGCGCATCGACGGTCGGCGGCGTGCTGCTGGCGATCGCGGCGGCCTACGTCGCCGGTGCGTTCAACAACATCATGGAGCTGCTGCAGCTCGTCTTCGCCTTCGTGAACGCGCCGCTGTTCGCGACCTTCCTGCTCGGCATGTTCTGGAAGCGGAGCACCGGCCATGGCGCCTTCATCGGGCTGATCTCCGGAACGTTAGGCGCGATGATCCATCACGGGCTGACACTCCCCGAGGGCGCGGTGGCCGGGATCAAGGGTGGCTTCTTCGGCCATCTCCACACGTATCCGAGCGAGATGGCGCAGACCTTCTGGACGGCGATCGTCGCCTGGGTGAGCTGCTTCGTCGTCACGATCGTCGTCAGCCTGATGACGCGGCCGCGACCGGAACCCGAGCTGGTCGGGCTGGTCTACTCGCTCACGCCGCATGAGGCGCAGGAAGAGAAGCGCTGGACGCATCGTCCAGCGACGCTGGCGATCGTCGTGCTCGCGATGACGGTGATCCTCAATCTCATCTTCAGATAACGGGAGTGCACGCAGATGAGCATCGTGATGGCGACTGACATCCGGCAGCCGATCGGCTGGCTGTTCAGCGCGTTAGGCGTGATCCTGGTCGGCTACGGGCTGACGACCGGCGGCAACCCGATGTACGAGCGGTCGGAGGGAGTGAACATCAACCTCTACTGGGGGCTGATCATCCTCATCTTCGGGCTGCTGCTGCTCCTGCTGGCCTGGCGCGGGCGGCGGCGGATCCTTGGACTCACCGCTCGTGGCACGCCGACGCCGGCCGAGGAGGCACGCGAGCGAGCGACGGGGATGCCGCCGCGCGGCGCGTTGCGAACAGCACCGCGCCGCGAGGCCGAGCGTGAGACTGGCGAGATCGTGTTTCGCGCTCGCCGTCGCGAGCGCCGTCGGCTTCGTCGCCTGTCGGGCGAAGGCCGATAACCCGCGGGTCGAGCTCAGCGACGTCGGCTTCACGCTGCACCTGCCGCCGCCGATGCAGCAGGCGCTCGACTCGCTCGCGCCAGGGTTCCGTGCAGTGCGCGCGACCTCGTTCCGTTCCGACGTGAGCCAGGCCGCCGCCGCCGGATCTGCCGGGATGCCGGCGGCATTCGCTGCCGTTGGTGATTACGATCGCGACGGCACCGTCGACGCCGTGATCGAGGGGACATCGCCGGGAGACACGGCGCTGCGGGTGATCGCGATCCGGAATGGCGCACACCCGATCGCGATCGAGGTCGCGCGCTTCCCCGTCTATGACGCCGACGCGGTCGGCGTGTACCTGACGAACCCTCCGGCGGGAACCGCCGGCGCGTTCGAAGTGGTCAACTATCCCGACTCGACGCTCGTCTTCGAGTTCAAGGATGGCGCGTTCACCGGTCATAACGGCGGAAGCTGATCGCCACGGGCGCCTCCGCGCCCGGCGATCCGGCCCACGTTCCACGTGAGCCCGGCATAGATCGCATTCGCGCCCATCGCCTGGACGTTCACGATCGCGCCGGCGTCGAGCACGAGCCACGGGCGCAGCTGCAGCGTCGGCCCGAAGAGAAAGCCGATTGCCGGCGCTGTACCGGCTGGGCCGCCGGTACCGGGGTACGCGAAGAGCTCAGCCACGCCGCCGACGCGCCCACCAAGCGGCATGCCTAACGATGCGGTCAGCAGCGACGCGTCGCGCGGGATCGTCGAGCCGTCGCCGGAGCGGCGCGTCCAGCCGGCATTGAGGTCGAGCTCCGCGCTGCCTAACGTTCGGCTGGAGATCAGCAGCAGCGAGACGTCGGTGGTGCC
Source organism: Gemmatimonadaceae bacterium (assembly GCA_045804265.1). GTDB lineage: Bacteria > Gemmatimonadota > Gemmatimonadetes > Gemmatimonadales > Gemmatimonadaceae > JABFXC01. The sequence goes on along the minus strand of JBJMNK010000054.1, from coordinate 5,361 downwards.
GGTGCTGACGCCGCTCGCACCGGTCGCGAGCTTCACTGTCGCCTGAAGGGAGAAGTCGTGGACGATGGGTGCGGCGTCGAGCAGCCGCTGCTTGAGCGCGACACCCAAGTCCGAGGCACCGGAGATCGTGCGCCCTGTTCCGCGATCACTGAGGTATCCGCCCTGCAGCTCGAGCTGCGACCGCCGAGCGAGGCCGATCTTCATGACGACGGGGGCGACGAGCTGGGTGCGCCCGGCTGGGCGAGCAGCCTGGGCTCCGGTCTCGATCTCGACATACCCCGGCGCGACGGTGTACGCATGTGTCGCGACCGTGGGCCGCTCGGGGAGCACGGCACGCGGGTCAGGCAGCGGCTTCGCAAGCGCGGAATCGGGCCGGTTGGGCGTGGACCCGTCCTGCGCTGACGCCATCGACGCGCCAAGTGTCAATACGATCACGAGCATCACGACACGACACAACAAGGCTGTCCGCATCAGGCGACCGTGATCTCGAGGCCCGCGGCGCGAAGCCGGCGCACCAGCACGTCGCCTAACGCTGTGGCCGGGGTCAGCACGCCGCCGCCCGGCGGCAGTGCTTCGCTCGCCGTCGCCAGCGCCAGTGCCGACTCGCAGAGGAAGCGCACCGTCGCGCGATTCCCGGGGTCGCCCTTGTGATGAATCGTGCAGCGCACGACACGCCCGTCCTCGCCGGTGCCATGGAGATCGGTGCGGAACCAGCCCTTGTCCATTGATTCCTTCGATGGGCCGGCGCCGGGCTGGAGCAGCGTCGTGAAGAGTTGCCTGCCTAACGACGTACGAAACGCCGCGTCGACGACGCCGAGCAGTGCAGTGATCGCAACCGCCTTCACCGCGGCGATCGGTCCGCCGCCATAGCGCTGGTACTCCTGGTACACGAAGTCGCTCCCGTACGGCGCACCACGCTCGGCGGCGAGCGCTGCGCTGCGCCGGACGACGCGGGTATTGATCACAGCCATCAGGAATGGCCCGACCCAGGCGCCGGTGCCCGGGTCCTCGAACGGCGTGACGACGTCGCGGCTCTCCGACTTCTGTCGCGGCGAATGCTCGACCGGCGGATCGAGGAGGAATGGATCGGCGAGACGGGCCCCGCGCGGCGCACCGACCTGTGACGCACCGCCCTGCGTCGCGTAGACGTTCGCCATCGATGCGACCGTGCCGCCGTTGAAGCCACCAGTGCCGCGGTAGTAGGCGCGGACGTCGCGCGTCCCGGTGCCGGCGTCGCGCAGCGCCCGGACCACCGTCAGCGTCCCGATGTCCGCCGGCACCGAGTCGAAGCCGCAGCACATCACGATCCGCGTTCCGTCGGCGGACGCGCGAGCGTGATAGCGGTCGATCATCTCGCGGATCCACGGCGTCTCGCCGGTGATGTCGGCGTAGTGCGTGCCGAACCTGACGCAGGCGTCGACGACGGGGGTGCCGTACAGCGCGAACGGGCCGGCGGTGCTGAGCACGACGCGGCTGCGGGCGACGAAGGCGTCGATGCTCGCCTGGTTGCCGCTGTCGGCGACGATCAGCTCCAGCGCGTCGGCCACGAGCCCCGCCTCGGCGCGCACGATCTCGAGCTTTGCGCGACTGCGCGCGGCGATTGCCCAGCGCAGACCAGGGGGCGCGTGGCGCGCGAAATACGCGACCGTCTGACGGCCGGTGAAGCCGGTCGCGCCATAGAGGACGACCTCGAGATCGCGAGAGGAGGACATGGAGCCTCAGCGTACAGCGACAGCGGCGCCGGCGAAAGGACGCAGCGTTGAAAAGGGTCGCGCGGCGGGTTAGGTTGGAGCACTGTCCGCCGCGGGGAGTTCTCGAGGGATGAGATCGCGGAGGCGGACGGGACGTAGCGCAGCCCGGTAGCGCACCTGAATGGGGTTCAGGGGGTCGCGGGTTCAAATCCCGCCGTCCCGATTACAGAAGTGAAGGCTCCAACTGCATTTACGCGGTTGGAGCCTTCTGCGTTTTCGGCGGGGTTGGATAGGTCGACGGATAACTCTATCACCTAACTGCACTCTTCCGCTCCGTTACGACCCGAAGGACGCCAGCAGCGTCCGCATGCTGATAACACTTCTTCATCGTTTCCACGTCCTTCCATCCACCGGCAGCGGCGACGTCAGTGTCAGGGAGGTGTCGAAGTGCTGACGCCCACTGCCTTCTGAACGAGTGCCAGCCCTGGCCCTGCACGTGTACAACACCGGCAACTCGTTCTGCCTTTCTTAGCCAGCTACTAGCGAGGTGCCGATCCAACTTTCGAGAAGGGTTCGTCGGGGACGGGAAGATCCAGGCTTCACCGATGCCGGGTTGCATCCGCCCGACTGCCTCAAGCGCAATTCGGGCGATCTCGTTGATCGGCACCGTGTGCTCGTTATCAATTTTGTCGTTCTCCGCGCGCCATCGAATAGTGCCGAACGGAGCATGCTCGGACGCTGCGAACGACACATCGCTCCATCGAAGCTTTAGAATTGCATCGACGCGGTGCCCAGTCGCGAAAGCCAAGTCTAGGAGACCAACAAACGCCGTTGGCATCGACGAGGAGACGCCGCGAAGCGCTGCGTAATAACTATCGTCGGCGACCGGGCGCGCGGGGCTAACCGTCTTTTCGACCCTGACTCCGCGAAGCGGGTTTGACGAGAGAAGCGGCTTGTTTCCTACGCCGCGATAGACGCAGCCAAAGTTGAACGCTGTAGTCAGTGCAACGAAGTCATGCCAGACTGTTGTCTGACTGATGCGACCCTTCTGCTTGTCCGATGGTCCGATCGCGCCAGCCAGTCGCGCAGTTTGGAACCTCTCAACATCGGATGGACTCAGCGACTGGATCGGTCGATTGGGGCCGAGAAATTGGCGCCAGAGCTTCAGCTTTCGTTCGACCTCCTTCTGATGCCTCACGGTGCGCCCATGAAGCCCCTCGGCGAGGTATTTGTCAAACAGCCAGCCAACGGTGACGCGGCCAGTCTCGACAGTCTCACGCTGCGTGGCAAGTTGGCTCGCGACCGTTAGCGCTTCTTGCTTCCCGCGTACGCGATCGCGGTGCCCGAGGCTTCGCTTGTGCTGCTTGCCATCGGCGCCGAGCCACAGCAGGTAGAGCATTCCGCCGGGTGTCAGCTCGGAAACTCGGATCTTCGATCCGTACACTCCGAACGAGAGCGACCAGTGTTTCTTCTTCCGCTGCATCTTGGGCATCGTCAGGCTCCGATCATGGAGGTGGCGATGTCCCGAACGAGAATCGCGACATTATCGCTTTGGCCCGATGTCGATGCAATTGCGGAAATCGCCGTGGCCTTCTTGGGGACATTGCGTCGACGCACACGTGGCGCTCCGGGCCTGCCCACGTTCTCGAGCTTGCCGTGCCGCACGAGCCGGCCCAGATGGTCCTCGGAGTAGCCGGAATACTTCGAGGCGTCGCGAAGAGTGAGCGGTTGTTCATTCTCCAGCTCGACCGCCTCGACGAGTTCGCGCGCCAACGCATCGAGTAAGCGGCTTCCGCGCTCGTCGCCCCTCTTTCCGAGGACTATTGCCTCATCGCTCCACTTTGTTGCCAGAGCCACAATCCACTCCATCGTCCCGCTCACCGTTGGTGGTTAGCGCGGGGCTCACCAGCCGTGCCCCGCAGCTATTACCTCCCGATCGGCGCGTTTAGGACAGAATTGAGGGTGACAGGGGTTTTTGATTCCGATCTTCGTTTCCCCCTCACCTGCAACGGCATATCCGCTTCTGCAAACGTTGGTTGGCCCCAGAAGACGTATCTATCCGGTATCCGGTGTGTAAGTCATGTATTGATAAAGAGTTGCGTGCATCGCCCGGATGCCTGTCTAGTCCCGAATCGGAGGCAGGGCGTCAGAGAATCCATAGTGCTCCGATCCCCACCCGATTTCCTTTGCCACATATCGTGCTCCCCCACGTGCAGAGTCGTAGCGACGCACCGTGGTGAATCCACGGGTCCATGCACGCTCAACTGCGGCGACCGTTAGGCTGCTCCCTGACCAGAGCAGGGCGTGGGTGTGCGGCAGCTTCCCTCCCTTTGCGCCTTCGACCGCGTAGAACCAACTGATTGGTTGCTGAGCAGTGCGCGCGAGTTGGCGGATGAAGGAGTGCTTGAAGAATCGCTCGAGCGAATCGGGACTCCGGGGGTATTCGCTTGTGAGCGTGACGATGTAGTGCCATTGATGGCGATCGAGAAACGTTGCCCACTCAGCGGCAACACTCGTGGCGGTGTAGTCAGGCGTGGCAGACGCGGACGGACGCAGCATGGGCTACAAGGCGTTTGGGTTGAGATCGAGTCCCGCCCGCCGATGGCCAAGCGACGCGTGATGCGGGCATCTAGGGGCGTCAGTCGAGCGCGGGGCTGGGACGTATAGGAGCCCTGCTGTCCTGCGGGGCTACCTATTACCTCTGAGATCGGCGCTTTAGGACAGAAGGCACCTCGTCGCGCGCATGAACGAAGCGGGGGAGGCAGCGCAAGGCCGTCTCCCCCGTTCTCGTGCCGACGTCGGCTTGTTTCAGCCTCGGTCGGACGCTGGCGTCTCTACTTGCTCAAAGCGGAACTTGCTCGCATCGAGGTAGTCCGTGACCTCATCCGCGATGATCCATCGCCGCCCGAGCGCCTCGGCCACCATACCGGTGGTGTTGGACCCCCCGAATGGGTCGAGTACAACGTCTCCCTCATCCGTCAAAAGCTTCAAAAAAAAGTCAGGAAGCGACGCGGGGAACCGAGCCGGGTGAATCTTGATGCCGGCTGCCTTGCAGCGGCGCGTGTACTGATCATTCGCGGCATTATTGCCAGCCTTGATCATGTCGGATGGAGCTTCCTCCTCGAACACGTTGCCAGGAATCGATCCCCCGGCATCGACCTTATCGAAGTCCGACGTAATGTTGTGGCCAGACGGGCGCACGGTGGCTCTCACCCCGCGCTGATTCAGTCGAATCATATCCGCGCTATACGGCTTGAGCACTCGACGATTGTTTGCCTTCGGCCAGGGTGTCTTCGAGAACCACCACACGTACTCGACTGCGTCCTTCACGCGGATCCGCCGGACGGTTACCCACTCTGCTGGCATGGGCATCTTCGCCGGATTATACCAGAACAGCTCCTGCGCCAAGTGAAAATTGATGTCCTCGACGAGCGCGAGAAGCACCTTGAAATGGTAGGTCGAACGGGTCGGCGTTCCCTTGTTGTAGCTGCCGCCGATGTTCAGAACGAAGCTGCCATCGTCGGTCAGCACGCGATGGATGTCGCGTGCAAACGTGAGAAGCCATTCAACGTATTCGTCCTTGTGAACGTTGCCGTACTCCTTCTTGAAATGAAGCGCATACGGCGGCGACGTGAAGACGAGGTTGACGGAGGCGTCGGGGATCGCCTTT
>JBJMNK010000053.1:0-7870 GCA_045804265.1 Gemmatimonadaceae bacterium | reverse complement strand
TCGACGAGCACGACGTCGCCCCGATCAAGACCGGCGGCGGTGACAGGTCCGATCAGCACGTCGGCAACTCGTGGGATCGTCGGCAGCATGCTCGTGCCGCGCGCCCGGATCCACACCGTGCTTCCCGACGCGGTGCTCTCGCGCACAAGCGACGCGACCGCCGCCGGGTGGAGCGGCATTGCTCGGCCGGATGTTCGATCGTACTCGCCGCGTGAAGGAGTTCGTCGCCGCAGCCCCGCGAGTGACATGATGCGAGCGGACACCCGTGCCGCCAACGTCACGACGAGCGCACGCGGCGAGGAGCGGTAACACAGGGGTGCAACCCAGCCGAGTATCACACGCCCGCGTGAAGGCAAACCCTCGACGAGACGCATGACACGAAACGTATTTCTCGAGCGGTGCAGCTGGTGCAGCGCCGAAATTGCGCTTCTCGCACGCACGTCATCGTCGCCGCGAATCTCGGCCAGTGACGCAACGCCCTGCTCGGCCCATTCGATGAAGCGCGCCAGGCCGAAGGTCTCGGCCCGCGTCCGAATGCGCACTCGCGCGGCAGTGTCGAGTCGTTCCCAGCAAGTCGCGAAGTCGATCCACCACAGCAGCGGCACCGACGAGTGCTTGGCGAGATGAACCGCCAGGAAAATCTCGAGAGTGTCTCCCGACTGCGCAGGCAATGTGTGTCGGGCAACCTCGATCGGCGCAGCGTCAGGCGGAGGACAGGCGACATGTGCGAGGAGCCCGTCGTCGAGCAACGATGAATGAATCTCGAGGTGCGGCACGCGGGACGCAGCAATGCGTCGATACGTGCCTTCGGCGGGCGCGATTCCCGTGAGGTGATGCCAACCGCTCTCGCGCAGCAGATCGTGGACCGGCGTCCGAGCGGCTGCTGGAATGAAAAGGTCGATGTCGAAGCTGGGTCGAGCAGACGCATCGCCGTACAGCATCACTGCGAGCGGCAGTCCCTTGAGAACAACCGGGGCGGTGCCGCGATCCGCCAGCATCGTGACGAGGTCGGCGACCTCGTCGGCCTGCGCGTGTGCGAGCTCGCCGGCCGCGAGAGCGCGCGCACGCCAGCGCGCCGCAATCTCCGGAGGAGCGAGCTGCCGAATGACCGGTGCCGCGCGAAGCCAGATGAGCGGGGCGCACCGTTGCCGGGTCGCCTCTTCGAGCAACAGCGACCAATCCCTGTCTCGCCACTCTCGGCCGGCGGTGCCGCCGAACGCCAGACGGATGACGGCGATCTCGAGAGCCTCCGGTGGCAGCGTGCCGTTATGAGCGGGAGGCGCAGGAGCGAGCTGCGCGAGCACTATTTCCCGTTCTCCCTCGGCGCGCGTCCGACCAGACTGCGAATTCTGCCGGCCATCCCGTGCCGGGGGTGCGTGTGCGTCTCGTTGGCCTGGTACGCGTAATAGTAGTAGCCATAGCCGCCGTAGTATCCGCCGCGTCCAACGTCGATGTCGTTGAGGACCGCGCCAAGGACGTGCGAGTGAACAGCGCGGAGATGGGCCGCGGCTCGACGAACGGCTTCGCGGCTCGTCGAACCAACGCGCACTACCAGGATGACACCGTCCACCATGGTGGAAAGCACCGCGGCATCGGTGACGGCGAGCAGCGGTGGCGAATCGAAGAGGACGACATCAAAGCTTTCGCGGGCTTCGACCAGCACCTCCCTCATCCGCTGTGAACCGAGTAGCTCCGAAGGGTTCGGCGGAAGTTGTCCACTTCCCATCACCGACAGGTTGGCAACAGTAGTGGGGTGCACGGCGTCCGCGAGCGGCGACACACCGACGATGACTTCGGTCAGCCCGGGCGTCCTCGGGACGGAGAACGTCTTGTCGAGCACCGCGCGTCGCAGGTCTGCGTCGACGAGCAGCGTCCGCTGGCCCTGCTGGGCGAAGGTGATCGCCAGGTTCGCGACGGTCGTCGACTTTCCATCGGCAGGACCGGGGCTCGTCAGAACCAGTGTCCTGGCGCGGGACTGCGCGCGCGCGAACGCGATGTTGGTACGAAGGGACCGATATGCCTCCGCGACCACGGACCGTGGGTCGAAGTGACTAACCAGGCGACTCAACGGGACGTTCGCATTCGCCTGTTTCTCGCTGATCCGGATCGCCGGGATCTGACCGAGGACCGCCAGCTGGAAGTGGGTTGGCAATTCGTCAGGCGACTTCACCGAATCATCCAGCCGATCGAGGCCGATCGCCACCGCAAGGCCTAACGCCAGTCCGACGAGCATGGCCATCGCGACCGCGCGCTGGCGGTTCGGCGCGACGGCGAACCCCGGCAGCGGTGCCGCGTCGACCACTCGTACGGTCGCGCCATCCGCCGACTCGGCGATTCGCGCCATCTGATATTGCGAAAGCAGGTTGTCGTAGGTCGTCTGCGCGGTCTTCACATCGGCCATGAGCCGCGCCTGCTCCGACTCGAGCGGGGGGTAGCGCTCCGCCTGCTGACGCAACGTCTCGATCGTCTGGTTGTACGACGCCAGTCGCGACTCGATTCCCTTGAGGTAGTCTCCGCTCGCGGCCTGCAGGTCGTTCTTCGTGCGGGTGACCAGCTTGTCGATCGCCTGGACGTCGGGATGATTGGGGGCCTTCCCGGTCGCGAGCAGCTCCTCTCGCTGCTTCAGCAGGTCGAACCACCTGGTGTAGAGGCTTCCGACGTAACTGTTCTTGGTGATGGCGTCGGTTCCGGCAAGTCGACGGAGATCGTCGTCAACCGTATCCGCCTGCGTCAGCTTGCCTAACAGTTGCTCGTAGACTGACCGCTCCACCGTTGCGACCTGGCGCTGGCCTTCCAGTTCGTGGATTTGCCCGAACAACGCGGCGACCTCGGCAGAGACATCGGACGTCTGGTGCGATTCCTTGAAGCTCTGCAGACGCCCCTGTGCCGAATCGAGTGCGCGCTTCTGACTCCCGACGGACTGCTGGATGAACGCCGACTTCGTGCGCGCGCTCGTCGTCTGCAGCTCGCTGGAAAAGCGTGCGTACGCGTCGGCAACCGCATTCGCGCCTTCGCGAACGATCGCGGGATCCGTCCCGCGGTAACTGATCTCGATGACGTCCGTCTGCGGGATGACGCGAGTCGCGATGGTACCGCGCACCTCGTCGGCGGCTGCGTCCAGCGGCGTGACCGCGAGGATCACGCGATCATCCTTGAAAGCAGGGTGCTGCGGTACGAAGAGTGACAGCCCCGCTGCGTTGAGCAAAGTGTTGTAGGCCGCGCTGCCCAACACGGTCCGTCCTGACGCCAGCGTGTAGGTCGTCGCGCCGAAGCTCAGGCTGTACTCGCCATTCTGCGCGGCGGAATCGACATGCGGCGTGCTGTCACCGAAGATATCCATCCGTGATCGCGGCGGACGGACGATTCTGAGGCGAAGCCCCGCAGTTGCCGCGGCGCGCTCGGCGACGCTCTGGCTCTTGATGAGTAGCTGCTCGGACTGCAGTGGATCGACCGAGAAGTTGCGAACGCTTTGCGGACCCGCGATACCCTGGACGGCGGGCGCCGGCTGCTGGAACCGGACCGTCGCCGTCGACTGGTAGATCCGTGGCTGCCGCATAGTCCGCCAGGTTCCGATCGCCGTCACCACGGCGAACACCGTGAGCACGAGCAACCAGCGACGACGCAGGACAGCGAATACCTCGCGCGCTGTCAGCGTGCTTGCAGTCTCTTCTTCGCGGAATTCGGAGGACGCGAAGCCCGTTCCGTCGTCGGACCCGGAACTTCCGTTGCCAGCGGTCATGAACACGGTCTCACTAGTGCCGTTGCGATCGAATGGTGAATATCAGTGTGGCGACGCTCAGCGCGGTCGTTGTCAGCCCGAGCACGAACTGCAGTGTTTCCCTCGTAAAACCGGTCTTCTTCGGCACGACCACCACGTCGTTCGAATAGAGCACGACCCGCCCTGCTGCGCTACCCGTGAGTGCGCTCTCGAGATCCACCTCGAAGACACGGCCTTCACGGACTACGCGCGTTCGTCGCAGGTTCGCGTTCGGAGTGGGTCCACCGGCGATCGTCAACAGTTGAATGAGGCTGATGCCGGGGTCGACGGGATACAACGCCGGACTGCGCACCTCGCCGAGCACCGAAACGCGAACGAGCGGCTGCACGGCGATCTGGGGATTCGTCGTCCCCAGCTGGATCAGCGCCTGACGAATGCTCGTCTTCAACTGATCGGGGTTGAGCCCGGCCGCCTGGATCACGCCAAGTCCGGGGATCTGCAGCTGGCCGCGGCTGTCGATCAGGTACTCGCCTGTCAGCTCGGTATCGCGAAACACCGCGATCTTCACGGCGTCGCCCGGGCGCAGCACACCGACGCTGCGCGAGAGGCTGTCGCCGACGACGCCGGCGCGGGTGGTGTCCTGCGCATTCGCGATCCCCGCCGAGAGGGCGACCGCGCCCGCGATTGCCGCGACGACGGCGGCGCGCGCAGCGTTATGGAATCCGGTACGCATACGTTCCGATGATTTGAAGTCGCACGTAGGAGGTCGTCGCTGCGTCGAGGTTGGCTGGGTGTTGCACATGGGCGCCCTCGGCCCTGACGGTCACCGTCAGTGGTCGGGCAAGATAAGAGATCGCGGCATCGGCAAGCAGCGCCCGCTGCACGAACGGGCGGTCCGGTGTGACGCTCGGGAACGGCTCGCCACCGTGCCCGTTGGCGTTCCGCCCCGGGCGCTGATCGAGTCGCTGCGCCCCTTGCCGCCACATTCCTGCGCCCCCCGAGAGCTTCACGAGTGCGGCCGGCCATAGCTCGCCGCCGACTCGCCACAGATCCGCATCGGGACCGAGCTCGCTGCCCAGCGGTTGATCGTAGGTCTGATAGGCGGTCGCGTACCGATTGCGCAGATAAGTATAACTGTTGATATGACGATACTCGGCAACCGCCGCCGTCGGAATGATCAGAGGGATCGACTGTGAGCCGCGGATGGACCACGCGAGCTGGTCCTGAATATTCTTCCTGTCGGTGGCGTCGATCTGGATATCGTCGACGAGCAGTTCTGCCTGCACGGCCGAGCCACCCGATTGCGCACGCAACGCGCCGAACACCTGCAGGTTGTCGTCGGGACCGGTGCGGGCGGTATCGTTCTGCGTGACGACGTAGGCCATCAGCGGATTCGCATACGCCAGGTCGAGCGTTCGCGTTCCGCGAGCGAGGATCGCGGTCTCGCCTAACGTGAACTCGACGGCCGGCGTTGGACGTACCGTCAACGCGTGCGCGACGATATAGCGATAGAAATGTGCCCCGGCGGTTCCGGGCACGCTGTCCTGCGCGGGCGTCAGCTCGACATCGGAAAGCGTTCCATAGAGCGCCCGTGCCTCGACCCGCTTCCATCGCGCACCCAGGGCGATCCGGTCGAGCATCGGACCCCATGCGGACAACGCCAGCGACTCGCGCCCTTCGCCAAGCCACGCCTCGCTCGAGCGACCAAAGCTGAACGTCAGCGGGCGTCCAACCTGAATGTTGAAGTAGCTCTCACCGAAATCGACCGCACCGCTGGTGTTCCGCAGCGCACGTTGACGATTCGACGGATCATTCCGGCGGTTCGTGTAACCGATTCCCTCAGCAACCGCATAGACCTTCCGCGACCCCCAACTCACGCGCGCCCGTGCAATTGCGGCGACCGGAGGATCGCCCTCCGACTTCGGGCGAATTCCGCTCCATAACGGGCGGAACGCGCCATTCGAGAGCTGCGTCGCGGCGACGGTCAGCGCTGCTCCGCCGCCGAACGCCCCTTCGCCGTCGTTGAAGAGGTCGAGCGTGTCCGCGTCGAAACGTGCGTGAAGCGCACCGAGGAGCGCCGGAGCGCAGGCGCGATTCGAATCGGCCTTCGCGATCGCCGCGCGGACATCGCGAACGAGATACGGCCGATAGGGCGAAACCCGCGCGACCACGCAACCGGTGCGTACGAGCCCGTCGAGTACCTCGTAGGCCGGATCATCGAACGGAACCGATGCGAGCGGATGCTGGGCGCGTACAACCACTGGAACGAGGAGTGCGCCGATCACCATCAGTCCGAGCGACGAGAAGCCGCAGCGCGCTGAGCTTTGCCGATGAGGACCGGGGAGACGTGTTGCCTTACGGTGCACTGGGATTCCGGAAATTGCGGATTTCGAGACAGATAAACGACGCAACACCGCAACCGCTACTCGTGAAGCGGATGCAGCTTGAGCGTGCGACAGTTGATTCGGCAGCCGTTCAAACGCAATGTTCAGGCCGTACTGATGAGGCAGGGGTACGGGAGTGCGGCGCTGCGGGATTTCACCGGCGCCCTCGGCGTGACGGGCTCGCGGGAGCCGACGCGCACACCAATTGCGAACACTGGCGCCGGCCTCCTGCGTCCAGGGAACGCGGAATCGCCGCAGTCGTATCCCGGGGCCCAGGCCGATGATGAATGTTACGAGTGCCGCCGATGCGCACGGTGGGAGCGCAGATCGCGCATGGTCGCGTCAGGGCGGCATCGCGACGGCGTCGAGGGCGAGCGAGTGGCTCGAAGCGACCGTCCGGCGATTCGATGAATATCTCGGTGCCGAGGGTCTCCACAGGGCCCTCGGCTACCTCAACTCGCGAACGCGTTTTCGCTTCACTGGAGCGTACCGTTTCGCGCCGCCGCTGCTCTGCAGCATCGAGATCTTCGATCGCGATAATCCAGCGCTGACTCTCGTCGCTGCCGTTCCGATGGAGACGACGTATTGCTCCATCGTCGGCGCCGACGAAGCCGCGCTCGTCGTCGACGATGCGGCGCAGGATGACCGCGTGCGCACGCATCCCGCTCGCGCCCAGTACGCGGCCTACTGCGGCGTCCCGTTGCGCGACGCGTCGGGCATCGCGTTCGGAACGCTCTGTCACTTCGATCCCCGGCCGCGGATCGGAAGCGCGGAGCAGCTCGCGTTGCTCCAGCGGGTGGCGCCGGTCGTGGCTGCCTACGCCCTGTCGCGCTGAGTCGCCGCTCGACTGCGCGCCGAGAGCGCATCGATGTTCGCTCGCACGATGTATCCCACGAGGTCGCGAGCCGCCTGCGCCGAAAAGACCCGCGCCGTCGGGAGGACTCGCCCGCCGACGCGCACATCGCGAATCATCTCGGTCGGTGATCAATGTCGAATTCGGTTTCCAGCTCGCGCGCGCTGGGGAGGCGATCACCCGAGGCGAGCGGTCGGGCATGCAGCCCGCGCAGGATGCGTCCACGAAGGAGCTCTGCGACGGCGTCCTTGTTCATTGGTCGCCGCGCACGACCCCGTCGCGGCCATCCGCCAGCGGCGGTGACGTACGGTCAGGTGGTGACGGCAGAAGATGCCTCGACAAACGTGAGGTCGAAGTGGACGGCGCGACAGCCTTGCGCCGGCGCGGCACCTAACGCTTCGCCAGCGTGACGATCCGAGCGTTCCCCGACGGAAGCTTTCCGAGCGCGTTGCGGGTATCGACGATGACCTTCGCCTTCGCAACGAGCCGTTTGTAGTCGACGGCACGGTGATCGGTGACGATCACGACCGCGTCCGCACCCGCCATGACATCGTCGGTGAGCGCGACGCCGGTGCGCGTGTGCCCGTCTTCGCGGTATGTCGGCACGTGCGGATCATGATAGTCGACGGTCGCTCCGCGTTCCTCGAGCAGCCTGATGACGTCCAGCGCGGGACTCTCGCGCATGTCGTCGATGTCGCGCTTGTAGGCGACGCCGAGGACGAGGATGCGGCTTCCCTTCACCGACTTGCGATCGTCGTTGAGGGCGATGGATGTCTTCTCGACGACATACTCGGGCATCGCGCTGTTCACTTCACTCGCCAGTTCGATGAAGCGCGTCCGGTAGTTGAGCGTCCGCATCTTCCACGCGAGGTAGTGCGGGTCGAGCGGGATGCAGTGGCCGCCGATGCCGGGGCC
>JBJMNK010000052.1:0-51277 GCA_045804265.1 Gemmatimonadaceae bacterium | reverse complement strand
GACGGGCAGCTCCGGCTGGGTGCGCCCTACGGCGAGCGCGACCTGCACGGGCCGGCCGAGGTCGAGGCGGTCGACCGCGAGGAGGACACGACCGTCCTGATCAAGGATGGCACCCGGCTGACGCGGTACACGCTGGCGAGCCATCCGTTCGACGTGATCGGGTGGGACGGATACTTCTATCCGTGGGCGTTCAACATCCGCGACTTCGAGCCGATCGTCGGGCGCGTGCACCAGCCGCCGCCGGTGCACCAGACGTTCCAGGGCGATGGCTTCGTCGTCTGCTCGTTCTGTCCGCGCCCGTACGACTTCGATCCCGAGGCCGTGCCCGCGCCGTACAACCACAGCAACGTGGACTCGGACGAGGTGCTCTACTACGCGTCGAGCGAGTTCATGTCGCGCAAGGGAATCGAGTTCGGCAGCATCACCCACCATCCGGACGGGCTGCCTCACGGTCCGCATCCGGGGCGTGCCGAGGCGAGCATCGGTGCGAAGTTCACCGATGAGCTGGCGGTGATGATGGACACCTTCCGCCCGCTCAAGGTGGCGAAGCCGGCACTCGACATCGAGGACCCGAAGTACCATCGCAGCTGGATCGACGCCCAGCACACGCAGTTCAACCCGCCGACGTCGTGAACGCATGCACCGGCGCGTTAGGCGCCGGTGCGCGATCCATTTCGTGACCTGTATCGTGAGACGACCCGCGTGCCACGCCTGACCGACCGCTTCAACAGCCTCCCCGTCTACGCGCTCGCGGCGATCCCGCAGAAGAAGCGCGACCTGCTTGCACGCGGCGTCGACGTCATCGACCTCGGCGCGGGGGACGCCGACCTCGCTGCCCCCGAGGCGGCGATGGTCGCACTCGCCAACGGCGCTCGTACCCCGGCGCTCAACCGTTATGGCTTCGGGCTCGGCTATGTGCCGTATCGCGAGGCGATATCGGAGTGGATGAAGCTGCGCTTCGGCCATTCGTTCGACCCGATCAGGCAGGTCGTGCCATTGATCGGCTCGAAGGAGGGGATCGTCCACCTTGCCCTCGCATACCTGCAGAAGGGCGACGTCGCGATCATCCCCGAGCCGGGGTACGGTGCCTACATCGGTGGCACGCTGCTCTCCGATGCGACGGCCTACAAGTATCCGCTCCGCCCGCGCACGAACTTTCTCGTCGATCTCGACGAAATTCCGCGCGACGTGCTCGCGAAGACCAGGCTCCTCTACCTCAACTACCCGAACAACCCGACGGCGGCGATCGCGCCGCTCGATTATCTGGCGAAGGTCGTTCGCATCTGCCGCGAGCGCGACATCCTCCTCGTCTACGACAACGCGTACTCCGAGCTGACCTTCGATGGGTACGTGGCGCCGAGCATCTTCGACGTCGACGGCGCGAGCGAGGTCGCGCTCGAGTTCCACTCGCTGTCGAAGACGTACAACATGACCGGATGGCGCTGCGGCTGGGCGGTCGGCAGCACCGAGCTGTGTGGCGCCCTGTCGAAGACGAAGTCGTTCATCGACACCGGGCAGTTCATGGCGGTGCAGGCGGCCGGTGTTGCCGCGCTCCAGAGCTGGAAGGAGTTCGTCCCGGGGAACGTCGCGATCTTCAAGCAGCGTCGCGACGCGGCGGTGGCGGCGTTCCGCGAGAACGGCTTCAGCTGCGAGACGCCGCAGGCGAGCATGTATCTCTGGATCCGCCTCCCCGAGGGGATGCCGAGCGCCGCGTTCGCCGACCGGCTCATGGACGAGGAGGGGGTGATCGTCCTCCCCGGCTCGTCGTTCGGCGCCGGTGGTGAGGGCTTCTTCCGGATCTCGTTCATCGCCGGCCCGGACCGCATCGCGGAGGCGGCAGTCCGCGCTGGTCGGGTGCTGGCGGCGATGGGCGCGGCGGTCTGACGAATTAGTACCGTTCCGTTACTAATTCACCGCCGATGGCGGATCACCGCGCGTCGAGTCCCGCGGCCTGGCAGGCGACGGTGAGCAGCCGGGCAATCCCGGCGGCGCCGTCGGCGTTCTCGAACCACTCCTGCGGTGTATGCGCGTCGCCGCCGCGGCCGCCGGCGCCTAACGCGATCGCCGGGATCCCGAGCGCGATCGGCACGTTGGCATCGGTCGATGCCGCGCCAAGCTCCGGAGTGCGGCCGATGAGCCGTGTCGCCTCGACCGCCGCCGTCACCAGCTCGTGCGACTCCGGCGTCTCGCCGCCGGGGCGGTCGCCGATCATCTCGACGGTACACTCGAGCGGCGGAGTCCCGCGCGCCCGGCGGTCGTTCTCCTCGCCGAGCGCGGTGTCGACGACCGCGCGCGTCTCGCGCGCCAGCCGCTCGATGAGATCCTGCGAGACCGAACGCAGGTCGATCTCGACCAGCGCATCACCGGGAATCGCGTTGATCGACAGCCCGCCGACGATGCGCGAGACGGTGAGCGTCGTCCGCGGCTCGGCCGGCACCGGGATCGACGCGAGCATCGCTGCCACCGCGCCGGCAGCGTTGAGCGGGTTCGGAAGTCCGTATGCCGACCAGCTGTGCCCCCCGGGGCCGGTGAATCGGATTCGCCACCGTCGTGACCCGACCGCGCGGTGCACGACGCGCTCGTCGCCCGGACCATCGACGATGATCGCGGCATGAGTCTCGTGTCCGGCACCGCCGAAATAGTGCTTCGCTCCGCGCAGGTCGCCGAGCGCCTCCTCGCCCACCGTGGCCAGGAAGACGAGCGGCCGCTCGGTGCGCTGGCGTGCACGCTCGAGCACCTCGGCGATCGCGATCATCGCCGCGAGGCCGCGTGCGTTGTCGCCGATCCCGCGTCCGATCAGGTGCGTCCCTTCCTGCCTGACGATCGTGTCATCGTCCGCGGCGAACACCGTATCGAGGTGGGCGCAGAGCACGACCGGTGCGACGTCGCTGCTCCCTTCGCGGCGGGCGATCACGTTCCCGACCTCATCGCTCGTGATGCGGAGCCCGGCAGCGGTGAGTCGCGTCGCGACGTATCGCGCCCGTGCGCCCTCGGACCCGGTTGGTGCAGCGATCTCGCTGATCGCCACCTGCGAATGCACGATGTCCTCATCGATGGTGGCGAGCATCTCGCGTGCTTCGCGCAGGAGCGCGTGCGTTTCCGCGGTCGCGGGAGCAGTTGCTGGCGGCATCGTGCTGTTATCTCGCGCGCGACGCGTTGCGCCGCAAGGGTGCGCCGATGACGGGCGCAAGCGATCCGCGCGAACCGGGCGGAGCGGCATCACCGCGGCGCAGGTTGCCGCGCACCGTCCTCGCGCTGTCGCTGGTCAGCCTGCTGACCGACGCATCGAGCGAGATCATCTACCCGCTCCTGCCGCTCTTCCTCACGACGACGCTCGGCGCGAGTGCCGCCACGCTCGGTGTCATCGAGGGCGCGGCCGAGACGACGGCATCGCTCCTCAAGCTTGTCAGCGGGTGGTGGTCCGATCGCATCGGCCGGCGAAAGCCATTGGTCGTGCTCGGGTACTCGATCGCCGCGGTGGCGCGTCCGCTCATCTCGATCGCGCAGAGCGCGGGGCAGGTGTTGCTGATCCGCGTCAGCGACCGCGTCGGGAAGGGGATTCGCAGCTCGCCGCGCGATGCGCTACTCGCCGATGCGGTTGCGCCGGAGCAGCGGGGGCGTGCGTACGGGTTGCATCGCGCCGCTGACAACTTCGGCGCGGTGATCGGGCCGCTCATCGCCTTCGCCGTGCTGCGCTGGACCACGATCTCCCTTCGTCACCTGTTCATGCTCGCGGCGATTCCCGCGGCGCTCGCGCTCATCGCGCTCGTCGTCGGCGTTCGTGAGGAACCACGCGCGATAGCCGCGCGGCCGGCCGGAACGAGAGGCGCGCTGCTCGCCGGCGGCATGCCGCGGCGGTTCTGGGCTTATCTCGCCGTGCTCCTGCTCTTCACGCTTGGCAATTCGAGCGACGCGTTCATCCTGCTTCGCGCGTCGCAGCTCGGTGTCTCGGCGGCGCTGCTCCCGATCCTGTGGGCGATGCTGCACGTGGTGAAATCGGCGACCAGTACGCCGAGCGGAGCGCTCAGCGATCGCATCGGTCGCGTTCCGCTGATCGTGAGTGGTTGGCTGATATTCGCGCTGGTGTACCTGGCATTCGGTCGCGCGACGACGGCGTGGCAGGCGTGGGCGCTGTTCGCTGTGTATGGCACATATTTCGGGCTCACCGAGGGTGTCGAAAAAGCGCTGGTGGCTGATCTCGTTCCCGCGGAGAAACGCGGCGCCGGCTTCGGCTGGTACAATCTCGCGATCGGGCTCGGTGCGCTCCCGGCGTCGGTGATATTCGGCGCGGTCTGGGATCGGTTCGGCGCGAGAGCGGCGTTCGAGCTCGGCGCTGCGCTTGCCGCGGCTGCAGCGGTGGGCCTCATCTTCGTCGTGCCACGGCGCGCGTCGCGCGGTTAGCTTTGACCACACCCTCAACCCTGGCTCGCGTGAGACGTCCGAAGCCCGTGTCGATGATCGCGCTGGTCCATGCAGCTGTCGCCGGCGGGATGATTGCCGGATGCCGCCACCCCGCGCCGCAAACACCGCCCCCGGCAGTAGCGCGTGCCGATACGTCGCCGCCGGCGGCGCAGGGCCCTGTCGCAACGCCGCTAGCCGGACTTGCCGGACAGCACATCGTCGTCCTCCCCGTCCACTACATTCGTGCCGATACCATCGGGTTCGCGTCGCGGATCACCGATCAGCGCGGCACGATGGCCGCGCTCGACAGCGCGATCGAGCGAGCGTTCGGGGAGCGCGGACTGAGCACGAGCTGGACGTATCCGCCCGCACTCGAACGTTCGGCGCGCCGGAACGCCGGCTACGTCAACGATCCGCACGCGCTCGCCGCCGAGCGGCTGCGCGCGGGGATCCGCGTCACCGACACACGTTTGGCAGAGCCGCTCGCCTCGCAGCTGCGCGGGATCATCGCCGTCACTGATGCGCGCTACGTGCTCTTTCCCGTCGAGCTGCGCTTCGAGCGCGCGCTGGATGGCCGCGTGCGTCCGATCCTTCATGTCGTGCTGCTCGACGCGCGTGGTTCGTCTGTCCGCTGGGCGGGCGACGTTCGCGGTGCGGCATCGAGCGACGTCACGCCGGTGACGCTCGAGAGCGTCGCTTTCGCCCTCGCTGACCTTGTCGCGGCGCCGTAAGGCCGCAAATCATAACGCGCAATGCCGACACATGTGACACTCATTCCCGGGGACGGCATTGGTCCCGGGATCACCGACGCAACCGTGCGCATCCTCGACGCCGCCGGCTGCGATTTCATCTACGATCGCCAGGTCGCCGGGCTCGCCGGCGTCTCGGCGGTGAACGACCCGATGCCCGAGGCGACGCTGGCGTCGATCCGTCGCACGCGCCTCGCGCTCAAGGGCCCGCTCGAGACCCCGGTCGGTGGTGGCTACCGCTCGGTGAACGTCGCCCTCCGCAAGACCTTCGACCTGTACGCCAACGTCCGGCCGGCGCAGACGATCCGCCCCGGCGGCCGTTATGACAACGTCGACATCGTCCTGATCCGCGAGAACACCGAGGGGCTGTACATCGGGATCGAGCACTATGTGCCGATCGCCGGCGATCCGAAGGCGGCTGCGGAGTCGATCGCGCTGGTCACGCGCGCGGGATCGGAGCGAATCATCCGCTACGCGTTCGAGTACGCCGTGGCGCACAAGCGGAAGAAGGTCACCCTGGTGCACAAGGCGAACATCCTCAAGTTCTCCTCGGGGCTTTTCCTCGACGTCGGGCGTGAGATCGCGAAGGAGTACGCCGGGCGCGTGGAGTTCGATGACCGGATCGTCGACGCCTGCGCGATGCAGCTCGTCATGAAGCCCGAGACGTTCGACGTCATCGTCACGACCAACCTGTTCGGCGACATTCTCTCCGACGAGATCTCGGGGCTGGTCGGTGGGCTCGGCCTCGCGCCGGGCGCGAACATCGGAGTCGGTGCAGCGCTGTTCGAGGCGGTGCACGGCACTGCACCGGACATCGCGGGGAAGGGAATCGCAAATCCGGGAGCGCTCGTCCTCGCGGCATGCATGATGCTCGATCATCTCGACGACAGCGAGCGCGCCAATCGTATTCGCAAGGCGCTGGCGAAGGTCATCAAGGATGGAAAGACCCTAACGCGCGACCTCGGCGGCACCGCCAACACCGACCAGTTCACCGACGCCATCATTGCCGCACTCTGAATGAGGATCTGCCACGTCTCGGACCTGCACTTCGGGCGGCCGGCCGTCCCCGAGCAGATCGACGCGATCGAGGAGATGATCCAGCGGGAGCGTTATGACGTCGTCGCGATCTCGGGTGACGTCTCGCAGCGGGCGCGGGCGGGCGAGTTTCAGCGGGCGAAGGCGTTCATCCGCGATGCGGAAAAGGTCAGCCGCACCATCTGCGTTCCCGGCAATCACGATGTCAGGTGGTGGCATTCGCCACTCGGCCTCGGCGACCAGGCAAAGATGTACGAGGGCTACCGCACCTACATCTCCCCCGAGCTCGAGCCCGTGCTCCGCCTCCCGGGGATGACGATCGTCGGGCTGAACACCTCGCACGGTATCACGCGAAAGACGCTGACCTGGAACCTCCGCGACCTTTCGATCATCGGCTATCTCACCACCGCACAGATCGAGCATGCGCGCGCCGAATTCGTGCAATCGCCCGCCGGGGACGCGCGCGTGATCGTGATGCACCACAACCCGGTCAAGGGCGAGCTCTCGCAGCGCCACGGTCTCAAGCGGACGAAGAAGATCCTCGGCGCGTTCGCCGAGATGGGCACCGACGCCGTGCTCTGTGGACACGATCACCAGGAAGCAATCCATTACGTCGAGCACACGAAGAAAGGCACCGTGATATCGACCGCGGGTACCGTGTCGAACCGCTCACGCGGCGGCCGCCCGTCGTCGCTCAATGTCCTCGAGATCGAGCACAGGCAGGTGAAGACGACGACGCACGTGTGGACCCCGGAGCGACGAGAATTCATTGCCGGAGCGGTGAAGTGCTTCACGCGATAGCGCGACTTCTCGGCCGCTCGCGCATCGACCCTTCCCAGCTCTCGTTCGACCTTGCTGTCCCCGCGATCACCGCGGACGATCTTCTCGCGCGACTGCGTGCGCTCGGGTTGCGTCGCATCGCGACGCTCACGCTGACGCGGAACCGCGCCGTGATGGTGAGCTATCGCGGCAGCGAGCTGCGCGTCCACGAGGCGTATCTCAGCGCCGAGGAGCCGGTGCTGCGAGCGATCGTCCACTTCGTCGAGGGACGGACGCGCGCCGACCGCCGCGAGGCGCAGCGGCACATCCTTACCCACGACGTGCCGGCTGTCCCGCGTCGGATCACCCGTGAAAGGACCGCGCCGCAGGACATGCCGCTGGCGCAACGGCTGACCGATGCGCATCGCGATCTCAACGCACGCCACTTCGGGGGGAAATTGAAGGAGATTCCGATCCGCGTGTCGCGGCGCATGCGCTCGCGGCTCGGCCACTACACCGCGGCTACAGCCGCCGGCGACGCCGCGGAGATCGCGATCAGCCGCTCCCATCTCCGGCGTCACGGCTGGGACGAGACGCTGCACACGCTGCTCCACGAGATGGTCCATCAGTGGCAGGACGAGTCTGGGCAGCCGATCGATCACGGCCGCGCCTTTCGCACGAAGGCGCGTGAAGTCGGCATCGAGGCGGCGGCGCGGCGGATGGTGTGCGCTCCGGCGCCGAGGATTGCCCGCTCGGCTTGAATCCGGGATGGCACGGGGCGAGCTTTGAGGCTCTCCCTTTCCCCATCGTTCGTGGCGACCGACTACTTCAACATCGATAGCGCGCTGTCCGAAGAGGAGCGCGCAGTCCGAGACAGCGTCCACAGGTTCGTGGACGAGAGCATCCTGCCGATCATCGGCGATGCCTACGTCCAGGGCAAGTTCCCGAAGCAGATCATCCCCGGGCTCGCCGAGCTGGGAGTGTTCGGCGCGAACCTTCCCGAGGAGTACGGCTGCGCGGGACTGAACAACGTCGCCTATGGGCTGATCATGCAGGAGCTCGAGCGCGGCGACTCGGGGATCCGGTCGTTCGCCAGCGTGCAGGGTGCGCTGGTGATGTATCCGATCTATGCGTTCGGCAGCGAGGAACAGAAGCGCCACTACCTGCCGAAGATGGCCGCGGGTGAGATCATCGGCTGCTTCGGCTTGACCGAGCCGGACTTCGGGTCAAACCCCTCGGGGATGATCACGATGGCAAAAGAGCAGCCCGACGGAAGCTGGGTGATCAACGGCGCGAAGATGTGGATCACCAACGGCTCGCAGGCGAAGGTGGCGATCGTCTGGGCGAAGACCAATGGCAATCCGGACGCGGCGTCGATTCGCGGCTTCATCGTCCCGACGGACACGAAGGGGTTCACCGCGAAGGACCAGAAGGGCAAGCTCTCGCTTCGTGCGTCGGACACCAGTGAACTGGTGCTCGACGACGTGCACGTGCCGGCGACTGCGCTCCTGCCGAAGTCGGGCGGAATCAAGAGCCCGCTGATGTGCCTGACGCAGGCCCGCTACGGCATCTCGTGGGGCGCGTTAGGCGCGGCGATGGCCTGTTACGAGGAAGCGCTCGACTACTCGAAGACACGCGTGATGTTCGGCAAGCCGATCGGCGGATTCCAGATCCAGCAGGCCAGACTCGCGGACATGATCACCGAGATCGTGAAGGGTCAGCTCCTCTCGCTCCACCTCGGGCGGATGAAGGACGCGGGCACCTTCACGCCGCAGCAGGTCTCGATGGCCAAACGCAACAACGTGAACGTCGCGACGAACATCGCCCGCGAGGCACGGCGGATGCTCGGTGGCAACGGAATCCTCGCCGAATACGCCTCGATGCGTCACATGGCCAACCTGGAGAGCGTGTACACCTACGAGGGCACGCACGACATCCATACGCTCATCATTGGACAGGCCGTCACCGGCATCTCGGCGTTTGAGTAGTTCAACACTTCGACGAAGAAATGATCGAGGCTCCGACGGAGCGACGAGTGCCGAGCAACCCCGCTCAGCGCAACGACAACGCCGGGTGTGCCGGTAACGGCAATCGTTGTTTCGTCGCTCGCTGCTCCTCTCTTGATCGGAGCCTCGATCATTTCTCCATTGCAGTGTCATAGCCAGTTCGGCGACCCACGAACCACGGAGTCCTGAAAGTGAAGCTCGCAGTCTGCATAAAGCGCGTCCCCGTGATGGACGTGAAGTTCAAGATCGCCGCCGATGGCAAGTCGGTTGACGAGACGGGACTCAAGTTCGACGTCAACGACTTCGATCTCTGGGCCGTCGAGGCCGCGCTGCAGCTGAAGGAGAAGACGGGAGACGGTGAAGTCGTCGTCATCTCGCTCGGTCCCGACGCGGTGCAGGAGCAGATCAGGAAGGCGCTGAGCATGGGTGCGGATCGCGCTGTCCACCTCAAGGCCGATCGGGTCGGCGGCGATCCGTTGACCATCGCGCGCGCGCTCGTGGCCGAGCTCAAGTCGACGCAATGGGACGTGATCTTCTTCGGCAAGGCGGCGATCGACAGCTCCGATCAATCGGTCGGCCCGATGGTCGCCGAGCTGCTCGGGCTTCCCTGCGTCAGCTCGATCTCGTCGCTCGAGATCGCCAATGGTCGCGGCAAGGCGAAGCGTGAGCTCGAGAGCGCGAGCGAGATGGTCGAGTTTCCGCTGCCGGTGGTGCTCACCGTCGACCAGGGGCTCAACAAGGAGCGGCTCCCCTCATTGAAGGGAATCATGGCGGCGAAGAAGAAGCCGCTCGACTCGAAGCCGGCGGCGCTCGACGGCGGCACGGTCAGTATCGTGAAGATGGAGCTTCCCGCCGAGCGCACCGCGGGCAGGATCATCGGCGAGGGCTCCGCGGCGGTTCCGGAGCTCATCCGCCTCCTCCAGACCGAGGCGAAGGTACTCTGATGGCAAACGTGTTCGCGTTCGCCGAGCAGCGGGGCGGGGAGCTGCGCAAGGTCGCGCTCGAGGCAGTCACCGCCGCGCGCACGCTCGCTGACGCTACCGGCGGTGGCGAGGTCCACGCGCTCCTCGTCGGCAGTCCCGGGATCGCCGCGAAGGCCGGCGCGTTAGGCGCGCACGGGGCCGACGTCGTCCACGTCGCCGAGCACCCGGCGTTCGCGCGCGCGAACCCGGAGGCGGCGGCCGCACTCGCCGCCGCGCTGCTCAAGCAGACCAGCGCCCGGGCCGGGATCTTTCCGGCATCGGCGGAGGGCCGCGACCTCGCGCCACGGGTCGCCGTCAAGCTCGGTGTCGGTCTCGTCTCCGACGTCACCGAGATCACCGTCGCCGGCGATGCCATCCAGGTGAAGCACCCGACCCACACCGGGAAAGTGATCGCGACGCTGGCGCTCACCGGCAATCCGGCGATCGTCGCCGTGAGGCCTAACGTGTTCGCGCCGAAGCCGAACGCGAAGGCCGGCCGCGTCGAGACGGCTGCCCCGCCGGCCGACCCGGCGGCGTCGCGGGTCGTGGTGACCGAATTTCGCGAGAGCGGCGGGGCGAAGCTCGATCTCTCCGAGGCGCCGGTCATCGTCAGCGGCGGCCGTGGCCTCAAGGCCGCCGAGAACTTCAAGCTCGTCGAGGATCTCGCCGCGGCATTCGGCAACGCCGCAGTCGGCGCGACGCGTGCCGTCACCGACGACGGGTGGCGTCCGCACAGCGATCAGATCGGCCAGACCGGCCGCGTCGTCAGCCCTGACCTGTACGTCGCCGTCGGGATCTCGGGCGCCATCCAGCACATCGCCGGAATGCGTACCGCGCGAACGATCGTCGCCATCAACAAGGACAAGGAAGCGCCCATCTTCAAGGTCGCGGACTACGGTATCGTCGGCGACGTGTTCGAGGTCGTGCCCGCGCTGACCGCGGCCGTTCGCGCCGCGCGCGCGCACAAGGGCTGACGGTTCGCGCACCCATGAACGAGGAGGGCGCCGCACCGCGGCGCCCTCCTCTTTTTTCCATTCGTCAATTCTTGTTTTCCGCCGGCGCGCCGGCGTAGGTTTCCGCCCATGAGCACCTCGAACGTCCTCTTCATCCTGCTCGTCGCCGTGGCGAGCGGATTCTTTGCTCTCAACGTTCAGCGCCTCCTCGGCTACATGCGCGTCGGCGGAGCGGCGGAGCGTGGCGATCACCCGGCGCGACGCATCTGGAACGTCATGCGCATCGCCATCGGCCAGAGCAAGATCCTCCGCGATCCGGTCGCCGGCGTGATGCACGCGATGATCTTCTGGGGCTTCATGGTGCTGACGGTCGGCACGATCGAGTTCGTGCTCAACGGGATCTTCCCCGCATTCTCCCTCGCGTTTCTTCCGCGCCCGCTCTTCGGCCTCTACTCGCTCTCGCAGGACGTGTTCGTACTCCTCGTCCTCGCTGCGATCGCGTTCGCCTTCTATCGGCGACTCGTGCTTCACCCGCGGCGCCTCGAAGGCGACAATCTCGAGCACACCGACGCGCTGATCATTCTCGGGATGATCGGCGGCTTGATGGTCTCGTATCTGTTCGCGAACGGATTTCTCGCCGCGCTTCACCCCGAAGCCGTCGCGAGCGAGAAGTTCGCGTCGCACCTGCTCGGCGGAATCTTCACGCGTGTCGATCCAAACACCGCGCAACTCGGACACGACATCGCGTGGTGGACGCACGGGCTGCTCGTCTTCGGCTTCCTGAACTACCTGCCGTACTCGAAGCACCTGCACGTCGCGACGTCGATCCCGAACGTCTACCTGTCGAACACCGCCGGCGGACCGTGGCAGAAGGGCGTAATGAAGCCGATGGACCTCGAAGCGGAGAACGTCGAGCAGTTCGGCGCCTCCGATGTCGATCATCTCTCATGGAAGAACCTGCTCGACGGTTACTCCTGCACCGAGTGCGGGCGCTGCACCGCGGCGTGTCCAGCGAACATCACCGGGAAGCCGCTCAGCCCGCGAAAGATCGTCGTCAACACCAGGCAGCGACTGATGGAGAAGGGACCGCTGCTCACCGGCGACCGGATGGAGTTCAGTCACCCGGTGCTCATTCACGGCGAGGGCCTGGACGGCGGCGCGATCACCGCCGAACAGATCCTCGGCGAGCGACGGCTGCTCGATACCTTCATCACCGAGGCCGAGCTCTGGGCCTGCACGAGCTGCCGCGCCTGTGTGCAGGAATGTCCGGTCGGGATCGACCAGCTCGAGATCATCAACGAGCTGCGCCGCGATCTCGTCCTGATGGAGTCCCGGTTCCCTGAAGAGGTGCAGCCGACCTTCCAGTCGCTCGAGCGGAATGGCAGCCCATGGGCGTTCAGCCCCGGCGATCGCGCGAAGTGGGCCGAAGGGCTCGACGTCCCGACGATGGCCGAGATGGTCGAGCGCGGTGAGAAGCCGGAGATCCTCTTCTGGGTCGGCTGCATGGGATCGTTCGACGATCGCGCCAAGAAGATCGCCGTCGCCGTGGCCCGCATCCTCACCGCGGCGAACATCAAGTTTGCGATCCTCGGCCAGGAGGAGAGCTGCAACGGCGACCCGGCACGACGGTTAGGCAACGAGTACCTCTACCAGATGCTGGCGAAGCAGAACATCGAGACGCTCGACCGCTACGGGGTGAAGACCGTCATCACGAGCTGCCCGCACTGCTTCCACCAGATCGGGAACGAGTATCCGCAGCTCGGCGGGAACTACGACGTCGTCCATCATTCGAGCTACATCGAGCAGCTCCTCGCCGACGAACGCGTGCCGTTAGGCGGCGACGAACGGAAGACGCTGCGCGTCGTCTACCACGACTCGTGCTACCTCGGCCGCTACAACGACGTCTACGAAGCGCCGCGCGACACGTTGCGCCGGGCCCTCCCGGTGATCACGCTGCTCGAGGCTCCACGCTCGCGCGATCGTGGGCTCTGCTGCGGCGCCGGCGGCGGTCGCATGTTCATGGAGGAGAAGGAGGGCAAGCGCATCAACATCGAGCGCACCGAGGAGCTGCTCGCCACCGGCGCCGACGAGATCGCGGTCGCCTGCCCCTTCTGCATGACGATGATGAGCGACGGCGTGAAGGCGAAGGACTCGTCCGTTCCCGTGCGCGACATCGCCGAGGTCGTCGCGTCGCAGCTCGCCGTTCAGCCGCGCGCGGCCCAGCGAATCTCGTAGAGGTCGATCGTCTGCCTGACGGCAGCTTCCTCGTACGGAAGGCGCCGCGCTTTTTCTATGACCAGCCCGAGCGGCCGGCAGCTCTCGACGAACGCCGGCGTCGCCATCCGTCCCGGATCCGCGACGATCGCGATACCACCAGGCGACAGCGTTCGCGCGATCGCCGCCGCGACCAGCGATGCGTACGGCCGCTCGTACAGCACGTCCGACGCGATGACGACGTCGAATCGCGGCACGAGAGCCGGCATCGCCCGCCAGTCGAGGTGCATGACGTCGATGCGGCGCTTCGCCGCGCGCCAGACATTCACGCGCGCAAACCGGAGCGCGTCTTCGTAGTAGTCGCTCGCGGTGACACGGAATCCGGCCAGCGTCGCCGCCGCTGCCACCAGCCCCGTGCCGCATCCGAGCTCCAGTGCGGCGCGACCGGCGCCAGCGCCGAGCAGCGATTCATCGCTCACGAGGTGTCGGGCCAGCGCGAACGACGACGGCCACGGCTCCGCCCAGTACGGGAGCCGTTCGTCGCGGAGATAATCCTCTTCGCTGATCAGCTCATCGGAGCTGGCTGGATGCGCCAGCAAGATGCTCGTCGCGCCTAACGGTATCGTGGTCTCGGCCACGCGAAAGCGCCGGCGCAGCGATTCGTCGAGCCGTGCGATGTCCCCAGCGTCACTCACGATCGGTTCGCTGGCGTCAGGTCGAGAGTGGTACTCATCGCCACCGCGCCGTGCAGCGGCAGCGCGTCCACCGGGGTCCCGGCTGGAAGCTCGTCAACCCCCGGGGGAATCACGAGTATCGCGTCCGCCCGCGCCATCGACGACAGCAGTCCGGATCCCTGCGGACCCGTCAACTCGGCGACGAAGCCGCCGGGGTAGGCAACGAGTCGCGCGCGGAGGAGCAGCGTCATCGCCGGAGCGCCACGCACCGGTGCGCCGAGTCTGACGCGGATCGGCGCGCGGTGCACATCGCGTACGCCCTGCAGCCGGAGCACCGCCGGTCGCACGAACAGCTCCCCGGCGATCGCCGCCGAAACAGGATTGCCCGGAAGGCCAAGCCACGGCGTCGTGCCGATCGTCCCCGATGCCAGCTGCGACCCGGGTCGCGCACTGATCCGCCAGAACTCGACCCGCCCGAGTTCCTCGACGATCGATTTCGTGTGATCATGCTCGCCGACCGAGACGCCTGCCGTCGTCACGACGAGGTCGGCCTTTGACGCACCCTCGAGCATCTTCGCACGAATCTGTTCGCGATCGTCTGATGCAATCCCCAGGTCGAGAACTTCGCCCCCGGCCTCGCGCACGATCGTGCTGAGCGCGTATCCATTGGTGCCGACAATGCGGTTCCCTCGGCGAACCTCGTCGAATCGATCGACCGTCGTCAACTCGTCGCCTGATCCGACGAGCGCAACGATGGGC
This sequence comes from Gemmatimonadaceae bacterium, assembly GCA_045804265.1. GTDB lineage: Bacteria > Gemmatimonadota > Gemmatimonadetes > Gemmatimonadales > Gemmatimonadaceae > JABFXC01. Next base: position 36,765 of record JBJMNK010000052.1, on the reverse strand, counting down.
CGTCGCGCAACACTGAGTCGCGCGCAGCCGACTGCCGCCAGGAGCGCGAGCAGCGAGCCGTTGATTCTGGTGCCCGCTGCGGCAACGACATCTCCCGCCGCAACGTCTTCGCCGCGCGGCCTGACGTTGCGTCCCGCATCGCGCGCCGAACGCACACGAACAGTGGCGGTACCGCCGTCCGTGTCCTCCACGCGTACGACGCTGTCCGCGCCCGCGGGAACCGGCGCGCCAGTCATGATGCGGATCGCCTCGCCCGCGCCTAACGCGTTGGCGGGATGGTCCCCGGCGGCGATCGTCCCCGTGACGCGCAACGCCGTCGGCGCGTCGGCGCTTGCGGTGGCGATGTCGGCTGCGCGCACCGCGTAGCCATCCATCCCCGAGTTGTCCCACGGCGGGAGCGCGATCTCCGATCGGACGTCCTGTGCGAGCACTCGCCCCGCACCGTCCGCCACCGCGGTCTCCTCGTCGCCTACCGTGCGCATCGCGCCGAGGATTCGCGCTGAGGCCTCCGCAATGTCGAGCACCGTCAGGCGATCACTGCGTCGCGACCGAGAGCCGCATGCCGGCCAGGCGCGCGGCGATCATGTTCTGCACCGCTTCGACCTCGGCAGTCGGCACCGTCCAGTTGTTGCAGAGCGCCGAGAAAATGACCATGTGGCCGTCGACAGTCGTGGCATACCCCGACAGCGATCGCGCCTTGTCCACGAAGCCGGTCTTCGCGTGCACGTTGCCCTCGGCCGGCGTCCCCTTCATTCGGTTCGAGATGGTGCCATCGACTCCGGCGATCGGGAGCGCGTCGTAGAAGACCTGGAATGCGCTGTCGCTCCGGATCGCCGTCAGCACCCGGACTAGCGTTTCCGGCGTGACGTAGTCATGCCGCGAAAGCCCGCTCCCGTCGCGAATCGCGTAGCCGCCGTCGCGCGCTCCCCAGGCGACGAGCTGCTGCTCGATCACCTTGCGCGCGCTGTCCGCCGAGCCGACGCCGGTTCTCTCCAGCGCGAGCGTCTTGAACAGCACCTCGGCGATCTGATTCTGTGACGGCTTCTCCAGTGCCGGCAGGATCTCGCGCAGCGGCGGGGACAGCGTCGTGAAGAGCGTGTCACCGGCCGAAACGGTGTCGCGCAGCACGCGCCCGTCGAGCCGGATCGCGCGTTCCTGCAGCGCCTCGCCTAACGCGTCGACGTAGGAGGCATCGGGCACGCGATAGGCGACGTTGTCGCTCGTGCTGTCGCCGACCGCGATCGTTCCCTCGACCAGCGCGCCTCCGCCGACGCTGTCCCAGCGGAACACGGGCGAGGTCGCGCGAGGCAGCACCCCCGGCGCCGATGCCGCGACGGTCGTCGCCGTGACACGCACCTTGGGGCTCTTGCGCGCGGGACGCGTCTCGACCGTCACGGGCGCGCCGGGGCGCTGTCCGCCGCGGGCGATGATCGTCGCGAACCCCTCGTTGAACAGGAGCTCGTCCACCCCGGCGCCGTAGTCGTAGTCGAGGTCGTCCCAGTCCCAGCCGAAGCCTAACGTCGGACCGGGAAAGGCGTCGCCCGCCGGGACGATTCTCCCCGTGATCCGGGTGATCCCGTGAGCGCGCAGCGAGTCGGCGATGTCGCGCAGCGGCGCCATCGCGTCCTTGCGCATGTGATCACTCACCGTCGGATCACCGCGCCCGATCACGAGCAGGTCGCCGCGGAGCGTTGAGTCGCGAATCGTTCCGCGCGCGACGAATGTCGTGCGATAGCGATAGTCGGGGCCGAGCTGGACGAGTGCCGCGGAGCCGGTGATGATCTTCATGTTCGACGCCGGCATGAACAGCTTCCCGGCGTTGCGCGAGTACAGCGTGTCGCCACTCCCCGGATCGACGATCAGGATACCCCAGTTCGCGTTGGCGAACTTCGGCGCGTTCACCGCGCTGTCGATCGACAGGCGAAGCATCGTCCGCTCGTCGGCGCCCGCGGCCGGAATATTCTGCGCGACCGTCGGACCCGGTGTCAGCGCTGGCGTGGTGACGGCGTGTGACGCACAGGCCGCCAGTGCGGCAGCCGGGATGAACATGAGGACGAGGCGCATCAACAGAGCTCTCTATCGTTCGGGATGGATGGATGTCTCGCGCGCGCCGCCGCGAGCTCTTCTGGCGTGTTGACGCTCGCGAACGGTGATCGCTCGGTGATCGAGTCTCTCGCGATCGTGTGCAGCCGCAGCCGCCGCAGCGCGCCGCGCGGGCTCCGCTCTCCTTCGGCGAACGCCTGCTCGAGTGCCCCGAACGCGCGCAGGCGATAGAGCGCGCAGAGCGGCTCGACGGTGCCGTCGAGCTCCCACACGGAGGCCTCAGCGTCCAGTGGAGCGGTCAGCAGTGGCCGGAGATCGGCCGCCGTCACGAACGGCATGTCCCACGCGAGCACGATCGTGTCGCTGCCGGTCGCGCGCAGCGCCGTGAGGATGCCGCCTAACGGCCCGGCACCCGGGGCGCCATCGCTCACCGCGCGCAACGCCGGCAGCGAGCCGCTGACGGCCGCCGGGGCACCGACCACGATGATGTCGCTCGCGACCTCGTGCAGCGCGGCCACCACCCGGTCGACGATCCGCATCCCACCGACACGCTCGAGCCCCTTCGCGAGCCCACCGAAGCGGGACGCCCCGCCACCGGCGAGAATCGCCCCGGCCGGGCGCCGGCTCGAATCGGCACCCGTGGCCATCGTCAGGGATCGATCGAGCAGGTGGCACGCAGCGAATCGTCCTCGGCCACCGAGACCGAGGTCACCGTCGCGGCGCTGCCTAACGCGTGCTGCACGCGCTCGAGGATGAACCGCGCCAGGTTCTCCCCGCTCGGCACCAGCTTCCCATCGGCGAATTCGGCGACGTCGAGGTTGATGTTCCGGTGGTCGAACCGATCGCGGACCTCGCGCTGCAGCACGCCGTCGAGCACTCCCAGGTCGACGACGAACCCCGTCAGCGGGTCGATGCTGCCGCGGACGGTCACCTCGCACACGTAGCTGTGGCCATGGAAGTTCGGTCGTGCGCACAGCCCGAACGTCGCCGCGTTGCGTGCCTCGTCCCATTCCGGACGACGGTACCTGTGCGCGGCGGCGAAGTTCACGCGCCGTGTCAGCGTTGTAGTCGGCATCAAAAAAGAAAATGTCCGGCTCTCACGAGCCGGACAAGTCGAAAGGCAATCTTTCCCTGTGGAGTCAGCGCGCTTCGCCGCCGTCACGCCCTTCCGGGGTCGGCGAATCGGGGGGAACCCAGGCCGTGCCGTCCTCGATCGACGCCTGCACGTCAGTCGTCCCGTAGAGTCGCGCGCCGAGGTCCTCCTGGAGATGATCCGCTTCCGGCGATAGTGACACGGGCCGGTCGCCGAGCAGGAGCCCTTCGGTCTCGGCCTCCTCGGCGAGCGTCGCATCGATGTCCATCGGCAGCATCGCTCGCCGCTCCGGGTCGACCGCGAGCTGGTTGTCGTACTGCTCCACGCCAAGGACGTCAGTCACCACGTGTTCCGCGATCCGCGCTTCTTCTTCAGTCCCGACGGTGCCGGCAAGCGTGACCACCCCGTCTTCCACCAGCACCGTGATCTCGCGAGAATCGAGACCATCTTCCGCGGCGAGGTGGGTTCGCACCAGCGCTTTGAGCTCGTCGTCGTTCAGGTCGTCGAGGTCGTGGATGTCTTCGAAGTCATGCGCCATGATCATTGCTCCGCGGACATGGAACTGCGAGGTCGGGCCGCTACCGCATCTCGCTTTGCCTAACGCAGGAACCGGTACGTGAGGCCGAGCGTGAGCCCCGCGTTGTGTCGCCAGCTCGAGGACGAGGCGTTCGATTTCAGGACGGACGGCGTCGTGACCGTCGAGATGTACGAGCCTGGATACTTGATCGCGAACAGGTAGTCGGTGACGTCGCCGCGCACCTCCCACCGGTTGAATCGACCACCCGGGATGTACCGGACACCCGTGCCGAACGAAAGTGCAAAGGTGGTGCCGGAGGTCCCGCCGAATTTGTAGTTGCCAACGTCCGACGCCGGCTTCAGGTCGGACGCGACCCCCGCCCCGAACTGCACCAGTGGCACGAGTCGGTGCCAGCTGCGCTGGCCGGTGAGGTTGAGCGTGAGACCGACATCCGTGAACAGCAGTGGCGCGTCCACGTCGCCGAGGAGTCGGGTCGCTTTCGGCTGGCGCGGGTCGAGGAGGTGTCGCTTCGAGGTCGTCGTCATCGTACGCACCGTCAGCTGCGCTGGTCCCGCGAGCTGCAGGTCGTAACGCAGTCCGAACATCGGTGCGCTGCGTGGCGCCACGCCGGCCGGGTCGATCGCGGCATTGTACCAGCCACCCGTGAACGTCAGCCCCTGACGCCACGGCACATCCTGATATGGGCTCTTCGCGGGATCGTAGCCGACCTGCGCCGCGAGGGGGCGCGCCAGCGCCAGCAATCCGAGCGAAAAAATTCCAGTCGCCACGAGCGTCGTTCGCTTCACTTGCGGGTTCCGTCCTGTCGAAGGTCGATGCCGGTCATTTCCGCCGGCTGCTCGATGCCGAGCATCGAAAGAATTGTTGGTCCAACGTCGCACAGCGCACCGCCACGCCGCAGGCGATGCTCGCCGTCCGGATCGAGCACGACGAACGGCACCGGGTTCGTCGTATGCGCGGTGTGAGGGCCGCCAGTCTCGGGATCGATCATCATCTCGCAGTTCCCGTGGTCCGCCGTCACCAGCAGCCTCGCCCCGGCCTTCTCGGCCGAAGCGACCACGCGCGTTAGGCACTCATCCACCGTTTCGACGGCCTTGATCGTCGCCGGAATCGATCCGCTGTGACCGACCATGTCGCCGTTCGCGTAGTTGCAGAGGATGAAATCGTGCCCGCCCTTGTCGAGCGCGTTGCACAGCACATCGGTCACGCCATGGGCGCTCATCTCCGGCGCGAGGTCATATGTGGCGACCTTCTGACTCGGCACGAGCTGCCGTTCCTCACCGGGGAACGGCGGTTCTACACCGCCGTTGAAGAAATAGGTCACGTGCGCGTACTTCTCGGTTTCCGCCGTGCGGAACATCGTCATCCCGCGGCCGCTCACCACCTCGGCGACGATCTTCGCCATTGACTGCGGCGCGAAGGCGATCGGCAGGTCGAAGGTCTGGTCGTACTGTGTCATCGTCACCACGTACAGCCGCGGGCGTGCCGAGACGTCGAACCCATCGAAGTGCGGGAGCGTCAACGCGCGCACGATTTGCCGCATCCGGTCAGAGCGGTAGTTCCAGCAGATCACCGAGTCGCCATCGCGCATCGGCGCGATCGGGCCTTTGTCGTCGACGACGGTCACCGGCTCGATGAATTCGTCGGTCACGCCGGCATCATAGGCGGCACGAATCGCGTCCACTGGATCGCGCACTGCCGGCGCGGTCCCGAGGACTGCTGCGCGATAGAACTTCTCGATCCGGTCCCATCGCTTGTCTCGATCCATCCCGAAATAGCGACCACCGAGACTCGCCACGCGTGCCTTTCCCTTCGCGTGCTCGAGCACCTCGCGCATGTAACCGAGCCCGGATTTCGGAAGCGTATCGCGACCGTCCATCAGCCCGTGAATCGCCACCCGGGAAACGCCTTCGCGCTCGGCGAGATCGAGCAGCGCCCAAAGATGCGTATCGACGCCATGGACTCCGCCCTTGCCAATCAGCCCCAGGAGATGAAGCGTCCCGCCGTTCTTCTTCACCCGGCGACAGGCTTCCACCAGCACCTGGTTCTCGAAGAACGACCCGTCCTTGATCGACTGGCTGATGCGAACGAGGTCCTGCATCACCACCCGGCCCGCTCCGAGGTTCATGTGACCGACTTCGCTGTTGCCCATCTGTCCTTCGGGCAGTCCCACAGCGAGGCCGGACGCATCGAGCAGCGTGCGCGACTCGCGCTTCCACAGCGCGTCCCATGTCGGCGTGCGTGACATCGCGATTGCGTTGCCCTCGCGCGACTCGCGGTAACCCCAGCCGTCCAGGACGACCAGCAGGACTGGTCGCTTGACTCTCCCCGGCATCTTTGCTCTCTACCGTTCGCGTGGTATAATCGGACTCGACGTGCTCAAATGTACCCGCCCCCACAGCGGCACGCGACGCCTCGGTGTCGTGCTGCGCTCCGTTGTTCACGCGTCGTCGCGCGCCGCGATGGTGATCGCACTCATCTCGGTCGCCGCTCGCGCCAACGCGCAGGCAGTTGCAACGCGCGACGCAGAGCTCCTCTCAGCGCCGGGTGCGCGGCCAGTCGCGACAGTCAGGAAAGGCGCGTCGCTATCAACTGCCGTGTCACGTGGCGGCTTCGTCCAATCGACTGTTGATGGATGGATCGCCGCCGCGTTGCTCTCGTCGGCGCGTGATTCGTTTCCCATGACGGTGAAGCCGGGCGGCGATGTCCGGCTACGAGCATCGGCGAGCGCCACGAGTGCCATCGTCGCGCAGCTCAAGGGAGGAATGGGGCTCTTTGAAGTCGAGCGTCGCGGCGCCTGGGTGCACGTTCGCCGGACGGGGTGGCTCCCGGTGAGCAGCGTCGGGACATCTGCGGTCGCGGCGGGCGCTGTCGCACCGCCGTCCACTGTTGCGTCGAAAGCCATCACTGCGCCAGCGACCGCGCAGTTGCCCGCAGCGGACAGCATCGCCAAGCCCACCGCCGACACGACGCACAATGGCTTGATACTCACGCCGGTTGCTCCAACATCCCTCGCCAGCTCTCCCGATGGCCAGCGTGTCGGCTCGCTCTCGCCGGGCGCTCGCGCGACCGTGACCGCCCGCGAGCGCGGCTGGGTGCGCGTTCAGGTCGAAGGATGGATGCGTGAGGCCGATCTCTCGGTGGCCGACACCGCGCTCCGCGGCGCACTCAGCGCTGCGGACCTCCGAGCCGATCCCGATGGCACCGTTGGCCGGCTCGTGCACTGGGACGTCGAGATCCTCGCCCACCAGATCGCTGACCCGCTGAGAAAAGGGCTCGTAAACCAGGAGCCATATCTGCTGGCGCAGGGTCCCGGGGGTGAGAACGCATTGCTTTATCTCGCGATCCCACCCTCGCTCGCCGCAGCCGCGCGCGAGATACCGGACCTCGGCCGTGCCATCATCACTGCGCGGGTGCGGTCGGGGCGAAGCGAGCCCGTTGGAACACCGGTTCTCGAGCTGATCACGATCGTCGGCCGCTGAGCCCGCGCTCGCGGTTGAGCCAGTCGGTCTCGCAATTGCCTTATACTGACAGCAGCGTGTATCGCTGCAACTCAGCCACTTTCGAATGACCGAGACAAACGATCCGGGTCCACCGGCGATTCCGTCGCGCCATGAGACCCCGTTGCACATTCCCACATCGGACGCACCCTCGCCGGTTGCAGCCGAAGGCCAGACTGGCCCACCACACACCGGCGAGCGTCGGCGCGCACGGTGGGGCGAGTTCAGGCACGCGTATCCCGGCATCCTCGCGACTATGGGACTCGCGTTCGTCGTCATGCTCGCCGCCGACGCTTTCCTCGTCTACAAGAACCACTACTACAAGAGCGAGGTCAGTCGCCTGCGCTCAGGAATGAGCGACGCCGAGAAGAAGCAGGCGGACGCCGTGATCGCGACCGAGGAGAACAAGCTTCGCGTGGCGGTCGCCCTCATCAAGCGGCAGGCCCAGGGCGACAAGGAGCTGCACGTCTCGATCGCCGTCGATTCGGGGCGAATGCTGCTCGAACAGGAGGGTGCGCTTCTCCGAGAGATGCCGGTCGAGGTAGCGCCCGCCAAGATCATCGGATCAGGCCCCGACACCGTCCGGATGTCACCACCGCGCGGCGCTCGTACCGTCGAGAAAGTTCTGTCCGGCGGAAGCTGGGAAGTCCCGAAGTGGGTCTACACGGACCGGGGGCTCGAGATACCTGCTGATCGATCGGTCAAGGGCGCCCTGGGCCCGGCCGCGATTCTCCTCAACGGGGGAACTGTGATCTACTCCTTGCCCTCCGACGGCCCACTGGCCGATCCGAATTACATCATGCCGGGTAGCATTCGTGCGCGCGCCGCCGACATCAGGGCGATCGCGCCGAACCTGACCCCTGGCCGTACCGTCTACCTCTACTGACCAGCTGATGGCTTTCGAATTCTTCCGACATGGCGGCCGCATCGCGTGGGGGCTGATCGCCGGCGTGATCGTCCTCGCCGCGGTGAGCGTGCTCCTCGTGACGCATACCGCTGAAGCTCGCTACGAGCGCGATGTGACGCGAATGGTCTTCAATCACACGCTCGAGACTCTCGAGGATGTGAAAAAGAGTGTCGGTGCCTCGAACGACACGCTCGAAGCGGTACTCGCGACCGCTGACGAGTCGCCCGGCGACCGCCCGTACATCGTTGTCTCCATCGCCGAGAACCGCCTCTGGTACAAGCAGGGAAATCAGACGCTGTTCACGACCCGTGTCGCCACCGGGAGCGGCAAGGAGCTCGATCACGAGGGCGGCGGGACGCACTGGAAGTTCGATACGCCGCGCGGCCGCCTCGTCGTTCAGGGAAAGGAAGCCGATCCGATCTGGGTGCCACCCGACTGGCACTATGTCGAAATGGCGAAGAAGAAGCATCTCGGCCTGATGCGGCTCCAGCGTGGTCAGGAGATCCCCGCTGGCGACGGATCGACAATCACGGTCGATGGCAACGACGTCGTGAAGAAGTTTCCCGATGGCCGAACCGTTCCGATGGAGGTCGCGACGGAAGGGAAGGAAATTGCTGCCAACGGCAACATCATCATCCCGCCCGACGGCACGAACCAGCGTAAGTACAAGGGTGTCCTCGGCACCTATCGGCTGGAGCTGGGCGACGGCTATGGCATCCATGGCACCGACACTCCATCATCGATTGGCCAGTCGGCCAGCCATGGTTGCGTGCGACTTCGCAACGAGGACATCGAGACGCTGTACCGGATGGTCCCTATCGGGACGCCGGTGTTCATCTACTGAAGCTGTCCGAGCGGTCAGGGCTCGTTGCCTCCGCCCGCCAATTAGTGTTGGATGTTTTACCTCTCTGAGGTCTATACTGTCTTCAGAGCAGGTTGCACCCCCGCCTCGGCGGGGCTCCTTGCCAAGGGCAAGCCGGCGTCAGGTCAGCCGGCACGCAAAGCCGTGAGACGGTGGTGACTCCTCAGTCGCCTCCGCCAGTCTGGTTACCAGGGAGGCGGTACACGATGAACAGCGGGAAACTCGCGCGGGCGGCAACGCGCACATTCTGGGTCGGTGGCATCGCGGCCGTCGCTCTTGGCGCCACGAGTGGTGCCGCGCGCGGCGAGATGCGGTCACGCTACCCCGGACGGCGCGACAACGGTCTCACCGCGGTCGACGCCAGCGTCGCGGTCGGCACCGGGACCGGCAACGCGGAAGTCAGTGCACTCATCGCCGCCCTCCCGCGCGACACTGTCTATGGGCGCAGCGGAAAGCTCCGGGTCCGTTTCGTGTCGGCACGCCGAGGAACCTTCGCTCTCCCGATCCTCGCGCGGCTCTTCGGCGATAGCGCCGTGCAGACTCCCGGCCTCTACGTGGTCCCCGACAGCGACGCCGCGCAGCCCATCAGCTTCATCACCCTGCTCCCTTTCGAGTCAAAGGTCCGCGGAGCGCTTGGCAGCTACCGCGTCGGCTATTGGCCGGAAGAAAAGGGCAGGCTTCGCAACGAAGCATATGAGAACCCGGACGGCTTCGTGGTGGTGACGCGGGAGAACCAGGACCTCCAGGTATCCGAGCATTTCCGCCTGCGCGACTTCCTCACCCACGACCAGCAGGGAGTGTGGCCGAAGTACATGGTCCTCGAGGATGCGCTCATTGACAAGCTCGAGCTGGTGATTCAGGATCTTCAGGAGCACGGTGTCCGCGTCGAACACATGTCCGTCATGTCGGGCTTCCGGACGCCGCAGTACAACGCGCAGGGCGTCGGGCGGAAGGGCGGGCGGGCCAGGGACAGTCGACACCAGTTCGGCGATGCGGCAGACGTCTTCGTGGACAACAACCGCGACGGCAGGATGGACGATCTCAATCACGATCACCGGGTCGATTCGCGCGACGCAAAGGTCATCGTCGCTGCGGTCGAGCGCGTCGAGCGCGCGTACCCGGAGCTCGCGGGCGGCGGCGGCATCTATCGCGCGACACGGGCACACGGCCCGTTCGCGCACATTGACGCGCGCGGCTGGCGCGCGCGCTGGAGCCGCAGCTGATGGTCGTTGAACGCCGGGCGCCGCGCCCTTCCGGGCGCCGTGATCGCGCCGGCTGGCTCACCGTCATCGCGTTCGTCAGCGCAGCGTTAGGCGTGGTGCAGCTGCACCACCCCGCGCCCGTCCTCCGGAAGCCCTTCGAAGCGCTCGTCTCCCGCGTTGAGGCGTCACCAAGTGCCGACGCGTTCGGAACCAGCGGCGAGGTAAAGCTGCGCGTTGCGTTGCCGGGCGAACGCGTGGAGTATCCGCTCGAAGTCGAGGGCGACCCGGCAACACTCACCTACTCCTGGGTCCGCACCGGCAGCGACAGTCTAGCAACCGCGCTCCAGCCGCTCGCCGGCGCCGAACTCGTCGCGCCGGAGACCCCGGGGATGTATCACCTCGCGCTGGTGCGCGACGGGCATCGCCGCATCGTCAACGAAATGACAGTCGCGGTCCTGGTGCCCTTCGCCGAGAAGCTCGGCTCGACGTTGAACGGCTATCGCATCGGGACGTACCTCGCCGAGCGCATCGGCGGCACGTCGCACGACGCGCCGGAAGGATTCATCGAGGTCGGTCCCCAGGATGTCGACACTCCGGTGACGACCCACCTTCGCGTATCCGACTTCCTCACGCACGACGGACAGTCGTCGTGGCCGCGGTACGTGGCGCTGGAGCCCAAGCTGCTCGACAAGCTCGAGCTGGTGATTGCTCAGGTCCGTCGCATGCAGGGCAGGGACTCGGCGAACGCCGAATCGGTGGCGTTCGACGTTCACTCCGGCTTCCGGACGCCGCTGCACAACGTCGGAGTCAAGCGATCGGCCCGCGACAGCCGGCACCAGTACGGCGACGCCGCGGACGTCGCGATCGATGCGAATTTCGACGGACGCTACACGGTGGCCGACAGCCGGCTGGTCGCGCTTGCGGTCGAGATGGTGGAGCAGGATCATCCCGAGCTGCAGGGCGGGATGGGCGTATATACGAGCCGGCGCTATAGTACTCCCTACGTGCACATCGACGCGCGAGGACGACGAGCGCGCTGGCGTGGCTGACCACGACTGAGCGGCACGACACTGGAGAGCGACGCATGCAGCAGCATCTGCGGGACCGGATCCTTCGCAAGCTCGAATCGCTCTCCGATGAACGGGGATACCAGGTTCTCGACTACGTCGAGTTCCTCGAATCGAGGTACGCCGAGCGCCCCGCGCCGCCCGCATCGATCTTCCAGCGGTTCGGCGACGCCGTCGAAGACTCGCTTCGGGCCGGCAAAGTCTCTGCGACGACCATCTCGAAAGCGATGGGTTTCATGGGGCAGGCAATGTCGGCGCTCGAAGGTGTCGCGGCTGCTGGCAAGTCTGTTGCGAGTGACATCGCCGGCGCTGCCGGCATGAACGGGACCCGGACCTCCGGAACCCCGACTCCGAGCGGCCCCGCGGCGAGCGCACCCAGCGCCCCGACGACGCCAGCTTCACCGAGGCCCGGAGAGCCGTCCACGTGAGTCCAAGATCCGCAGGAACCACCGCGCGCCGCCGCGGGAGCAGCACGCGCCACAGGGCGCCAAATGCCGAGCGAGCCGCGACACCGGTCCAGGAGGCGGCCATCGAGGATGGCCCGATCGAAGGGCCGCGGCGCGGCGCGCGAAAAACGATGATGCACTACATCCGCCAGCTGCCGAACTACCTGCGGCTGCTGGTGGGGCTCATGACCGACCCGCGCGTGTCCGGGATGGACAAGCTCATCGTCGCGGGCGCGATCGCGTACATCGTGATGCCGTTCGATTTCATCCCGGATTTCATTCCCTTCCTTGGCGAGGTCGACGATGTCTACCTGCTCGTCCTCGCGCTGCAGCGGCTGATCGGGAATGCCGGGCGTGCGACGCTGCTCGCGCATTGGTCAGGCGCCCCCGAAGATCTGGCCGACATGAATCTGCGCGCCGTGTTCTCCGCGGCGGCATTCTTCCTCCCGGCGAGGATCAGGCGCCGGTTGCGCGGGTTGAGTCGCTAGGGTGGCTTTACCCGATCGCCACGGCTACCTTTCGCCATGGCGACCATGATTCCTTCATCGTCTCGGCCCGCTTCACCGGATCGCTCCGGGAGCGGGCCGTCGCGTATTCAGGAGCCAGGCTCTCATGCGCGAGTTCGCGCCGAAGCCTCGCTCACCTTCGACGACGTCCTTCTCGCGCCGCGACACTCGCTGACCCATCCGCGAGACGTCAGCACCGCATCACGCTTTACTCGCGGCATCGCGCTCAATGTGCCGCTGGTGTCCGCCGCGATGGACACCGTCACCGAATCGGAGATGGCCATCGCGATGGCTCGTGCCGGCGGTATCGGCGTCCTCCACAAGAACATGTCGATCGACCGTCAGGCAGCGGAGGTCGACCGGGTGAAGCGCTCGGAGAGCGGCATGATTCGCAACCCGATCACGCTGCATCCCGACGCCACGCTTCGTGAAGCGAGCGCGCTGATGCAGCGCTTCCGCATCTCCGGCGTCCCGGTCGTCGATCGTGACGGAAAGCTCGTCGGGATCATCACGAACCGCGACCTGCAGTTCGAGCGCAGTCTCGATCGCCCGCTGCGCGATGCGATGACACGCGAGCGTCTCGTGACCGCGCCGATCGGCACCACGCTCGACGAGGCCGAACGGATCCTCGGGCGAAATCGCATCGAGAAGCTTCCTGTTGTCGACGCCGATGGAAAGCTCACCGGGTTGATCACCGTCAAGGACATCCACAAGCGACGGCAGTTCCCGAGCGCGAACAAGGACGATCACGGCCGACTGCGTGTCGCGGCCGCCGTTGGTTCGGGCGGCGACGTCTTCGCGCGCGCGAAGGCGTTGGTCGATGCCGGTGTTGATGTTCTTGTCGTCGACACTGCGCACGGCCACGCAGACGCCGTGCTTGCCGCGACCGCGAAGCTTCGCGAGCTGCTCCCCGATGTACAGCTCATCGCGGGCAACATCGCGACGCGTGAAGGAGCGCAAGCTCTCGTCGAACGTGGAGTGGATGCGGTGAAGGTTGGTGTCGGTCCGGGCTCGATCTGCACCACGCGCGTTGTCACCGGCGTCGGCGTCCCGCAATTGACTGCCATCATGGATGCGGTCGAGGGGGCGGGCGAGATCCCCGTGATCGCCGACGGCGGCATCAAGTACTCCGGTGATATCGTCAAGGCGCTCGCCGCGGGTGCGTCGAGCGTAATGATGGGATCGATGCTCGCGGGCACCGAGGAAAGCCCAGGAGAGTCGTTCCTCCTCGAAGGGCGGCGCTTCAAGATGGTGCGCGGCATGGGATCGCTCTCGGCGATGCAGGATGGCAGCGCCGATCGATACTTCCAGGAAGGCGAGCTGTCGCTGAAGAAGCTCGTTCCCGAAGGGATCGAGGGACGTGTTCCCTATCGCGGTCCGGTCGGCGACGTGCTCTATCAGATGATCGGCGGGCTGCGCGCGGGGATGGGATACGTCGGCTGCGGCGACATCGACGCGTTGCGTACCGAGACGGAGTTCGTGCGTATCACGACCGCGGGCCTTCGCGAGTCGCACCCGCACGACGTGACCATTACGCGTGAGGCGCCGAACTACAGTTCCTGACGGAATAACAGCGCTGATCATTGTCGATGCGCGCCGTCGTGAGCTTCGATGGAGGATGGATTTCCCCGCGTGCCAGAGGGAAATTTGCTTGACAAAGGCTCGGCACGCGTCCCAACTTCCCGCGCGGTTGGTTCCTACCTCGATGGGCGGGCACTAGAAATTCCTTCGCCTGTCCCTAACGCCCCTGGAGAAAACCAGTATGGGTTTGTGGTCTACGAAGAGCATGGCGTCGCTGCAGAACGAAGCGACCGCCGAGGGAGAAAACACGCTCAAGCGTGCACTCGGCGCGACGAACCTCGTCCTGCTCGGAATCGGCGCGATCATCGGGGCAGGCATCTTCGTGCTCACCGGGACGGCTGCGGCAAACTACGCCGGCAACGCTGTCGTCCTGTCGTTCATCCTCGCTGGACTTGCCTGCGCGTTCGCGGGGCTCTGCTACGCCGAGTTCGCGTCCATGATCCCCATCGCCGGCAGCGCATACACTTACGGTTATGCGACGCTCGGTGAATTCATTGCCTGGATCATCGGCTGGGATCTGATCCTCGAGTATCTGCTCGGCGCATCGACCGTCGCGGTCGGGTGGGCAGGGTATCTCGTCGAGTTCCTGCGCAAGGTCGGCCTTCCACTTCCGAAAGAAATTTCTGGCGCGCCCTTCGCTTTTGCGAACGGACATTTCACGCCGACGGGATCGATCGTCAACCTGCCCGCGATGCTGCTCATCGGGTTCCTCACGGTGATTCTCGTCGTCGGGATCAAGGAGTCAGCGCGCTTCAACAACGTCATCGTGTTCCTGAAAGTCGCGATCGTCCTCCTCGTGATCGTTTTCGGGTTCATGTTCGTCAACACGGCCAACTGGCATCCGTTCATCGCGCCTGCGGAGGGGCCGGGCAAGTATGGATGGGACGGCATCGTGCGCGGCGGCGGCGTGATCTTCTTCGCCTACATCGGATTCGACGCAGTGTCGACAACGGCGCAGGAAGCGAAGAATCCGCAGCGTGACATGCCGATCGGGATTCTTGGTTCGCTCGCGGTGTGCACGGTGCTCTACATCCTGATGGCGCTCGTGATGACCGGACTCGTTCCGTTCCGGCAGCTGAACGTGCCGAACCCTGTACAGGTCGCGCTCGATGCTGCCGGCCCCGGGTTGGCCTGGCTGAACTACTTCGTCGGCATCGGCGCGATTCTCGGTCTCGCGTCAGTCGTGCTCGTGATGCTCATGGGCCAGCCGCGCGTGTTCTTCGCGATGGCCCGCGATGGTCTTCTTCCCGCGGTCTTCGGAAAGGTCCATCCGCGCTTCAAGACACCATATGTCACGACGATCCTCACGGGCATCGTTGCCGCAATCCCGGCGGGATTCCTGCCGATCGAGGAGTTGGGCACGCTTGTTTCGATCGGAACGTTGCTCGCCTTCGTGATCGTCTGCGCAGGTACGCTCGTGTTGCGCTACAAGCGGCCGGACCTGCATCGCCCGTTCAAGACGCCGTTCGTCCCCGTCGTTCCGATCCTGGGCATCCTGGCGTGCGGCTACCTGATGTCGGCGCTCCCCCGCCAGACCTGGGAACGTCTCGTCGTCTGGATGGTCATCGGCCTGGTGATCTATTTTCTGTACGGCCGCAGGCATTCGAAGCTGTATCGCGCTGAAGGTTCGGCGAACAGCGTGAGCTGAATTCCGCAGCATTGATCTGAAACGCGGCGCCCGCAGTCATGCGGGCGCCGCGTCCGTTCCATCAACACCGCCTCGCGCGTGCCACTGTCCAACCTCCTCTCTGTATCGGACTCCCGACGCTCTGACATCGAGCGGCTCGCGGCCGAGCTGCACCCGGGACAGCGTGTTGCGCTCTCGACTCACATCAACGCCGATGGCGACGGCTGCGGGTCGGGAAGTGCGCTCGCGCGCTTGCTCGAGCAGCGCGGACTGCGCCCGTTCATCGTGAATCCGACGCCGTGGCCTGCCATGTACCGATTCCTCCTCGGCGACGACGTCATCGACCGCAGCCCCGAGGGGAACGCGGCACTGCGCGACGCCGACGTGCTGATCGTGCACGACATCAGCGATGTGAAGAGGCTTGGCACGCTCGCCGATACAGTACGTCGCCTCACCATCCCGAAGCTCGTCATCGATCATCATCTCCCGAGCGACGAGCCGCCGAGCCAGATCACGCTCAGCGACACGGCTGCGTGCGCGACGGGTGAACTCGTCTTCGACTTCGCGTCCGTGCTCGGGCTCGAGTTGACAGCGACGATCGCCCGGTCACTGTATGCCGCGATTCTCACCGACACGGGCGGCTTCCGTTTCAGCAACACGACCCCCCGCTGTCACGCGATCGCCGCATCGCTGCTCGCGGCTGGAGTCGAACCGGAAGAGATGTACACCCGGATCTACGCGTCGGCGCCCATTGGTCGGCTTCAGTTGTTGGGCGAAGCGCTCGAGACACTCGCGATCGACCGCGAGCATGGCATCACCTGGATCTCGGTGGCGTCCGGCGCGCTGGAGCGGCACGAGGTGCGGAGTGAAGACCTCGATGGCATCGTCGAGCACGCGCGGTCCGTTTCCGGAACGCGGCTCGCGCTTTTTTTCCGCGACCTCGGGCATGGAAAGGTCAAGGTATCGTTCCGCAGCACCGGCGATGTCGACGTGAACCGGTTCGCGAAGCAGTTCGGCGGTGGGGGTCATGCAAAAGCAGCCGGTGCGCTCGTCGCCGGCTCGCTCGACGACGTTCGCGCGACCGTCGTCGCCGCGGCACGCGTGTATCTCGCCTCGCCACAGCCTCCCATACGGGACTGAGGACGCGGGCGCCGCTACGCGGCGACCGTGATGGTCGGTTAGCTTTCGGCGACCGTCCGCGTCGACGAGGCGTCGCGCTCGCCGGTCCCGCGCCGTCTTTCAAACAGGCGGCCCTGCTTCCCCAGCCGATCTTCTCTGATGGCCCAGAATCTCCAGGAGCGCGTCGTGAGCGCCCTGTCATCCGTGCGAAGCACCCGATCGGGCGCCGACGTCGTCAGCTCGGCGATGGTTCGCGACCTCGCCACAACCGTCGATGGGAAAGTCCGCCTAACGGTGATGCTCACGCCTCAGGACGACGCTGCGATCGTGCGCGACATCCGCCAGGCCGTCGAGCGCGTCGAAGGCGTCACCGACGTCCGTGTCGACCTGAAGGACGCGACCGAACGCGCCGCGTCCGGCGCCACACCGCCACCGCGAAGCATGTCGAACGGGCCGGCCGCCGGCGCACCGTCCGGCGGACGCGCGCTTCCGGTGATGGACGCATCGCCGCGCGCCCAATCGCCACGAGGGTCGGTCCCTGCGCCAGTTGCTTACCCGAAGCTGGGGCGAATCATCGCTGTCTCGAGCGGCAAGGGCGGTGTTGGGAAATCGACGGTGTGTGTCAACCTCGCCGTGTCGCTCGCGCGGAGTGGAGCGAAGGTGGGCATCCTCGATGCGGACATCTACGGACCCAACATCCCGCGGATGATGGGGGTCAACGAGGCACCGCGCGTAATCGGCGACCGCATCATTCCGCTCGAGGCGCACGGCGTGAAGGTGATGAGCCTGGGGTTCATCATCGAGCGTGACCAGCCCGCGATCTGGCGCGGGCCGATTGTCATGAAGATCATCACCCAGTTTCTCGGCGACGTCGACTGGGGGCAGCTCGACTACCTGCTGGTCGACATGCCCCCCGGCACGGGCGACGCACAGCTGTCCCTCGTGCAGGCAACGAACGTGCACGGCGCGATCATCGTCACCACCCCGCAGGAGGTCTCGGTCGGCGACGCGCTGCGCGGTGCCAAGATGTTCCAGCGTGTCGGGGTGCCCGTGCTCGGAATCGTCGAGAACATGAGCTGGCTCGAATGTCCCCACTGCGGGAAGCCGACCGCGCTCTTCGGGAGCGGCGGCGGGCAGCGGCTCGCCGATGAGCTCGAGCTGCCTCTGCTTGGCCAGATCCCCCTCGCACCTAACGTGACGCAGGGCGGCGACACCGGCGCACCAATCGTCGTCGCCGACCCCCGATCGGCGCCGGCCGTCGCGTTAGGCAGGATCGCGGTCGCCGTTGCGGCCGGTGCGGCGACCACGGCAGGGGCCGGCGCACCCGGCGCGTAATGGTCTCTCCCCCGTCAGGCATCACCGACACGCAGCCTGACGGGCGGCAGTCGGCGGCGGCGCTGCCGATGGAGCCCCACGACGGGGGAACGCTCTACATCACGGCCGAGCATGTCGCGCTCGGAAGCGGCGCCTCCCTCGCCTCCGGGCCGTTAGGCATGACCATCGTGCGATTCGCGCTTCCCGCGGTCGCGTCGATGCTGCTCATGACCATCTTCTCCTCGGTCGACGCCTACTGGGTCGGGACGAGGATCGGCCCCTCCGGTCTCGCCGCAGTGACCGCGGCGGTATTCTGGATCTGGCTCATCGTGTCGATCGCAGAGATGGTCAGCGTGGGGCTCACGGCGGTCGCCGCGCGCCGGCACGGCGAGCGCCGGCCGGTCGAAGCGGCGCACACGAGCGGTGACGCGCTCGTCCTGGCGCTGATCCTCGGTGCGGTCGTCGCGGCCGTCGGGTGGTTGCTGCTTCCGCAGTTGTTCGAGATGATGGGCACCCCGCCCGACGTGACATTGCTCGGCCGCCGCTACCTCGGGACCTACCTGGCGGGGGCGCCGCTCATCTTCGGCTTCTTCGTCGTCGATGCGACGTTTCGCGCTGCGGGCGACACGAGGACGCCGTTTCTGCTGCTGTCGACGTCAGTGGTCGCCACTCTCGTGCTCGACCCGGTGCTCATCCTCGGGCTCGTCGGAGCGCCGGCTCTTGGTATCCGCGGTGCGGCGATCGCGACGCTCACGACACGCGGAGTCGTCTTCCTGATCGGGCTCGTCATCCTCCGTCGTCGAGGAATGCTGCTCAGTCGGCGCCCGCGTCGCGACACGGTTGTTTCCATCGTGCGCGTCGGCCTCCCGACCGCGGCAACGGGCGTCTTCTTCTCGTTGATCTACGTCGTGATCGCCCGGATCGCCACTCCGTTCGGGACGCCGGCACTCGCAGCGTTAGGCATCGGCCATCGTGTCGAGAGCTGGCTGTTCATGGTCGGGGTCGGCGTTGCCGCGGCGGTTGCAGCGATCGTGGGCCAGAGCCTCGGTGCCGGGGACACTGCACGCGCCGAACGCGCTGGCTGGGTATCGGTCGGCTTCGTGAGCATCGTCGGACTCGTGGTGTTCACGGCCCAGAGTCTGTGGGCCCCGCACATGGCCGGCTTGTTCACGAGCGACCCGCTCGTGATCGCGGAAGGCGCGCACTACCTGCGGATTGCCGCATGGTCCCAGCTGTTCATCAGCGCTGAAATCGTCCTCGAGGGAGCGCTCGGCGGTGCGGGCGCGACGTTCCCGCCGATGATCACCTCGACTTCCATCACCGCGCTACGCATTCCACTGGCATTGATATGTGTCGGTCGCTGGGGCACGTCGGCACTCTGGTGGATCATCTCGCTCACCGCTGTTGGACGCGCGTTGGCAATGATGGGGCTCTGGCGCGCCGGCCGGTGGAAGCGCAGATCTGTGTGATGCGACCGCTCGTCACGCTGCTCACCGACTTCGGCACCGCCGACGGCTACGTCGCCGAGGTGAAGGGGACCATCATGTCCCGCGCTCCGGAAGCAGTGATCATCGACGTCGCCCACGACGTGCCAGCGCACGACGTCGAAGCGGGTCGCCTCGCTCTCGCACGCTACTGGCGCAAGTTTCCCGGCGGCACCGTGCACTTCGCGGTGATTGATCCCGGTGTGGGCTCGACTCGCCGGCCGTTGGCGGTGGAGAGCGACGGGCGGTTTCTGGTGGGACCCGATAACGGCCTGTTGTCACCGGCGCTGCTGCTGGCCGGCGCACGAGCAGTCGAGCTCCCCGTTCCGGTTGGCGCGTCGGCGACCTTTCATGGTCGCGACGTGTTCGCCCCCGCCGCGGCGCTGCTCGCGGCCGGATCGCCGGTCGATGCGCTCGGCGCGCCCGTCGGCGATCCCGAAATCCGGCGTACGCGCGAAGCGAAGCGGCTGGCGGATGGCCTAATCGAGGGAAGCGTCATAACGGTGGATCGCTTCGGGAACGCCGTCACCAACCTGCTCGCTGCGCGTGGTGGCGTCGTCGAGGTGGGAAAGCTGCGCCTTCCTGTCCTTCGCACGTACGCCGATGTCGCGCCCGGGACACCGCTCGCTCTCGTTGGTTCGAGCGGACTCATAGAGATCGCCGTGCGCGATGGCAGCGCCGCCGTCCTGCTTGGCCTCGCTCGTGAAGCGCCGGTGCTACTCAGGACTCCGCGCCGCTAGCGGCTGCGCGCGCTCGATGCGTTCGGTGCTCGGAGCACCCGGCCGACCCTGCGTCCCGATTCGCCCGGCGTAGCTCGCGCCCCGTTCCGGCTCGGCGCGCGCAGTACCGCAATGCAGCTCCGACGCCAGCTCACCCGCGGAGAGGAGCACGAGCATGGACAGATACATCCAGGTCAGCAGGACGATGACCCCGCCGATCGCGCCGTAAGTCTTGTTGTAGGATCCGAAGTGCGCGACATAGAGGCGGAAGACCAGAGTAACAACGACCCACAGGACGGTCGCGATGATCGCGCCGATCAGGACGTGCACCGGGCGCTGTTTCACGTTAGGCAGGAACCAGTAGATCATCCACGCCGCTCCCACGAGGATCGCGAGGGCGAGTGGAATCTGGACGATTTTCCAGAGTGTGGTGAAGGCACGGCTCAACCCGAGCGTCGCGCCCAGCCAGTCCGCGATCTGCGCACCCCCGAGCATGATCGCCGTTGCGACGATCATCACCACCGCGGAGACGACCATTGCCGCCAGGCGGATCAGCTGCTGGCGGATCCAGGGTCGCGTCTCCTTCACGTCGTATGCGGAGTTCAGCGCGCCCATGAGCGCGCCGAAAATGTTCGAGCCGGTATAGGCGGCGAGGAGTGCACCGACCGACATCGCCGCTGGTGCACTCGGGCTGAGGACCACGTCCTTCACGACGCCGCGCACGAGGTCCATCGCGCTCGCTGGGACCGCACCAGCAAGGTGGCCGATCAGCCAGTCGATCATCTGCTGCTTGTTGCCGATGAGCGCGAGCATCGGCGCCACGAACAGCAGCAGCGGGAAGAGCGAAAAGAAGAAGTAGTACGCGGTCTGGGCCGCAAGCCCGAGAACGTTGTCCTTCAGGATCTCGCTCCCCGTTTTTTTTACGAGGGGCCAGACGCGATATCCACCGAACGTAAGAGGGCCCGTTGTCATGCCCCGCGACGGGGCAATCAGCGGGCCATTACGTCACGGTGCGGCGTGGTTTACCTCGAGGCTCCCAAGGGCAGTGTTGGCGACGATGGTGACGTGCGTTGCAGCCTGCTTCCAGTTCGGTGAGACCCATGCGCCATCGACCTTCTCCAGACCCTGCGGCTTGAAGCTGGCCATCTTCGTCGCTGCTTGGATGGACACGCCCGCTGATTCAGGCACCTGGATCTTCAGGCCGCTCATCGCGACGTCCGCGTTGATCCTGACGTCGCGCATGACCTTGTCGCCAAACTCGAGTTGGACGCCCCCCATTCCGCCGCTGACGTGAATTTGAGCGACGTTGGCATTGCCAAGGTTCTCGATCGCGGCGCCGCCGAGGCCGATGTCGATCGACATCTCGTCCATCTCGACCAGGTTCGCCGACGAGAATGCCACTTTCCCGCCAGCAAGTCCCATGTGAATCCTGAGCGATTTCAGGCTCATCCCCCCGAGCTCGGCTTCGGCTTCGCTTCCGCCCAGATTCAACTCGAGCTTCATCGGCACCGTCGGATTCAGGCCGACCGTCATGCTGCTTCCCTCGTCATGCTTCATCGCCTTCAACGCGCGGAAGCCCATATTCGCGTTCCGCATGCCGAGCTTGAGCTGGTGGTCGGCGGCCTCATACTCGTGCATCGCATCGGTCGCCTGCTCGTCGTAATGAAGCTGCATCTGGTAGAGCAGCTTTCCCGGGAGCGGGTTGAGCTCGAACTTTCCTCCAGCGAAAGTGAGCGTCACCTGAAGCTCGTCAGTGCTCGTGAGCTGTCGCGCCGACTCGATGGTGCGCCACTGCTGGCCACTCGCGACGCCTGGAAGAAGTGCCGCCGCGAGGGCGATGCCGATCGTCGTCAGGCGCATCAGACCTCCGGAGTGTTAGTCGCCTGACGGCGAGCTGCCGCGATACCGCTGATCGGCGTCGGGGTCTGCCATCCGAGCTCGGACGTTTCCGGGACCGCCGCGATAGCAGACGTCGCCGGCCTCCCGCCACCTCGCGTTATGACCGCGGCGCCGAGTCCGACTGTTGCCGCTGCCCAGGTTACGACGAATGCGAGCGCATGCAGGAGCGACCCGAGCACCGGGACCCAGCTCAGAATTGCCGCGACCAGCCAGAGACCAAAGAAGAAGAAGAGGCCCGCGAGCATCGATCGCAGCTCCGCGCCGCGCACGCTGACGGTCGCGGCACGGCGCGTCAGTGCCTGCCCGGCGACTCGCGACACCGCGAGGAATCCCAGCGCGGCAAGAAGCGCCGCGACGACGAAGAGCCCAGGGATTGCGACCGGGAGCAGGATGATTCCAACGATCGTGATCGCAAGCAGCACGACTGCGAGCACAAGTACGGGGATGAAGGACACCTCGCTGAGAATCCCCGCCAGGAGCGACCGGCCAAACCGTGTCTCGATCGCGCTGGCGACTACCCGCAAGCGCTCCTCAGCGAACACCATCGCCGCGAATCCAAGCAGCACCATCACGACGAGCGACCCCATGGCGGTCTGCAGCTCGTCGAGAATCGAAAGGAAACCCGAGGAAGAAGCCGCGGCAGCAACGCGAGATGCGCCGACGGCCCGGTCGAGCGACCGCATCTCGCCATCGACGGTTCCTCCGTCGAGCCTGACCGTTCCCCCAACGGCGAGCGCGTCACCCGTGATGCGCGCGCCACGGTGAACGATGACATCGCCGTTCAGCGCAACCGCGTTGCCATTGACCGTACCATAGACATCGAGATCGCCTGCTGCTGCCACACGGCCAGCGGTGGTGCCGGCAGCAACGGCGTAGCTTGTGGGTGCGATGCTGTCGCTTGGCGGCAATGACGTGCCGTTCGGATCGTCCTGTACACGGCTGATCAGCTGCATGAGCGCCTTGTGCGACAGCGGGTGCCCGACGTGGACGGCTACCTGAGGATTGATATCGCCGACACGTACCTGCATCCGGCCCAGCTGCCCCTGCAGCGCGCCCAGGCGCCCCTGCATCGCGCCAAGTCGTCCACCAAGCTCACCGAGTCGCCCCTCGAGCTCACCGATTCTCGCGGCGTCGGCGTCGTTCATCCGCGCATCTTTGAGCTGCTGGCCGACTGTGCGCATGCTGTCCGCGATCATCCTGATCTCGCTGGCGTCGATCGAATCCGGCCATGTCGCCTCGTCGGCACCCGGAGGAAGATTACGGGCGTGGCCGTGCGCTACCGCTGGCGGGTTCGGTGGCAGTGGAGAGACGCGCGTCTGCGCGTGCAGCGTGCCGCTCAGAGCCAACGTCGTGAGCGACAGGGTGATGGATGCGGCGCGCATCAGGTACCTCCCGCGCGGCGGGACGAGGCGGTGGCGAGGCGGCGCACGCCCAGCACGGCAGCCGTGCCGGCGAGGGCGAGAGCGACAGTCGAGACGACGAGTCCTGCGGTGCCCATCGCTCGGAACAGCTGCAGTGCGACCGGGCCGAACGCGGCTCCGACCAGCCCTTCGGCGACCGCCGTGACGACTTCACGACCCCGCTGGAAGGCAGTTCCAGAGAGGAAGGTCAGCATCCCAAGCCGCGTCCCGATGAATACGGACGCGATCCCGAGGACCGACGCAGCGACGAGGCCGATCGCGCCGGCGGCGACTCTCGCAGGGAACGAGCGAGGTACGAATCGCCTGACCGTGTCACGCGCGGCGACGTGCCATGGCTGGAAGACCTGGACATCGGACATGATCCGGTCCGCGAACAGCGACGAGGGGGCTATATGGGGCAGCTCCTCGAGCGCGTTCACCACGACGAGGGCTTCGTCCACTTTCGCGCGACACTCGGCGCACTGGCGGACGTGCGCGCGAAGCGGGGCGACGCCGAAGCCGACGTCGCCGTCCACGAGCAAGTCGATTTCGTCTGGAAGTAGATGGCGATTGATCACGTTGTTTCCTCCACGGCGCTGTACGCGTGGGGGGTGGCAGCGGTTTCAGCAGAATTCAGTTGCACGGTGATCGTGGTCACGAGGCCCCGGAGTCTCACCGCGCTGCCTCCAGTGCCTTGCGCAGCTCGTGCCGTGCGCGGTGGATGTAAGTCTTCACGGTTCCCAACGGCAGGTCGAGTGTCGCCGCGATCTCCTCGTATGATCGGTCTTCGACGTGTCGCAGCATGATGCAGGCTCGATATTCGGGGCGAAGGCTGGCGATTGCGCGCTCGATCGCACTGCCAAGCTCCTTCGCCTCGAGCGCATCCAGGGCAGACTCGCCGTGCGACGCGAGCTCGAACGAGGTTGCCTCGATCTGCGACGCGGTCGTTGCGTCAGGCGCGCCGTCCATGCTGATCGTCGAAACCCGCCGACGACGCAGGTGATCGATCGCGAGATTGTTGGCGATCTTGAAGAGCCAACTCGAGAACTTGAAGGCGGGGTCGTACCGATCGATGTTGTTCAGGACCTTGATGAACGTCTCCTGCGCCAGGTCCTCAGCCTGCGTGCGATCGCGGCACATTCGGTAGACGAGCGAGAACACCGGTCGCTCATAGCGCCGGATCAACTCGCGGAACGCGACTTCGCGGCCCCGCTGCGCCAGGGCGACGACGTCCGCGTCGGGGAGATTCTGGAGATCGAGAGAGGAGCTCATGCTTGGCGGCTCGGCCGCGCGAGCAAGCTAGCCCCAACGCGGTGAAGCGGCCAGCGCAGAACGCGGATTCGTGCTTGCCGCCCTCGGGAAGTGCGACGAGTTTTCGCTGATGCCATCATCAGGACTCGATCCGCACACCGGCACGCCGGACGAATCAGCGGTCGCGCGGGCGGCCGCACGAGGAGAAGGGAAGCGCGCGTATGTTCGCGCCGTCTTCGAGCAGATCGCGCCTACCTATGACCGACTCAATCACCTCCTCAGCCTGAACATCGACCGGCGCTGGCGCCGTCAGGCAATCGCGGAGTTGAACTGGCAGCGCGCGCCGACGGCAACGTATCTCGATCTGTGCGCGGGGACGATGGACGTCGCGGCCGCGCTCGTTGGGACCGACGGTTTCTCCGGTCGCGTCATAGCAGCGGATTTCGCCGAGCCGATGCTGCGCGCTGGTCGGCACAAGGCGGCATCGGCGGTAGTCGCCCCTCTAGTATCCGATGCAGTCATGCTGCCCTTCAGGGATTGCAGCCTGGCCGGTGCGTTGGTCGCCTTCGGCGCGCGAAACCTCGCGAGCCTGGACGCTGGGCTACGCGAGGCGCGTCGCGTGCTCGCGCCCGGCGCACGGCTGGTGATCCTGGAGTTCACCACACCGGGATCGCCAGTCGTTCGCGCCGCGTACCACGCATACTTCCACCAGGTTCTCCCGTTCATCGGCGGCGCAATGAGTGGGCACCGAACCGCGTATGAATATCTCCCGCGGTCGGTCGCCAATTTTCCCGCACCAGAAGGGTTGGCCACGGCGATGCGCAGTGCAGGCTTCGAGAGCGTGCGGTGGCGGTCGTTATCGCTGGGTATCGCCGCAATTCACGTCGGGACACGCGAATGACCGACGCGAGCGAGCATCGGATCGGCCTCATCTCCGACACGCATGGGATGATTCGTCCCGAGATCTTCGCGGCGTTCGAAGGCGTCGAGCTGATCCTGCATGCCGGCGACGTCGGTGACGACGACATCATCGCGGATCTCGAAGCGATCGCACCAGTTCGTGCTGTCCATGGCAACACCGACGCACCCGGACGTGCGCGACTCAGCGAGGCACTCGACCTCACGATCGGCGGCGTGCGCATTCACGTCAGCCACGGCCACGAGGTCGGCTCACCGAACCCGGAACGGCTGCTGGCGAAGTACGATGCGGACGTGATCGTGTACGGGCACACGCACCGGCGACTCGTGGCGCGTGTGGGATCGCAGCTGGTCGTGAATCCCGGCGCTGCAGGTGCGAGGCGGTTCGACATCGAACCGAGCGTGGCGGTACTGCGAATCGAAAATGGCCGGGCGGAGGTGACGCTGATCCCCCTCGAGGGCGCCCGCTAGGTCGCGCCGGACCGTCAGTCAGATCTCCCGGAAATGCGAGGCGGGGTACAGATAGTCATCGCCCGAGTCGTCGATGATCCGGTAGAACGCGCCATTGGCCTCGACGGCGAGCAGGGAATAGATCCTGCCTAACGTGAGGTCGTGGCACCCGCCGGGCTCATCACATCCCGGGTACGTGAGCCAGGGCTGGACGCTCACGCATTGTACGATGGTCGTCGGCTGCCATGTAGTGGCCATACGGGCCCTCCGTTGCTTCGCCGTACCCTCGCGCGCGATTCTGCTGCGCGGCTCTGCAGTGCCACTTGTGCAAGAGACTCGCCAGATGGACGGCAGCGTGCGTGACGACACATTTCCCTTCGAGATCAGGCCGTCGCCGATGCAAGGGCTCGGCGCATTCGCGACGCGCGCGATCATGGCGGGCACGAGACTTATCGAATACACCGGCGAGCGCCTCACGGTGGCCGAGGCTGACGCGCGCTACCCCGACGCCAGCGGGAAACGGCACCACACGTTCCTCTTCGCAATCGATGACGATGTCGTGATCGACGCGGCGGTGAACGGAAACGACGCCCGGTTCATCAACCACTGCTGCGACCCGAATTGCGACGCGGTCATCGAGGACGGACGGATCTGGATCGAGACGATCCGCGACGTCGCGCCGGGAGAAGAGCTGGGGTACGACTACGCCTATGTGCTCGAGGAGCGGCACACACCGGCCGCGAAGAAGCGCTACCCCTGTTCGTGCGGAGCGGCAAACTGCCGCGGCACCATCCTCGCCAGGAAGCGTTAGGCGATCCTGAGCTTCCGCTTCGGCGCGATCCTGTGCTGCTCGGTGCGTTCCAGCTCTTCTGGAAAGCGCCGGAACCACGAGGAGAGCAGCAGAAGCTCGTCGATCTCGTGAGTCGGCACGGACGCGCCCTCGAACTCGACACCGTTGAAGACGTCGTCGGCTAACGCAAGGAGCTCGGCGCGCTCGGCGGGCGAGCGAGGCGCGGGCCGTTCCGCGCGCACCCGGCCGCGGCGGATCAGGTACACCCGGTCGTCGCCGTCGTGGCCGGGCACCGGGTACAGGAACGAGAGCGTCTCGACCGCGAACCGGAAGCGGATGAACTGTTCGCGCAGCCCTTCGAGCCGGCCCAGCTTATCGCGGAGTGATGCTGCGCGCTCGAACTCCATCCGTTCGCTGCTCGCCAGCATCTCGGAGCGCAGTGTCTCGAGCGGCGCGTCGTCGATTCCTTCGAGGAAAGAGCGGGCCATCGCAACCCGGCTCGCATACTCTCGCACCGTGCACGCTGCGACGCAGGGGCCGAGGCACTTGCGGATCTCGTAGCGGAGGCAGCCGGGGGTGCGCGGTGCCAGCTCGAACAGCTCGGGTTGATCGGCGAAGTGCATCCGACGGTCGCTGCCACAGTCGCGAAGGCCGAGCGCATCGTTCAACTCGCGCACAGCTTCATTCACACGTTGAGCGCCATGAAACGGGCCATAGTAGACATCGGCGGCTTCGTCACTCGCGCCGCGAACGACGAGCAGCTTGTTCGCGGGCCCCCGGGTGACCTTGATGAACGCAAAGTGTCTGGCGTCGCGCTTCATCGAGACGTTCAACCGCGGACGCAGCTTCTTGATCAGGCGCAGTTCCGCCAGCAGTGCTGCGAACTCGCTCGGCGTGTACTCCCAATCGATGGACGCCGCGGCACGCACGATCCGTGAACCCTTTTCGTCCGGGGTGCAACGGAAATAGCTGAGAAGCCGGGTCCGGACACGCTTCGACTTTCCGACGTAGACGACCTCGCCGTCGGCAGACGTCATTCGGTAGATACCCGGTCGATCCTCGCACCTCGAGCGGACGAGCGCTCGCATCGCCGCGATCTGGTCATCGCTGGTTGGCGTGAAGACGTCGGACACTCCTCGTTTCACTCTTGGCATCGCGCACAGAATACGGTGGACCGACCATCGATCGCATGGGTCGCAATGAGCCTCGATCCGCAGCGCTGGCAAGGTTGGCCGCCGCGGCCGTAGACGGCGAGACGCTCGACGAAGCTGCCGCGGCCACCACTGGCGTCGCGGTAATCGCGGAAGCTCGTGCCGCGAGCCTCGATCGATTCCGTCAACACGGAGACGATCGCCTGATGCAGCTGCTCGCTCTCCGCCTCGGACAGCGATCGCGACTCGCGCGACGGGTCGATGCCCGCGCGCCAGAGCGCTTCGTTCGCGTAGATGTTGCCGATGCCAACCACCACTCGCTGATCCATCAAGAGCTTCTTGACCGCCTGGCGCGACCCCCGAAGAAGTCCCGATAATTGCTCGGCGGACAGCCTCGGGTCAAGAGGCTCCACGCCTAACGCGGCGGAATAATCGGAAAAACGTTGGGCGGACATCAGCGTAACCGTGCCCAGCCGCCGGATGTCGCGGTAATGAAGCAGACGTCCGTCGTCGAGCGTCAGCGCGAGTGTCGAGAAGCGCCGCTCGGACTCGGCGAGGTCGCCCGCATCAAGCAGGAGTGCGCCCGTGAAACGCGGCTGCACGACGAGGTGGTGGCCACTGTCGAGGTCGAGGACGACGACCTTCGCACGGCGCCAGCAGCGAGTGATGGTGGCCCCCGTCACCTGCTCGACGAACGCTGCAGCAGTCGTCTCGCGCAGGACGTCGGGTCTCGTTACTGACGCAGCGACGATGCAGTGCCCTGTGACCGCCGCGTCGAGGTCGCGGGCGATCGTCTCGGTTTCAGGAAGCTCCGGCACCGCGAGACAGCTCACGCCATCCGATGTCCGCCCGCAGCTGCTTTCCGTCCAGCTCGACGGACTCGGCGACGCTGTGGCTCAGGGCTGCCGCGTCGCGCAACGTGTCCGCAACGGCCGTGACGGCGAGCACGCGCCCACCGGCGGCTACGAGGGAGTTGCCGGCGCCGATCCTGGTCCCGGCGTGAAAGACGTACACGTCCGCGCGAGGGGGTGGGAGATGGACGAGCGCCCCAGCGACCGGCGCCTCGGGGTAACCATCGGCCGCGACGACCGTGGTGGCCGCGTGGCGGTCCGACCAGCGGATGGGTTCAGCGTCAGCGATCGACTCGCCGTTCGCGATGGTGGCGACGAGCTCCAGCAGGCTGCTTTCCATCAACGGCAGAAGCGCTTCGGTCTCCGGATCGCCGAAGCGGCAGTTGAACTCCACAACCTTTGGCCCTTCGCTCGTCAGCATGAGTCCCGCGTAGAGGAGCCCGGTAAACGGCCGGCCATGCTCCCGGAGGGCATCGAGCGTCGGTCCGATGATTTCGGAGCACACGGTCGTGATGACGTCGCTGCTCCCAATGGAAACCGGAGCATATGCGCCCATGCCGCCAGTGTTCGGACCGGCGTCGCCGTCGAGCAGGCGTTTGTGGTCCTGTACCGGAAGCATGGGCAAGAAACCTCGCCCGTCGGTGATCGCAAAGAGTGATAGCTCTTCGCCTTCCATGAATTCTTCGACGAGGAGCTCCTCACCGGCGGGGCCGAACGCGCCATCCCGAAGCATCATGTCGATCGCGGCATCCGCTTCAGCGGTGCTCCCCGCGACCACGACGCCTTTCCCGGCGGCGAGGCCGCTCGCCTTGATGACCACCGGGTTGCCGAACCGTCGGACGGCCGCCTTGGCCGCGGCGGAATCCCGGAAGTGTTCAGCACGCGCCGTTGGTACTCCGACGCGGAGCATCAGCTCCTTCGAGAACCGCTTCGATGTCTCGATCTCTGCCGCCCTGCGGGTCGGTCCGAAGATCGGAATCCCGGCGGCGCGGAATATGTCGACGACGCCGGCGGCAAGCGGCGCTTCCGGACCGACGACGACGAGGTCCACGTCTTCCGAGCGCGCGAGCTCGAAGAGCGCGACCACGTCGGTGATTCCTATCGGAACGCAGCGGGCGAGAGTCGCGATCCCGGGGTTGCCAGGCGCGGCGATGATCTCGATCGACGGATCGTCGCGCTGAAATTTCCAAGCGAGTGCGTGCTCACGCCCGCCACCTCCGATCAGGAGGAGCTTCACTCGCGGCGGGCCCTCCGCTCGTTGAAGGCGTCACGTGCCCGGGTGAGGACGTCGGTGACGGTCTCCATCGCGTCCTTCGCCTGACGCCGGTAGTAGTCACCGGCCTCGGCGTAGTCCTCGCCTAACGGTCGCGGTTCCTCGGTGCGACGCTGGTATTCGCCGCGGACGATCCGGTCGTAGCCACCGGCCATGATCCAGCGCTGCAGCTCGGCGGCGCGGACGGTCGCGAACGGATGCGTCCGGAACGCCGTGTTGAGGATCTTCCAGACATGATCTGCAATGTCCCCCTGGTCCTCGTACTCCGAGGCCTGAACGAGGAAGGCATCGAGGTCGATCTGGTCGTCGTAGCGCAGGCCACCGGCGAGCTTCAGGTACACGCTCATCGTGGCGCGCGGGTCCTGAGAGCCGAGCAGCGCGGCGCGGTCGGCGGAGAACTCCGCCTTCCGGTACCACTCGAACAAGGCGAGCTCGATCGGCAGCAGGGCGATCCCGGCGAGCCAGGGCAGGAAGCGCGTCCCGACGAGCAGGAAGAGCAGCGCGAGCGTCGTGTAGACGGCGTGTCCGCTCATCGCATGGCCGACTTCGTGCGCGAGAATGGCGCGCCGCTCCTCGGGCTCGAGGAGCTCGATCATCGAGGAGTTCACGACGATGAACGGCTTGTCGAAGCCGATGCAGTACGCATTGACTTCCGGATTTTGCGAGACGTACAGCTCGTAGCGCATCGGCGCATCGAGCGTCGCGAGCACTTCGGCGTACATCGCATCGAGCGCCGGGCGCTGGGTGGGTCCGACCTTCACGGCGTTCGCGAGGAAGATCTGCCGGATTCCCTTCTCGCCGAGTATCGAGAGTGCCTTGCGCAACACCTCGTCGAAGCCTGGCAGGGCGCGCAAGGTGTTGAGCGCGGCCCGGTCAGCGGGGTGTTCCCACGCGCGCGGGGAGATCTGGGTCAGCGTCTGACGGTCAGCCACGGCATGCTCCGGTAGAGGATTCGAACCTTACGCTCAGGCACGGGCAAAGTGTCGCGCACGCCAGCGTCTTGAGCGTCAGAGTCCAGCGAGGGCCTGCTCGATGTCTGTGAGCAGGTCGGCGACGTCCTCGACGCCGCACGAGAGTCGAACGATGCCATCCGTGATCCCGAGCGAGCTGCGTCGGTCGGCGGGAACGGACGCATGCGTCATCATCGCCGGGTGGGAGATAAGCGACTCGACGCCTCCGAGCGATTCGGCGAGCGAGAACACCTTCACGCGGGACAGCACTTTCGCTGCGTTCTCCTTCGTGCCGACGTCGATGGAGATCATCCCACCGAATCCCGACATCTGCTTCTTCGCGAGCGCGTGCTGCGGATGTGACGGCAGCCCCGGATAGATCACTCGCTCGTCGCCGAGTCGTTCGGCGAGCCAGGCCGCGATGCGGCGGCCGTTCTCATCGTGCCTCGGCATGCGCAGATGAAGGGTCTTCGTTCCGCGCAGCGCGAGCCACGAGTCAAACGGGCCCTGAACGGCGCCAGCCGCGTTGTGGATGAACTGGAGGCGAGTCGCGAGATCGTCATCCTTCACGACCGCGATGCCGCCGATCATGTCGCTGTGGCCGTTGAGATATTTCGTCGTCGAGTGAAAGACGATGTGCGCCCCGAACTCGAACGGCCGCTGGAAAAAGGGCGATGCGAAGGTGTTGTCGACGATCAGGTATGCGCCGGCTTTCGTCGCGATCGCGGCAGCAGCCGCCAGGTCCGTGATCCGCATGAGCGGATTCGTCGGTGTCTCGACGAGGACGGCCACCGTCTTCGCAGTCACGGCGTCGGCGATGCGCTGCGGATCGCGCGTGTCGACGTAGGTGAAGGACAGCCCGAGGTGCTGCAGCAGCCGATCGAAGAGACGAAATGTGCCGCCGTAGACATTCTCGCCGCACACAATGTGATCGCCAGATTTGAAAAGCTTCATGATCGAGTCGACGCAGGCGACGCCGCTGGCGAAGGCGAAGCCATGGCGTCCGCCTTCGAGCGCGGCGACATTTCGCTCGAGCGCCTCACGCGTGGGGTTTTTTCCGCGTGCGTACTCGTAGCCCTTGTTCTCGCCGAGTCCGTCCTGGACGTAGGTCGAGGTGAGGTAGACTGGCGTCATGATCGCGCCGGCCAGCGGCTCGGGGCGCTGCCCCGCATGAATGGCGCGGGTGCCGAAACCGGAGGCGAGATCGTCTTCGAAGACGCGGGTCATGCCGGAACTCGATGAAGGGTTGGACGGAAAGCTAATGTCGACGCGTGGTCGTGGGGAGAATCCGAGGACACTGAAGTGATGTTCGTACGAGCTGGAGCAAGAACATGCCGTTGACAACCGCGGCGATGGCGAGTGAAGCGCCGCGATGTCTCGTCGTCGACGACGAGCCGAGGCTGCGGCAAGTGCTCGTGCACCTGATGCAGAACGATGGCTTCTCGTGCCGAGAGGCGGGGAACGGCGTCGAGGCGTTGGCGGTGCTGCAGCGTGAGGCGATTCCGCTTGTTCTCTCCGACCTCCGCATGCCGCAGATGGACGGGATCGAGCTGCTGCGGCAGACCCGCGCGCGCTATCCCGACACCGCCTACGTGATGATCACCGCAGTCGCCGACGTGGAGGTAGCGGTCAGCTGCCTCGCCCTTGGCGCGATGGACTATCTCACGAAGCCGTTCCATCTCGAGGAAGTGCGGGCGCGTGTATCGCAGGCGCTCGAGAAGCGCCGACTGATCCTCGAGAATCGAGACTATCAGGACCGGCTCGAGGAACGAGTCGCGGTCCAGGCGCGCCGACTCGAGGAGCTCTTTCTCGCGAGCGTGCAGTCTCTGGCGGAGGCGCTCGAGGTCAAGGACCCGTACACGCGCGGACATTCGATCCGCGTGAGTCACTATTCGTCGGCGATTGCGCGAGTGCTCGATCTGGACAGCGATGTCGTCAGGCAGATCGAGCTCGGCGGGCAGGTGCACGACATCGGCAAGATCGGCGTGCGCGAGGCGGTGCTGAACAAGCCGGGCCCGCTGACGGACGAGGAGTATGCGCACATCATGACGCATCCGCTCGTCGGCTGGCGCATCCTCGGGCCGCTGCTCAGCGAGGCACCCCTCTCGTTGAGCATCGTTCGTTCGCA
Organism: Gemmatimonadaceae bacterium; assembly: GCA_045804265.1. GTDB lineage: Bacteria > Gemmatimonadota > Gemmatimonadetes > Gemmatimonadales > Gemmatimonadaceae > JABFXC01. Next base: position 3,699 of record JBJMNK010000052.1, on the reverse strand, counting down.
TCACGAGCGGTGGGACGGTCGTGGGATGCCTGACGGCCTGACAGGCGACGCGATCCCGCTCGAGGCGCGGATTACCGCGGTCGCGGACTCGTACGACGCGATGACCAGCGCGCGACCGTACCGGCCCGCGCAGCTGACGCCGGCTGCAGCGCTGGCCGAGATTGCGGCGAACAGCGGCACGCAGTTCGATCCGGAGATCGTGCGCGCCTTCACGACGGCGATCGAGGCTGGCGGGATCTCGCCTAACGCGTAGCGGGGATCGAGCGGCGCGGGAGCCCCGCCTAACGCGTCGCGGCGATCGTGATCACGGCCGGCTGTTTGTAGAGGCTGAGCCGTTGCTCGCACCACGCCCGGATCTCCGCCTCGGTCGCCGATCCGGTCACCGTCAGCGCGATGTCGTTCTCGTGCAGCGGGTCGGGGATCGCGCTGACCGACGCCGACGTGACCCCGGGGAGCTCGGCGACCGCCGACTCGATCTCGCGGGGATAGATGTTGAAGCCATTACGCGTGAACATCGCTTTCGCGACGCCATCGAAGACGAAGACGCCATCGTCGCGACGGTGCCCGAGATCACCCGTCCGGAGCCAGCCGTCACGCACCTCGAGCCCGTGGGGCGCAGCTCCGCCGGAGCCCCTTACGTAACCGGCGAAAACCGTCTGGCCGCGGACGCAAATCTCCCCGGTGGCTCCATCGGGGACAGCGAGGAACGACTCCAGGTCGCGAACGCTGACATCGACGCCTGGGTATGGGGTGCCGAGCGTCCCGCGAACGTTAGGCGACGATGGCTGGTTGAACAGCGCCACCGGCGACGCCTCGGTGAGCCCGTACCCCTGACGGAGCTCGATGCCGGTGGTCGCGTGCCACCGGTCCTGCACTCGCGGGTCGAGGGGTGCGCCGCCGCAGAGGCAGAGTCGCAACGCCGCGCAGTCGAAGGCACCGCCACGCCGGTCGATCGCCGCCAGCAGCGAGACATACATCGACGGCACGCCGACGAACATCGTCACCCCGTTCGTCTCGATGGCCTCGATGACGCGCGCGGGGTGGTATCGGGGGATCGTCACGACCTTCGCGCCGGCGAGGAGCGGAGCGACGCCGGTGACGACGAAGCCGAAGAGGTGCGAGAACGGGAGCGACGCGAGGACGCGGTCAGATGCTCCGACGGCGCCGGCGGCGAGGGTCGCGCGGGCGTTGGCGAGCAACCCGCGATGGGTAAGGATCGCACCGAGCGGTCGCCCCAGCATCGCCGAGGTGTAGACAATGGCCGCCTCGCCGGGGTCGCCGTCGGCATCGGGATCGCCCTCGAGCTCGAGCGGGAAGTGCGAGCCGAGGTCGATCGTCCGACTCACACCCGACGCGACAACGGTTGCCATGCGTGGCGCGTCGTCGAGCAGAACGCGCACGATTCCACCCGGTATGCGATCGGCGAAGGCGCCGATGGTGAACACGGCGCCGACGCCCGCATCGGCGATCTGATACGCGAGCTCGCGCGGCGCGGCGAGGGGATTCATGAGCACTGCGCCGCGGCCCTCACTCGCGGCGAGGGCGACGAAGAAAGCCGGCGAGGTCGGGAGGAGGAGCGCTGATCTCCTGCCGGACAGCGCGCGCACGAGCGGCGCGGAGCGCTGGAGCAGTGTGATGCCGGCAGCGACCAGTGCCGGAGCGGGGATGCCGTCTATCGATCCACCGCGCGAGGCGGCGGCAAGCGGGAGCAGTGCCAGTGGGTCGGTCACCGCCTGAAGTTAGCGGTCAGATCGCGAATCGGGACATGGCAGACTTGAGCCTCGACGCGATCTCCGCGAGATGCTGGCTCGACTCGGTCACGTGGCTCATCGACGCGGTCTGCTGCTGAACCACCGCGCTGACTTCCTCGGAGGTCGACGCGTTGGTTTCGGCGACGCCGGAGATCGCCTCGATCTCACGCGCGAGCCCTTCGGCCTCGGCGCGTTGCGACTCCGCCGCCTCGACGATCTGCGCGACGGCGCGGCGGCTCTCCTCGATCTCGCGACCGATCTGCGTGAGCGCTGTCGCCGATGCACGAATCACTTCCGCACCGTTGTTCACGCGCTCGCTCACCTGCGTGATGCGCTCGCCGGTGCGCAGCGACGCCGCTCGCATCTCGCCGGCGAGCTTGCGGATCGTGTCGAGGGCGCGAGCGGTCTCACCGGCGAGCTTGCGCACTTCGTCGGCAACTACGGCGAAGCCCTTGCCATGCTCACCGGCGCGAGCGGCCTCGATCGCCGCATTCAGCGCGAGAAGATTGGTCTGCCTTGCGATCGCGGCGATCGCATCGGCGACCTTGCCGATCCGCTGCGATTTCTCGCCGAGCTCCTCGACGGCGGGCACCGTTTCGTTCGTGACCTCGGTGATGGCGCCCATGCTCTCGAGCGCTTCCTGGGCCGAGGCGACCCCACGCTGCGCCGAGAGCGTCATCGTGTCGGCCGCGGACTGGGCGGAGCGGGCGTGACTAACGGTCTGCATCGCGCGCTCGACGACTCGACTCGAGACACCGACGATCTTGCCGATCCCCTCGGTCTGGATCGCGGCCGATTCGGCGATCGAGTGCGCGGCCGCGGCGACTTCCTGCGTGGACGCACTCATCTCCTGCGCGCCCGATGCGAGCTCCTCGGCGGTCGCGGCGACTTCGGTCGCCCCGACTTCGAGGTCACGAACGAGACCGGCGAGGCTGTGCGTCATCCTGCGGAAGGATTCCGCGAGCGATCCGATCTCGTCGTTGCCGCGGAAGGCGAGATCGTGGCGCAGCTGGCCGCGCGCGACGGCTTCGGCGTGCTCGGCGACCATCTCGACGCCGCGCGTTAGGCGACGTGCGGCGAGGTCGGCGCCAAAAAGAACCAGTGCGAGCGCGAGCGCGGGGTAGACGGCGAACTTCACCAGCCGATCGCGCAGGTTGGCGACAATGTCATCGGTGCGCATCATCGTGACCACATAGCCGGCGGTCGTTCCGCCGATCCGCGTCACCGGCGCGGCAGCGACGATCATCGTGCCTGAGGTGCTATCGGATACGCGGCTCCAGGCCGCGCGCCCATGTGCCATCGAATCGGCGAGCTCCGCGGGCGGCGTCCAGCGCCGATTGTACTGCGGCTGCCCGGCGGTCCACGACGAGTGGACGAGGTAGCGATAGCGGCTACCTTCGCGGCGGAGGACGGCCAACCCATTCGCCAACTGGCTGACGTCGCCGCCATTCGCGCCCCAGAGGCGCTTCAACATCGCGCGACCGAAGGCGAAGGCCGAGCCAGTGCTGGACTCCGGACCAGCGATCGCGTCCAGCGTATCGGCAGGGAGCATCGCCGCCGTGGTGCGCGCGATGGCGAGCAGCCTGCGGCCATGCGCGTCGGCCAATTCCTGCTCGGACGAGCGGTACAGCGGAATGAGGACGAGAACGAGAGTCACGAGCACTGCGCCCGCGCTGAGCAGCGCGAGCTTGGCTCGGAACGACACTGTGTGCAGACTGCGGGTTTGCGGCACGAAGGAGCGAGTCGTTCGAGGAGGAGGATGCAGGGAGAAGACGCGGCAGCTTGGCGCGAAGTAAAAGGTCGGCGACGGAAATCGGGGCTGTCAGCAGAGACAGCAGTCGGCGATTATTCACGGTCACGAACCGGCGAGAGGAGTCCGCGATGTACGAAGGCCTGATGGTGAGCGTTTCTGGAGTTCGAGGGCGAGTCGGAGAGGCGCTGACGCCGG
>JBJMNK010000051.1:0-8296 GCA_045804265.1 Gemmatimonadaceae bacterium | reverse complement strand
GGGTCGCCGTTGATCAGCATGTCGAGCCGGACGAGGTCACTTTCGCGATAGCCGAGCATGTCGTAGTCGAGGCTGGCGTAACCACGGCTGACCGTCTTCAGCTTGTCGAAGACGTCGAGGATGATCTCGCCTAACGGGAACTCCCAGTCGAACTCGACGCGCTCCTGGTCGAGGTACGTCATGTTCTTGTAGACGCCGCGCCGCTCCGTGCCTAACGTCATGATCGGCCCGATGTACTCCGACGGCGCCATGATCCGCGCCTTGACGTACGGCTCCTCGACGCGCTCGATCACGCCCGGCTCGGGCATCAGCGACGGGTTCTCGATCAGCACCATCTCGCCATCGGTGCGGTACACCTTGTACTCGACGCTCGGCACCGTCGTCACGAGGTCGAGGTCGAACTCCCGCTCGAGCCGCTCCTGGACGATCTCCATGTGCAGCAGCCCGAGGAAGCCGCAGCGGAAGCCGAAGCCTAACGCTGTCGATGTCTCCGGCTCGTACTGCAGTGACGCGTCGTTGAGCTTGAGCTTCTCCAGCGCGTCGCGCAGCGTCTCGTACTGCGTCGTATCGGTCGGGTAGAGCCCGGCGAACACGAACGAGCGTACTTCGCGATAGCCGGGCAGCGCTTCGGCAGCGCGGTTCGTCGCGTCGAACACCGTGTCGCCGGCGCGCGTCTCGCTCACCGATCGCAGGTTGGCCACCACGTAGCCGACCTCGCCCGGTCCGAGCTGATCGGTCTTCACCTGCCGGAGCTGGTTGTAGCCGACTTCGTCCACCTCGTAGACGGAGTCGCTCGCGCCGAAGGTGATCTTCATCTTCGGGCGCAGGTAGCCGTCGACGACGCGCACGCTCGGGATCGCGCCGCGATAGCGGTCGTAATACGAGTCGTAGATCAGCGCCCGCAATGGACCGTTCTCGTCGCCCTTCGGCGCCGGGACGCGACGCACCACTTCCTCGAGCAGCTCGGCGATCCCGATCCCGGCCTTCGCGCTGACCTGCAGCACGTCCTCCGGATCACAGCCCAGCAGGTCGACGACTTCCTGTCGCCGCCGCTCCGGCTCGGCGCCGGGAAGATCGATCTTGTTGAGAACCGGAATGATCTCGAGCCCGGCGTCCATCGCCAGGATCAGGTTCGACAGCGTCTGCGCCTGGATTCCCTGCGACGCGTCGACGACGAGGATCGCGCCCTCGCACGCCGCGAGCGAGCGTGACACTTCGTAGGTGAAGTCGACGTGGCCTGGCGTGTCGATCAGGTTCAGCTCATACGAGCTGCCATCGGCCGCCGTGTACGACATGCGCACGGCGTTGAGCTTGATGGTGATGCCGCGCTCACGCTCGAGGTCGAGCGTGTCGAGCACCTGCGCCTGCATCTCACGCTTCTGCAGCATGCCGGTCGCCTCGATGAGGCGGTCGGCGAGCGTCGACTTGCCATGGTCGATGTGGGCGACGATGCAGAAGTTGCGAATATGGTCGAGCTTCACGCGGGTCCTGCGCTGGTGGGTCCGATCGAGCGATAGCCATCAAATCTAACGACGCGGCGCCCGCTCCGTGGTGGAGCGGGCGCCGGCCCGTCGGACTTCGTGCGTTACGGCCGCCGTTTGCGTTCTACCGGCTCGCTCTTCGGCGGAGGCGACTTCGCCGGTTCACTGCGCGGCTGACTGCGGGGCTCGGAGCGGGGCTCGGAGCGGGGCTCACTGCGTGGTTCACTGCGTGGTTCACTGCGCGGCTCCGAACGCGGGTCACTTCGCGGCTCCGAACGTGGCTCGGTGCGCGGCTCCGATCTCGGCTCGCTCCGTGGTTCGATCTGGGGGTGAGAGTTGCCACCGTTGCCACCTCCGTTGCCATTTCCGTTGTTGCCGTTGTTGCCGTTGTTGCCGTTGTTGCCGTTGCCGTTGTTGCCGTTCCCGCTGCCGTTGTTTCCGTCGCCGTTGCCACCACCATTGCCGGTTACCGGCGGGTGACGATGTCCGTGTCCGTTGTCGTTCCCCTCGCCAATTCCATTGCCATTGCCGTTGCCCTGACCGTTGCCGTTCCCGCCGCCATTTCCATTACCTTGGTCGCCGCCGTTCCCACCGCCGTTCCCACCGCCGTTCCCACCGCCGTTCCCACCAGCCCGCACCGTGTCCCGCACCGGACGGTCGCGATGCGAATCACTGCCACCGCTCCCGGTGTTCCGGTCGCCACCGCGGCGATCATCGCGCGGGTCGCGCGTCCCGCTGCCAACGTCGTCGCCTGGACGCGTCGCTCCATCATTGCGGCCGTCACGCCCGCCGCCGACCGCCGGAACGTTAGGGTCTTCGGTCGGCGCGCCGGGTCGACGTCGGTCGACGATATCGTCGCTCCCGCGCCGGCCGTACTCGATCCTGCCGGCCGGATGATCGTTCGTGACGGTCTTGAATTCGTAGCGTGGACGCGAGTACACGACCCGGCGTCCATCACCGCGGCGGTACGGGTAGTACTCGGGCTCGTCGTAGATCACGATGTGGTAGCGGACGCACGGGTGTGAGTACACGTCCCAGCCCGGGCGCCCATGATGGCAGTCGTAGCAGACGAACCGTGGATAGTCATAACGGCCGTCCACGTGATACTCGGCGTAGTCCATCGAGTAGTCGTCGTCCTGGTCGGACACGACCTGCTCCGCGAACCGGTGCATCGCGACGAACGGGTCACCCTGCACGTCGGGGAAGCTGTGATAGTCCCAGTCGCCGTCGCGCGTTAGGCGCGAGAGGCGCAGCCGGTGCGGGCTTGCGATCGCGAAGACGTAGCCGATGCCGGGCCGGTCGTCGATCGTGAACGCGCGGTCGCCATAACGGCGGACCTCCTGCAGCTCGCCGCCCCAGGCCCGCGCCTCGTCGTCGGGACGACGCGGGTACAGCACGTCGACGCGGCCATCGGTGTCGATCCGGCCGACGACGACGTAGCCGTCATCCGAGGTCCGGAATCGCACGCCGATGTCGTCGCCACGCCTGACGATGTCCCCGCCCGTCACCCAGAGCTCGACGCGCGGCTCGAGATTCTGGTGGGCCGGGATCGGCGGGATCGACCGTGATTCCGCCTGCTGCACCGTCGTTGCGCAGCCAGCGACGGCGATGAACAACGCGAGAAGAGTGACTGCGGTCCTGGTACGCATGGTGTCCCCTCTGGAAGGGTGCTCGACCACTACAGGGGCAGGGGCCATGCCCTGTGAGTACGCTGTTATAAGTCACCACAGATCAACGACTTACACACTGTTCCCCACTGAAAAGACGCAGCCTCCGTCCCTCCCCGGTGACAGCTGACACAGGACAAACCCCGCGTTCCGGTGACGCGCGATACTTTTGCACGATGGCGCGCGCCGACCTTCTCGACCCCGCACTCATCGCGTCGCTCGGCCACATCGAGCTGACGGCGCGTTGGATAGTGGACGGCTTCATGAGCGGGCTTCATCGGTCGCCGCGCAAAGGTGGCGCGGCGGAATTCGCCGAGCACCGTGCCTATCATTCCGGCGACGAGCTGCGCTACCTCGACTGGAAAGTGGCAGCACGCTCCGACCGGCTCGTCGTCAAGCGGTTCGAGGAAGAGACCAACCTGCGCGCCACGATCGCGCTCGACGTCAGCCGGTCGATGCAGTGGCGCGGCTCCGACACGCGGCTCGACAAGGCAGACTACGCACAGCGGCTGACGGCGGCGATCGCGCTCCTCTTCATCCGCCAGCGCGACGCGGTTGGATTGCTCCGCTTCGACGACGCGATCCGCACGGCGATTCCGCCGCGCGCGCGCGAAGGACACTGGCGACGTCTCGTCGCCGGGCTTGCCGACGTCGACGGCGGACATGCCTCCGGCGGCGCCGCGGCGCTCGCACGCGCAGCGCATGCGGTCGGCCGGCGTGGGATGATCGTGCTCGTGTCCGATCTGCTCATGGAAGTCGACGAGACGATTCGCGCCGCTCGCGCGCTGCGAGCCGGCGGGCATCAGGTGGTCGTGCTTCATGTGATGGATCCCGCCGAGCGTTCGCTCGAGCCCGGGCCGGACGCGCGATATCGCGATCCGGAATCGGGACTCGAAATCGAAGCCGCGCCTGCCGAAGTGCGCGACGCCTACGCCGACACGGTTGAAGCGGCGATAGCCGAATGGCGCGCCGCGTTCGCCGGTGCCGGCGCCGGGTACGCCACGGTGATGACGGACGCGCCGTTCGGCATCCCGCTGCGCGCCGCATTCGCCGCGCGTCAGGCCGCTGCCTGACGACGGCGCCTACCGATGCTCTTCCTGTCGCCACTCTGGCTCGCCCTCTCGGCCGCGGCGCTCATTCCATTGCTGCTGCACCTGCGCCGTCGTCCACAGGGCCGCGTCGTCGAGTTTCCGGCCGTGCGTTATCTCGCGCGTGCGACGCACGATCACGAGCGATCCCTTCGCGCGCGCAATTCGCTCCTCGCGTTGCTGCGGATGCTCATCGTGATGCTCCTGACGCTCGCCGCTGCCCGCCCGCTCGCTCGACTCGGCTCGGGTCATGGCCGCGCCGCGCTGGCGATCGTCCTCGACAATTCGCTCAGCTCGAGCGCGGTGACTAACGGCCGGCGCGTTCTCGATGACGAACGCGCCGTCGCGCGTGCGGTCATCAGCGCGGCGAACCCCGACGACCGGCTCTGGATCGTCACCGCCGACGCCCGCGTGGCCGGCGGCGACGCGACGTCGCTGCGTGCAATGGTCGATACCATTGCGCCGTTGGCTGGTGCGGGCGATGTCGCGTCCGCGCTGCGCGCCGCCACCGCCCGCTCGATCAGCGTCGCCGGCGCAGCTCCGGCGGTGGTCGTGCTGACCGACGCGCAGGCAACCAGCTGGCGAAACGTCGGCGCCGCACGAGTCGACGCGGCGTGGACGCCGCGTTCGCAGGCCCCGCCTAACCGTGCGGTCGTCGGCGCCGAGCCGCGTCCCGCGCGCTGGACCGGCAATGGCCTCGTGCATGTCACGGTGACCGGTGCGAGTGGCGACTCGCTGCCGCTCCGCGTCGAGGTCGACGGCCGCACGCTCGGGCGGGCGGTGATGGTGCCTAACGGCGCTGGTGCGGGGGACGCGGACGTCGCCGTCGCGGCCCCGCCCTCGGGGTGGTCGGCTGCCCGCGCAGTGCTGCCCCCCGACGAGCTGGCCGCCGACGACGAGCGCTGGTTCGCGACATGGAATGCGCCACCGCCGCGAGTCTCCTCCCACGCCGGGCCGTTCGTCGATCGGGCGGTGGACGCGCTCGTATCGGCGGGTGTAGTCGCCGCCGGATCCGACGTCGACATCGTCTCCGCCGCCGACGGCATCTCGCGCCCCGCGCTCATCGTCGCGCCGCTCGATCCATCGCGCGTCGGCGACGCCAATCGTGCCCTCGCCCGCGCCGGGGTCCCCTGGCGCCTCGGCGCCGAGCGACGCGGGGCGTCGCGCGCACGCGGCGACGGGCTCACGACGGCGGAAGTGAAGCGCCGTTATGCGCTCAGCCTCACCGCGACTGCCGGCGCCGACACTCTCGCCAGCGTCGGTGGTGAACCGTGGATCGTGGCCGGCGACGGTTACGTCCTCGTCGCCTCCGCGCTCGACACCTCGGCGACCACGCTGCCGGCAACCGCGGAGTTCGTGCCCTGGCTCGCGCGCGTGCTCAGCGAGCGGCTGTCGGTCGGCGGCCGGCCGGCGGTATACATCGTTCCCGGGAGCACGGTTGCGCTCCCGCCAGGTGCGGATGGTGTCGAGCTGCCGAGCGGCGAGCGCGCTGCCATCACCGATTCGCTCCGGCCTCAACGTGCGGGAGTGTATTTTTGGACGCGGGGCGGTGCGCGCATCGGCGCGGTGGTGGTGAACGGGGAAGTGGAGGAGTCGGTGTTGCAGCGATTGGCGGATGACGAGATGCGACAGCGGTTGCGCCCGGTCGTGCTGACGCACGAGGCCAGCGGTGCGGCATCAGCGGCGTTCCGCGGCGCATCCCGTCGGCCGTTAGGCACGCTGCTCCTCTCGGCGGTCCTCGCCGCGCTCGTGCTCGAGACACTCGTTGCTGCCGCTGGCGGACAGTCGCGGCGCGCGAGCGCGGCCGCGCACGGGGCGCGCTGATGCCGCTTCCTTCGGTTCTCGATGCGGTCGAGCGGCTCGGTGCATTCATCCGCCTTTCGAAGTCGCTTCCGGCGCCGCGTGCGGCGGCGACCGTCGCCGGACTTCCCGGATCGAGCGACGCGGTCGCGATCGCTGCGCTCGCGCGAGCCAATCCGGGACGATTCATCGTCATCACCACGGACAGCGTGCCGGAGTCGGAACGCTGGCTCGCCGACCTCGGCGCGCTCGCCGATGATCCGTCGGTGATCGCGCTCTATCCGCCGCGCGAGGGACTCGGTGAAGCCGAGCCGCACGCGGAGGTGGCCGGCGAGCGTGTCGAGACGCTCGAGCGGATGTCGCGCGGCGCGGTGCACGTCCTCCTGACCACGGCACGCGCGCTGCTCGAAAGAACGCGGCTTCCGCGCGCGGTCGCGATGTCCCGCCTCGAGCTCCGTCGTGGCGATCGCTGGCGGCTCGGGGAGCTCGTCGCGCACCTCGAATCAGTCGGCTATCAGCGCGTGACGATGGTCGAGGATGTGGCGCAGTTCAGCGTGCGCGGCGGGATTCTGGATGTGTACGGATTCGGCATGACCGACCCGGTGCGCGCGGAGCTCTGGGGCGATGAGATCGTCGAGCTGCGGCACTTCGACCTCAACTCACAGCGTTCGACCCGCGCCGCCGATATGGCGCTCGTGCTCCCGGTGGAGACCGCCGGTGGGGACGATGAGGAGAGCGTCGAGCGCGTGTCGATCGGGTCGCTCTTTCCGCCCGATACCCTGCTCGTCCTCCCGCAGGGGACCGACCTGGCGCCGGAGCTCGAGCGTACCTGGCAGGAGGCGGCGCACCACATCGACCTCGCCCGGCGGCGCGGCGAGGACACGCCGAGCCGCGCCGAGCTGTTCGATCCGCCGCCGAACGTGCTCGAGACGCTGCGCGCGTTAGGCACGATCCGCATCGTTGACCGCGCGACGGCCGACGAGCGGGCCATCGTCTTCCCGCTCCAGACGCCCGATCCGATCGATCGGGACATCAAGCGGCTGCGGCAGATCGTCCGTGGCCCGACACCGACGGTGATTCTCTGCGACAACGCCGGCCAGTGCGAGCGCCTCGAGGAGCTGCTGAGCGAGGGCGAGTACGGCGCGTCGCCGGCGGCGCTGACGGTCGGGGTCCTGCACGGCGGCTTCGTCGTCCCGCCTAACGGCAGCGACCCCGGGCTGCGGATCCTCACCGATCACGAGATCTTCCGCCGGGAGCGGCGCCTCCGCCGCGCCCGCCGCTACCACGCCGGCGCCGCGCTCGACGTCGCCAGCGCCCTCACGCCCGGCGACTACGTCGTCCACCTCGAGCATGGGATCGGGATCTACCGCGGCATCGTCACCACCTTCGTGCAGGAGAGCGCGATCGAGGTCGCTGTCATCGAGTACGAGGGCGGCGACCGGCTCAACGTCCCGCTTTACCGCCTCGACCAGATCGAGCGCTACCGCGCCGCCGGCGACGTCGACGACGACGCCCCGCCGCCCCGCCTCCACACGTTAGGCGGCAAGCGCTGGGGGCAGCAGCGCGACCGCACTCGCGCTGCCATCCAGGAGATGACGGTCGAGCTGCTCGACCTCTACGCCCGGCGACAGGTCGCGACGCGGCCGGCGCACGTCCCCGACACGGCATGGCAGCGGCAGCTCGAGTCGTCCTTCCTCTTCGAGGATACCCCTGACCAGCGCAAGGCGACCTCCGACGTGAAGCACGACATGGAGAGCGTGCGGCCGATGGATCGCCTGCTCGTCGGCGACGTCGGCTACGGAAAGACGGAGATCGCTGTCCGTGCCGCATTCAAGGCGGTGCAGTCCGGGCGCCAGGTCGCCGTGCTCGTTCCGACGACGATTCTCGCCGACCAGCATGCCCGTACCTTCGGTGACCGGCTCGCCGACTTCCCGATTCGCGTCGCGGTGCTCAGCCGCTTCCAGACGGCGAAGGAGCAGGCGAAGACACTCACCGAGCTGGCCGAGCACAAGATCGACGTCGTCATCGGCACCCACCGTCTGCTCAGCCCTGACGTCACCTTCGCATCGTTAGGCCTGATCGTCATCGACGAGGAGCACCGCTTCGGCGTCAAGCACAAGGAGCGGCTCAAGCAGCTGCGCCTCGAGACGGATGTCCTCACGCTCACCGCGACGCCGATCCCGCGCACGCTGCATCAGTCGCTCGCGGGCCTCCGCGACATGACGCTGATGCAGACTCCGCCCCGCGATCGCTCGCCGGT
>JBJMNK010000050.1:0-21451 GCA_045804265.1 Gemmatimonadaceae bacterium | reverse complement strand
GTGTCGACTGGCCTCTGTCACGTTCAGCGATCGATGGACGCCGACGCGATACTCCCGGTGGGCATCCGCTGGCCGCACCCCAACCGAGCCTGTTGGGAAAAGCTCTACCCGAGTTCCTCGGCGAGGCCGATGAGAATGCCTTCGGGGCCGCGAATGTAGCAGAGGCGATAGGACAGTTGGTACTGCACTACGTCGCCCACGAGCTGCGCGCCATGCGTACGTAGCCTGGCGAGCGTCTCGTCGAGGTCGGCCACGGCGAACATGACACGCAGGTAGCCGAGAGCGTTCACAGGAGCAGTCCGGTGATCCGCCACGACCGGCGGGGTGAGGAATCGCGAAAGCTCGAGCCGACTGTGGCCATCCGGGGTGACCAGCATGGCGATCTCGACACGCTGGGTGCCCAGTCCAGTGACACGTCCCGCCCATTCTCCCTCGATAGTCGCCCGCCCGTCGAGTTTGAGGCCAAGCTCGACGAAGAATGAGATGGCCTCGTCGAGGGATTCTACGACGATGCCTACGTTGTCCATCCGTTTGACCGTCATCTCCTTTCCTCTCGTGATCGACCGGCCATGTCGGACATCCCAAAGCCCATGGTGGGTACGGTCAGGGCGCCTTCACGACAACGACGTTCTTCGCCAAGGTCTTGAACCTGACGCCGCCGCGCTGCTCCACGGTGATGGTCACATGGCCGGTCTTGCTCGTCCTGATATCCCGTACGACGCGGTGTTTGCCGGCGTGGGTGCCTGCAACCACTTTGCAGAGGGCGCCATCGACCAGACCACCGACTACCGTTGCAGCCATGTGAGCTCCATGCCGCGCGACACGGCTTACTCGTTCAGAGATGCCGCGGACCTCTCGGCCGTGCCTAACGCCTGGCCCGCAGTGTACGGCTCATGGCGGCGAGTTTTCTTGACCCGATGGTTCGGGTCAGGCTGCGCGGCCGCAGCTTCACCCCGGCACCTGGTAGAACTGCAGGCAGACGCCCGATGGCAACACCATATGGAATTCGCGGCGCCCCCAACTCTTCATCTCGAGCGGCCCCACCTTGGCCGCGACTCCCCGATACTCCCGGTATATCGCATCGAGATCGTCCACGCCGATGCCGGCGCTGGCGTTCTCCGCCCACTCCCGACTGCTGTTTTGCACCAGGTTGAACGCGGCACTGCCGCGACGTACCCCGGCCATCTCGCCGCCCTGCCATGTAATCGCAAACCCGAGCTGCTCCGTATAGAACCGAAGCCCTTCGGCCAAACTGGGGCCGGCGGGGAGAAGGGGAGTCACTGAAAGCAGAGTGGCCATGACGGTCGCCTTCCTCCTCGGCAGGATGTCCGGATGTCAGCTGGCGCCTGGAGCCAAGCGCCAACGACTGCCTCACAGCGGTGCCTACGGTGATGTCATCAGCGAATAGTGATTCGCCACCAGTTCCCACCGCCCGGCCTTCATGACCCAGACACGCGTGAAACGATTCTCGTGTGGAACGGGCTTGCCCCGATCCTGCCCGACCATCGTCGAGCGACCGGTTTCCACGGCAGTCTTTCCATATACACGAACAAGAACCTCGGCGGTCGTGATGGACTGGTATGTCAGCGCGTGTGATGTGAAGTCGGCGATGACCTCTGCCTTGTCGCGCACGACGCCGGTCGGTCCGATGCCGAGGAAGTCATCGGCGTAGATCCGGCGAAGCGCGCCGGAGTCGGCAGTGATCTGCGCGCGAATTCGTTCCTGATCCTGCCGCTGAACCGCCTGCTCGATGCTCGTTGTCGTACGTGGCCGTGCGCTCGGGTGCTGCGCAAAGGCGCTCGAGACAGCGGATAGCAGGAGCGCAGCGATGATCGGCGATCGATTCATCAGGACTCTCCCAGCAGGAGCGGAATCGTAAGCTGCAGCCGGCAGGATGGTTGTCGCCTAACGTTCACTTGTGCCTTGCGTCGACGAGGCTGGCCGAACGGCTTGTCACCAGCGATGACAATGCGCTCCACGACATCGGCCGGCAATCCCTTCGCGTGATCTGAGGGTCACGGCTGCGCGCTCTGCCGAGATTGCAGGACGGATCGTTTCTCGCCGCCACCCCTTGCCATCCCGCAACGCTCTGGTTAAATACTGAACCATATGGTTCAGTATATGACGGCGCGGCTCGATACTTCGTTCGCCGCGCTCTCGGACGCCACGCGGCGCGGCGTTCTGGAGCAGCTCGGACGAGCCGACGCGTCGATCACGGACCTTGCCGAGACGTTCCGCATGACGCTCACCGGCATGAAGAAGCACGTCGGTGTTCTGGAGCAGGCGGGGCTCGTCACCACGAAGAAGATCGGGCGCGTGCGGAAGTGCCAGCTGGGCCCGCGCCGATTGGAGGAAGAGACGGCGTGGCTCGAGAGGTACCGCCAGCGCTGGGACGAACGCTTCGACGAGTTGGACAGGGTGGTCGAGGAACTGACACGAAAGGAGAAGAGCGATGAGCGCAGGAAGCGAAAGTAAGTCCGGCCCCGAGAAGAACCGCACCACGGTGGAACGGAAGTCGGACCGCGACGTGGTTGTCACGCGGACCATCAACGGCCCGGCGCGCATCGTGTTCGAGGCATTTACCAGGGCCGAGCTGTTCAGGCGTTGGTGGGTGCCGAAGTCGATGGGAATGACCCTGCTGTCCTGCGAGCTGGATGCTCGTGTCGGAGGCAAGTACCGATTGGAATTCGACGTCGGTGGTACCGAGCCTGCCGCGTTTTTCGGCACCTATGTCGAGGTAAAGCCGTATTCGCGCCTCGCGTGGACGAATGACGAAGGGGGCGAGGACGGGTCTGTCACCACGGTGACGTTCGAGGAAAAGGGCGGCAAGACGCTGGTCGTCCTGCGCGAGAGCTACGCGTCGAAGGAGGCGCTCGACGCTGCCGGTACCGGAGCAGCCGATGCAATGGTCGAGACGTTCGATCAGCTCGACGAGCTTCTCGTCGCCCTCGGTGAGAGCTCGGGACAGTAACAGTAACAGAGACGTCGATCTCGCGGTCGGTCGTCCGATAGTCCTGCCTCACACACTGGGCGCGCTACGAGTGAATCACCTCGTGCCGCTCCAACATGTCGACGAACTGCTCGATCTTCTTCGCGCGCGTCTCGGCTCTTTTCGCCGTCTGGATCCGGAAGAGAATGGCGTATCGGTTCGCGCTGTTGAGGGTCGCGAAAAACGCCTTCGCATTCGGGCGGGCGTCGAGCGCACGCTGAAGGTCGTCCGGCACGCTGGCGGTTCGATGCGAGTCGTAGGCCGAGTCCCACTGGCCATTCGCCTTCGCGCGGTCGACAGCCTCGAGGCCGGCCGACTGCATGCGGCCGCTCTCGATGAGACGCTGCACTTTCTCGCGATTGATCTTCGACCAGATGCTCCGCTTGCCGCGCGGTGTGAACTTCTGGAGCCAGGTCTTCTCGTCGAACGCCTTCTTTTGCCCGTCGATCCAGCCGTAGCACAGCGCGACGTCGAGCGCCTCGGCGTACGAGACCGTTTTGACATTCGACGCGGCCTTGGCGATGCGCAGCCAGAGGCCGGCGGACCTGGCGTGCTGCCTGGCGAGCCACGCTTCCCATGCCGCATCATCCTTGAACAGGCGCACGGGAAGCTCGGCGGGTTTGGAGTTGCTCATGGTGGAAAGCTATCGACGGCGGGTCCGGCGCGACGGGAGGGTCCCCGCGAGGACGTGCGGGACAAGGACATCGTGGCCGCCTAACGCCTGGAGCTGAGATGCGGGAAATCCCGTGTCACGTGAAAACCGGCAAAGGCGTGGTCATTTGTCTGGACGTGTTTACGGCGGTCGCTGGCCATCGTGGCTCACGCGGCGGCCGAGCTGTCATGTGCTATTGCTCTGTCTCGACGTCGGAGGAGAATACGGAACGCGATCATGTGCGTGATCAGTAGCATCGGGACGACGAACGTCGGAATGAAATACGTCGCTCCCAGTTGTCCGGGGATGAGACCGGCGCTCCCCGCCCGGTAGAAGGCGTTCAGAAGGTCGAACGCGCCCCAGATGTTGAATATCCACGCGATGACGATACCAGCGCCGTTCGCGAGCGATATCAGTGAGAGCAGCGCGAGCGTCGCCGCGGCGAGGTCCCCGTACGCCGCAGGTTGGGCGAAGCTGAGCGGCAGGTCGGGCGAGACGATCCCCGGGACGAGGAACGCCAGTCCGAGAAAGCGGAACGTGTGCACGACGAGAATCCGTCGAAGGGCTTCGGACTGCTGCAGCCCGCGGAGTTGTGGCCAGATATATCGCATCGCGACCAATCCCCAGGCGACGAGGCTGAATCCGATGCTGACGAAGAAAGCGAGTTTCGAGATCACGATGTTCTCCTTCGGGGCAGGTGGTGGATCAGTCATGACAAAGCGTCAGGCGAGCTTCTGCCGGGCGGGCGGCGTGGTCCGGTCGCGTTCTGCGCCGACGTCGTGCTCACGACGCCACACCTCGGAGTCCGGAGCGAACTGCGGGATCGACGGAAACGGCCGGCGCAGCTCGCGGTCATAACGGTCGAGATCGAAGCCAGGGCGGAGTGGGGCCACCACGAGCCGCACGAGTTGGCGCAGGAGATTCCTGGCTCCCTGCCGGTTGGTCGGCATCACCGCATAGCGTCGCGCGATCGTCTCGAAGTCCTCAGCGGGCCTCCCGGTCACCTCGAGCACGTCGGTCGTGGGCGCGCCCAGCTCGAACGCGCCGCGCTGGTGATCCTCGAGGTAGTAGCGGACGCCGCTGATCAGCTCCAGCGGGAAGCCCATGCTCCACATGGCGCGCAGGAACAACCGTGACGGCATCGGCACGACCCTCACGGTCCGCCCGACAGCGGCGCCGATCGCCGCGGCCATATCCTGTGCGCCGAGAAGCGCTGGTCCCGTGGGCCGGTAACTCTTCCCGGCATGCTGTCCGGGAGAGCGGAGCGCCGCGACAGCAACGCGAGCGATGTCCTCGTTCGACGGCGGCGCATTGCGACTGTCGCCGTACACCCACGGCAGGATGCCAAAATTGGCGGCGAGCCCGATCAGCGCGAGGTAGTTCTCCGCGAAGAAGCCTGGTTGAACGGTCGTGTGCCCGATCCCGGGAGTCGTCGCGAACAGGCGGTCAGCGAGCCACAGCTGTCGGGTAGTGAGTGCCGGGTGCGAGGGACTCGCCAGCCACTGAGTGAGACTGACGATGTGCTCCACTCGAGAGTCCCTCGCCGCGACTATGAAGGCCGCCGCGCCCTGGATCATGTAGGGATCGAACGGAGGGCAGTAATAGGCGCGCTGTACGTCTCGCATTGCCTCGGCAATGCGCTCGACGTCACTCATCTCGGCCACGGCGATCTCGGCGCCCTGCGCCTTCAGCCACGCGCTGCGGCTGTCGACTCGGTGCACCAGGGCACGAACTCGATAGCCTGTTCGGAGCAGCTCGGCGGCGACGACGCGGCCGGTCTTTCCCGTCGCACCGGTGACGAGGATTCTAGGTGTCGACATGATTCTCCTCCTGACTATTGGTACCGATCAGTACCAAATGTTGCGGGAATATGGTACCGCATGGTACCGTATGTCAAGACAACGCCGAAAGGAGAGAGCAATGTCGAGGGATTCTCGGGACGGGATCGACTGGAGCGCTAAGCGCGAGCGAATCCTCGATGCGGCGTTCGCGACGTTCACGGAACGCGGGTATGCAGCGAGCAGCACACTCGAGATCGCCACTCGCGCACGAGTTTCGAAGCGAGAGTTGTACACGCTGGTCGGCAACAAGCAGGCGCTGCTCGTCGGATGCATCGGCCGGCGCGCGACACGGCTGGCTTTGCCCACCGACGTGCCCGAGCCGCGCGATCGCAAGACACTCGAGCGAGCGCTGGTGACGGTCGGGACGCACATCCTGCTCGAGGTCACCGAGCCGAACGTGGTAGCGGCATTCCGGCTGGCAATCGCCGAGGCGCTTCATGCACCAGAAGTGGCGCAGACAGTCAACTCCATGGGGCGCGAAACGATTCGCGCTGCGTTGCGCCGGATGATGGCCGGAGCTCAGGCCTCGGGGCTGCTGGATGGGAGCCCGGCCGAGCTTGCCGATCAGTTTGGCGCGTTGCTGTGGGGCAATACGATGATCAACCTGCTGCTTGGCGTCACCACTCGCCCCACTTCGCGTGAGTTTGCCACACGTGCCCGTCATGCCACGGTCGCGTTCCTCAAGCTCAACGCGCCCCAGGCAGCGAGTGCCAAGAAGAGCCGTCCGCGCCGGTCGCTGGTTCGCCAACGTCGTGATCGTCTGATGCAGTAAGAGTTCTCACCAGCGATCGGGCGGTGGTTCAGCGCGGCGTCGCCGGACATCACCCTCGGCGCGGCCTTCCATACCTTCGCCTATCGCGAGCCTCATGGTCGAAAGCCGCGCACTTCATCCGATCATCCCACCACGCAAGCCGCCAGACTGCGCCGCCTCGAGGAGCGGGACATTCCAATCGCCTCGAGTGTCCGCCACGCGTCGGCCGGCTGGGCGAAGAAGCGAGATTGATCGCGGAGGCGTTAGGCGCGCAGCGCATCGATCTGCGTCGCGCCTCGTTAATTCGATTGACTGTTGCTCTGGAGGGGCCCGGCGAAACCGCGGTGTCCAGATCAGCGCCAGTTTATCTCGCTGGCCAGCGTCACACAGCCCGCGCCGGAAACGTCCAGTCAGCTCGCTGCCAGGATCACGTGGCGAGCCGTCACAGCGAGGGTGGCGTGTCGAGCAACTCGATATCGACGCGCGCACCGTCGAGCAGGCCAAACGCGGCGCGAAGAGCCTTGCCCGCGATTATTTCGACCACCCACGGATCAGGCCGATCACGCGCGGCAGTCGTCGTCGTCCAGAGCCAAGCCGGTTCGTCGTCGAGGGAGATCAAGCGACACGGAATCAGCAGTATGTCGCGCTCGCCTCCGTATTCGTCTCCGCCAAACCAGATCGTGCGCTGAACATGGTCGGGAGAGAACCAGTTGAACCGCTCAGGGAGTGCGATGTTCAGCGAGCCGGGAAAGACAGGATGACCGAGCTTCTGAGCGTAGGCGACATTGAACTTCGCCAGCCACCGGGAGGCGTCGCCCTTCCCACTTTGCACGCGGCCGTGCAAGCGCGCGATCGACATACCTCGAGTATTCCCACGGTTGTTCGTCTAACGCCTAGAGCTGAACTGTAAAGCCTGCACAACGATTGCGAGCGCAGCGAGCATCCGAAACGAGGCCTTGCCACCTTCAGCGATCGTTAGACGGTCGGGCGCGACGTGCTCACGTCTCGGCCCGCCGCGGTCGCTGGCCCAGCACTGCCCCCACGACCGCACAGCCGGCGAGAACGACCGCGACCGCTCCGACACCGAACACCGCCCGGGCGCCGAATCCCACGGCGACAGCGGCCGCGGTGATCGTCGCCAGTACGAATCCGATGCTCGCGCCGGCGCCCGTCCGCAGTTGTGGGGTCGCGGCAATCACCACGCGTGCGACCAGCGTCGCTGCGACTGCCATGCAGAGCATCCGCAAGTCTCGCCGCACGCTCAGCGCCGCTACCGCGCCTGCGACCAACGGCGCCAGGGTGAAGAGAATCGCGAGGATACGTCTCATGACATCACTGTGAGGCTCACCATCCGTGGAGACTCGTCGGCCGCCTAACGCCTGGAGCCAAGCTGCAACACCTGCCTCATGATGGCGAGCGCCGCGAGCAGTCAGTCAAGGTGGCTGGTCAGCTTCAGCGATCGTCAGGTCGCGCGCGAGGCGCGCCCGATGGTCTCCTTATCGTGCGACGCATCGCGCGTGTATGACGGATCGGCGGTGTAAACTTGCATCATTTCGTCGGAATATGAACTTGTTTGCTGCGCTTCCGGTGCTTTTGCAGAGCCGAGGCTAACCGCGCGTGATGACATAGTGCACGGCCTTCTCGCCTGCCGTGCACTTGATGCCGCCGTATCCAAGGCTGGGAAGATCGAGGCCGGCAAACAGCGGTTCGCCGGCGCCGAGAAGGCGCGGGGCCACCGCGATGTGCATCTCGTCGACCAGGCTGGCCTCGAGATACTGCCGAATGGTCGCGGCACCCCCGAGCAGTCGAACATCTCTGTCTCCGGCGGCGGATCGCGCCTGGTCCAGCGCGGCACGAATACCGTCGGTCACGAAGTGAAAAACGGTGCCACCCTCCATCTCCTGCGACCGGCGTGGGTGGTGCGTGAGCACGAACGTCGGCGTGTGATAGGGAGGATTCTTCCCCCACCATCCGCGCCACGATTCGTCGGGCCAGGGACCGCGTATCGGACCGAACATGTTGCGACCCAGAATGAACGCGCCGATGTTCGCCATACCATGCTCGGCGAAATCGTTGTCGACGCCAGTGGTCCCGCCCTCGCGCTTACCCATTTGCTTGAAGAATCGCGTTCCGACGAGCCATTCGTGCAGTTCCTCGCCTCCCTCACCCAGTGGAGTCGATGTCGACTGGTTCGGTCCCGCTCCGTACCCGTCGAGCGAGATAGTGAAACTGTGCACGATCAGTCGCGACATGAGGCTCCTGGTGGGAAGCGGTTCTGGCTGCCGCAGGCGCTCGAGCTGGAGGAATACGCAACGCTATCAGTCACCACGGCCAGCCGTTGCCGCTCTGGCTTCCCGCGCAGGATCCAGAGTCAGGACTCGGCCTAACGGCTGGAGCTAAGCTGCAAGGACTGCCTAACAATTGGGAGCACAGCGAGCATCACTGACGAGCGTTTGTCAGCGTCAGCGTTCGTTAGCCCGCCGGCGCTACGAGGCGGGACACCGAGAGCACACTGAGAAGCAGGCCAAAATCGTGCGCGAGCATATTCGCCAGGAGGTCTCGCCGCCACAGGTAGCACAAGGTGGCCACCACGCCGAACGGAAGATCAGCGATGAGCGCATAACGCACGCCCCACGACGGTACGTGGGCGAGGCCGAATCCGATGGCGGCAACCATACCCGCGAACCACGGCCGCCCCGTGATCGTCGTCAAGCGTTCGATTGCATATCCTCGATAAAGGATTTCCTCGATGACGCCCCCGGTGAGCGCCTGTACAACGCGAAACCAGATGGGTAACGACGCGAGCCGGTGCAGTCCCGCAGGTACCGCAGTCCCGGCCGCGTCGCGCAGCGGCACGGTGAGGAATGGCAGCAAGTGCAGCGACACCAACCAAAGCAGTCCCGCGACGAGAAGCGTCGACCATCGAGGTCTGCGGAGCCCGATCGATGCCAGCGGTAACCGCTCCTTCCGCACGACGGTCCACAGGACGAAGCCCGCGAGTCCGCAATACAACAACTGCAACACGATCGAGACGCCCAGTGCCGGCGCATCGCCGACGGTCTGTTTGGCAGCCAACACGAGAGCGGGCGGACCGCCCAGCGCAACGACAAGGGCGATGACTGTCGGCCTCTGAAGCCTCGGTCGCATCGACTCTCCGTGACGACCTGACGCGGGAGCTAGGCTGCGAGCGTTGCCAGGTAAGAGTGGCAGCACAGCTGCCACGATCAATAGTGAACGCTCGCCAGCTTCGGCGTCGCTAGGCCGCCGAGTAGGATCGCATATTCAGTGGTTCACGTCAGGCGAGGCGCACTCCAGCTGACCGCGGGGCGCCTCGTCCTCATGTTCTAATCGCAGTTTGAGCTCGCCTGCCTGCCGTACCAACAGGCTGGTGTATGAGTAGACAAGCGACGACCCAGGACGCTCCGCCCATTCGAAGCAGCCGCTGACGACGACCGCGTTTGGTCCGAGAACCTCGTAAGACAAATCGCGCCACTCGAAATGTGCTGGTGGCGTCCAGGCCGCGCTTCGGAGCGGCCTCCGAGTTCCCGTTCAGGGCTTGTTGTACACCGCCACGTACGCAATCCGCATCGCTCCACCGGAGATCGTGTTCCTCGTCGGCGATGTGCAGTTGCAGATCGCATTCGGGAACCCGCCGCCCATCGCCAGATCGAAGATGATGAAGAACGGGTGATCGACCGCCTGCGCCCACGTCGTCGCGTCGACTTGCGTCGCGTTGATCGTGAAGTGTACCACGCCATCCAGGTAGTAGCGGATCTGCTCGGGCGACACCGACCGATCGATCTCCACGGCGTACGTATGGAACGCCGTCTGGCACCCCGCGCACGCGTGCGGTCCGGAGCCGATCCCCGTCGTCTCGTTGCACGGTCCGCCCGGACTCGTGCCGCAGTGCAGAGTGCTGTACACCACCGACTGCGCGTTCACGTCTTCCATGATGTCGATCTCGCCGCTCGTCGGCCATGGCGTGCCGGTGCGGTTCGTCGAGCCCAACATCCAGAAGGCGGGCCAGTACCCCACTCCGTTCGTCGTGTTGAGGTTCGAGTCCGGTTGCTGGATCGCCGCCTGCATTCGGACCACGCCGCCAGCCGGGGCACCGAAGTCGGCGCGCTTCGTCTCGATCCGTCCCGACGTCCACGTGGTGTGCGTCTTGATCGCCCGGATGACGAGCGTGCCCGCGCCGTCCCGGAAGACGTTGGCTGTGCTGTTCGTCATGTTCTCGATCTCGCCCGTGCCGAAGTTGCGGCCCGGCCCCGTGTCGTACTTCCACACCGTCGTATCGACGCCGGTGTTTGCCGCGCCGGTGAAATCGTCGCTCCAGAACAGCGTGAATCCTGTCGGTGGCGCCGGAATGCCCGCGGGCGCCGCGGCGCTGACCGTGCTCGGCACCGCGTGAACGATTGCTGGCTCCGATGGGCTTGCGATGCCCGCGCTGTCCGAGCACGCGGCGGCGGCGAGTGCGACAGCGACGAGCGCGAGAACGTGGTTCGTAGTGCGGCTCATGGAACCTCTACGCGGTAAAGTGGGAGGTGGATATGGCAGGACCGCGACTCTTTGTCAACGAGTGGGCTGCGCGCCGTCCAAGGCGACTGCGAGACTCAACATGCAACCCCTTCGCGGTCGTCAACGCCGGACGACCCGCGACAACGCACGCGTGCGTCACCGATGCTGCGGTGCGGCCTAACGCGGGAGCCACGTTGCAAAGGCCGTCCAATAGTTGCGAGCGCAGCGAGCATCAACAACGAGACCTTGGCAGCTTCGGCGATCGTTAGACAGCGCGCGCGTGGCCGCGGCTAGTGTCCATAGCTGACGACGCGGGCGATCTTCCATCCCGCCTTCGTCTTCCGCCAGATGTGCACGAACGCGAAGGTGCCGCAGTTGTCGCTGCCATTCTCGACGTGGCAAAACCGATGGCGGCCGACTTCCATCGCGCCATAGTTCTTGATGGGGTAGACCTCGAGACTGCCAGGCACGAGTTCTCGCCGAATGGACGCCGGCTGCCTGAACATCTGGCCAAAGTCCCTCACCGTCTGTGCATAGTTCTCGACGCCTTCATTGTCCTGATAGAACTCGAGGTCGCGCGTAAAGAAAGACCGAAGCCTGATCAGGTCGCGTTGGTTGAACGCCGCGAACAGCGAGCTGTCCGCGGCTGCGATCGCGCTGCGCAAGTCCGACGGTGACGATGCTGACCCGGGATCCGCCGCCACACCCGCCGTTGGTCGCTGCGCGGCGAGATGCGTTCCAAAGGCTAGCATCGCCACGATGACTGCGCCGACCCTTGTGGTCATTGCTCGAAGCTTGCGCGGTGCGGTGACTAACGTGACGCGAAGCCTACCAAGCTGTCTAATGCGTGGAGCTAAGCTGCAAGCGAAGCAGATAGAAGGAGCTGCGTCAGCAGCCGCAGTCCGATGGATCGCGTGTCGAATGCGATCACTGTCTCTGGAGTTTGAGGCTTCCTTCGTAATAGTAGAGGCCAAGGTCCGTTACGATTTCATTCGCTTCCCCGGCGCGACTCCAGAGTCTTGCAATGGTTCGCGGCGGGAAGCTGATCGTCCAAGTTGTTTCCGAGGTCCGGGAAACGATCGGTCTCGTGGTACCAGCGCCGTTGACGCTCGGGTAACCGAAGACGCTCTTATCTCCGAAGATCAGACTGTAGCAAGCCGCCGAACTGCAAAACCGAACTTCTGCTGACTGCGGTGATAAGGAACTACCGATTGTCATCTCAGTGAACCCCGTCACGGTCGAAGTCAGCGGCTTCGATAGCGCAATGTCATTTCCCGGCACGCCGGCGAAGGCGCCCAATGGTTTTCCACCTCCGTGGGGCACGGGGTCCGTCATGAGATGTATCAGAGTGCGATTCCCAGGACTTCCCGTGGGAGCGGGTGCGGTCGCACTGTCACCCCCCGGGAACTTGGCAAACGGCCAGCTCATGCAGATGTCGAATGACATTTCACGCCAAGGCCCAGGCCAGCGTGTTGAATTGAGCCACGATCCGACATAGTCTGTGCCTGTGTAGTAGGCTCCCTTTCCGTCGTTGCGCAAATTCCCCTTCGAACTGACAACGACGCTGAGCCGAATGTCATTATCCGTTTGCGCCGGCAGTTCTGGCACAACGAACAAGACGGCCATCGTTGACACGACAACAGCAATTGCCATGTTCCGTTTCATAAGGGCTCCCTTCGGATGCGCATTCCTGGAAAACAACGAACTGCTTGGTCTAGCGATTCGGCGTCATGGCTGGTGGTGTACCAAACGAGTCTGGGCTGAGGTCAGTCGACCTCGCGCCGCAACCTAAAGCGCAGCCCCATAGAGACGGGTGGGCGGTCTAACGCCTAGAGCTACGCTGCAAAGCACGTATCGCAAGTGCGAGCGCAGCGAACGATCAGTAAAGAGGCCTTGTCAGCTTCAGCGATCGTCAGGTGACTGGTCGCGATGCTGACCAACTTGATCTGCGACTCGCACCGAGCGCACCATCGCACGTAGAGTATCCAGCGTAGCGGGCGCTTTGGCGAGACCGCCAGTCAGCACTCGCACCCCGCGTGTTGTCACCCATCCCGCAATGATGCTGGGCTGGCGCCGAAACCCAGGCAGCCCGCCGCTCACTAGCCCTACCTCAATATGAGCCATGGCGGCGCCTACACTGTCGCCGTAGACCACGAGGCTGTCGACGGTAGCACAATCGTCGCTGCAGGAACGCCCAGTTCCCAACGAAGGCGCTGGAAGCAACGACTCACTGTCTGGCTCGGCAACCACGACAAGAAAGTCCGTGGGCGGACCGTCGCCGAATCGCCGTTCCCATCGCTGGTGATTTTGCGACGGATCACCCGCCGCGCGAAATCCCTGAGGAAGGCACATCGCAATCGACGAATCTGCACTCCATGCGGCGCGCCACGCGCGGGGGCAATGAAGCGCGGCCGCAACCGGTGAAGCTGCGCGCGCGCACGAAGCGCTTCCAGCTGCGGCAAATACCAGACAGAGCGCTGGCGTTCGTATGCGCACGTTGCGGCACCATGGACGTGTGGAGTCACCTAACGCCTAGAGCTAAGCTGCAAGGCCTGCTTCATAGTTGCGAGCGGACCGAGCATCCGTAGGAGGCCTTGTCAGCTTCAGCGATCGTTAGGCGGCGGCCATTGAGCACTTCACGGCGCCCGGCGAAAGTAGATCGGCCCCGTCGGGCCACCGCCAATCACCATGACGCTATCCTGGAAGTGAAAGGGCTGGCAGTCGCCGGCGCTACTATCGGCTGCGCAGAACTCCTTGGTCCCCAGGGGCCCCGCCTTTACTCCCCACTGTGCTCCTGCGGGGACCGGATGCCCGACAGAGCCTAGCACTCGGCCATCGCTGAGATACTGGAGCGTATCGCCCCACGTGCTATCCGCGCGGAAGCGTACCCACCGTCCTACCATATCCGCCGGGTGGGTGATTGGCGTGTCGGCAATATCCACTTTCGCCACGCATGCCGCCGCCCCAGCAATTGCCGCCAACACGAAGTGACTTAGACGCATGGCGTAACTTTAGATGTCGAGAGGAGGCTGCAAGGCGGTGCCTGAACGAGCCGCCTAACGCCTAGAGCTAAGCTGCAAAGACCGTCAAATAGTTGCGAGCGGAGCGAGCATCGATAGCGGGGCTTTGTCAGCTTCAGCGATCGTTAGCCAGCCCGATCACGATCGCCCGCTCGGTGCGAGCCTTGGTGCGATGGAATCAGCCACGGTGCACAAGCTCGTTTGCACCAAAGCAACAAACCAAGATCTGCAGTTAGTTCGTGGACTGGCTAACGCCCATTATACCGTGTGCGTAATCGGAATTATGCCGTGGGCGTATTGCGTTGTCGACCGGTCGGCGCGACCTAATCCGGCGGCGGTGGTCCGGCGAGTTGGTGGCTAACTCGCAGCAGCGCCTCGAAGTGGAGAACCGACTCGCGCTGAGGTCGAGGGGCTATGGCTGTGAATAAAGAACGCGTGAGTGCGCGAGTTGCTGAAGGGGTTCGGCCCCGACAGGCGTCGTGCGGCTACGCGTCCATTAAGCTCCGAGCGCCGCGGCCGCCGCGGTTAAGGAGATGGGTGTAGATCATCGTCGTCCGGACGTCGGAGTGGCCGAGGAGCTCCTGGACGGTGCGGATGTCGTAGCCGCTCTCGAGGAGATGGGTCGCGAAGGAGTGGCGAAAGGTGTGACAGGTCACCCGCTTCGGGATCGCCACGCGTGCGGCGGCATCGTGCACGGCGCGCTGGATCACGGTCTCATGGGGATGATGCCGCCGCTCGACGTTGGTCACTCGATCCCGATAGGTCCGGCCCGCGGGGAAGATGAATTGCCACTTCCACTCGCGCGGCAGGTTGGGACTCTTGCGCGCGAAGGCGGAAGGGAGGAGGGTCTCGCCACCGCCACGCGCGAGATCCGCGTCGTGCACTCGCCGCGCGTCGACGAATTGGGCGGCGAGCCTCTCGAGCAAGGCGTCAGGCAGGACGGTCATGCGGTCCTTGTCTCCCTTCCCGGAGCGGATCGTGATCTCGCGCGACTTGCGGGCGACGTCCTTTACGCGGAGCTGCAGCGCCTCGAGGAGCTGCAGCCCCGACCCGCGAGGAAGGGAACGCGCGGACTTCTGCCGGGCCGAGATCGTTAGGGTGGCGTCGCCTTCGGGCTGAGCAGCCGGCCACCACTCGCGATCACCAGCAGCAGCGCCGATCCGATCGCGATCCAGACGAATGGTGGCGCGCCGGCGCTCGCCATGCGGAGCGAAATGCCAAGGAAGACCAGGTTCGCTATCAGCGCGGTAAGGCTGACTGCCCTTCGTCCATCGAGCGCGGCGAAATTGAGACCGGCGACGACGAGCAGCGGGATCACCCCTCGACCCAGGGCTACGAGGCCGGCGCGGCTCCATCCGGAATATTCTCCAGCGTCGGCGGCGAGAAGGAGCAGCGCGAGCAGCAGCGCGACGACCGCGCCGACCCATTGCAGCCGACGGAAGATCATCCGGGCCGGTGCCTAACGTTCGGGACGGATGTCAGGCGACGGCGACGCGCGCAGGTCGGCCGACACGTGCTCGACCGCTCAGCCGTCGCGGTACGGCGAACGATCGTCCTTGTGCTCTCCCTTCCGCAGCGGAGCGTTAGGCCGGCCGCTCGATGAGGTCGACCCGGGCGAGACCGGCCCGCTTGGCGGAGGGGTGGGACTGCCGGAGGGCGCGCCCGACGTCTCACCGTTAGGCACCGCCTCCGGGGGCGGGCTGCCGCGCCGGGAACCGAGGCCGCCTCGCCCGCGCGGACGTCCGCGCGGCGGCAGCGTCGCTGGACGATGCTGTGCGAGCGTTTGGGCAGGATTGCCCGCTGCACCTGCGGGTGCACCGGCGGCGGATGATCCGGGTGAAGCTGAGATTGCAGATCCGGCGTCAGATCCAGCCGCCGGCGCCGGCGAATCGATGCCCGACTGGGGGGGAGCGTTAGGCACGGACCGGTCGGCGGAGGTGGCGTGCTGATGGTCGCTCGGCGCGGTGCTCGAGTCCCCGTCGAGCGCGAGCATCGCCTGGGCGCTCGACTCGGCGCTCGCCGCGCCGGCGTTCCGCCCTCGCCCCCCGCGCGGGCGCCGGCCGCTTCCTGCGGGCTTGCCTGCGCCGGGCGGCGCCGATGCGATCGAGTTCACGGCCTTCACCGCCGCCTCGCCGAATTCCTCGATCTGCCAGCGGCGCAGGTCGGGGATCTCGGCGAGGTCGTCGACCGACTGGGGCATGCGGCGGGCGATGGCCTCGAGGCGCTCGCGCGATCCGAGGACGCCGGGGTCGAGGTCGAGTCGCTTCGCGGCTTCGTCGCGGACGGTCCGCAATGCGTTGACGCGGGCGTCGAAGTCGGGGTCCTTGTCCCAGCGCGGTGCTCGCGGGAACTGCGGGAGGTCGGAGTCGGGGACGGCGATGCCGCGCTCCACTGCCTCGAGGATCTCGCTCGCATGACGCTCGCCGATGCCGCGCGGCATTCCCTTGATCGACATCAGCGTCTTCGCGTCGGTCGGGCGCTGGCGGGCGATGTCCATCAGCGTCTCGTTGCCGACGACGCGGAAGGTCGAGCGGTCGAGCTGCTTCGCGAGCGCGTCGCGCCATTGCACGAGCTCGCGGAAGAGGGCGAGCTCGCGCCGGTCGAGGTCGCGCGCGCCCTTGATCCGCATGAAGCCTAACGCTGGGTCCTCTGGCTCCCAGCGCGTCCGCTCGAGGCGCGCGAACTCCTCCTTCGCCCAGCCGAGGCGTCCCTTGCTCTCCAGCTCCCTGTGCAGCTGGTCGCGGAGGTCGTGCAGGTACATGGTGTCCTGCGACGCGTAGGCGAGCATGTCGGGCGTTAGGGGGCGCATCGACCAGTCGGCACGCTGATGCTTCTTGTCGAGCGTGACGCCGAAGTACTTGTCGAGCAGCGCTGCCAGTCCGAATGCCTTGAAGCCGAGGAGCTGCGCGGCGACGCGCGTGTCGAAGATGTTGCGCGTCTTCCAGCCATAGTCCTGGCCGAGGAGACGAAGATCGTAGTCGGCATCGTGGAAGATGATCTCGACGTCGGGATCTTCGACGAGCTTGCCCAGCGACTCGAGCTGGCCGGTGGGCAACGGGTCGATCACCGCGCTGTGCTCGCGCGTCGACAGCTGCAGCAGGTAGACGCGATCGACGAAGCGGTGAAAGCTCGCGCCCTCGGTATCGAGCGCGAGCTGCTTCGTGTTGGCGATGGTCTTCGCGAACTTCTCGACGTCGTGCGGTGTGTCGAGATAGAGCGGGACGTGCGGGGTGCGGTCTCGGGGCACTCCTTCCTCGATGTCTTTGTCGACCGTAATGTAGCGCGGTACCCTCCTTGCTCCCACCGTCGCCATGACCGACCCAACGATGCACCCGAGCGGATCGCCGGAGCAACTGCGCGCGACCGCATCCGCCGAGGCACCGCAGTCCACGTATGGCGATCCCCCGCCACCACCAATTCATCGCGAGCGGAGACGCCGGTCGGTGGGGTGGCAGAGCAAGGACATCCTCCGCACCGCGGCGCTGATCGTCGGGATCTACGTCGTCCTCCACCTGCTCTGGGTCGCGCACGAGCTGTTCTTCGGCGTCTTCCTTGGCGCGCTCTTTGGATTAGCGGTCGCGTCGGCGGTGGACCGGCTCGAGCGCTGGCGGATCCCGCGCGGGGTCGGGGCCGCACTGGTGGTCATCACCTTCCTCGGCGTGCTCGTCGGCTTCGGGGCACTGATGGCGCCGACGCTCAAGTCGCAGTCGCGCGAGCTGAAGGCGAAGCTCCCCGAGGCGGTGGACAAGGTCGACGACTGGATCAACTCGCATCAGGGTGGGCTGGTCGGGCTGATCATCGGCCGGACCAATGGCGACTCGACGGACACCGACTCGACCGACGCGAACACGGGCGCCGACGGCACGAAGGCGAAGAAGGTCGACTCGGCCGCGGTCTCGGAAACGCAGGGCGACTCTTCGCTTCGAGTCGCTCGACAGGGCACATCGCCGGGCGAACAGCCAGGTGCGAATCGAGACGAACAGCAACAGGATAGCGCCAGAGCGGGGACACGACGCGGTGTCGCGGGCACTTCGAGCGATTCTGCGCGAGGACGTGCCGATACGGTCCTCGTCAAGAAGCAGAGCCCGACCGCGAACCTCAAGGCGAAGCTCGGCGCACGGATGGGGTCCGCGACGCACTACCTCTTTCCCTTCCTCTCGTCGACACTGGCCGCGTTCGGCGGGGTGCTGTTGATCATCTTCCTCTCGGTCTACATCGGCGCCGAGCCGGACACGTACCGCAACGGGTTGATGCACCTCTTCCCGCAACGGGCGCGGCGGCGGGCGGGCGAGGTCCTGTCGGCGATGGCGGTCGCGCTGCGGAAGTGGCTCGTCACCCAGCTGATCGCGATGGCGGTGATCGGGGCGGTGTCGACGATCGCGCTCCTCGTCCTGCGCGTGAAGGCCGCGTTCGCGCTCGGACTGCTGGCCGGGTTGTTCGAGTTCATTCCGACGATCGGGCCGATCCTCAGCTCTGTCCCGGCGATCGCGATGGGGTTCCTCGACTCACCGGAGAAGGCGCTGCTGGTCGCCGGCGCCTACGTCCTGATCCAGTTCCTCGAGAACCACATCCTGATCCCGCTGCTGATGCGCGGCGGGGTGGACCTGCCGCCGGCGCTCACGGTGATCTCGCAGGCGATGATGGCGCTGGTGTTCGGCTTCATCGGGCTGATGGTCGCCGTCCCGCTGCTGGCGGCGGTGATGGTCCCGATCAAGATGCTCTACGTGCAGGACGTGGTCGGCGACGACATGGAGGCGCTGGACGCCGACGACGATGATGACGATGATGATCGTGATGACGACGACTGAACGCATGCCCGCACGGGGACGGCGGTGACCGACGCTGGTGGACAGGCGCCGTTCACTCTCCCGCTCCTGCTCCGCTATCCGTCGCTGGCCTGGGTACCGCGCGTGCGGCTCGGCGCGTTCCCGACGCCGGTCGAGTCGGTGCTCACGCACGGCGGCGAGCTCTGGATCAAGCGCGACGACCTCTCCGGCTCGCCGTTAGGCGGCAACAAGGTGCGCTCGCTCGAGTTCCTCCTCGCCGGCGTCCACCAGGGCGACGAGGTGATCACGACCGGCGCCCGCGGCTCGACCCACGCCCTCGCCACCGCGGTGTACGGCCGAGCGTTAGGCGCGCGGGTGACCGTGGTGCGCTGGCAGCAGGAGATGAATACGGAAGCCTACCATGTCGCGGCGGCGATTCGCGGGATCGCGGCCGAGGTGCGCGATGCCCGCACGACGTTAGGCGCGCTGGCGATGGCGGCGCTCCTTCGCCTGCGCCGCGGCGCGCGCTGGGTGCCGCCGGGCGGGACCTCGGCCCGTGGCGCACTCGGCCACGTGAACGCCGCGCTGGAGCTGGCCGAGCAGGTGTCAGCCGGCCGGCTGCCGGCACCGGCGCGGATCGTCGTGCCGTTAGGCAGCGGCGGCACCGCCGCCGGGCTGGCGCTGGGGCTGGCGATCGCCGGGATGGAGACGACGGTGTACTGCGCGGCGGTCGCGCCACGGATCGTCGCCAACAAGCGCCGCGTGCTCCGCGTCGCCGCGCGCTGCGCGCGGTTCATCGAGCGCGGAGTCGGCGCGCGGATTCCCCGCCCCGATCCGGCGCGGATCGTCGTCGACCGCACGCAGTATGGCGGTGCGTACGGACGGGCGACCGATGCCGGGCGCGACGCCTCGCGCTGGCTGCGCGATGCGGGCGGGATCGCAACGGATGCCACATACAGCTCGAAGGCGCTCGCGGCGGCGATGGTGCACGTGGCGCGCGGCCGCGCCGCGGGACCGACGTTGTTCTGGCTGACCTACGATTCGCGGGCAGGTGTCGCCGCGATGGAGCGCGTGTGATCGAGCGCGTATGACGGAGCGCGTATGACCGAGCTGACGAGCCGAGTCGGACACATCGAGCTGGCGCACGACGAGTCGGGGAGCGGAACGCCGGTGGTGCTGCTCCACCCCTTCCCGCTCGACCGGGCATTCTGGACGCCGCAGCTCGCGGCGTTCGTCGATCACTGCCGGATGATCGCGCCCGACATGCGCGGCTTCGGCGAGTCGCCGGCCGCGCCGCCGTACAGCATGGACCGTTATGCCGACGACGTCGCCGACCTGCTCGACCGGCTGTCGATCGACAAGGCGGTGATCGGTGGCTGCTCGATCGGCGGCTACATCACGCTGTCCTTCTGGCGCCGTCATCGCGATCGCGTGCGCGGGCTGATGCTGCTCGACACGCGCGCCGGGCCGGACGACGACCACGCGCGAATCGCGCGCGCCGGCCAGATGGACTTCGCGCGCGAGCGCGGCTCGCGCGCGCTCGCCGAAGAGATGCTGCCGCTGGTACTCGGCGCGACGACGCGCGAGCATCACCCGGAGATCGTCGACGCGGCGCGGCACATCATGCGGCGCGCACCGGTGGCGGGAGTGCTCGGCGCGATCGAGGCGATGATGAACCGTCCCGACTCGAATCCACTGCTGTCGGCGATCGACGTGCCGACGCTGATCATCTGCGGCGCGGAAGATGTGGCGACGCCGCCCGACGAGTCGCGGCACATGCACGACCAGATTCCCGGCGCGGTGCTCGAGATCATAGAAGGCGCGGGGCACCTGAGCAGCATGGAGCGACCGGCGGCGGTGAACCACGTGATGCGCGAGTTCCTCGCCGGGCTGATTTACGCCTGAGGCGAAAGCCGTTAGCCTTCAGTCGCACCTCGCCCGGACCATGGGGTCAGAGCACTTGAGATGACGCGAGCGTCACTTCAAGGGGTCAGAGCAGTTGAAAAATGATGACGCCCGGCGATTTCGGGTGACGCATACATCTAGTCCTCAATCACTGACGTGACTTCTTCTCCTCCGCCTTCCGCCTCCGTTTCCGCCAGCGAGCAGTCGACCGCGGCGCGATGGGGCGCTGTGTTGTTCCGCAATCGCGGCTGGCTGCCGGTGCTCTTCCTCATCGTGCCGCTCCTCGCGCCCGGGCGGCTCTCGGCGAACCGGTGGATCATCGGCGGGGTGATCATCGCGATCGGCGAAGCGATCAGGCTCGCCGGTGTCGCCGCGGCAGGGACGGTCACGCGCCGCCGCTCGCGCAACGTGCAGCGCCTGGTGACCTACGGAATCTTCTCGTGGGTGAGGAACCCGCTCTACGTCGGCAACTTCCTTGTGTGGATGGGATTCGCCGTGATCTCGGGGGTGCTCTGGTTCCTTCCCGTGGCGGCGGTGATCTTCGCGATCGAGTACACCCTGATCGTGCGCTACGAGGAAGGCGTGCTCGAGACAATCTTCGGCCAGGAGTACCTGTCCTACAAGCAGCGCACCCCGCGCTGGTTCCCCCGCCCCCCCGCCGTGAAGGACAGCGGTGAGCATCACTGGGGCGAAGCGTGGCGCAGCGAAGTGAGCACGCTGATCCAGTATGTGGTGCTGGTTGCGCTGTTCCTTCTCAAGGAGCGGTACTTCGCGCGTTGGAGGTAGGGGCCGAGGGGCCGTTTGAGGGGTCAGGGGTCGGGGGTCAGGGTCAGGCGGTGAGTGCATCGCGCCGGGAGCCCGCAGCGCGTTAGGCAGCGCGAATGCAAAGCTGTTGCTGACCCCTGACCCCTGACCCCTGACCCCTGACCTTATCGCTGCGCCAGCAGGTACTGCGTCAGCTCCTCGAACGATCGCGCCACGAACTCGGCAGCGGACGGGCCTCCCTGCT
>JBJMNK010000049.1:0-10122 GCA_045804265.1 Gemmatimonadaceae bacterium | reverse complement strand
CGTGCGCAGTCCTTTTTCGAGATCATCGGACCTGCGGTGCGCGAGATCTGAGCGGTCACCCGCTCGACCAGGTCGGCCTTGGTCATGGAATCGCCGTGGAAGTTGACGCCGCTGCGGCTCTGCTGTGGGTCCGAAGTTAGGAGCGCGGCCGGATGGTGTCAAGCACTTGTCCGGCTTGCACTTGGAGCGCGGCTCAGCGGGGCCGTCTACGCTCGGCGACGCGCTCCATGAAGCGCGGAAACAGCCCACGCGCATCGTGCGGGCCCGGAGCAGCCTCAGGGTGGTACTGAACGGCGAAGATCGGGAGCTCGCGATGGGCGAGACCCTCGACCGTCCCATCGTTCAGGTTCACGTGCGTCACCTCGAGCGCGGGTGCCCCGGGAATTCCCTGCTCCGATCCTGCAACAGCGAAGCCGTGATTCTGCGAAGTGATCAGGACGCGCCCGGTGGCGATGTCGCGGACGGGATGATTTCCCCCGCGGTGGCCGTAGGGCATCTTCACCGTACTCGCGCCATATGCGAGTCCGAGGATCTGGTGGCCAAGGCAGATCCCGAAAACCGGCACGCCCGCCTCACCGACGGTGCGCACCATCTGCTGTGCGTAGAGGACAGCCGCTGGATCACCAGGTCCATTGGAAAGGAAGACACCGCTCGGATCGCGCTCCAGCACAGCCTCCGCCGGAGTGTCCGCCGGCACCACGGTCACTCGGCATCCCTGATCTTCGAACAGGCGGAGGATGTTCCGCTTGATCCCGTAGTCGTAGGCGATGATCTCGCAGTCACCAGTCCCCCACTCGTACGACTCGCGCGTCGATACGACCGACGCGAGGTCGAGCCCTTCCATCAACGGCGAGCTCTCGAGAAGTGCGGTGAGGTCGGTGGTCGCATCGCTTCCGCCGGCGATGACGCCGCGCATCACGCCCGCGGTGCGAAGGTGCTTTGTGAGGCGACGCGTATCAACGCCTTCGAGCACCGGTACTTGCGCCGCCTGCAGCCAGCCGACCAGGTCACCGCTCGCGCGCCAGTTCGAGTACGTCTCCGAGATCTCGCGAACAACGACACCGGCAACCTGTGGACGACCGGACTCCGGATCTTCGGTGTTGATCCCGTAGTTGCCGATCATCGGCGCGGTCATCACGACGATCTGTCCGCGGTAGGACGGATCGGTAAAGGTCTCCTGGTATCCGGTCATGCTGGTGGTGAACACGACCTCAGCGACCGACGGCTCGACGGGGTGGCGAAGCCACCCGCGAAAAAGGGTTCCGTCCTCGAGGAGGAGGAACCCTTCGTTCCTGCGGACTTCGTCGGCCACTGCTACTGGCGAGGCGCGGGTGACGTGGTCGTCGTCGGCGAAGCCGGCGCCTGCTCGAGCGGAAGCGCAGGGGCAGTCGTGCCGGGAGCCGGCGACGTCGCAGCCGGGACGGGCACGGGCGACGGCTGGTCGAGCACCGACTGCGGAACGCGGTTGCGCGACGACATCATCGCGAGCACGAAGCTGAGAAAGAGAAAGATTCCCCCCGCCCACCAGCTCGCGGCGGTGAGGAAGTTTCCCGCCTGGCGCACGCCGAGCACCGCATCGGCCGAGCTGCTGGCGCCGCCAAAGCTCGCGGCCATGCCGCCGCCTTTCCCGCTCTGCAGGAGAATTGCCGCGCCGAGCACGACGCAGTCGATGACGAGCAGGGTGAAGAGGAAGCCGTAGAGCATTGCGACGGAAGTGACGTGGAGTGTGATGGCGCCGAGCCGCGAAGTGCGCCCAGCTCAGAAACTTACCGGATTTTACGCGCTCGAGTCAAGTCATCGCGTCCGGTCAGCTCCGCACGATCGTCGCCCATCCTTCAGCGTCGAGACTCGCTCCGCCGACGAGCACTCCGTCGACTCCATTCGCGTCGAGGAGGCTGCGCACGTTCTGCGCATTCACGCTTCCGCCGTAGAGAATGGGGACCGCGCGACTGTGATCGCCAGCGATCGCCTTCAGCTCGGCGCGGATCGCGACGTGAACGGCCGTCGCGTCGGCGGGAGTTGCGGTGCGGCCCGTACCGATGGCCCACACCGGCTCGTAGGCGATGATGGTCTTCGCGATGTCGGCATTCGACAGCGACGACAATCCAGCGCGAAGCTGCCTGACGACGACGGCCTCGGTCTCGCCGCGCTCGCGCTCCTCGAGCTTCTCGCCGACGCAGAGCATCGGGATGATTCCCGCCGCGAATCCGGCAGCACATTTCTTCGCCGTCTGATCGTCGGTCTCGCCGAACACGTGACGTCGCTCGCTGTGCCCGACGAGCACGTGCGTCGCACCGGCGTCGGCGGCGATCGGCGCCGAATTCTCCCCGGTGAACGCGCCTTTGGCTTCCCAGTGAATGTTCTGCACGCCGGCGAGGATGTCGCTTCGCTCACGAAGCGCGTCACGTACCGCGGCAAGCGATAGCGCGGGCGGAAAGAAGATGACCGTCCGGTCCGGGCGGCGCGCATAACGCGTGAGGAAGACGCGCATGAAAGTGCGGGCTTCGCTCGGGCTGCTGTTCATCTTCCAGTTCGCGGCGAAGATCGGCAGACGCGGAGCGTCAGGGGCACCAGTCATCGATCGTCGAGCGCGGCGACGCCGGGGAGCGTCTTCCCTTCGAGAAACTCGAGCGACGCGCCACCGCCCGTCGAGACATGACTCATCTCGGAGGCAAGCCCGGCCTCCTCGACGGCGGCGGCCGAATCGCCACCGCCGACGATCGTCGTCGCTCCCTTCTTCGTCGCCGCGGCGAGCGCCTTCGCGATCGCGGTCGTCGCCGCGTCGAATGGCGGCTTCTCGAACACCCCCATCGGCCCGTTCCAGAGCACCGTCTTCGCGCCCATGATGTGGCCGACGAACAGCTTGATGCTCTCCGGGCCGATGTCGAACATCGCCTCGCCGGCGGGAACGGCGTCGCGTTTCACCGGATGTGCCTTCCCCGTATCGTCCATCGAGGGCGCGACCATCGCATCGACAGGCAGCACGAGCTTGTCGCTGCCGCGCTTCAGCAGCGTCGACGCGAGATCGACCTTGTCCGGCTCGACGAGCGACTTCCCCGTCTCGAGCCCCATCGCCTTGAAGAAGGTGCAGGCCATCGCGCCGCCGATCAGCATGCGATCCACTTTCGGCAGCATGCTCTCGATGACGTCGATCTTCCCGCTGATCTTCGAGCCGCCCATGATGGCGACGAACGGGCGCTCGGGCGACGCGAGCGCGCGGCCGAGGTAGTCGAGCTCCTTCTCCATGAGCAATCCCGCGACCGCGGGATGGAGATAGTGCGCGACGCCCTCGGTCGACGAATGTGCGCGATGCGCGGCGCCGAATGCGTCGTTGACGTACACGTCGCCGAGCATCGACAGCGCGCGCGACAGTCGCTCGTCGTTCTTCTCCTCACCACCGAGGAAGCGCGTGTTCTCGAGCAACACGACGGTCCCGGGCTTCGCATCGTTGGTCGCCTTCAGCGCCTCGTCCGAGTCGGTGCTCTCGACGAAGGTCACGCCGCGTCCGAGCAGCTCGGACAGCCGCGCGGCAACCGGCGAGAGCGAGTACTTCGCTTCCGGCTTCGCCTTCGGCCGTCCCAGGTGTGAGAGGACGATCACTTTCGCGCCGCGGTCGAGCAGGAACTTCAGCGTCGGAATCGCCGCGCGAATGCGGGTGTCGTCGGTGATCTGCCCACGATCATCGAGCGGGACGTTGAAGTCGACGCGGACGAGCGCGCGCTTGCCGCGCAGCTGGGCGTCGGAGAGGTCGCGGACGGTCTTCTTGTTCATTCGCGGGAAACGTTAGGCGGTACGTCGAGTACGCCGGCAGCATCAGGTATAACCACCGGCAGCGCGCGCGCGAGGGCCTGCTCGCGCCGGCTCCGATACCAGGCGACGACACCGACGACGACTCCACCGACGATCATGGCGAAGCCGATGTTCGACATCGTGCGATAATGCACCCAGCGCGCGAGGTTCGGCGCCTCGATCGTCGCGGCGTGGACCTGCGCGGCCTGAATCCCCTTGAGCCCTTCATGGGCGCGGAGGACGACCGCGGTTCCACCGGCGACGAGCACGAGCGCCGCCGCATCCCACGCGCGCGCGGCGGCGCTCGGTTGGTCGGTCATCGAGCGTTAGGCGTGGGCGTCGCGATCACAGCCGGGCGCCGACGAAGCGCAGCAGGTCGACGCAGCGCGAGGCGTAGCCCCACTCGTTGTCGTACCACCCCGACACCTTCACCAGCAGCCCGTCGACGACGTTGGTGCTCTTCGCGTCGATGATGCACGAGTGCGGATTGCCGATGTAGTCGGCCGAGACGAGCTCCTCCTCGGTGTACTGCAGGAAGCCGGCAAGATCGCCCGAGGACGCCGCGGTCTTGAACGCGGTGTTGATCTGCTCGACAGTCACTGGCTTGTCGACCACGACCGCGAGGTCGGTGAACGAAACGTCAGGCGTCGGGACGCGGATGGCGATGCCGTCGATCTTCCCCTTGAGCTCCGGGATGACGAGCGACGTCGCTTTCGCAGCGCCGGTCGTCGTCGGGATCATCGAGACCGCGGCTGCGCGCGCGCGGCGCAGGTCCTTGTGCGGCAGATCGAGGATGTTCTGGTCGTTGGTGTAGCTGTGGATCGTGACCATCGATCCGCGGACGAATCCGAAGTTGTCCCTGATCACCTTCACCATCGGCACGAGGCAGTTCGTCGTGCACGACGCGTTCGAGATGATGTTGTGCTTCGCCGGATCGTACTTGTTGCTGTTGACGCCCATCACGATGGTGATGTCCTCACCCTTCGCCGGCGCCGAGATGATCACCTTCTTCGCACCGCCGTCGATGTGCTTCTTCGCGCCCGATGCATCGGTGAAGCGGCCCGTCGACTCGAGGACGATGTCGACGCCAAGGTCCTTCCACGGCAGGTTCGCCGGATCCTTCTCGGCGAACACCTTCACTTCGTCGCCATCGACCGTGATGCCGTTGGCGGAGTGGCTGACATCGCCCTGGTAGGTACGGTGGACCGAGTCGTACTTGAAGAGGTGCGCGAGCGTCTTCGTGTCGGTGAGGTCGTTCACCGCGACGAAGTCGAGATCGGCGACGCCCTGCAGCTTCGCCGCGCGAAGTACCTGTCGTCCAATGCGGCCGAAGCCGTTAATGCCGACGCG
Source organism: Gemmatimonadaceae bacterium (assembly GCA_045804265.1). Lineage (GTDB taxonomy): Bacteria > Gemmatimonadota > Gemmatimonadetes > Gemmatimonadales > Gemmatimonadaceae > JABFXC01. The sequence continues at coordinate 4,983 of JBJMNK010000049.1, read as the reverse complement.
AATTGCCATCCAGCAGTTCTCCTGTCGTTGCGACCCGGTCGCCGATCGACGGCGCCCTTCCGAACGTCGCGTAGCTGATGATGCGCGCGCCGCCATCGTACAGTGCGGCTGCCCAGGCGTTGAGAGTCGCCGCGGTCGTCACGACATCATCGACGAGCACGATGTGCGCGCCGCGAAGCCGTGCGCCGAGCCGCGGCGCCACCGTGAAAGCGCTCGAAACGTTGCGTCGCCTCTGTTCTGGTGTCAACCGCGTCTGGCTCTCCGTCGCGCGACCACGGGCGATGACGTCGTTCCACACAGGAATCTTCCATTTGATGGCGACCGAACGTGCAAGCAGCTCACTCTGATTGTAGCCACGTTCGCGCTCCCGTGCGCGGGCAAGTGGGACGGGAACCAGCGCAGTCCGCTCACGCGCCACATCGTCGGGAAACGCGAGTCGCGCCATCCGCGTTCCCATCCCCTCGGCGACTCGCGTCCAGCCGCCGTACTTGAGCGCGTGGACGATTGCAAGCGCGGTGCCCGATGCGACCCAGCAGACGGAGCGCGCAGCACGAACGTAAGGCGGGAGCAGCGGACACCAGCGACAATCGTATTGGTCGGAGGGATGGCCACAGCGCTCGCAGCGCGGCGAAGCGAGCGACAACAGCCGCGACCAGCAGACGCCACAGACCAGCGCCTCGGTCCGATCGGAGGCGAGCCGGTCGCACGCGGCGCACACCGGTGGAAGAACGAAGTCGAGCGCGGCGATCGCCGCCGCGACCGCGGCGTTGCGCCCGAGCTCGTGCGCGCGATTCGCGGCCATCACGACAGCGAGCGGCGCATCGCGTCGCGGTCGGGAGCGAAACCGAACCACCGCTCGAAGGAGAGTGCACCTTGCTCCAGGAGCATCGTCAACCCGTCGGCGGCGCGATGCCCGGCGCGTCGCGCCGCCTGCACGAAGCGTGTCTCGCCGCGACGGTACACGAGGTCGAGCACGAACGCTCCCGCAGGCAGCGACGAAATGTCTGCAGGGAGTGGATCATTCTCGACGAGGCCGAGCGGTGTCGCGTTCACAACGAGAGCGCGAGTCGATGCCTTCTTCGACGCTCCCGACGCGCGCGGCTCATCCGCGAACTCATCGATCGCATCAGCGACGGCGACGAGCCCGGGAAAGCGCGCGGCGAGGCGATGCGCGCTCCCTCGCGATCGCGCCACGACGCGAACCGATGTCGCGCCCCATTGCTCGGCGGCGGTGCAGACCCCGGCCGCCGCGCCTCCGGCGCCGAGGAGAGTGACGATGCGCGGGAGCGGCTCTCCGTCGAGGAGCTCGGCGACAGCGCCGCGGAACCCGCCGACGTCGGTGTTGTCGCCGTGCATCGTCCCTTCATCGAACCAGAAGGTGTTCACTGCTCCGGCGCGCCGCGCCGCTGGCGTGAGGGCCGTGCAGCGGTCGTGAACGGCGACCTTGTGCGGCGCGGTGACGTTTCCCGCGGCGCCCTCGAGGGCGAGGCGTTCGAGCACCGCATCGAGCTCCGCCGGCGCGACGTCGAGCGCCTCGTAGCGGAGGGGCAATCCGGCGATGTCGAGTGCGGCGTTCTGGAACGTCGGAGACAACGAGTGCGCAACCGGGCTGCCGAGGAGCACCAGTCGCGTGGGCCGGTTCATCGCGTGCGCGCCGCCTTCGTCACGCCGCGTCGCTCGGCCGATCAGCGGTGAGCCGATCGAGCGCGCGTCGGATCTCGCGCTCCAGCTCGTCGTAGGTGGCGCGATAAACGGCGAGCTCGGCGCCGACGGGATCGCTGATCGCGCGATCGATCTTTCCGTGCGACGCATAGCCCGTGAGCGTGTAGGCATTCCCGGTCCCGCCGAGTGCCTGCACGCGCTCGAGATGGTGCGGCCCCATCGCGAGGACGACATCGGCATTGGCGACGAGCTCACGCGAGAGGAGCTGTGCGCGGTGGTTGCTGAGGTCGAGACCGTGCTCCATCCCGACGAGCAGCGCTCCATCCGATGCGGCCGCGCCGTCCCATGCGCTCGTGCCTGCGCTGGCGACATCGAGGTCGGTGAGGCCGCGGTCGATCGCGATCTTGCGCGCGATCGCCTCGGCCAGCGGGCTTCGACAGGTGTTGCCGGTGCAGACGAAGAGAATCTTCATGGCCTCGACTGGTGCGTCGTCATGTACATCGCGCGGTCAGGCATCACCGATGAGATCCGGATCGCTTTCGCGCAGGACCTCGGCGCTGATCGCCCCGGGACGGATCACGCGCGGCCGGCGTCCTGTGCAGTCGACGACGGTGGACGGCGACGATGGCGCGAGCGTTCCACCATCGAGCGGGAGCAGCTTGCCGCGGGCGATCGCCGTCTTCCACTGTGATACAATCTCCCCCACGGAAGTCGCCGGCGGTACCCCCGGCCTGTTCGCGCTGGTCGACGTGAGCGGCTCGCCGTACGCACGCAGCAGGCGGGTGAGCCCGGGATGCGGCGTCCAGCGAACGGCGATTCCGCCCTCGGGGCCGCGGAGCCGGGCCGGCACGCGCCGCTCGCCCCCGGCGAGGACGAGCGTCAACGGGCCGGGCCAATGGCGCGCGGCGAGCCGCGCGGCGTAGGGCGGAAGCGTCAGGCCTAACCGTTCGATCATCGTGCTCCCGGCGACGAGGAGCAGAAACGGCTTTCCCGGCGGACGACCCTTGAGCGCGACGAGAGCCTCGACCCCCGCCTCGTCGGCGGCGCCGCCGAAGCCATAGACCGTCTCGGTCGGATAGGCGAGGACGCCCCCATTCTCGATGTGACGGATCACCGGCCGCAGCGCCGATTCAATCTCGACCGGCGACCAGAAGGGGATCGGCTTCGCCTCCATCAGGCTGCGCCCTCGGTCATGAACATCGCTTCCGCGCGCGCGAAGTCCGATTCATCGGTGATCTTCATCAGCCGCTCGCTGCCGGCGACCACAACCACCGGCATGCCGAAGTGCTCACAGAGCGCAGCGTCGTCCGTCGCCGAGAGCTTCTCGCGCCGGGCGCGCACATGCGCTTCCTCGAGCATCGTGCGCGGGAAGCCCTGCGGAGTCTGCGCGCGCCACAATCCATCGCGCGGTACCGTTCGCACGACCCGGCCATCGGCGGACGCCTCCTTGATCGTGTCCACCACCGGGAGCGCCGGGACGACGGCATTGCCCGCGCGAGCGGCAGCCACGACACGATCGATCGTCGCGTCGTCGACAAAGGGGCGTGCGGCGTCGTGCACGAGCGTCACCGTGCACTCCTCGGGAAGATCATCGAGCCCGTTGTACACCGAATCGCCGCGTGCTTCCCCGCCGAAGGCGATAAGCAGGCGGTCGGTGTCGCTCTGAAAGAGCCAAGGTGGTGGATCCCCGGCGTACTCGCGGGGAAGAACGCACACGACCATCGCCACATCAGCGCGGGATTGGAATCGCTGAAGACTGTGCAGGAGCATCGGCTTGCCGGCGACCCAGCGGAACTGCTTGAGCTCCGTACCGCCAACGCGCGAACCGCTGCCGGCAGCGACGATCACCACGCCGACGTCGCGCAGGGCGCTCACGCGAAGAGCCTCTCGAACATCTCGCCAACGCCGCGGACACCGATGGCACTGATGTCGCGCGTCGATCCGCGCGCCGCCACGCTGCGTTCGGCGATGTAGGCAGTGGTGAACCCCATCTTCGCCGCCTCCGCCAGCCGCCGCTCGGTCTGCGACACCGGGCGCACCTCGCCGCCGAGTCCGACCTCGCCGAGAAAGATCGCATCGTTAGGCAGCGACCGGTCGTAGACGCTCGACGCGAGCGAGGCGGCGATCGCGAGGTCGCCGGTCGGCTCCTGCAGTCGCAGCCCGCCGACGACGTTGACGAAGACGTCGAGCTGGGCGAAGGAAAGGCCGGCGCGCTTGTCGAGGACCGCGAGCAGGAGCGCGAGCCGGCGGCCATCGAGGCCGGTGGCAACGCGCTGCGGCGTCCCGAATCCAGCCTTGGCGGCGAGCCCCTGCACCTCGACGAGCATCGGGCGCGTGCCCTCGAGCAGCGCGGTGACCGCGCTCCCCGAGACCATGCTTCCCCGCTCTCCCATGAAGAGCTCCGATGGATTCTCGACCGGTACGAGCCCCGACTGGGTCATGCGGAAGACGCCGATCTCGTCGACGCTGCCGAAGCGATTCTTCGTCGCCCGCAACACGCGATGATCGAGCGATGCCTCGCCCTCGAAGTAGAGCACCGTGTCGACGATGTGTTCGAGCGTCTTCGGTCCGGCGATCCCGCCGCCCTTGGTGACGTGCCCGACGACGAACACCGCAGTGCCGCTCTCCTTGGCGAAGCGCATCAGCCGCGCCGCGCCCTCGCGCACCTGACCGACGTTTCCAGGCGCGCCCTCGAGGTCCGCGGTGTACACCGTCTGGATCGAGTCGACGATCATCAGCTTCGGCCGCATCGCATCGGCAGTCGCGAGGATCGTCTCGAGATTCGTCTCGCCGAGGAACGCGACGTCGCCGGCACCGGAGGGACCGTCAGGCAGGTCGAGTCGGTCGGCGCGAAGCTTCACCTGGAGTGGCGACTCTTCACCCGACACGTACAAGGCGGAATGCCCACGTGCCTGCAGCCTCGCCGCTGTCTGCAGCAGCAGCGTGGACTTACCGATTCCCGGCTCGCCACCGACGAGCACCATCGATCCCGGTACGAGGCCGCCGCCAAGCACGAAGTCCAGCTCGTCGATCCCGGTGCGCCAGCGCTCGGCCTCGGAGCCCTTCACGTCGCGCAGCAGCGGCGTGATCGCGACGCTGCCGCCGGCGCCTAACGTTTTCGCCCCGCCCGCCCGGCGCGCCGAAGCCGTCGACGCGCTCGCCTTCGGCGGCGCAATCTCCTCGACGAGCGTGTTCCATTCCCCGCAGACGTCGCAGCGACCCGACCACTTCGGGTGCGTTGCTCCGCACTCGGTGCAGCGATAGACCGTCTTCGCCTTCGCGCTCACGCTTCCTGGCGCTGCGTGTAATTCTCGAAGCGGG
>JBJMNK010000048.1:0-10938 GCA_045804265.1 Gemmatimonadaceae bacterium | reverse complement strand
GGCCTTGGCGACGCTCGTCGGGTTGTCGTCCCAGGCGACGACCTCGGCGCCACCGGCCTGCAGCGCCAGCGCGGTCGCAAGCCCCGAGCCGCCCAGCCCGAACAGCGCGACGGTGCGGCCGCCGAACGTCGTCGCGGACGTCATCTAGCGCAGCTTCAGGGTCGACAGGGCGCCGAGCGCGAGGACGACCGAGATGATCCAGAAGCGGATCACGATCTGCGGCTCCTTCCAGCCCTTCTGCTCGAAGTGGTGATGGATCGGCGCCATCCGGAACACGCGCTTGCCGGTGAGCCTGAACGACGCGACCTGGATGATCACGGACGCCGCCTCGAGCACGAACAGGCCGCCGGCGATCGCGAGCGCGAACTCGTGCTTCGCCGCGACCGCGACGCCTGACGCGCGGAGCTCGGTCGCGGCTTTCTGCGCCGCGGCGGACGTGCCGGCATCCGACGCGTACACCTGTGCGCCGGCCTTCGCGAGGAGCTCGGCGACGGCACGCCCGCTCTTTCCCAGCCCGATGACCGCGTACTCGCCGCGCTCGATCGCCGGACGACTCCCGCTCATCGAACCTTCAGCGTGCTGAGCGCCACGAACGCCGACAGGATCCCGAGGATCCAGAAGCGGACGACGACCTGCGTCTCGCGCCACCCCTTGAGCTCGAAGTGATGGTGCAGCGGTGCTCGAAGGAAGACCCGGTTCGCCTTCGCATAGTCGACGCCGAACTTCTTCCGCCGATAGCGGAAGACGGTGCGCTGCAGGATCACCGAGATCGTCTCGGTCATGAACACGGCGCCGATGAAGAGCAGGAGGAACTCGCTCTTCAGCAGGATGGCGATCGCGCCTAACGCGCCGCCGAGCGCGAGCGAGCCGGTGTCGCCCATGAACACTTCCGCCGGGTAGGTATTGTACCAGAGAAAGCCGATGCATGCGCCCGCGAGCGCGACGCAGAACACGGTCAGCTCCCCCGCCCCGCGCATGTAGAACAGCTGCAGGTAGTCCGCCGCCTTGAAGTTGCCGATCACGTAGGCGAAGATCGCGAAAGTGAACGCGGCCACCGCGGTCAGCCCGGCGGCAAGCCCATCGAGTCCGTCCGTCAGGTTTACGGCATTGCTCGTCCCCGTGAGGACGAACGTCGTGAAGACGACGTAGAGAAACGCGAGCGATGCCGTCGCCGGGATGATCAGCACGTACTTGTAGAAGGGCAGCGTCGTCGACGCACCGGGGAGCGTCGAGAGTGGATGCTGCCAGAGGTACCAGCCGAGGAAGACGCCGATCGTCACCTGGCCAATGAGCTTGTAGCGCTCGACCAGCCCTTCGTTCTTTCGTCCTTCGCGCTTCTGCTTGAGCTTGAGGTAGTCGTCAAGGAAGCCGATGATCCCCATCCAGGCGGTCACCAGCAGCGCGAGCAGGATGTAACGGTTGTTGAGCCGCGCCCAGAGCAGCGTCGGGACGATCGACGAGGCGAGGATGATCAGTCCACCCATCGTCGGCGTGTTTCCCTTCCCCGCATGCGTGTCGGGCGTCCCTTCGCGCACGACCTGGTTCACCGCGCCCGCCTTGAGGCGGCGCAGGATCGCGGGGCCGACGAGGAACGACATCAGCAGCGCGGTGACCGCCGCGCCCGCGGCGCGAAACGAGATGTAGTTGAAGAGATTGAACAGCCTGACGTAATGCGTCAGCGGGACGAGCAGATGATAGAGCACGACGCGGTCGTTCGGATGTAAATGAGTTCGCTCCGGCGCGGCGCGCCGGTCGGTACTGCGTCCCTTCCTGTCCCGCCTTGCAGTCGAGCAGCGCCATTCACGCGCGCGCGACGACGTTCACTCTAACGTGTTGCGTCGGCCCATGCGGTGAGATGCGGCACGATGCGCTCGAGCTTCATCCCGCGCGACGCCTTGAGCAGGATCACTGCGTCCGGCGCAAGCTTCGCGCGAAGCAGTGGCCACAGCTCGTCGACGTCGGGCGCGGTGACGACGCGGTCGTCATGCAACGCCGCCAGCGCCGGCGCGAAGTCGCCGATCCCCGCGATCACTTCGATGGACGATCCCACCGCACGCTTCGCAATCTCGGCGTGCAGCGCCGCCGCGCCGGGGCCGAGCTCGCGCATCGTGCCGAGCACGAGCACGCGCTGGCGGCCGCGAGCGGTACCGTCGAGGAGATCGACGGCGGCACGGGTCGAGCCGGGGTTCGCATTGTACGCGTCGTTGATCAGCAGCGCCTTCCCCAGCGGCTCGGCGGCGAGCCGCATCTTCGGCTGTGGCATCGACGCGATTCCACTCGCGATCGCGGCGAGCGGAACGCCACATTCGCGGGCGACCGCGATCGCGAGCATCGCGTTGCGGAGGTTGTGCTCCCCACGCAGCGGGACGTCGATGCGCGTACCGTCGACCTCGAGCCATCCGCCGCCGGCGAGAGTATCGCCGCTGCTTCCCCAGCGCGTCGCCCGCACGTCGCCTTCACCGAGTCCGGCGACGATCACGCGCACCGCGCGGGCCCGCGCCATCTCGATCACTTCGGGCTCGGTGGCCGGAACGACCGCGACCGCGACGTCCTCGAAGATCGCCGATTTCTCCCGCCGCACGCCGTCGATCGATTTCAGCAGCTCAAGGTGTGCTTCGGCGACCGACGTGAGGACGGAGATGTCGGGGTCGGCGATCGCCCGCAGCAGCGCGATCTCGCCGGGCAGGCTCGTGCCCATCTCGACGACGGCGATCTCCGCGTCGTCGGGGATCGCCAGCAGGGTGAGCGGCACGCCGATCTGGTTGTTGAGGTTTCCCTGGGTGGCGTGCACGCGGAAGCCGGCGCCGAGCGCGGCGCGGAGCAGCTCCTTGGTGCTCGTCTTCCCGTTGCTCCCGGTGACGCCGACCACCGGCTTCCCCCACGCCGCGCGCCGATGGCTGCCGAGGGCGCCTAACGCGTGGAGCGTGTCATCGACGAGGTAGACGGGGACCGTGACTGCCGCCGCCTTCGCCGCGTCGGAGACGACGACACCAGTCGCGCCGGCGGCGACCGCGGCGGCGAGGTGGTCGTGGGCGTCGTGGTTCTCGCCGCGCAGCGCGACGAACAGCGCCCCGGGCGTGATCGTCCGCGTATCGGTGCTCACTCCACTGAATCGCCCGCTTCCGCGCGGCAGTGCGCCGCGCGCGTGGTTCGCCAGCGCAGACGCGACTTCATCCTTGGTCCAGGCGAAGCTCATCGCGCCGCCGTCGTCAATTCGTGCACGATCTCCTTCTCGTCGAAGTGGTGCTTCACGGTCCCGCGAATCTGGTATGTCTCGTGACCCTTTCCCGCGAGGACGATCACGTCGTCGTCGCCGGCGAGCGCGAGCGCGCGAGCGATCGCCGCGCGCCGATCTTCCACACGCTCGTGCTTCCGGCCCTTCATCCCGGCCTCGATGTCATCAAGGATCCGCTCGGGATCCTCGGTGCGCGGATTGTCACTGGTGACGATGGCGATGTCCGCCTTCCGCGCGGCGATGTCGCCCATCACCGGGCGCTTCCCCTTGTCGCGATCGCCGCCGGCACCGAAGACGACGATCAGCTTCTTCGTCGCGAACGGGCGCACCGCGTCGAGCGCACGCTCGAGCGCGTCGGGAGTGTGCGCGTAGTCGCGCAGCACCGCCGGAGCGTCGTGCAACAGCTCGAGCCGCCCGGGAACCTGCGGCGCGCGACTGAGCCGTTCGGCGATCGTCATGACGCTTACCCCGACCGCGCTCGCGGCGCCGGCGGCGCCAAGCGCATTGGCGACGTTGAACGCGCCGATCAGCGGCAGCTTCACGGCCGCGCGCTCGCTGGCTGACGCCAGCGTCCACTCGCTCCCGCGCGGGCGGTAGCGCACATCGAGCGCGCGGACGTCGGCGTCGCGACCTTCCGCCGAAAACGTCAGGCGGCGTGGCGCATGCGGCAGCGACTTCCATGCGTCGTCGTCGGCGTTGACCACCGCGACGCCGTCAGGCGCGAGCAGCCCCACCAGCAGCGCCTTGGCGGCGAGGTACGCCTCCATCGTGCCGTGATAGTCGAGATGGTCGCGGGTGAGATTCGTGAACACCCCGGCGGCGAAGACTATTCCCTCGACGCGGTGCTGGTGCAGCGAGTGCGACGACACTTCCATCGCGACGCGCGTCACTCCGCGCGCAACCAGCGCCGCGAGGACGCGCTGCAGCTCGATCGGTCCCGGCGTCGTGAGCCCGCTTCCCCCGTCGAGCGGCTCGCCGCCGCTCCCGACGAGGACGCCTAACGTTCCGATCGACGCCGCCCGCGCGTCGGGCTCGTCGAGGAGGTGGCGCAGCAGCCCGACCGTGGTCGTCTTGCCGTTCGTTCCGGTGACGCCGATGATCTGGAGCTTCCGCGCCGGATCGCCGTTGATCACCGCCGCCGCCGCGGCTGCCGCCCGACGTGCATCGTTGACGACGATCGCCGGCAGCGACGTGCGGCTTTCGTCCTCGACGATCGCTGCCGCGGCGCCCTGCGCCTCGACCGCGGCGAGATAGTCGTGGCCGTCGCGCACCGATCCGCGCACGGCGACGAAGATCGTCCCCGGCTTCGCCGCTCGGCTGTCGTCGGTCACCGCGTCGACGCGTTCGGGGAGCGCGCCGCGAAGCTTCACCAGCAGCCCGAGCTCGCGCAGGCGATCGGTGATCGCCGTGAGTTCAGTGCTCATCGTCGAGAAGTGCTCAGTCGTCGGAGAAGAGTCGCACCGTCGCGCCGCGCTTGACCTTCGCGCCGGCGACTGGGATCGTCGTGCCGGCGGCGCCGCGTCCAAGCTGCACGCGGAGCCCGGCGCCATGCAGCGCCGCCACCGCTTCGCGCAGCGCCATCCCGTGCACGTCGGGGACGGCCACGAGTGGCGTCGCGTGTGGGGCACCGGCGACCGGGGCGTCGAGGGCGACGACGACCGGGACCGAGGCCGCCGTTTCGCCCGCGGCGACCGCGCGCGCCGCCGTGTCTGCTGCGCCGTCCTTCACGCTGTCCGCCGCAGCAGGCGCATGACGCAGCGCGCTCGTCGCCAGCGCACCGCGGTCGAGCGCCGCATCCCGCGCCGCGAGCGCGGCCTGCAGCACCGCGCGCGTCACCGGCGCCGCGGTCAGCCCCGCATATCCCTTCGCCGGCTCGTCGAGCTTGACCAGGATCACGTACTGCGGGTCGCTGGCCGGAAAGAGCCCGATGAACGACGCGTAGTACTTGCCTAACGCGTAGCCGCCGCCGGCGTTGAGGCGCGCCGTTCCCGTCTTGCCGGCGACGGCGAAGTTGGTCAGGTCGGCACGCATCCCGGTCCCCTTCTCCACCGCCTCGCCGAGGATGCCGCGCACGGTGGCCGCGACCTCCGGCGAGAGGACGCGCCTGACGACGCGGCGTTCGTGATGGTAGAGGATCTCACCGTCGGCGCTGCGGACCTCGCGGACGAGCGCGGGCTCGAGCAGCTCGCCGCCGTTGGCGACGGCGGCGTACGCCGTCGCGAGCTGCAGCGGCGTGACCGCGACCTCGTAGCCCATCGCCAGCGACGCGGCCGACATCTTCGACCATTCCTTCGGCACGCGGAGCGTGCCGGCTGCCTCGGTCGGAAACGGCAGCCCGGTCGGCGTACCGAAGCCGAAGTCGCGCAGCGCCTCGTATTCCTGCCGGGGCGTGAACCGCTGCGCGAACTGCGCAATCCCGATGTTGCTCGACACCCGGATCACGTCGCGCAGCGAGAGCATCCCCAGCCCCTTCTCGACGTCGTTGATCGTCCGCCCGAAGATGGTCCACTGGCCGCCGTGAGTATCGACGCGGTCCTCGGGCCGGACGAGCCCACCCTGCAGCAGTGCCGCGGCCACGAGCGGCTTCATCGTCGATCCGGGCTCGAACGGCTCGGTGAGTCCGGTGACGCCCGTCCGCCCGGCGCGGCGGCTCGCCAGCGCGAGCACCGACCCGTCGTGCGGATCGAGCACGACGATGTCGCCGCCGCTCGCGCCCAGCTGCGACACGGCATCCTCGAGCGCCCGCTCGCAGATCTCCTGCAGCTCGTGGTTCACCGTCAGCGTGACCGTGCGTCCCTTCGACGGAGCCACGCCCGGATCGTTAGGCGCCTCGAACCGCCGGCCGCGGGCGTCGCGCAGCAGCGTCGCCGAGCCGGCCGAGCCGCGGAGGAGCGAGTCGAGTGAGAGCTCGATGCCGTCGACCGGCGCGCCCTCGCCGTTCACCTGTCCGATCAGCGCCCGCAGCCCGGGCGAGAGCGCGTAGACGCGCTCCGACACGGGCTCGCTGTACACCCCGCGCAGCGGAACCGCCCGCGCCACGTCCGAGGCGACAAAGCGTCCCGGCACCACCACCCACGCCCGCTTGTCGTCGGTCGCCCGCGACACCCACTCAGCATTCACCCCGGCGCTGCCTAACGCGCGGCGCAGCACCGCCGGCTCGCGCAGCTCGCGCGGCGCGACCGCCAGGCGGAGCATCTCGCGGCTCTCGGCGAGGCGCTCACCCGTCGCGTCGAGGACGTCGCCGCGCGGGGCCGGCACCGGGGCGTCGGTGAAGTGCTGGCGCTCGGCGCGCGCCGCCCATGCATTGCCCTGCCAGAGCTGCACCCAGGCCGCGCGCCCGACGAGGGCGAAGGCGAAGGCGAGCAGCGAGATGTTGATGGCCCCGAGGCGGCTGACGCGGCGCACGCGTGAGGCCTAACGCTGCGGGCGCTCCCGCGTCGGGCGCGGGAGGATGATGACCTGGCTGTCGGCGGGGACGTGCATCTGCAACCTCTGTTCGACGATCGGCGCGAGCCGGGCGCGGCTCGACGCGTCGCGGATCTCGCTCTCGAGCTGCGTGCGGCGCGCCTCGAGCTGCACGCGGCGCTTGTCGAGCTCCGTCAGCTCGCGCGAGCGCGCGATCCCGTAGCTCCTCCGCCAGATGACGCCCGTGGCCACGAGGAGGAAACCAAACAGCACCAGCGCGAGCAGACGGCCGCGCCCGCTCTTCTTCGACGACTTCCGTGAGGACGCGCGCGGCACGCTGCGATCGCCGCCACGGGCGCCGCCCTTCCCACCCTTAGCCGCCATGGCGGTACCCTCGCAGCCGCGCGCTGCGTGAGCGCGGATTGCGGCGCGTCTCCTCGGGGCCCGCGACCATCGCCTTGCGCGTGAGCAGCTCGCCGAGCGGTTTCCCGCGACACGTGCACATGGGCTGCTTCGGCGGGCAGATGCACGCGGTGCTCCAGTCGCGGAACGCGTTCTTCACCAGGCGGTCCTCACCGGAGTGGTAGGCGATGACGAGGAACGTGCCCCCTGGCGTCAGGCGGTCTCGCAGCGCGGGAAGTGCGTGCTCCAGGTCACTCAGCTCGCTGTTCACCGCGATCCGCACCGCCTGGAAGATTCGCGCGAAATCGCCGGCGTCGGTGCGTGGGCCGAGCGCGCCGCGAATCGCGTTCACGAGGTCGTCGCTCGTCTCGAAGGCGCGCGTCGCGCGGCGACGCACCACCTCGCGCGCGAGGCGTCCGGCCTTCGGCTCGTCAGCGTACTCGCGGAAGATTCTCGCCAGCTCGTCTTCACGCTCGTCCGTCAGCAGTGCCGCCGCGTCCCACTCGGCGTCATTCCCCATCCGCATGTCGAGCGGCGCACCGGCACGGAAGGAGAAGCCGCGCTTCTCGTCGTCGAGCTGACGCGACGACACGCCAAGGTCGAGCACGATGCCGTCGAACGTCGCCCCATCGAGTGCCGGGATGCGCTCGGGATACGCATAGTTTCCCTCGACCGCAGTGAACCGCTCGCCGTAAGGCGCGAGACGTGCGCGCGCGATCGCCAGCGCCTCAGGATCGCGATCGATCCCGATGACCCGCGCGACGCCTGCCTCGAGCAGCGCATGCGAATGGCCACCGCCGCCGAGGGTTCCGTCGAGCACCTGGTTCGCGCCGGCGAGCAAGCCGACCACTTCCGTGGCGAGTACCGGCGCGTGATACTCGCTGTCCCAGCGTCCCCCGGCCGCCGCTTCTTCCGCTACCGCCATGCGATCCCGTTCATCGCGCCGTCCGCGCTCGTGAGCATTCCGAAAGCTAAGCATTTGCTCTTCGTGATTCACGGCGCGCGTGCTGAGCTTCCGGCGGTGCGGCGGCTGATCGACGTCGTTCGTGGTGCTGGTCACACGGTCACCCCGCGCATCACCTGGTCGCGCGGCGACGCGATGAATTTCGTGCTCGACGCGGCCCGCGGCGGCGTGGACGCTGTCGTCGCACTCGGCGGCGACGGTACGGTGAATGAAGCACTCAACGGGCTGTCCCGGCACGATGTCCCGCTCGGGATCATTCCGCTCGGGACGGCGAACGACTTTGCGCGGCAGACCGGGATTCCGCTCGATCCGGATGCGGCGATGGCGCTGATCCTCGAGGAGGAGCCGACACGCATCGACACCGGGGAGCTCAATGGCCGCCGCTTCCTGAACGTCTCCACCGCCGGCATCGGCGCCGAGGCGACGGCCGCGACACAGGCCGAGTCCAAGGAAGCACTCGGCGCGCTCGCCTACGCGATCACCGGCGCACGGAAGCTCGTCGACCTGCAGCCGATCAGGGCGCGATTCACGGCTCCCGGCTTCGACCTCGAGACGACCTTTCTCGTGCTCGCGGTCGGGAACGGGCGCGCGACTGGTGGCGGCACGCTGCTCACGCCACAGGCGAGCATGCACGACGGACTGCTCGACGTCTGCATCGTGGAGGCGCGGCCGCGGCGGGAGTTCGCGCGACTCGCGCTCAGATTCCGGAAGGGGCTGCACGTGGGACGCACCGGCGTGCATTACCATCAGCTGCCCTCGCTGCGTGCGGTCGCGGTACGGCCGATCACGGTGAACCTGGATGGCGAGCCGACGACGGCCACGACGCTCGACTATCATGCGCGCGCCGGCGACCTGCGCGTGTTCATTCCGCGTCCGCGCGAGCGCTGAGCGCGAACGACGTGCCCGAGCGCTGAGCGCGAGGCACATGTGCACCAAAAAGAAAACCGCGCCGGACTCGAATGAGTCCGGCGCGGTTCACGTTCGTGCTGCTGCGCGTGGGCCGATCAGCCCTTCGCAGTGCCACCCTTCGTGCCGCCCCGCGACGAGCCACCCTTGCCGCAGAACTTCTTCACCTGCCCTTCAACCGGCGCGGCGTACTGCTTGAGGAAGCCGAGGTACTGCGCCGCCGCATCGGGAGCCGTGCTGCCACCCTGGGTGAGGTAGATCTGCGCCTTGCCTAACGACTGCTGGGCGAGGTTCGCGAGCTCGCAGCTCTTGAGCTTCGGAGCGTCGGTGGCCGCGAGCTGGCCAATGGTGAAGTACGAGACACCCTCGAGGAATTTCGGCGTCGGCGAGGGCACGAGCGAGTCGGAGAGCGCGAGGTACGTGATCGCCTGCTGCATCGCGGCGCGCTTCGGCTCGTTCTCCGAGGGCTCGCCATTCTTCATCGCGTTGGCGGCCTTGTACATCCGGTTGCCGACGCTCAGCGCATACTGTGCGACGAAGCTCGCTGAATCGTTCTTCGTCTGCACGGCCTTGACGAGGAAGAAGCGCGCCGAATCCGGCTGGTGCAGCGAGTCGCTGATCTGCGCGAGCTGCAGGTACGCATGCTCGGCGTTCGGATTCGTCGCGAGAAGCTGACCGTACGCCTGCTTCGCCTCGGCATAGCGGCCGGTCTGCTTCAGGAGCTGCGCGCGGAAGGCAAGCAGCCCCACGTTGGTCGGGTACTTACGAAGACCCTCGTTGAGGATCGCCACAGTGCCGGCGGTGTCATTGGCTGACGTGAGCGCCGCCGCCTGACGCGTGTAGTACGTCGTGTCGGCGAGCGACGTATCCATCTGCACCATCGTCCGGCCAATGGTCACCGCGCTCTTCACGTCCTTCGCCGCGAGGTGAATGAGCCACTGGAGGCGAAGCAGCTGCAGGTTGCCCGGGTTGTCGGTGACGGCGGCGTCGATGATCGGCAGCGCGATCGACGGGTTCGCCGAGACGACGATCTTGCGGATGACCGTCTCGAGCATGCGCGTGTCCGACGGGTCGACCGAGATCAGCGTCGTCCAGTACTGCACGGCCTGATCGTTGAGCGCGGCGGCCTGCGCGGAGTCGGTCTTCTGCAGCACGTCCGACTTGTCGGAGAGCGCCTGTCCCGCGGCGTTGAGGGCAATCTTGTTCTTCGGATCGAAGCGCAGAATGTCCTTCGCGTTGGCGATGATCGTGTCCGATGGCGCCTTCATCGCGAGATACGCGTTGAGCCGGCAGATGCGGACGAGCGTCGCGGTCGGATACGTGGACATTCCGGCGTTGGCGGCCTGGATCGCCGCGGCGTAATTGCCGGCGCGGGCCGACGTCTCACACTTGCCGTAGGCGTCGAGCTGCTTGCGGGCGTTCCCGACTTCCTTCGAGATCGACTTCACCGCGCTGCCGACGTTGCCGGCATCGACTGCCGGAAGCGGCTGCGAGATGGAGAGGTCGCGGCTGAGGACGAGCCGCGGCTCGACGTGCACGCCGGTCGCGGTCCGCGTGACGGTGCCGATGAGGATCTCATCGGCGCGGGCGGTGCGGGCCAGCTCGCGGAGGTCGGCGTTGCTCACCGCGGTGTCGGTCCGGAAGCCCGAGGCATCGAGGATGCCGGTGATGTCGGTCTTCGGGACGGTCCAGATGGTCTTGACCTGGTAGTCCGTCTTCAGGCGTTCGCGGAGCTCGTCCGCGGTCTGGAGGCCGAGTGGCTTCGGGCCGGCGAACACCGGGACCATCAGCCGCGGGCCGGTGGCCGGCTGGCGCGCCTGTGCCAGCACCGGTGCAGCGCTCGACGCCAGAGCGGCTGCAGCGCCGACGAACGTGAGCAGGTGGCGAGACGATGCCTTCACTGTGCTAACCTCCCGAACGGTGA
Source organism: Gemmatimonadaceae bacterium (assembly GCA_045804265.1). Classification (GTDB taxonomy): domain Bacteria; phylum Gemmatimonadota; class Gemmatimonadetes; order Gemmatimonadales; family Gemmatimonadaceae; genus JABFXC01. Next base: position 102 of record JBJMNK010000048.1, on the reverse strand, counting down.
TTTTGCAGCCCCGACGTGGGGCTCAAGAACAGATTGAGCAACTGCCCGGCCACAGCATTCCAGCAGGCGGCGATCACCGACTCACCGCGTCCAGCGAATGGG
>JBJMNK010000047.1:0-13220 GCA_045804265.1 Gemmatimonadaceae bacterium | reverse complement strand
GGCCCGCACGGCGGCGCGCGCAAGCGCGCGGGGATGATCGTGCGACTCGAGATCCCGCAGGTGAAGATCCTTGGCGCGATCACGACCAAGGGTACGGTGAAGATCGGTGGATCGACCGCGATCTCGGGGAACGACACGTCGTACGCCGGATGGAACTGCCCGCCTGCCGGTGCAGCCGTTGCCGGCGCCGTCGTCCCCGCGTTGTCGAATCTTTCCTCGGGCGGTTCGTGCGGCTCGAGCTTCAGCTGCATCAAGGGAAGCCCGCTCGTCAGCATCAGCACGGCGGCGATGGACACGAATACCTACTTCTACTACGGCGGTCTCACCTGGGCCGACCTGGTGGCGATGGCCGACAAGCAGGTCAGTGGTACGATGACCAACGTCAGCCCATCGACGACGGGTCAGGGCTGCAAGACAACGGATGTCAAGAACTGGGGCGATCCGGCACGCAACGTGACCACGCCGGGCGCATGCGAGACGTACTTCCCGATCATCTATGCGCCGGGCGACCTGGCGATCAACGGCAACGTCGGGCAGGGTATCCTGCTCGTGAACGGCAACCTGAGCATCCAGGGCAATTTCACCTTCTACGGGCCGGTGATCTCGCGCGGCTCGGTGAAGCTCACCGGCACGGGCAATCACATCAACGGCAGCGTGCTCGCGGCGAACGTCATCGACAGCACGTCGACCAGTTCGCTCACCGGTAACTCCGCCATCCAGTATTCACGCTGCGCCAACAACGTCGCACTGCAGCGGACCGCAATGCCGACGAAGGCACCGCAGCGGAGCTGGGCGGAGCTGTTCTAGCCCTGCCTGACGCTCAGCGATCCTTCAGCCGCGCGATGAACTCGTTCCGGAATGCGCGGCTGAGGGTGAGCGTTGCACCAGTGGTGAGGAAGACCTTGTAGTCGCCGTTGTCCATCGGTGCGAGCTCGCGCACGCGCGCGAGCCGCACCATGGTCATTGGCTGGACACGGGCGAATTCCTTCGCCTCGAGCCGCCCGGCGACGGAGCCGAGCGGCTCGCGCACGATCGCCGAGTCGTGGCCGGTGTGGACGCAGACCTGGTCGCCGCGGGCGTCGATCCAGTCCACCTTCGACGCGTCGATCACCTGCTTCCGCTCGGCGATCGTGGCGATGAAGCGCACCGGAGTATGCGTCCGGCGCGCGAGGTCGCCTAACGTCGACTGCAGCGGCACCGCGCGCTCCGCCGGCCGGTCCACCGCGCGGCGCAGGACATCGCGGACACCGGTCTCGTCGAACGGCTTGACGAGATAGTCGATCGCCTCGTGCTCGAAGGCGCGGACGGCATACGCGTCCCACGGCGTGACGAAGACGATCGCCGGCCGCCGCTCGGTCTCGAGCTGGGTGGCCACCTCGATCCCGGTGAGCACCGGCATCTCGACGTCGAGGAAGACCACATCCGGATGGAGCTCGTCGCATGCCTCGAGGGCGGCGAGTCCGTCGGCACATTCGCCGACGACGTCCGCGCGAGGGTCCGCAACGAGCGCACCGCGCAGTGCATCGCGCACCTGTGGCTCGTCATCGGCAATGAGAACGCGAAATGGACGTGGCATTCTCAGCGAGTGCGAGTGGCGGGGGGAAGACCTCTACGCTGGCGCTACCACTATACACCGCGGGCAGGATTTCGCGAGTCGCTGGCGCTCGCGGTCGCGCAGAGCTGACGCACCGGGCAGCGGTGACAATGGGCAACCCGCGCGGTGCAGACCAGGGCACCGAGCTCCATCAGCGCCTGATTGTGCGTCCAGGTCGCGTTGCCCGTTCGCGGCAGCGACCGCTCGGCGATCCGCCAGATGACCGTCAGGTCGCGCGGGCGCTTCGGCGAGAGCGCGGGAGCGAAGACGCGCGACAGCACTCGCGCGACGTTGGTGTCCACGAGCGCGGCGCGCCTGCCATACGCGAACGATGCGACAGCGCCGGCAGTGTAGGCGCCGATCCCCGGAAGCGCGCGCAGCTCGTGCGGCTCGCTCGGGAGCGCTGCCTTACGGTGCGACCCTTCGCGCGTCACCTGCGTCGCGAGCCGGTGGAGGTTGCGTGCGCGCGCATAGTAGCCGAGTCCCGACCACGCCTCCATCACCCGATCGGGGGTGGCGCGGGCAACGTGGGCGAGCGTGGGGAATGTCTTCAGGAACTCATGGTACTTCGGCACGACGCGCGCGACCTGCGTCTGCTGGAGCATCAGCTCCGAGACGAGGATCCGGTATGCATCGCGGGTGCGTCGCCATGGAAGATCGCGCGCCGAGCGGCGGTACCAGGCGCGGAGCCGCCGCCCGAAGGTGCTGACCGCGACGGGGTCGAGGGTCGATGCCGCATCGGTTGCAGCGCGGCGCTTGGCGTTGGCGATCGTCGGCTCCGTCGGCGGGTGGCGGAGTCAATGTACCCGCCTGCGCGCGACCGAAAAACCAAGGGGCCTCGGGGAATCTCCCCGAGGCCCCTCGAACATTCGTCCAGCAATCGCCTAGCGCAGCGCGAAATCCTGATCGAGGTACGCGACGGCGAAGGTCGGGATATCCGCCGACCAGCCAGCCGCCCCACCCGCGCACGAAGGCCCGCTCGTCGGCGCGACCTGCGTCATGCCGGCCGCGGCGCAGACCGTGTACGTGCCAGCGCCGAGGTTGAGGAAGCTGTAGATGCCATCCGCGGCAGTCGTCGTCGCAGCGCCGGCCGGGCCGCTGAGCTGGATCACCCACCCGGCGAGCGGGGTGTCGCCGGCGTCGAACGTGCCGTTCCCGTTCGCGTCAGTGAACGCCATCCCATGGATCTCGGAGGCGCCAACACTGCCGCCACCAGTGGTCGGCGGCGGGGGCGGAGCGTCGATGACGCACTTCCGCGGCTCGCGCCGCACCTTGCCCGAGTTGCCGGCCATGTCAGAGCCCTGCTTGTTCTTCGCCGGCGAGAGCTTATCGCAGACCTTGTAGCGCTGGTTGGCGTGATCCGCATTCTGAGCATGCGACACGCTCGCGAACATTGGGGTGGCAATCATCGCCACGACAAGCATTCGGACGCGCATGGATCTCCTGTGGGTTGGACGATGTGACGTAAACGGATTTCCCGTGCGAGAAATCTCGTCATATGTCCACGCGCAAGCTGTGTGAATGGTCACGGACGCGCGCGAGATCCTGTCAAGCCCCCGATTGTACCAGCTGAAAAAGCGTCGTCAACGTGGCACAGAATCGCTCCCGGCGGCGAGCGTTAGGCAGGGGACGCCTCGCTGCTACTTCGGGGTCCAGAGGGGCGCGCCGGTGAACAGGCCGTCGACGAAGCCGATGTGGTGGGCGAGGTAGAGTCCGAAGCCGATGCTGGCGAATCCGGCGGCGTAGCGGAGCACCGTGCGCGCGCCGTCGATGCGGTGCGTCGCGTAAAGCGACGGCAGCGAGATCGCGAGCGTGACGACGACCATTCCGGCGATGGTCCCGATCCCGAACAGCACCAGGTAGCCTGCGGCGAGCATCGGACTGGCGATGAGCGGGAGCGCGAGCAGGGTGAACGCCGCCGATCCCGCCATTCCATGCACGGTGCCGACGATGACGGGACGCGCGCTGCTGTCGACTATCCGCTCGCTGGTCGCGCCACCGACGACGTTGATGACGCCGAGGACGACGAGCATCACCGCGACGAGCAACTCGAGCGTCAGGCCTAACCATGGCGGCATCGCTAGCTCGAGCACGATCATCGCCCCGCCGATCACGAGGAGCGTCAGGGTGTGGCCGATCCCCCAGAGCGCGCCGATCGACGCCGCGCGCGGGATCGACCGCTGCCGGCTGACGATCGTCGTCACGGCGACGACGTGGTCAGCGTCGGTGGCGTGGCGCATCCCGAGCAGGAAGCTGAGGACGAGGATGCTGAAGGAGGTGAGCACGGCGAGCGGGAGAGGGTCGGGCGGAATCTAGCGCGCTGCTCCCGGCGCCGGTGCGCTCGCCGCGCGGGCCTCGGAGCGGGCGCGATCGATCGCCGCGGCGAGGGCGAGCGGTTCATCAGTCCCGATCCAGACCTTGCCGCCGTCGCGCTTCGTGATCTCGACCGCATCGCGGCCGGACACATTGTAGACCCAGCCGGTGAAGATCCAGTGGATCCCGATCCCGGCCCAGAGGGGCGTGCGCGCAGGGGCGACGCTGGCGATGTCGGCCAGCGGGAGCGAGAAGCGGAGGAGTCCGGGGCCGAAGCGCCAGGCGAGCGTGTCGCCGGTGACGCGGACGTCGAGCGTCGAGAAGAACGCCGCGGTGATGAGCAGGATCGCGAGCGCGACGCCAAGGACGAAGATCGCCGGCGGACCACCGGCCGGAGGATGCCCGGCGTTGACGATGGCGATCGCGGCGAGCAGCCCGCAGGCGCCGAAGCCTAACGCGACGAAGAGCCACCATCCGCTCTGGGTGTGCACGTATGACGGCGCGGGTTGAGGCATTGAAGGGGGTACTTTAGGTGCAGGGGGGGCAAGCAGTTCGCTCGTCTCTCGTCGCCGTGTCAGAGCCGGCGTGGCGCAGCGATCAACTGACGCGCTTCGTCTTGCGCTTCAGGAAATCCATCAGGATGAACTGGCCTAACGTCATCGTGGTCGTGAAGTAGGCCTTGCCACGGGCGATCTCGCTGACGCGCTTCACGAACTCGACCAGCGCGCGGTCGCGCGCCAGCATGAAGGTGTTGATGACGATTCCGCTCTGCCGGCAGCGGGCAACCTCCTTCAGCGTCTCGGCGATCACTCCGGCGTCGAGCCCGAACGAGTTCTTGTAGATCCGGCCGTCGGGCAGCGTCAGCGCGCTCGGCTTGCCGTCGGTGATCATGATGATCTGTCGCATGTCCTTCTTCTGCGCGAGCAGGAGACGGCGAGCGAGCTTGAGTCCTTCGGCGGTGTTGGTGTGGTACGGCCCGACCTGCGCACTGGCGAGCGCGCCGATCGGGATCTCCTCGGCGCTGTCGTGGAAGAGGAGGATCTTGATCGTGTCACCGGGAAACTGCGTGCGGATCAGGTGCGTCAGCGCGAGCGCGACCTTCTTCGCCGGGGTGAAGCGATCCTCGCCGTAGAGGATCATCGAATGCGAGCAGTCGAGCATGAGCACCGTCGCGCAGCTCGAGCGATACTCCGCCTGGCGAACCATCAGGTCGGGGTAGTCGATGTCGAGCGGGACGGTGATCTCGCCGGTGCGGGCGAGCGACCGCTTGAGCGTCGCGATCACGTCGAGGTTGAGCGTGTCGCCGAACTCGTATTCCTTGACGTCGCCATCGGACTCGATGCCGGTGGCGAGGAACGGCGTGTCATGGCTCCCCGCGCTCGACTTGCCTAACGATCCGAGCAGCGACCGCAGCGTGCGGTAGCCGAGGAAGTCGATCGCCTTGTCGGTGAGGTTGAACTGGACGTCTTTCGCCGCCGCCTGGGCGAGCCCGCCCTTGCCCATCACCGACTGGTGGCCCGCCGGCATCTGCGGCTGCTGGTCGACGTTGAGGAAGCCTTCCTCCATCAGGCGCTTCACCAGCGAGTCGAGAAGCTCGGCAAGCTTGGCCTGCCCATCGGGATCACCGTCGGCGTCGCCGCGCAGCGCCTCGAGCATCTCGGGGGTGAACTGTCCGCTCTCGATCAGCGCGTCGAGGATCGCCTTCTTCAGCGCGTCGAGCGAGCGGTCGCCCTCCTCGTTGAAATCCCCCCAGCCGTATGCATTCTGCCCGCCGGCGAAGCCGGATTGCAGGAGAAAGTCGGCGAGCTTGTCGAGCAGCGCCTGGAGATCGACCGCATCGGCCATCTCCGGACTGAATCGGGTGTAGGTGTGGGACTTCATGTCTTTCACGATACTCAGCGTGTATCGGCGTGGCCAGATCTCGTACCGCTGGCTGGAAGCGGTAAGCGATCAGCAGGAAGCGGACAGCGTTGCACGGCGTTGCAATGCCGTGGTCGCTGACTGCTTGCAGCTTATCGCTTACAGCTTGCGGCGATTGGGCTCCGGCGGTTGGACTGCGGCAGCAGGACTGCGGGGCGGCGCAACGACGACCGCGGTTTAGATTCGGACTGTGCGCGAGACCCCCATCCACGTCCGCTCGTTCCGAACCATCCGGCGGAACAACCCGTTCCGCGTGCTCGGAGAGCACCGGAACTTCCGGATCTTCTGGATCGGGCAGACGCTGTCGCTGATGGGGACGTGGATCCAGGTGATGGGCGAAGGGTGGCTCGCGCTCGAGCTCACCAACAACGCGTTTCTCGTCACCTTGGTGAGCGCGGTTGGTGCGCTGCCGGTGCTCGCGCTGTCGATGCAGGCAGGTGTCGTCGTCGACCGGCTCGACAAGCTCAAGATCGTGCGCACGATGCAGGCGTTGATGCTCATCGAAGCGGTCACGCTCTGGCTCGTCACGCTGACTGGACACGCGAACATCTACTGGCTGCTGGGCCTTGCGGCGCTGAGCGGCATCTTCAGCTCGTTCGAGATCCCGGCGCGCCAAGCGATGATGATCGAGCTCGTCGGGCGCGAAGATCTCGCCGGCGCGATCGCGCTCAACTCGAGCGGCTTCAACCTCGCGCGCATCGTCGGGCCGGCGATCGGGGCGGTGGTGATCGCGACCGCGGGGATCGCGTGGTGCTTCGCGCTCAACGCGGTGAGCTACCTGTCGGTGCTGATCGGGCTGTACATGATTCATCGTCCGCGTCATGTCGAGCGGATGCGGCGGACCGATGGCAGCGAGATGCGCGAAGGGATTCGCTACATGCTGTCCACGCCCGAGGTTCGCATCCTGATGATCCTCGTCACCGTGGTGAGCGTGTTCGGCTCGCCGTACATCGCGCTGATGCCGGTGATCGCCCGTGACCGGTTAGGCGCCGGCGCCGGCGGTTACGGCTCGCTGCTGACGGCGATCGGGATCGGCGGACTGATGGCCGCGCTCTTCCTCGCTGGAGTCGGGGCGCGGATCAAGCGCGGGCGGCTGCTCGCGTGGTCGACCGCTGTCTTCGCAGCGGCGCTGCTCGCATTGGCGCTGACGCGCGCCTTTCACGCGGCGTGGTGGATACTTCTCGTCGCCGGATGCTCGATGATCCTCAACGGCGCGCTGTCGAACGCACTGTTGCAGACGCTCGTCCCCGACGAATTGCGCGGGCGACTGATGGCGGCGTACTCGCTCGTTGTGGTCGGTTTGTCGCAGGTGGCGGGCAACTTCGTCGCCGGCGCAGTGGCGCGGGTATCGGGTCCGCAGTTCGCTGTTGCTGGCGGAGCGGCGATCATCCTGCTCATAGTCGCCTGGGCGTTCAGCAGCCACCGCGAATTGTTGCAGCTCTAAGCGTATTTCAAGGGGTCAGAGCACTTGAAAGATATTTAGTCGAAGTGGCTGCGGGCCGCGCGGATGATCATCTCGGCGGTCTCGGGGATCCCGACCCACGACGTGTTGACGCAGAGGTGATAGTTGACCACCGACTGCCACACACGGTTCCAGTGGCGCTTGACATACTGCTCGCGCGCCCGATTCGTATCGTCCACGACGCGCGCCGCTTCCGCCGCGCTGACGCCGAGTCGTTGTGCCGCGCGCGCGATCAGGTCCGCGCGCGGCGCGTAGCAGAAGACGTGGAACGCGTCCGTCCGCTCGGCGAGCTGCGATTGCACGCCCCGGCCGACGAGGACGACGTGGCCGCGCGACACCGCTTCCTCGACGATCTGCGCCGTGGTCGCGACCAGCTGCTCCTCGCTCGGCGCGCCGAGCGGATGCTCGCCGGTGATCAGCATCTCGGGGGAGCCTAACGTCATGGCGCTGGCCAGCCGCTCGACGAGCGAAGGCACCCGTTCCTCGCGCGCCTCGACTTCCTCGGTGGTCATGTCGAGCCGCGCCGCGACTGCATCGACGATCGCGTTGTCGAGGAGCTCCCAGCCGAGCTCGCGAGCGACCTGCGCCGCGACTTCGGAGCCACCAGATCCGTACAGGCGGGAAATCGTTATGACGGCCATCGCTCGGTCCTCCCTCGGTCAGCCGGGTTGGAGGTCGTCCAGGCCGATCGAGCTGCGGCGCATGTGCTCGACGACCTCGAAGCCTAACGCGTCCCATGCGCGGTTGGACCCCTCGTCGTTCGCGACGCTGTGCAGTCGCGCCTCGTCGAGCCCGCGATCGAGGCACCAGCGCCTGGCGGCGGCGACGAGCGCGCGGAGAGCGCCGCGGCGCCGCGCCTCGGGGCGGACGTAGGCGCTGGAGATGTAGCCGTAGCGCGCCGGCTCCAGCAGCGGTGACCCGGTCGACTCGACGCAGCGGATGATGCCGATGACAGTGCCACCCGCCTCTGCGAGAAAAATTCGCTCGTTAGGCGACGTGAGCTGCGCGGCGAACATCCGCCGCGCGCGGTCGTGGGCATCGGCCCGAAGGCGGGCGTAGATCGGATTGCCCCCGTGCTCGCGCAGGAGCGCCATGCGCAGCTCGACCACCGCCGCGAGGTCGGCAGAGGTCGCCGGACGCACCGCCACGGCGCGGTGAACGGCGGCGCGACTCGTCACGCGCTGAGGCCACCGCCGAACATGTCCTCGTTCGGCCGCCGCCGTTTCTCCGGCGTCGCCCGGCCATAACGGCCGGCGTCCGAGCGCGAGACGCGCTTGCGTGCGACGAGCGCCTCGAGCACGAGCTCCGATACGGCGACGACGGTCCCATCATCCGGGTCGTCGCCGGCGAGCAGCGGCGAGCGCGCGAGATCACCGAGGCCGGGGACGCTGGAGAACGCCGCGGCCAGCGCGGCATCCGGCGCATCGTCAGTCACCTGCAGCGCGCCGCCGCCGTCGAACCACATCACGATCTCGTCGACGGCGGCGTCGCCGACCCTCGCCTTGAACGTCGCCTCAGCCGCGCGTCGAATGAGCTCGCGCGCGATCACGTGGCCGCCGACGAGCTCACCCTCGTACTCGAGCTCCAGCTTTCCGGTGATCGCGGGAAGGGCGGCGTAGACATCGGAGATCCGCGCGGTCGCCCATTCCTCACCGGCCATCACGGCGCGGCGCTCGGCGTTGGAGACGACGTTCTCGAGGAGGCTGATCGGAAGTCGCTGCGAGACGCCCGAGCGCTTGTCGATGCGCCGATCGGTACGCGCCTCGAAGGCGACACGCTCGGCGACCTCGGCGATGATGTCCGGGACGTTCACCGACAGCTCCTCGCGACCGGTCCACGCCTCCTGCTCGGTGATCTCCATCCCGAGGTCGACCGTCTCCGGGTAGTGCGTGAGGATCTCGCTGCCGATGCGATCCTTGAGCGGGGTGATGATCTTCCCGCGCGCGGTGTAGTCCTCGGGATTCGCCGTGAAGCAGAGCAGGACGTCGAGGGGTAGCCTAACGGGGTAGCCCTTGATCTGGACGTCGCCTTCCTGCATCACGTTGAACAACCCGACCTGCACCTTGCCGGCGAGATCGGGGAGCTCGTTGAGCGCGAAGATCCCGCGGTTCGCGCGCGGCAGCATGCCGTAGTGGATCGTGAGCTCGTCGGCGAGAATGTGCCCGCCGCGCGCCGCCTTGATCGGGTCGACGTCGCCGATCAGGTCCGCGATCGTGACGTCCGGAGTCGCGAGCTTCTCGACGTAGCGCTGGTCACGCTCGAGCCAGGCGATCGGCGTCTCGTCGCCGTGACTCTCGACTGCCTGACGGCCGAACTTCGAGATCGGACGGAAGGGATTGTCGTTGATCTCACTGCCGGCGATCACCGGGATCGCGTCATCGAGCAGCGTGACTAACGCTCGGAGGATGCGCGACTTGGCCTGGCCGCGGAGCCCGAGGAGAATGAAGTTGTGCCGGCTGAGGATCGCGTTGATGATCTGCGGCATCACGGTGTCCTCGTAACCGAGGACACCCTCGAAGACGGGATCGCCGGTGCCGAGTCGCGCGATGAGGTTCGAGCGGAGCTCGTCCTTCACCGTGCGCGACGCACGGGCGGGGGCAGCGAAGGGGGAGCGCTTGAGCGCGCCCAGGGTCTCGGGACGGGATGCGGGCACGGCAGGATCTCGCGGCGGGAATCGTTCGAATGAATAGCCCGTGACACCGTTTCTGTCGAGCAGCAGCACGGCGAGGCGTGGAAACTCACGCGGGTTAGCACGATGTTCGCAAGGCAGAAACGCATGGGCCCCGAGCTCCGTGCCGACGGCGAGGACGACACCGCCTCAAAAGCCTCGCCGGCGGACGCCAGCGACCGCGAGCGTGCCCTTCTCCGCGCCGCGGTAAAGGAAGCGCACGATCAGGCGCTCGCATCGAGCCGCGCGAAGAGCGAATTCCTGGCGACGATGAGTCACGAGATGCGGACGCCGCTCAACGCGGTCGTCGGCTACGCCGAGCTGCTCGACCTGGAGCTGCCCGGTGCCCTGAATCCGGTGCAGCGCAGCTACGTCGACCGGATCCGCACCGCATCGAGCAGGCTGCTCGCGTTGATCAGCGACGTCCTCGACCTGGCGAAGCTCGACGCCGGACGGCTGGTGCTGGCGCGCGAGCGCGCCTCGGCGTCGAGCGTGGTGAACGATGCAGTCAGGGCGGTGCAGCTGCTCGCCGACGATCGCGGGGTGCGCATCGCGGCACACAGCGAGGCGGACCCGGAGTTCATCGCCGACCGTCGTCGCGTAGAGCAGATCGTCAGGCAGCTGCTGTCGAATGCGGTGAGGTTCAGCGAGAAGGGCAGCGAGGTCACCGTGCTGGCGACGCGCTTCCAGGCGCCTAACGGCGCCGTCGGCGCCAACGGAAGCGCCAGCTGCTGGTGCTCGATCCGCGTCGAGGACTCGGGGCGCGGGATCAGCGAGCGCGACATGGACTCGATCTTCCAGCCGTTCACGCAGGTCGATGGCACGCTGACGCGCGCCGAGGAGGGCACGGGACTCGGGCTGACGATCGTTAGGCGGCTGGCGCGGCTGATGGGCGGAGACCTCAGCGTCACCAGCCGGCTCGGTGCGGGTTCGGTGTTCACCCTCTGGCTGCCGGCACCGGCGCTGCTCGCCGAGGGTGCGACCACCGAATGCGCGATCCGCGAGCGGCGCGGGCTGACGCGCAGCGCGCGCGGGCTGGTCGACGTCGCCGAAGCGATGCTTGCCGACCTCGATGGCCTCATCGACCGCTTCGTGCAGCGACTGCGCACCGATCCGCAGGTCGCAACGGTCGCCGCGCGGATGGATCGCCACGTGCTCGAGGATCACAGCACGAGCTTTCTCGCCGACATCGCGCAGTCGCTGATCGTGATCGAGGGCGCGGGCGGTGAGCCCGCCCAGCTGATGCGCGACGCAGCCGACATCCAGCTGCTGATCGCCGACCGTCATGGCGCTTACCGGCAGCGAGCGGGGTGGACCGAGCATGAGCTGGAGCGCGAGTACGACCTCCTGCTCGAGAGCATCGATGAGGTCGTGCGCACGGCGCTTCCGGCGACCGCGGAGTTTCCCCCTGACTCGATCGACGCCGGGTTGGCGCTCGTACGCCGCTTCGTCGAGCGGGCGCGCGAGCAGGGACGAACCGGCTACCGCCGCGCGGCGATCGGAGTCGACGCCGACGTCGACGTGGCGATCCCGCTCACCTCGGGTGGCAGCGCGGCCACGGCCTCGACTTCGACGAGGTTGTCGTAGAACACCGGGCCGCGTCCCATGTCGGTCTCGCGCTGCGACGTCGTCTCGTTCACGGTTCGTCCGTCGATCGCGTAGCGTCCCCACCAGAGTGAGGGTGCCCAGGCGACACCCTTCCGGATCTCGGGAGCGACACGTGCCGTGGCGAGGAATCCGCCGCGATCGTTGCGGACGAGCACGCGCATCCCGCTGGTGATACCGCGCGGTGCGGCGTCGTCCGGGTGGAGCAGGCACTCGGGCTCCCGTGCCTGACGGCGGAGCGAGTCGACGTTGACGAACGTCGAGTTGAGGAACTGGTGCGCCGGCGACGAGATCAGCGTGAGCGGGAAGCGGGCCGCGAGATCGGGCACGTTGTCGGGATGCTCGTCAGGTGGAGTGAAGGTCGGCAGCGGGTCGAGGCCGGCGTTGGCCAGCCGCTCGGAGCGCAGCTCGCACTTCCCGCTCGGAGTCGGGAAGCCGCCCTCGGCGAACGGGAGATACGGGGACGGCACGTTGATCCGCGCCCACCCCGTCTCGAGCAGCGACTCGAGGGTGATTCCGTGAAGCTTCGGACCGGCACCGGCGAGCGCCTGGCGAATCATGGTGACGTCGTCGTCAGCGAGCGCGGGATCGGTCATCCCCATCGCCCGCGCCAGGCGGCGGAAGATCTCGCTGTTGGGGAGCGCGTCGCCTAACGGCGCGATCGCCGGCCCGTTGAGCGTGATGTAGTGGTGGCCGTAGGCGAGGTGGATGTCCCAGTGCTCGAGCTGCGTCGTCGCCGGGAGGACGTAGTCGGCCCAGCTGGTGGTGTCGGTCGGGAATTGGTCGAGAACGACGGTGAGCAGGTCCTCGCGGGCGAGCCCGCGCTGCACCGCGCCGCGATCGGGAGCGACGACCGCCGGGTTCGAGTTGTAGACGATGAGCGCCTTCACCGGTGCACCGCCGACGCCGGCGTCGGGAAGGGTCAGCGCCTCGCCGAGGCGGATCATGTTGATCTCGCGAGCCGGTGGCCCGAGGTCGGGCCTGCCTAACGCTCGGCGGTCGAACTGGAAGTTGGCGCTGGTCGAGAGCTGGACCCCGCCGCCGGCACGCCGCCAGTGGCCGGTGACGGCGGGGAGGCAGGCAATGGTGCGCACCGCCATCCCGCCGCCGGCATGGCGCTGCAGCCCGTAGTTGACGCGGATGAACGCCGCCTTAGCGCGTCCGTACTCGCGGCCGAGGGCGATCACGCGCTCGGCGGGGATGCCGGTGATCGCCGCGACCCGCTCGGGCGGGTACTCGCGGGCGCGGGCACGGAGGTCGTCGGCGCCTAACGTGAAGCGGTCGAGATAGTCCCGGTCCTCGAGCCCCTCGATGAAGAGGATGTTCATCATGCCGAGCGCCAGCGCGGCGTCGGTGCCGGGGCGGATGGCGATCCACTCGTCGCACTGGGCGGCGGTGCGCGTCTGGAGCGGGTCGATGGCGATGACGCGCGCGCCGCGCTCGCGGGCGCGAAGCACGAACGGCCAGAAGTGCGGGTTGGAGGTGAGGGTGTTCGAGCCCCAGATGAGTATGAGGTCGCTCTCCGGCACACCTTCCGAGTCCGCGCCCACGCTGGCGCCGAGCGTCATGCGCAGGCCGACGGTGCCGGCCATCGAGCAGATGGTGCGGTCGAGCTTCGACGCGCCGAGGGTGTGGAAGAAGCGATGGTCCATCGACTC
>JBJMNK010000046.1:0-8936 GCA_045804265.1 Gemmatimonadaceae bacterium | reverse complement strand
TCGAAGCGGGTGTACGCCTTGTGGAAGAAGACGTTCACGATCCCGATCGGTCCGTTGCGCTGCTTGCCGACGATGATCTCGGCGCGGCCCTCGAGCGAGTTGCCGTCCTTGTCGGTGGGCCCGTCGTACACTTCCTGGCGGAAGATGAACATGATCAGGTCGGCGTCCTGCTCGATCGCGCCCGACTCACGGAGGTCGGAGAGCTGCGGGCGGTGATCGCTGGCGCGCTGGTCCGGCGCGCGAGACAGCTGCGAGAGCGCGACGACTGGAACGCCGAGCTCCTTGGCCAGCGCCTTGAGGCCGCGCGAGATCTGGCTGACCTCCTGCTGGCGGCTCTCGATGCCGGGTGGCCCCTGCATCAGCTGCAGGTAGTCGACGACGACGAGCCCGATGCCGCTGTCCGCCTTGAGGCGGCGCGCCTTCGAGCGCATCTCGAGCAGCGTGATGCCCGGCGTGTCGTCGATGTAGACGGGCGCCGAGCTGAGGATGCCGGCCGCGCGCGCGAGGCGCGGGAAGTCGTCGTCGCGGAGCATTCCCTTCCGCAGCCGCTGCGCGTCGATGCGCGCTTCACTCGTGAGCATGCGTTGCACGAGTGATTCCTTACTCATTTCCAGTGAGAAGAACGCAACCGGAATATTGTGCTCGATGGCGGCGTGTTGCGCGATGTTCAGCGTGAAGGCGGTCTTGCCCATCGACGGACGCGCCGCGACGATCACGAGATCGGACGACTGGAAGCCGGACGTGAGCTCGTCCACGTCCTTGAAGCCGCTCGGCACGCCGGTGACCGTCTTGCCGCCGCGCTGCAGCGCCTCGATGCGCTCCATCGTCGGCCAGAGCAGCTCCTTGATGCGCGTGAACCCCTTCTGCCCGCGCTGCTGCGAGACCTGGAAGATCTTCTGCTCGGCGTCGTCGAGGAGGTCGGCGGCGGGGAGCTTTCCCTCGAACGCCTCGCCGACGATCGCGGTCGAGACTTCGATGAGCCGGCGATAGAGCGCCTTCTCGCGAACGATGCGCGCGTGGTATTCGACGTTCGCCGATGTCGGCACCGCGTCGACGAGGAAGCCGATGTAATCCTTGCCGCCCGATGCATCGAGCTCACCGCGCCGCTCGAGCTCATTGGCGAGGGTGAGCGGATCGACGATCTCGCCACGCTCGGTAAGCGCGGTCATCGCGCGATAGATGCGGCGATGCCCCTCGCGGTAGAACATCCCGTCGTCGACCGTCTCGACGACGCGCGCGACCGCGTCCGCGTCCATCAGCATGGCCGCCAGGACTGCCTGCTCGGCGTCTTCCGAGTACGGAGGACGCCGATCGCGGTATGGATCACGCCCGAGGGTCGGGAGTGCTATCGAGTATTCGACGGGCGAGCTGGACATCTTCCCAGGCTGGTCTCTTCCACGCGGGGTTACGCAGCAACGCCGCGGGATGGTAAGTCACGATGAGCGGAATGTCGTGGTAGCGATGGACGCGACCACGAAGCTTTCCGATTGATTCTTTGGTCTCGAGGAGTGTCTGCGCCGCGAAAGTGCCGAGGGCGAGGATCACTCCGGGCTGGATCAGCTCGAGCTGTCGGATCAGGTACGGGCTGCAGGCGGCGATCTCGTTCGGCAGCGGATTGCGGTTTCCCGGCGGCCGATGCTTGATCACGTTGCAGATGAAGACATCTTCGCGACGAAGGTTGATCGCCGCAAGGATTTTCGTCAGGAGCTGGCCCGCCGCGCCGACAAAGGGCCGGCCGATCTCGTCTTCGGTCGCGCCTGGTGCTTCGCCGACGACCACGAACCGCGCGTGCGGATTGCCTTCGCCGGGCACGCCCTGGATCGCGGTCTGGTGCAATGGACAGCGAGTGCAGCGGCGCACCATGTCGGCGATTACGTCGAGCGACGGCGCGGCGTCGATGTCGGTCACGCCCGGCGACGCAGGCTTGGCGACGACGAGCCCGGGTGGAACATCGAGTGGAGCCCCGCCGCTCGGAACGGCCGTGGCTGCCCGAGCGGCAGTCACTGGTGGCGACGCTGCCGGGGGCGCTGCCGGTGTCGCTTCCGGTGTCGCGCCCGACGCTCGCAGCGCTTCGCGCCAGTCAGCGCTCTCGGGTGGAGCAGCGCGCTCGCGAACCTCGGCGCGCGGGGCGTTGGTTGTACTGCCGCTGTTCTCCCCGCCGAGTGGCCGCATCGGCGGGGCGCTGGCCCCCTTCGTCGTTCCAATGACCTTCAACGCCTCATCGATCGACATCGAATCGAGCGCGAACTCGCTCTCGCCCATCTCGCGCCGCTGCTCGAGGTAGCGGCGCAGCCGGTCCCTAGCGTCCATTCATCAGCCTCACGACGCGGTCGAGGATGACATCGGCGAGCTCACGCTTCGCCATCAACGGGAGCTGCTCGTCCGCCGCACCACGCGGCAGGAAGGTGACCCGGTTGGTATCGCCGCCGAAGCCCGCGCCCTCCTCGGTGGCGTCGTTGACGACGATGAGGTCGAGCTGCTTGCGCTCGAGCTTCTCGCGCCCATGCGCGATCGCGTCCGTGGTCTCGAGCGCGAAGCCGACGATGATGCTACCCGCGCGACGCGCATCGATCGTACCGGCGAGGATGTCCGGCGTCGGCGCCAGTGCCAGGGCGGCCGGCGCCGACGACTTCTTGATCTTCTCGCTCGCCACCTCACCGGCGCGAAAGTCCGCCGGCGCCGCGGCCATGATCAGCGCATCAGCGCTCGGCAGCTCGCGCGCGACTGCGTCACGCATCTCTTCGGTCGTCTCGACACGAACGATGCAGGCTCCAGGCGGCGCGGGAGCGGAGGCCGGGCCGGTGATGAGCACGACCTCCGCGCCCCGGCGCCACGCCGCGGTGGCGATCGCGTTCCCCATCTTCCCGCTGCTGTGGTTCGAGATGTAGCGCACCGGGTCAATCGGCTCGCGCGTCGGTCCCGAGGTGACGACGATGCGCTTCCCGCCTAACGCTCGGCGGTCCTCGAGCAGCCAGCCGACGTGGGCGAAGATCGTCTCCGGCTCGGGCATCCGGCCGGGACCGCTGCCCTCGCCGACCGCGAGCAGCCCGTCGTCAGGCGGCACGACATGGTAGCCGATGCTCTGGAGATGGGCGAGGTTGCGCTTCGTCTGCGGGTGCGCCCACATGTTGTCATTCATTGCCGGGATCAGCATCACCGGCGCGCTCGCCGCGAGGAGAATCGCGGTCAGCAGGTCGTTCGCCTGCCCCGACGCGGCCCGGGCGCAGAAGTCGGCGGTCGCCGGCGCGACGAGGATCGCGCTCGCCGACCGCGCGAGCTTGACGTGGTCGAGCGCGTTCCCGGCGCCGAAGATCTGGCTGTGAACTGGCCGGCCGGTCAGCGCCTCGAAGGTGATCGCCCCGACGAACTCGAGCGCGGCCGGCGTCATCACCACGTCGACCTCGGCGCCGGCGAGCGTCAGCAGACGGGCGAGCCACGCCGACTTGTAGCTGGCGATGCCGCCGCTGACGCCGAGCAGGACTCGCGTGCCGGCGTACGGACGCTGGGGGGCCGGAGCGACGCTCACCGTTAGGCCTGACGGGCGGGCGGCGTCACCGCCCACCCCGGTCGGCGCTCGTTACTCGGCGCCGGGACGGCGCTTCGGCAGGACGCGATACGTCACGTTGCCGCCCGACAGCTCCTCGAGCGCGCGGGTGGTGAGCTTCTTCTCGCGCGACGACGAACGATCGCGGGGAAACTCGTTGACGACGCGGGCGAACTTCGCCGCGACGACGACTGCGAGGTACTTGTTGGTGGCGTGCTTCGCCACTTCGACCGGCGTGAAAACCTGCATTCATCCCTCCGAACGTTTATCGATTTCCCGCGTGAGCTCGTCCACCAGTGCCTGCACCTGCTCGCCGATGCCTTCGGTCCGATCGCGACGCAACGTCTCCGCGTCGATGATGCTCGAGACCCCGGACACCGCATGATCGAGGCTGTCGTTGATCACGACGTAATCGTACATCTCGATCGCCTGCAACTCCTTCAGCGCCGACGCCAGCCGAACGCGCAGCGCCTCACGACTCTCCGTCTTCCGCGCCATCAGCCGCGCCATCAGGACGTTCGCCGACGGCGGTAATACGAACACCAGCACCGCACGGGGAAACGCCTTCACGAACTGCGCTGCCCCCTGCACGTCGATGTCCATGATGACGTGCTTTCCTGCCTCGAGCACCCGCTTCACCTCGCGGCGAAGCGTTCCGTACATCTTGCCGTGCACTTCCGCCGATTCGGCGAACTCACCGCGCTCGCGCGCCGCCAGCATCTCGCCGGTCGAGAGGAAGTAGTAATCCTTTCCGTCGACTTCACCGGCCCGCGGCAGCCGGGTCGTGCATGACACCGAATACCCGACGTCGCCGCGAAGCGCGAGCAGCTTCTTCGCGATCGTCGTCTTGCCGCCACCGGATGGCGACGACAGGATCACCGGGAACGGATTCACTCGAGGTTCTCCACCTGCTCGCGGATCCGCTCCAGCTCCTCCTTTATCGCGACCACGTCCTGCAGCATCGCCGCGTCCGCGGCCTTGCTGCCCGTCGTATTCGCTTCGCGCAACAGCTCCTGCAGCAGGAAGCCGAGCCGCTTCCCCACCCCGTCCGCCGCCCCTTCGCGCAACGCGGCACGAAAGGCGACGATGTGTGAGTGGAACCGGTCGAGCTCCTCACTCACGTCCATGCGGTCGGCCAGCACCGCGATCTCCTGCGCCATCCGCGCGTCGTCGAGCGCAACACCATCGGCAAGCTCGCGCACCGCTGCCCGCAACCGATCGCGCTGCTCGACGAGCCGTGCGGGCGCTCGAGCGGCGAGCCGCCCGACTGCGCCTTCGATCACCGCGATCCGCTCGTCGAGGAATGCCGCAAGCCTGCCGCCTTCCTGCTCGCGCATCGCCGCCAGCGCTTTCGCCGCCTCGTCGACGATCGCGACCAGCTCGGCCGCGGTCCCCGTTTCTTCTTCACGCTCGCCGGCAGCGAAGACCTCCGGCATCCGTAACACCGTCGCCAAATCCAGGTCGCCACCAAGCGCGAATCGCTGCTGCAGCTCGCGCAGCTGCGCGACGTGCTGCGCGAACTTTGCCTCGTCGATCGCCGATCCGCGCGACTCATCCCGCTCCGCGCGGGCGTACAACGTCACGTGTCCGCGGGCGACCTGCTTGCGCAACGCCTCGCGGACGTCGCCCTCCCAGCGCGCGAACGCGCCCGGAAGCTTGATGGTCGGGTTGAAGAAGCGGTGGTTCACCGACCGGAGCTCGACCGTCACGCGCGAGCTCCCGACGTGACCTTCCGCCGCCCCGAAACCAGTCATGCTTCGTATCATCGGCAGTCACTCAAGTTACGGAGCGACAACGACATTGTCAATTTGCGCGTCAGTTGTAGAACTCCCAGCGCACGCCATAGAAATTCACCGAGCGAGCCGGCATGATGTACCCTGGCACGTACCCATACTGCGCCCCGATGATGTTCCGCAGCTGCCAGCTGATGTAGGCGCTCCTAATGTGGAACTCGATCAGCGTCGACAACGCGTGCGATCCAGGGATCGTCGTCGTGCTCGAAGCGCTGGGCGCGGGAAAGCGTGCAGCCGAGCGATACTCGTGGATCGCAGTCGCGTTGAAGCCGAAATGTCCATCCGGGAACCTGCTCAGCCAGCGGGTGCGGAAGAACAACTCCGTGCGCGACTCGAGCTGGGGACGAAAGAGGTCCGGTGAGCTCCATCGGGTCGCGACGGCGTCGAGGCCGACGTCGCGATAGAGTTTCCCGCGGACCGTCGCGAACGCGCCCCGTGCCTGCCCGACCGCGATGCGCAGCGGCGGATGCGAGGCGGATCCCATCGCGTAATCGCTGTAGTACACGGCCGGCACGTCAACGAGCGCCGAATCGCGAAGCAGCACGCCGCCGGCCAGCCACGCCTTGTGATAGCGCAGGCCGACCTCACCGCGCACGGCGTTGCCTGACGGCGTGCCGTCGGTGGCGCCCTGCTCGCGCTCGGCGACGGCGCTCAGCGAGATGAATGGCAGCGGCAGCGCCGTGATCCCGGCTTCGAGGTCGTTGCCGTGATTGAATCCGTTGCGCTCGGCGCGCGCCGACACCGCACCGAATCGCGTATCCCATGACGCGCGCGCCGAGGGCGAGGCGATCGTTCGGGTGTCGTACACGCGCGTGCGGAGCGTCGCGCTGATCCGCGCACCCCACCGCGTCAGGCCGCCGGCGACGACGTACTGCGCGCGCGATGGCTGCGTGTCGGCCGGCGTCCCGAAGCCGCGGACGGAGTCGGCGTGGGTGACCGGCGGCGTCAGGCGGCTCCCGCTCTGCCCCGTCGCCTCGCGAAACGACGACGTGGCGGCGATTGCCTGCAACCACGGCCCGCCCTCCGGATCGCCGTATGCGCCGCGCACGTACGCTTCGGTCCGCGTCGCGCGAAGAGCGGGAATCGAATCCGCGACCGGCGCGCCGAGGCGTTGCACGAAGTTCGGCGATATCAGGTCGTATGCGACTTCGCCGTTCCGCGTGCGCCCGTCGCGCGTTATGAAGCCGTCCGCGCTCCAGGGCCCGCGGGCCCAGCCGAGGCGCGCCATCAAGGCGAGCGAGCGGCCGCCGGCGAACTGCCCGGGACGCCCGCTGTGCGGATCTGCGGTCGAGTACTGCTGCATCCCGACCTGCAGTGCCTCACCATGCTGGTATCGCTTGGCGAAGTAGCCGCGATACAAGTTCGTTCCGAGGTCGCCGGTGCCGACGTCGAAGCGCGTGTAGGCGATCGTTCGATCGTAGCGCCAGCTGCGCAGGTGCACGCGCAGCTCGCGTGCGCCCCGCTCGATGCGCACTTCCTCGAGCGTCCAGATCGGAATCTCGGCGAGATCGAGGACATTGCCCGTGCGCGGATCGAGCGCGTCGAGTTCGACGCCGTCGAGGAATATCCGCACCGCGCCGGGATCGCCGATGTACGAGACCGTCTGCGGCGAATGGATCCAGCTCGGGTGGAACTGGATCGCCCCGGGTACGCGCTCGAGCAGCTCGGCCAGCGTCAGCGCACCGCTGGCGAACATCGCATCACGGTCCCATCGCCAGCCCGTGCCCGTCTCGGGAAGCATCGGCGCTTCGGCGCGCGCAGTGGGTGCGCGAAGCGTATCGCTCTTCACCGAGTCAGCGCGCAGCGAATCGCGGTGCTGCTTCGCCGCGGTCGTGTCGAGCACGAGCATCGAATCGGGGGGCAGCGGATTCGGCGCCGTTATGACGGGCGGCCCCGCGGGAGTGACCGGCTTCTTCGCCGTGTCGGCGGGATTCCCCTGGGCGCCGGCGGCGAACGGTAAAACGGCCCCGGCGATGATGCCGAGGCCGGCGCACGTCCCGCGGAGACGTGAGCCCAGCGTCAGCCGGCCCTCCCGCGCACGAATTCGAGGAAGGTCCCGACGGGAATTCCGGTCGGTCCCTTCGGCAGGACGACGAGATCGCTCTCGGAGTAGGCCGTGCCGGCGATATCGAGATGGACCCATGGGTAATCGCCGATGAACTCGCGCAGGAACATCGCGGCGGTGATCGAACCAGCCGGCCGGCCTCCCGAGTTCTTCACGTCGGCGACATCGGACTTGATGAGGTCCTTGAAGTCGTCCCAGAGCGGCAGCGGCCAGCCCGGCTCGCCGGCGCGACGCCCGGCGGTCAGCACCTCGTCCACCAGCCTCTCATCCACGCCGAAGACGCCGGTTGCCGTGTGGCCTAACGCGATGACGCAGGCGCCGGTGAGCGTCGCGGCGTCGATCACCGCCGCCGGCTTGTAGCGCGAGGCGTACGAGAGGACGTCGGCGAGCACGAGTCGTCCTTCGGCGTCGGTGTTGATGATCTCGATGAACTTGCCGTTCATCGCCTGCACGACGTCGCCCGGCTTGAACGCGGTGCCGCTCGGCATGTTGGTGGTCGCGCCGATGAGCCCGACGACGTTCACCGGCAGCTTCATCGTGCCGATCGCCTCGAGCGCACCGAGCACGCCGGCTGCGCCGCACATGTCGAACTTCATCCACTCCATCCCCTGCGCCGGCTTGATGGAGATTCCGCCGCTGTCGAAGCAGAGCCCCTTGCCGACGAGGACGACCGGTGCGTCGCCTTCCTTCGCGCCGCGATACTCGATGGCGATCAGCTTCGGATCCTGCGGCGTACCCTGCGCGACGCAGAGGAAGGAGCCCATCTTCTCGCGCTCCATCTCAGCTCGGCCGAGCACCGTGACTCTCATGCCGTGACGGGCGCCGATTTCGCGCGCCGTCTCGGCCAGGTAGTCCGGCGTGCAGAGGTTGCCCGGCATCATCCCGAGCCGCTTCGCGAGCGCGTAGCCGCTGGCCAGCGCTCGCCCGTTCCGAAGCCCCCGATCTCCTGCCTTCTCGTCGTTGACGAGGATCACCGCCTCGCCTAACGGCGCGCGCCGTTCCTCTTCCGGCGGCGCCGTCCGCGTCTCGGCGAACTCCCAGCTCCCGCCGGAGAGTCCGGCCATCACGACCTCGACGCCACGCTCGTCGATCGCGCCGGAGTACCAGGCGAGCGACGGCGCGCCGAGCTTGCGGGCCAGGCGGCCGCCGAGCATCGCCGCCCGCCGCAGCGCGGCGTGGCGATCGGCGTCCTTGCCGATACCGATCAGCAGCACCCGCTGCGGGCCATTGGTGCCCCCGGCAAGGTGGAGCGACTCGTCCCGCCCGCCGCGGAAATCACGGCGCGAGAGCGTGCGCCCGAGCGCACCGCCGACCGCCGCATCGAGACTGGCGAGATCGTCGCCGACGGTGGCGTCCGGGGGCAACGCGACGATCAACAGCGGAGTCTCGACCGAGCCGGGATTGGCGCGGCGGACGGAAAGGTTGACTGGCATCGGCGGGAGTGGCGTTGGTCGCGGCGCGCGTCAGGCGCGCATGCCGGCGATGATCTGGTCGCCGAACGCGGAGGTGGAGATCTCGGTGGCGCCGGGCATCT
>JBJMNK010000045.1:0-48830 GCA_045804265.1 Gemmatimonadaceae bacterium | reverse complement strand
CGCCGATTCCAGCGCCGGCAGGAGACTGCAAATCGACATAACCGGTCGAGAAGGGGGTCAGCATCTTCGTCAGTAGGATCTGCGAGTAGATCTCACTGATACGAACGCCGCGACGATTCAGCTCAATGATGTATTCGAGCGCGCGCTTGTAGAAATCCAAGAACGCTTCGACCTCGTACCCAGTTCGCTGGTGGGTCTTCGCCGCGAACCCGTATGGGCTCAGCGGACGCAGGAAGATTGAAGAGAAGCCCTGCGCCACATACTCATCGATTATCTCAGTCGGGTGCTCAAGACTGAGCTTCGTCGTCGTCATCGTCGCCGAAACGGCAGACGGCCCGAGATACTCGCGCGATCGGTGAATTCCTGCGATCGTCCGCTCGTATGCATCTCCTCCGGGTCGAGGCCGATTTGAGTTGTGAAGAAACGCCGGACCGTCCAAGGAGGTCGAGACCCGGATGTTGTGATCCCGGAGGTAGCCCAGAATGTCGTCGGTAATGAATGCCAGATTCGTCGTGATCACGAACTGAACGATCCGGCCCTCCTGCTTTGAGCGCCGCTCGGCTTCCTCAACGGTAAATCGAACCACCTCGAAGTTGAGAAGGGGCTCCCCGCCTTGGAATTCGATTTTTAGAGTGCGGCTCGGTGATCGGAAAACGCAGTCGAGCGCGAGCAGAGCCGTCTCGCGGGTCATATCGAACCGGCCTCGATCGAGACTGACGCGCGAGACCTGGCAGTACTTGCAGGCGTGGTCGCAACGGAGCGAAACCACGAAGATGTGCAGCTTAGTAAAGCCTGCAAGGAAGCTGCGCTTCGTCCGGCATTTCAACGCCAATAGCGTGATCGGGAGACTCAGGTCGCCGTCAGCCAGGAATTGCTTCGCCTTTAGATCGCTGTACGTCGAGGAGTCAGGCCCGAGTCGGTGCCCGACGAAGTCGTCGAATTGCGCTCGCGAAAGCAGAAGATGCTCGCCCGCCTCATTCACGACGACTTGCTGTCCGTCTAGTGCAAGAAAGCGGAAGGGTAGAAGCGCGTAGCCCGAGTCTGCCGGGCGAAAGGAGTCGGGCGCGGCAAAAACTTCGCGCGCGGCGGTGGTCACAACTCAGGCGCCTCGGAGACGGATAGAACGCGCGTCAACGCCGGACACGGTCGATGTCTGCCTCGCCGAAGGTTTGGTCGACAATGCGGTTGCGGATGTGCCGCGTTGCGCGTTCCAGGTCATACCGGACCCGTTGGTCAATCAGCTCATTGGCGAATTCGCCTCGAATGTCGCCGAGGCTTGCACCCGGCTTCGCGGCGAAATGCACCAGAACTTCATCGCCGATTGCCGGCGACAATGTCACATGGCAACGCTCGGTGAAGCGATGGCAGGCCCGGAACAGCGCTTCCTGAGTGTAGAGCGTTAGGCTCACGCGCAACTCGAGTGGCTCACCCGGGAATGCGAGCGACGCGACAGCAGTGGCAGTCACGCCCACCCACCCGAGCTGTGCGATGCGTGCGACGCATGTGATGCATGCGATGCATGCCCACCACCGGGGTTGCGCGGTAGAGGCGTCGCGCCCTCGTCGGGCGCAGTTGCAACTCTACGGTAGCGCACGGTGTCGCAGCGGACGACGATAGACTCGGCCGGGGTGAGCACAAACTTTTCGCTGAAGCGCGTCACCGTAGAGTCCAGGCGCTCGACGGACCCGACGTCGCCATAGGCGCTGGAGGTTTGCATCGACCCGGCTGGAGGCTTCGGTGCACAGGCGGCAGCGAGAGACGCCACGGCGGCGCCTGCCGTGGCGACACCAGCACGCTGACGCGTCGCGCGTTCGACTCGAGTGAGCAGTTGAACTAACGCTCGCGCAATGCTGCGTAGTCTCACGTGGCTCTCCTGGATGCTGTGGCCGGGTTCTCGGGCACTGTCGCCGTTAGGGCGACACTACGCCTTCATGGGCCCCCGCGCAAGGGGTACCGTTATGGCACTCGTCCAGGCCGCATCCAGCTCTCGACGTCAGGCAGCGCGCTCGAGAGGATCATCCGTGGCTGGCTATCAAGATTCTACCGCGCCCCGAGGAGCAAGCGCTGGACGGAACCCGTCACTTTCCGAGTGCGAACGTGAATGGCTGCTGTACAACCTGGCGCACCTTCTTGCCGCCGATCTCGGCGGGGAAGAAGCGGTAGCTCGGAAGTGCCTGACGCACCGCCTGGGTGAACAGCTCGTGCGAGGACTCGAGCACCTTGAACGTGCTCATGTCCGCCTTCCCCGACGTGTCGACTACGAACTGTGCGAGCACCGTGCCCTCCACCCCCGCCGATCGCAGCATCGCCGGGTAGGGCGGCGTCGAGTTGCTTGGTACGTTGAGCACCGTTTTCTCGACCTGGAACTCGAAATACGCGCCTTCATTGTTCACTGGCGCTGCTGATGTTGCATCCGCGCTGGCCACATAAACTATCGGCAGCACGTCGTCGAGAAATCCGTTAGGCAGCGGACCGAACGCCCGTGCTGCTGCTGCCGCCTCTATCGCACCCTGCGCTTCGAGGTCGAAGCCGTACTCTCCAGATCGGGTGACGAATCGTACCTCGGACACCGAACCGTCGCGGTGAATGAGGAACGCGACTTCCGCGCGCAGTGCGTTCTTTCGGGTCGGGGCGTCGAAGCGAAGCTCGATTTGCCGCGACACGTTCGCGAGGTAGCCGGGAAACGGAAAATCGATTCCTTCCGTGCGTATAGTTGGCGAATCTGATTTGGCGAACGCTGCCCGCCGTTCGGTCGGGAATTCGCGCACGCAGCGCGATCGGAGCGTCACCAAATAGTGCGAGGTCGCGCCTGGCCGCAGGCGCTTCAGTCGGGGTGCGAGATCGCTTTCGACGGAGAGTTGCGCTTCCTGTGCTTCATGCAGGTTGCCGTCGTCAATCGGCTGCCCCACAGGATCGCCGACGAGTCCAGCCACAGTCGGGAACAGCTCTAGCCGCACATCGGCGAGGTCCGGCGTCAGCGGACGAAACCGCCGGATGAAGCCGTCGCGAAGTGCGCCTGCGAATCCGGAGTCTGTCTGCAAGGCCTTCACGGTCACCGCGCTGCATCCCAGCTCGCGAGCCGGCGCAATAGTCATGAGCCGCCAGCCAGATCGCTCGAGACATCGATCGTACTCGGCGAGTCGATCGCTCTCGGTGAGCCCTTCAGTAAGCTCGCTTGCTCGTCGACCGCAGCTCACGCTGTCCGGTACGAATGCATGCACACCGGGCTCGTAGTTTCGCCAGCTTAACTGCTCTTGGCCCTGTGCGAAACCCGGCAAGAGCAACAGAAGAAACAGCACCCATCCCCGGCTCAGCGTGCCGCCACGCGCCATCGTCACCTGCGCTCTCCATGCGGTGCTATGAAACCCGCTGCAGCTAGCAGAAACGACACCAAGCGCGAGTGGGAAGACCGCGAGACGCGCGTTCATAATGCCGAGTTGCTCCAATCGGTGACTGGAAGGGTCCGCCCAACGGCAGAGTGTAACCGCGATGGCGCGAGCGCGATCGAAGCCGCTGCGCGGCACGCTGCGCGGCCTCTTCAGATGTGTAACTTCGATAGTCAGCGCGCCTTTACAAGAACCCCAAGCGAATACAATAGCGGCGAGTGTGGCGAGCGATCAATAGCCGCTTGTTAGCTTCCGGGATCGTTACGTGCCTGCGCAGGTGGCGCCAGCTTCGGTGCCGTCGTTAGGCAATCTACGCCTCGCTCACGCAACGCCGCCCCCGCCGCCGCGCCCACTTCTGTGCTCACTACCGAAAATTGCTGCCGAGCGTTGGCGCACGCGCGGCATCTGCAATAACTCTGGAACCATCCCTTGCTAGGGGACGGGGGCTATTACGAACGAGCTGCATTCGCGAGCGTCATTCGCACTTCAGCGATCGATGTATACCGATCCTCGGGTCGCTGACGGATCATGATTCGAATGATGTTATCGATGTAATCATATTCAGGAGCGACCGACGCCACCGTCTGGTACGCAGTGCCGGCGGGAACATCCCCCGTAAGCATCTCATGCAGGATCATACCGAGCGCGAAGATGTCTGCCGTATGGCCGACCGCCTCGCCTGGGCGCCGCTGCTCGGGTGCTGCATACCGAAAATTCGCCAAGCGAGTCCGAGCGTCTGTTTCCACGATGGTAGCGGCTTGGTCCGCCGTGAATCGTGCGACGCCGAAGTCGGCCACAACGATCGTATCTTCACTTGCGTCGTACAGCAGATTCTCCGGTTTAAGGTCCCGATGTGTCACGCCCATATTGTGCGCGACTTCTAAGCCGTCGAGGACCTGTGCAAATATGGCCAATGCCCGAATCGGATCGAGCACCGGGGCCATAAGTCGGCGAAGGGTGGTTTCGTATCGCGGCATGACATAGAACGGCAGGGCAAGATTACCGTCGTACAAAACACCGTAATCGTGAACCTGAACGATGTTGCGGTGACGCGTGCGCTGGCAGAAGTACAGTTCGTTCTTGAAACGGCGCCGTTTGTCGATGGTGAGCGTCTGGCTAGCGAGAAGTTTGACGGCGTATGTCGAACGGTCATCGCCGCGGGCTTCGTACACGCGTCCGGCGCCGCCCTCGCCAAGCATCCGCACTGATGTGTACCGTCCAAACGCTGTTTCGAAAACTGGCCAGCTGGTTAGGCGCTTGCCGGAAGATGGGGGCGAAACACCGTGGCGCTGCTCAGCGGCACGCCGCGCTCGCTCCTCAAACTCGCTGCGTCGGCGATCGAAGTCATCAAGTGATGAGACGCCCTTGAGTCGGCCGGCGAACGGGCTAAGCGTTAGGTGGGTAGAAGAGCCACCATCCCAGAAGTGCCCGTCGAGGAGTGCCAGTGCGAGCGCGCGACCAGCGGCCGCATCGTCTAAGTGCGACGCTTCCGCGAATTGCTCAACAGTCACGCGCGGGGAGTCCTCGTCGCTCGTGAGGTATATATCAGCGCAGAAACGGGCGAGCGAAAGAAAATGGTGTACCTCGTGCTGCCCTGTCGCGCAGAGCTCTAGTCCGCGTAAGCGCAGCTTAATCCGACTCGAGGCAGAAGCCGGCGTCTCATAGATGATCCGATCATCGCCCAAGGCATGACACACTGATGCAAGGCCGCCTTGCGTATCCAGCACGTCAGCGAGTTGGCGCTCGACCCGACGCGTCGATGGCCAGTCTTGATTCACGCAAAAATGATCGCAAACAAACTCGACCAACTGAAGTTCAACAGACCGTAATGGAAGCACCTTCCTCCTGGCAGAAACGGAATGCGAAGAGCGTCTTACCATCATTTCCACACGCAACATCCGGCAGCCAAGGGACACGCGATATGAGACATCCAAGGCGCTCCGCCACGAGCGAACGAACAGGACGGTTCCGCCGTCGGGCCATCTTACACCATCGCGACCGCGCACTGATTTCCACGAACCACGCTCGTCCAAGCCACAATCTGTACAGCGACCAGATTGACGAGATGTTTATCCGGGTGCGCATGTCACGATTGCCGCACCTATTGATTGAGCCGTCCAATTGCGGACGAACCGCGTTACTGCGACCACGGTGACAAGAAGGCGCTAGCTCCGCACGCGGCGAAGCGCGGTGCGACCCGTACCGCCTATCGTCACAACACCCGAACGCTTGTGCATGCTTGAACACTGGCTGAACATTCTCAAGCGGGGAGCACCGAGCAGTGTCCTATGAGAGCACGCCCATGACGTTGGACATGTATGTCAGAAGCTGCTCCTCGTCATATTCGTACCGCGCAACGGAATCGGAGACGACTGCGACGAGCGCGCGAAGCTCCTCCGGGCGCAGCGTGACGTGCGAGGATGCCGATCCCACCTCAAGAACGTCGTTTTCCAAGAGCAAAAGGTCAGCTGCCAACTGCTCGTCGAAGTCTGCTATTTGAATCGGGGTGTCGTCAGTTTCGTGACTGTATTCGCGCATGTCTTCGCCCTCGGCATCGTCTGGAGCCTCGTCTTGGTCCTCAAACGGCGGAACAAAGCCCTGCTCGGCGCTTTCGTAGAGTTCCAATAGTGCTTGTTGCTGGCTCCTCAACTCTCCGTAGATGTTCTGCAGTCCCGATTCGTGCCGGAGGTCCTCGATTTGAAATGTGGACTGACCGGAGAGCACAAAACGCACAACCAGAAAAAGGGCTAGTGCACGGGCTGACGGGTTCGGGAACTCAAGCGACCCGAGAGCCAAATTGAAGACGTAATCCTCAGCCTCCATCGCGCGTTTAACCAATGCGTCGACTCTGGTATTCGGATGATGAAGGAATGTGTAGGCAAATGCCGGTTCGATGACCTCTGTTCGGTCAGCGCTGCGAAACTCGGCCATTATATTACGCAACTTTTTCCGGTGGAGGCTTTCGTCGGTGCACAGGATCAAGAAGTAGTGCCGGAGACCGATAACCTTTCGGAATGAATCGTCACGCTGAGCCTTCAGCTCCTGCATGTACGTCTTCTTAAGCAGATCATCATAGGATTTGACCTGAAAGCAAATCAGCTCCGGATCGCCATCACTATTCTCGGGTCGGCACCTAAGGACCAGGTCTGAGCCGTCGTCGTTGATGCCTTGAGTGTCGTAGACGACCGGTTCAAACTTCCCGTACGACGCCAAGAACATCTCGAGTTGTGATTGCAGGCGCGGAAGAAGATACGCGTCATGTTTCCAGCCCTGAAAGCGCGATGTCGCGCGCGTCGGCGCGCGCTGGTAGCGGAGAAGCCGGGTAAGGCTATCTCGAATTGATTCTCGCATGTCTCTAAAGCCTCGTGGTGCTCTCCAAGGAGGGCGTCGCGTAGCGCAGGCGGGAAACCACTGTAGGGAGCGCGACGCGCACAGGCAAACTCCGATCCACTGCGTGAAGTCAATAGCTCTACGTGACGGCGCTATGCATCGCGCGCGCGTCTTCCGGTGCCCTCACAACCGCGGATCCACCGGCTCACTCTCTAACGCCAGCACCCCGAATACACACTCGTGCACCCTTCTCAGCGCCTCTCCCTTCACGAACCTCTCCAGCCCCTCGACGCCTAACGCGAACTCCCTCATCGCCAGCGATCGCTTCGCCCCGAGCCCCCGCGCCCGCAGTCGCTCGAGATTCTCCGGCAGCGTGTACTCCGGCCCGTAGATGATCCGCAGATACTCCCGCCCGCGGCACTTCACCGCCGGCTGAACGACACCGCGCTTCCTACGCGCCACGAACTGCAGCGGCTTCACCCCCATCCCCTCGCCGCCACGGCTGGTCATCTCCTCCCACCACGCCGTCGCCGCCGCCTCGCTGGCCGGATCGGCGAGATTGACGACCCGATGCGCCGTCGTGAACAGCACATCGGATGGCTCCGCCGCGCAGATCGCGCTCGCTATCTCCATGTGCCAGAGATGATCCTTGTCCGTGTGCAGCGCGCCCTCGGTCGCCATCACATGAAACGGCACGAGGCGCAGATCGCTAACCGACGCGACCGGCCAGCAGTACCGCCGATACGCATCGACGTACCGCCCGACCAGCTCCTGCCGCCGAGCAAAGCGCTGTTCCAGATCATCGACCGCCACACCTCGCGCCTTCGCCGCGCCTAACGCGCTGAGAACGTCAGGCAGCGCCGCACCCGCGGCCGCGCCGACCACCGCGTACTGCTGCCTGATCAACGCCCGCGCCTTCGCCGACCAGGGCATCAGCTCGCAGTCGAGCACCACCCAGTCCGTCGCGAGGCGCTCCCACGTCCCCGACCCAACGACTGCCCGCCCGACCATTGCCAGCAACTCGCGCTCGAGTGCAGCGTCGTCGAAGAAACGACGGCCCGTCCGCGTGTAGACGATGCCGACTTCGTCCCCAACCACGCCGAAGCGTCGCCGCGCTGCGTCGGCATCCCTGCACAGCACGACCACCGCGCGCGGACCCATGTGCTTCTCCTCGCACACGACCTGCGCGATGCCCTGAATTCTATAGTAGGCGAATGCCTCGGTCGGATACTCGAGATAACCCTCGCGCTTCGTCGCCTCCGAGGGCTACGTCGTCGGCGGCAGGTAGACGAGCCATTTCGGCCAGGCCAACCACGTTCCTGACGCAGGAATGACCAGCGGCGGGGGCGCCGAGTGTTACCTTGGCGATGGCACACGGCACCGTCCCAGACTCGAGAGCGCACATGCGTCATCTGCCGTCGTATCTGACTTTCCGCGTATCGCTGGCGCTGGCGTTCTCTCCGGTCCTCGCTGATGCGCAGGCGACGACTGCGGCCGCGCTCGCGGCACAGCGTTATGACGTCGACCCGATGCACTCGACGGTCGGCTTCGCGACGACGCTGATGGGGGCGGTGAAGGTGCGCGGCCGGTTCACCGCGTATGGTGCGACAATCATCTTCGACTCGGAGCACCCCGAGCGGTCGTCGGTGTCGGCGGTCATCCAGGCGAAGACCATCAACACCGACATGGACTTCCGGGACGATCACCTCCGCAGTCCCGATTTCTTCGACGTCGAACAGTTCCCGACGATCGAGTTCACGAGCGAGCGGGTCGCGCCGAGGCGCGGTGGCGGCGTGACGATATCAGGCGTGCTCAGGATGCACGGTGTGTCGCGGCACGTCAGCTTTCCGGCGAAGATGGTGCTCGCGCCATACACGGTGGGGAGCACGCGGGGCGTGGCGTTCGCGGCTGACCTCCGGTTGAGCCGGAAGGACTACGGGATCGCCGGCACGAACAAGTTCAATCCTGACTACAACCCGCTGACGTCGATGCTGTCCGACAGCGTGGAGGTGCTGCTCGAGCTGGACGCGATCCGGGCCGGCTACGCCACGCGAACGTTAGGCATGGGCACGCCGCCCGGGGTCGCCGACACCTTGAACCGTGTTCTCCAGGCGCACGGCGCGGCGGAAGCGATCAGGACCTACCAGTCGCTGCGCGCCTCACAGCCGGCCGCCTTCAACTACGAGGCGTGGCAGCTCGACCTGCTCGGCCGTCAGCTCGCCGAGCGCGGAGACCTGAACTCAGCGCTGGCGATACTCGCGTTCAACGCCGAGGAGTCGCCCGGCTCCGAAGGGGTGCTCGAAGCACTCGGCGAAGCGCAGGCGATGGCGAACGACGCGCCCGCCGCGCTGGCGACCTATCAGCGCGCGTTGGCGAAGTTTCCGCGGAGTACGGATGCCCGCGAGATGGTGCGGCACCTCGAGCGCTTGCCCCGGGCGGCCGCGAGCGGGACAGCCCCACAATAACGAGAGTCGGTGATATCTCTTATATCCACAAACGGCGAGTTCGTCTGCACCAATTTGGTATCGCGTGTTCGACCACCGCCGCCCAACCGGACTCCCCGACTGCACTCTCGAGAAACCCCGTGACGAGGACATTCCCGCTGCCCACGCGTACTCGGCGCTTTGCAAGCCTCGCGTTAGGCACCGCCCTCGCCTGTGCCCCGGCACCAACGCACGCCCCCATCCCGCGCACCTCCGCATCACTTCTCTTCCTCACCGACTTCGGCGTGAAGGATGGCGCGGTCGCGCTCTGCAAGGGTGTCATGCTCGACATCGATCCGGCGTTGCGGATCATCGACATCACTCACCAGGTGCCGCCTTACGACATCGAGACGGCGGCCGAGGTGCTCGAGCAGACGATCCCCTTCTATGCGGCCGGGACGGTGACGGTGGCGGTCGTCGATCCCGGCGTCGGCAGTGAGCGGAAGCCGATCGCGATCCTCACGAAGAAGGGCCACCTCCTCGTCGGGCCGGACAATGGGATCTTCACGCTCGTCGTCGAGTCGGAGGGATTCGAGCGCGCAGTCGAGCTGCGCGACCGGCGATATTTTCGGCACGGCGAGACGTCGTTCACCTTCCACGGGCGCGACGTCTTCTCGCCAGTGGGTGCGCACCTCGCACAGGGGACGCCGATCGATTCGCTCGGGCCACCGATCGTGCCCGTCAGGCTGCCGCTCCGGCTGGCGCGCCTGAACGCCGGTGAGATCGCGGGAACGGTGCGCTACATCGAAGATCCGTACGGCAACGTCGTGACGAACATCCGACTCGCGCTGCTCGATTCAGTCGCGCAAGTCGGCGACTCGCTCGATGTCCGCATCGGTGCGCGCTCGGCGCGGCTTCCCTGGCGGCACACCTTCAGCGACGTCGCAGTTGGGCAGCCACTCGCCGTGATGCACGAGCGGGGGCTGCTCTCCTTCTCGATCAACCAGGGCGATCTCGCATCCGCGTGGGGGGTAAAGCGCGGCGACACGGTGCTCGTCCGGCGAGCGCCCGGAGGCGCGCCGCGTTAGGCACCGTCTGGGGTCGCGACGTCGAGCATCGGGTCGACCGTAAACCATCGCGAGTGCGCGCGGGTCCAATCGGCACTCCTGTGGAAACTCCCGCGTCCCCCATGAATCGCCGCATGCCGACCACTCGCGCGCTCTTCGAATCCGCCGCACTCGTCGCCATGCTCGGCGCACCGTTGGGGATGCGGGTGTCCGCACAGGCGTCGCCGCGAACCATAACGGTCGCGCCGAGCGGATGGCATTACGCGATCGTGACCCGCCCCGCGACGGTGAAGGGACTGCTCGTGCTCATGCCTGGATACGCGGACGCGGGCGACTTCGGCGATTTCGACGGCGCGCCCGGAATATCGGGGCTACCCGTCGCCGACGCCGTTGCCAGGTCCGGGATCGCGACGATCATGATCGCGCCCCCGCCCGGGACGCTCTTCGGCGGCGCCGACCATCAGCAGCGAATGGAGCAGACGCTCGCCTGGGCCGCACGCGAGCTCACGTCGGCACCGGCGCTGCCGATCGCTGTCGCCGGTTTCTCGGCCGGCGGGACGGATGCGGTGCTCCTCGCCGAGCGGTGCGCGACGGGCGGGTGCACGATGCGACATGTGGTGAAGGCCGTCGCGACCGTCGACGCACCGCTCGACTTCGAGCGGCTCTGGGACGCGGCCGCGATGACGATCGGCGACAGCGCGTCGGGCGGCAACGTCGCCGAAGCGCACCTGATGCAGCAGGCGATCGCCGCGATGACCGGCGGTTCCCCCGCAACGCATCGAGCTGGCTACGTGAGTGCTTCGCCGCTCCTCGACCACCGGCCTGACGGTGGCAACGCGCACTGGCTCGCTCACCTCGTGGTGCGCGCCTACACCGAGCCGGATGTCCAATGGTGGATCGACAACCGCCTGGCGGATTATCACCAGATGAATTCGACGGACGCGTCGGCGCTCATCAAGCGGCTGCGCATGCAGGGCAATGCAGGCGCCGAACTGATCACGACGACGGGCAAGGGCTACCGCGCCGACGGGCGCCGCCACCCGCACTCATGGTCTATCGTCGACCAGCCGGGACTCGCTACGTGGGTGGTGCACGCGTTAGGCACGTAGGCCGTCGTCCTGTTCGAACCGGAGAGACAATTCTGAGCGCGGCGGGGATACCATGACAGGAATGAAGGTGCGTAGAGCCGTCAACCTTGGGCGCGCGTTGTGCCTCGCCGCTGCCTTCGTGCCGTTAGGCGCTGGGCTGTGCGCGCAGGCGGAGAGTGCCATCGACGCGACGACGCGAGTCGCGGTGATCGACGCGTCACTGACCGCACTCAAAGGGCAGTACATCTTCCCCGAGGTCGCGGCGCGGATCGAGCAGGACCTTCGTTCGCGATTGCAGCGTGGGGAATACGACACCGTCAGGAGCGGTCCCGCTTTCGCCGCGCTGTTGACAACACACATGCAAGGCGTCAGTCACGACAAGCACATGTCGATGGAATGGAGTCCCAGCGTCATTCCGGACAGCAGGGGTGGCGCCACCCCTCGCGCACCATCGCCTCAGCGAAAGGAGCGGGAGCGAAGGCAATCGGCCTACAACAATTTCGGCTTCCAGCGAGTCGAACGATTGCGCGGCAACATCGGATACCTTCAGCTGAGCTACTTCGATCGGCCGGAGTTCGCGGGCGACGCGGTGACCTCTGCGATGGAATTTCTGCGACACACGGACGCCCTCATCATCGATCTCCGCGACAACGACGGCGGGCGCCCGGAGATGGTCGCACTGCTGATCAGCTATCTCGTCAAGAAACCGACGGCGCTGACGGGCATCTACTGGCGACAGAGTGGCCACGTGGATTCAGCGGCGACCGTCGCGGTGCCGGACTCGCTCAAGTATCTGCAGAAGGAGGTGTATCTGCTGACGAGCAACACCGGGACGATCTCCGCCGGCGAAGCTTTCGTCTACGATCTGCATCTTCTGCGGCGAGCGACCATCGTCGGTGAGGTGTCGGCCGGCGCGGCAAACCCCGGCGGCTTTGTGCGCGTCGGCGACCACTTCCAGCTCTTCGTACCGCGCGGTCGCGCGGTGAGTCCGATCTCGGGCACGAACTGGGAAGGGGTCGGAATAGCGCCTGACATCGCCGTGAATGCCGACGCCGCGCTTCAGGTTGCAGAGCTGCAAGCATTGAAGAGGCTGGCCAAGCAGGCGACGGACGCCGATCGAAAGGAGTATCTGATGTCGGTCATCGGTGACATGGAAAAGAAGCCTCACTGACGCTCGATCGGAGCCCGGTCACCCCGCCGTCAACCGCGCCACCGTCTCCCGCGCATTCGTCGTCCCGTAGTTCCCATAGCAGTTGTTGTACAACACCACCGTCCGCTCGGCTTGCTCGGCGACTTCCGCGATGCGCTCGACCTGCGCGGTGAGCTCCTGCGGCGAGTACAGGTAGCGATAGCGCTCGACGGTCGGCACCTTCGGCGCTTCCCAGGTCGCGGTGCGGCGACCGTGAAGCCGGATCATCGCCAGCTGCGGAGTCGTCACCGCCGTTATGGCGGGGACGCTGCTCTCCAGCCCCTGCGGCCCGTCGACGATGACGTGGGTCGCGCCGATTCGCGCAGCATGTCGAGCGTCCACTGCGAAGACCTCTCACTTCCGAACCACATCCGGTTGCGAAACTCGACGGTGGCGCCGACCGCGGCGAGCCGTGTCACCGATTCGGCGATGAGGTCCTTGTTCGGCGGATTGGGCAGGAACCAGCGCGGGTACTGCAGCAGGACTCCCCCCAGCTTCTTCGCCTTGCGAAGCGGCTCGATCGCGTCGAGGAAGCGTTCCCAGATCGCGTCATACACTTCCAGCGGAAGGTCCTTCGCGTAGATGCGTGACTTCTCGAGCAGCGCCGGTGGCAGCATGTCGGTCACGTCTTCCGGGAGCCGCGCCACCTCGCTCGGCTGGCCGGTGAGCAGCGCGTGCGCCTTGAGGTGAAAGACGAAGTTCGCCGGCGTGCGCTCGGCCCACAGCGCCGCGGTCGCCGCCTCGGGGAGCGAGTAGTAGCTCGAGTCCACCTCGACGACGGGAAACTGGCTCGCGTAATAGCGGAGCCGGTCTTCGGCGCTGCTCGTCCCCCGTGGATAGAAGACACCGCCCTTCACGATCGTCGGGTCGGTCCAAGAGGCGGTGCCGACGCGCACCTCATGACCGCCGAGAGCGAGCGGTGCGCCTAACGCTTCGGCCGGTATCGCGGCGAGCGCGCGCTCGGCGCGCTCCCCGGCGGCGGCAAAGCCGGGGTCGTGCGCGGGGTCGAGGTCAGGAGCAGGGAGGAGAGTTTTCGGTGCCGGCATGATGGGCTGAATCCACGCGATATCAGGGCCATCATGCCGGCGCCGCGGTCACTGCACCCGCCTCGCCTCCGTGTTGAACACGCGCGCCGAATCCGCGCCCTTCACCACGTAGTGCGCGATGGTCGTCCCCACGAGCCGGTCGCCGTCCAGCACATGCGTCGCGGTCGTCCGCACTTGCACTCCCTTCCGCCTGACGCTCGAGTAGGGGTCCGACGTCGTGAAGACGGTATCGCCGCTCACCCGCACATGCAGCGGCACCGTCTGTCCGCCGAGGACCATCGTCCAACCGGTGGTGTCGCCGGTGGCGTTCAGCCTGACGCGGGTCGGGGTGCTGTCGCGGCCAGCGGTGGGGCGGGCAGTCATCTCCCAGGCGCCGGCCATGCGCCGCAATACCTGGTTCGCGCCGGCGACGCCGGCGGTCGCTGAGTGGCTCGTGTCGACCGTTCCCGCAGCGGAGTCGGTGCGGTGTTCGCCGCGAGAGGTGCACGCGACGGCGAGGACGGAGAGGTAGAGCGCGAAGAGGCAGGTGGTGCGCATCGTGAGCTCCATGTCGGCGATATCGAAACGATACCGCTCCCGGAAGAGCTGTCAATGGCGTGGGAGCATCCGGAACGAAGGGCACCACCGTTAGGCATCGCGATGCCGGAGAGAAGCGTCCGACTGGCATGCATGGGCGATCAGCCAGCGCTCAGACTCTCGGGTGACCGTTGCGTCCGGCGCCCGGGTCGCCCATGTTCGACCGGCTTGGGCCGGCCAACCCTTACGGGAGGGTACCAACATGTTCACGCTCCTTACCAAGGCTGGGATCTCGGTGATGCTCGCGGGCTCGGCGCTGCTTGCTGGCAGTACGCTCATGAACGAGGGGGCGCCCAAGTCGAGTTGCGCGGTACGCGGCACGTGGGAGCTCGTCAGCGCCACCCAGGACGGCAAGCCCAGTCCGATGACCGGTCAGGAGCGGAAGATCGTGACTGGCCACAACTACATGTGGATCAATCAGGAGAGCCGCCGCGACACGCTTCCGCTGAAAACCTCCGCGGACAGTCTGCGGTACTCGACCCTGATTGGCGGCTCAGGCTCGTATACCCTCTCCGGCAACTCGTACGTCGAGCACGTCGACTACTTCTTCCTGCCATCGTATCTCGGCCAGGACATCAAGGCGACGTGTCGCACCACGAAGGATCACTGGACGCATGCGTTTTCTCTCCCGGCTGCAGCCGGGGCCGCGCCGGTGATGGAAGTCGAAGAGTGGCGCCGGATCGAGTGAGGCACCTGATCTCATATATCTCGCAGGCGACGGTCTGGCCCGTTCGGTGGAGTCAGGCCGTCGCCTGCGCACATTCTGCCGCTCCATCACCAGTCACCAGACATGGGAGGTTTGAAATGCGCGGCATCTTCGCATTCGTACTATCCGCGTTGATCGCGGCACCCGCCCTCGCGCAGTCGACCGCGTCGCTCAAGGCAGCGAATCAAGCCAGGAGCAGCGCGATGGCGGCGGGGAACAGCAAGGGATGGGCGAGATATACGACGGACGACTTCACGTTGACCGACGCGACCGGCAAGGTGAAGACGAAGCAGGATCGCGTCGCCGAGATCGAAGGACACGCCACGACTGGCCAGCGCACGCCCCCCACCGACGAGAGGTGGCGTTCATACGGCCCCTCGGCGGTGGTCTACACCGCTCGCATCACGGGAGCCGACAGCACACCGCAGCGTATCACGACGACATGGGTGAAGCAGGGCGGAATGTGGAAGGTCGCCGCGGTGCAGCTTACCAACGTCGCCGCGGCACCGTCGCCGTGAAGATCGGCGCGTGGCGGCGCGACCGTTAGGCATCGGCCTCCGGCTTCGGCGGCAGTCGGCGCGCGGTTGCGCGCCGACTGCAACCGGACGATCGTCTCCCTGATGCGACTCCTGACGATTGCGTTACTCAGCCTGACGCCGCTCGCGAACATGCGGGCGCAGGCAGCAGACGTGCCGGTCGAGCGCCTCGCCGCGCGCACAGCGTTCCGGCAGGCGGGCTTCGGGATGTTCATCCACTGGGGCGTCTACTCCCAGCTCGGCGACGGCGAGTGGGTGATGCAGAACAGGGGGATTCGCGTCCCCGCGTACGAATGGCTGGCGTCGGAGTTCAACCCTATCAAGTTCGACGCGCACGAATGGGTCTCGCTCGCGAAGGCGGCCGGGGCGCGATACATCACCATCACCTCGCGCCACCACGACGGCTTCTCGATGTTCGCGACCAAGGCGACGCCGTACAACATCGTGGACTGGACGCCGTTCAGGCGCGATCCGCTGAAGAAGCTGTCGGAAGAGTGTCAGCGGCAGGGGATCAAGCTGTTCTTCTATTACTCGCAGCTCGACTGGCACAACCCCGATTACTTCCCGCGCGGTCGCACCGGCAACGCGACGGGCCGGCCGGAGAGCGGCGACTGGAACCGTTATCTCGGCTTCATGAACCAGCAGCTCACCGAACTGCTCACGCACTATGGTCCGATCGGCGGGATCTGGTTCGACGGCATGTGGGACAAGCCGGACGCCGACTGGCACCTGGCCGAGACATACGACCTGATCCACCGGCTGCAACCGGCGGCGCTCATCGTGCCTAACCATCACCGCGCCCCGCTCCCCGGTGAGGACGTCCAGACGTTCGAGCAGGATCTTCCCGGCAGCAACACCGCTGGCTTCAACACGAAGAGCATCGGGTCGCTGCCGCTCGAGACATCGCTCACGATCAACAGCTCGTGGGGCTTCAACATCACCGACAGCAGCTGGAAGGCGACGCCGGAGCTCATTCACTACCTGGTGCGCGCCGCCGGCAGCGACGCGAACCTCCTCCTCAACATCGGCCCGCGCCCCGACGGCACGATCCAACCCGAGGCGGCGCAGCGCTTGCGCGAGATCGGGAAGTGGCTCCAGAGTTACGGGACCTCGATCTACGACACCCGCGGCGGTCCGGTCTCGCCGCGCTCGTGGGGCGTCACCACGCAGCGTGGCGACACGGTGTTCGTGCACGTGCTCGAGTGGCGCGATCGTGTGCTCGCGATCCCGGACGTCGGGGCACGGGTCACCAAAGCGACGATGCTTGGTAGCGGGGCCGATGTGCCGTTCGTCCAGACGCCGTCAGGCCTGACGCTGACGCTGCCGAGTGACGGGGCGGGCGAGCCCGATCGCGTGATCGTCTTGCGGGCGGCGAAGGCTCGGCGCTAGTAGCTCAGGGGATTGGAGCGGCTGCCGTAGACCGCGCCTGGCGCTGCCTGACGTCCGATCACCGCACGCGACCTCGCACCGCATTTGCCCGCGCGGCCATGGTGATGCGTCCACTCGGATCAGCCGCCGGCAGCCGGTCGCGCAACAGGCCGATGAACCGCGCGCGATCCTCGCTCGACAGCGCGCGGATCTGCTTCCCCGCGCTCGGTCCGCCGATGATCGTCTGCCAATAGTCGTCGAAGTCGGTGAACGTTCGCTCGACAGTGATCGCGCGCGTCTCTACTGCATCGCATCCCGCGGCGGTCCACAGCTCGTGCAGGCGATCGAGGCGCGACACCTCCGGGTGAGCCTCTGACGGCAGCTCCACTCCCATCTCGCGAAGCGTCGCCTGCACTGGCGCATAAGGAAAGCCGCCACCGGTCATGTCCCACGCATAGGCGGTGATCACTCCGCCGCTGCGGACGACCCGCGCCATCTCCGCCACTCCGACTGCCGGCTCAGGCACGAAAAAGATCACGAGCGGCATCACCGCCACGTCGAAGCTGTCGTCTTCGAAAGGGAGGGCCATCGCATCGCCACGCTCGAAGCGCGCGACGGTCGGCGGGAGTCGCGTCCGCGCGAAGGTGAGCTGCGCCTCCGATGGATCGATCCCGTTGATCATCGCCGGCGCGCACCGCTCGGCGATGATGACGGTGAAGGCGCCATTGCCGCATCCGACGTCGAGCCAGCGCAACCCGCCTGACGGGGCGAGCCAATCGAGGAACTGCTCAGCGACGAGCCGGCTCCATACGCCCATGTACCGCTCGTACGCTGCGCCATCGTCGAAAACGATCTGGGCCGTCATGCGTCATCGCCTCGTGGAAGCCGGAAAACGTCAGGCAGGATTCATCGCGGATGCGGCATCGCTGTATGCAGGGGCAAGCGACTCATTCCCAGCGAAACACCTTCGACGAGATTGCCAGCCCGACGACGAACGTCACGACCAGCGCAACGATGTCGCCGCCATGCGCCGTCCACCCCTCGCCGCGCCAGATCCCCAGCAGCAGCGACACTACGTACGTGAACGGCATCACCCGCGCGAGCGCGGCGAGCAGCGGCGGATACGAGGCGATCGGTACGAACAGCCCGGACAGCCCGATCATCGGATAGAGCACGAGCGCCCCGATCGGCTGCGCGAAGCGCGCGGTGGGGACGATGCTGGCGATGACGAAGCCTAACGACAGGATGCTGAAGACACTGAGCAGGAGCGCCAGGGCGAAGCTGTAGACCGGCACGCCGGGGCCGAAGACGAAGTAGCGCTTGCCGGCGAGGAGCAGCAGGATGATCGTGACTGCGGTGAGGAGCAGCTTGGTCACGACGTGCGCGGTGAGGATCGTCGCCGGACGGAGCGGCGTCGCTCGCAGCCGCTTGAGGATCCCGCCCTCGCGGTAGATCGCGATGATCGTCACCAGCGACAGCACCGCGCTGATCGCGATCAGCAGCGACACCAGCACTGGTACGGTCCCGGGGCTCAACATCCCGGTCGGAGGCAACGACTGCGCCTTCGCCGCCAGCGCGTCCTTCGGCATCAGCTTCGCGACGAGGACGAAGACGATCACCGGGATGACCGAGCCGATCGCGCCTAACGGTTCGCGCAGGTAGATCTTGATCTCGAGCCAGGTGAGCCGCCAGAGTCCGCGCATCGTCGTCGCTCAGTCCCTGATCGAGTGGCCGGTGAGCTTGAGGAACACATCCTCGAGCGTCGGCAGCACGGTGCGGAAATCGCTGACGCGGATACGCTGCTCGGAGAGGCAGGCGATGACGTCGCTGACGAAGCCGTCGCCGGTACCGTGCAGGGTGAAGCGTGATCCTCTGGCGTCGATCGACGCGAGGTGCGCGATCCGCTGCAGCGCGACGGCGGCGCTCGCGTCCTCCGTCACCAGCACGACGCTCCGCTCCGGACAGTGGCGGTCGATCAGCGCGCTTGGGGCGCCGATGTCGACGATCCGGCCGCGCTCGATGATCGCGACACGATCGCAGAGGCGCTCGGCCTCTTCCATCAGGTGCGTGGTGAGGAAGACCGTACGGCCTCTCGCGCGGATGTCGCGAACGAGATCCCAGATCGCGCGCCGCGCCTGTGGGTCGAGGCCGGTGGTGAGCTCGTCGAGGAACACGACATCCGGGTCGTTGATCAGCGCCAGCGCGATGAACAGTCGCTGCTTCTGCCCGCCCGACAGCGTCATGAACCACGCGTCGCGCTTCTCGGTCAGGCCGAGCTGCTCGAGCAGCTGCTCGGCGCCGCGCGGCTGCCTGCGGTAGAGCGACGCCCAGAGATGGACCGCCTCCCACACCTTGATCCGCTTCTGCAACTGCGCCTGCTGCAGCTGGACGCCGATGCGCTCCTGCAGCGCGTAGACGTCGCGCACCGGATCGAGGCCGAGCACCGTGATCGTCCCGCGGTCCGGGACGCGGAGCCCCTCGACGCACTCCATGGTCGTCGTCTTTCCCGCGCCGTTAGGCCCCACGAGTCCGAAGATCTCTCCCGACTCGACGTCGAGCGAGATGTCGTCGACGGCGAGCTGTCGTCCGTACGCCTTGCGGAGGCCGGTGACGCGGATCGCGGGGGTGGGGGCGGGGGGCGCCATGAGCTGGGGGTGAAGATACAGCGTCGACTGCGCTGGAGCGACGCGAAAGCTGCTCGCGCGACGTCAAGAGCCTGACTGCCGAACGCCCGCGCGAACGTCGGCGGTCGCTCGCCGCAGCCACCAGCCCTCGGAATACTTGTTGCCGCACAGTCTCGCCTCGGCGTGGCCCCGAGTCGGCATAGTGCACCCTTGTAGCAGGAGTTCTCTCATGAAGATGCGATTAGCGGCAGCTCTGCTCGTGCTCGGCGCTTGCAGCGACCATGCGATAGCGCCCACGGGGCCTGCCATGACGAGCACTACCGCGGCGACGCTGCAAAGCCAGGCGTCGGCACAGAAGGGAAGCGGGCTCACCCTCGACATCGTGCCTAACGTCACCCTGCCCCTTGGGCTGGGCGGGCGCATCACGATCGATCAGGCGGTGCTGACGAACTTCGCCCTCGTCGAGAATACGGTCGGCCAGATCATCGGCCTGCAGGCAACGGGGACACTCAGCGGGACCGCCGTCGATGTCGCTGGGAATCTGGTCGGAGTCAGTGCGCGGCCGTTCGTCGCGAATGTCTCACTCACCAGCTCCGGACCTGGCCAATGCAGCGCGGTCAGCCTCGACCTGTCGAGCCTGAACATCAATGGCCTTGGTCTCGTGACCGGAACAGTGCCGGCGAACGTCGACGTGAAGTCATCGGGCGCGGTCGGCAGCCTGCTCTGCAACCTCGGCCAGGCGCTCGCTGGACTCACCGGTGGCGCCGGGGGCCTCGTGAACGCGCTGAACAACCAGATCGGCCGATAAGATCCACGCGCCTCTCAACAGGCCCGATCGACGCGGAGCGAAACAACGCGGAGAGCGTAGCGGCAATGCGTGCCTCGCGCCGCGGCCGCTGCCCGCACGTTAGGCAGGAATCGCTGCCGCGTGGACGACGCGCGCTCCTCGTCCCGCCGTTCGCGCCATTCGCCCCCGCCCTTCGCAGCTCATCACACCGCGCTGTGCTTTCGGCCGGCGATGCGCCAGCTTTCACCAATGCTGCCCACGGGATCGTCGCGCGCGAGACGCCTCGCGATGCAGGCCGCGCTCGCCACCGCGCTCTGGCTCGTCGCCGCGCTCATCGCGTCGATCCAGCCCGCGCAGATCATCGGGCTCGATGGTACGATCACCCGGATGCCCTGGCGTGCGGTCTTTCTCGACAGCGCGCGCCACTTCGTCTGGTGGCTCGTCCTCACCCCGCTGATCGTCTGGCTCGCTCGACGCTTCCCGCTCGCACCGGGCCGGCTTCGGCGCTCGGCGATCGCGCACCTCGTCGCGGGCGTGGTCGTGGCGCTGCTCGTGGCGCTTCTGCGAACGGTGGCGAGCAACCAGTGGGGACTGCATTCATCGGCGCCGCTGCTGCAGGCCGCGACGCAGAATCTCCGCTACTGGGTGCCGCAGGGGCTGGCGATCTACTGGCTGGTGATCTCGATCCTCGTCGCCGGTGACAGTTACCGGCGCTACGTCGACACCGAGCGGCGCGCCGCTGAGCTGAACGCGCAGCTCGCCGCCGCGGAGCTGTCGGTGCTGCGGATGCAGCTTCAACCGCACTTCCTCTTCAATACGCTGCACGCGATCTCGACACTCGTCGACTGGCGACCGGCCGATGCCCGACGAATGATCACGCTCCTCAGCCAGCTGCTGCGCGAGACACTCGACTTCGACGGACGCCGGCTCATCTCCCTCGAGGAAGAGCTGGAATGGACGGAGCGATACCTCGAGATCGAACGCATCAGATTCGAGGACCGCCTGACGATCGAGATGCGCGTCGATCCCGAGACCTTCGACGCTCGCGTCCCGCCCTTCATCCTCCAGCCACTGGTCGAGAATGCGATGAAGCATGGAGTGGCGACGACGACCTCGCCCGTCACGGTCACGATCGACGCGCACCGTCTCGATGGACAACTTCGCCTCAGCGTCGCGGACGACGGGGGCGGTCCACAGCTGCCGGCGAGCGGGGGAGGGATCGGCCTCGAGAACACGCGTCGCCGCCTCGAGACGCTCTATGGCGCGGATCAGCGGCTCGCGCTTCATCCGCGAACACAGGGCTGCGAAGTGATCGTCGAATTGCCATTCACCACCGCCGACGGCGATGGCCCGCTACAAGATTCTCGTCGTTGACGACGAGCCGCTGGCGCGCCAGCGGCTGCTCCGGCTGCTCGCCACGTCGCCCGAATGCGACGTCAGTGTCGCGCCTAACGGCGAGGCGGCGCTTG
Organism: Gemmatimonadaceae bacterium; assembly: GCA_045804265.1. Taxonomy (GTDB): domain Bacteria; phylum Gemmatimonadota; class Gemmatimonadetes; order Gemmatimonadales; family Gemmatimonadaceae; genus JABFXC01. The sequence goes on along the minus strand of JBJMNK010000045.1, from coordinate 27,235 downwards.
ACGCCGTTCGCCAGGAGCGCCCGGACATCGTCTTCCTCGACATCCAGATGCCGGGAATGGATGGCTTCACCTTCCTCGAACGGGTTGGCGACGCAACGCGGCCGGTGATCGTTTTCGTCACCGCGTTCGCCCAGCACGCGCTGCGTGCCTTCGACGCCGAGGCGATCGACTACCTGGTGAAGCCCTTCGACGACGCGCGCTTCGCGGCGAGCCTCGCCCGCGCCCAGGCGATGGTCAACCATCGACGCCTCGGCGCCGCCGTCCGCGACCTCGTCGCACCTGACTCGGGCCAGGCGCGCCTGCCTAACGCGAGTGGAGCCGAGTCGGGAGACGATCCGACGGAGCTCGAAATCGGCGAGCGGGGCGTCGAACGCGTTCTCGTGCGCATGCACGATCGCCTCAAGGTCATCCCCGTCACGGCCATCGACTGGATCGCGGCGGAAGGCAACTACGTGCGGATCATCGCCGGCAAGGATCACCCGCTCCACCGCAGCACGCTTGCCGAGTTCGAGACGCGGCTCGATCCGGCGCGCTTCGTCCGCGTGCATCGCTCGGCGATTGTCAACGTCGAGCGCGTGCGCGAGCTGCGCGAGGTGTCGCGGGGCGAATACGCGGCTGTGCTCACGGATGGCACGAAGCTGAAGGTCAGCCGCGCGCGCCGGCCGCGGCTCGAGCTCCTGCTCGGCGGCACGCGCTGACGGCGAAGGGCCAGGCGCGCCATTCGTCACGCGCGCGCCGCCGTTCGTCATCAGGGATCGCGGGCCGCGACATCACCGATGCGAGAGCGAGGGGCGGGGCGTGATCGTATGGGCAGACGCTCACCACCCAACCCCATTTGCCCATGCGCTTCTTCGTCCTCATCCCACTCTCGACCGCGCTCTTGTTCCTTGCGCCCGATCTTGGCGCGCAGAGCGCCGTCGCCGACTCGCTTCGCGCTCGCGCGACAACCACCTATCGGCAGAAGGCGTACGCCGAGTCTACCGTCGCCTTCACGAAGCTCGCGGCGCGCGGCGACGCGACGCCGGTCGATCTCTACAACGCGGCGTGCAGTGCCGCGCTCGCCGGCGACAGTACGTCAGCGTTCGGCTTTCTCGATCGTGCACTCATCGCCGGCTTCGATTCGTACGACCAGGTGAAGATCGACAGCGACCTCGAGTCGCTGCGTGCGAGCGCGCACTGGAGCGCGATCATTGCGCGGCTCGACTCGCTGGACACGGAGCGGAAGCGCGTTCTCGCCGCGTTGCCCGACCCGTTCAAGGCCTTTGGTGCGCTCGCCGACAGCGGATACCTGACGACGCTGCTCAAGCTCGACGCGATGCGACGCGATCACGCCGATGCGCCGATGCAGTGGCGAAGCATGGTTGGGGAGGCGCTCGGCTGGACGCGCACGATGGTCGGGGACGTGGCAGGTGCGATTGCGGTCTTCGACCCACTGAGCGAACCGGCAACGGATAGCCCGGCGTTCGATGCTGGATCGTACACGCCTCGCGACGCCGTCAACGAGATCCTCGAGCGTGCGCGGGCGACGCGACTGGTGATGATCAACGAGGCGCACCACGTCGCGATGCACCGCGCGCTCACGACGCAGCTCCTCGACGGGCTGTGGAAGCAGGGATTTCGCTACCTCGCCGTGGAAGCAGTCGGAAAGAAGATGTCGCGCGACACGAATGCAACGCCGACTCTGCGAAGCGGCACCTATACCAAGGATCCCGTTTTCGCCGACATGCTGCGCGCCGCCGTCAGGCTCGGATTCACCGTCGTGCCTTACGACAGCTTTGCGGTCGGTTGCGTCGCGACACCCGACGACCCGGCCAAGTGCTTCTCGGCGCGCGACAGCCTCGCCGCGGCGAAGCTCTACCGCGAGGTATTCGCGCATGACCCCGGCGCGAAGGTGATCGTGCACGCGGGTTACAGCCACGTCGTCGAGGTGGTTCGTTCACCACGGGCGGCCAGGCCGGTCGCATACTGGCTCGCCCGTTTGACCGGGATCGATCCGCTCACCGTCGATCAGACGGTCATGTACGGACATTCATCGCCCGTGTTCGAACCCTCCGAGTATCGCGCGGTCGCGTCGCGTGGCTGGCTGTCAGCTCCCGTGGTGCTCCGCGCGAAGGACGGAAGCTACTACCGCTCGCCCGCTGGTGGATTCAGTGGAGTCGACATGCAGGTCTTCACCCCACCCGATTCCCTCGTCGACGGACGACCGGGGTGGCTGTTCACGCGACTCGGGCGTCGACGCGTGCAGATCGCGCGGCTGCCTGACGGTACGCGGAAAGGCGGCGGGCCATACCTGGTGCAGGCGTTCGTCCGCGGGGAGCGACCGGACGCGATTCCCTTCGACCAGGCCGTGACGACAGGCGGCCCGATCACCCTCGCGCTCGAGCCGGGACGTTACGAGATCCATGTCATCGGAGCTGACGGGGAGATCGGTCACAGCGAGCTCCGGGTGCGTTGAGGCGTCACTGCTTCTGTCGCCCGGCGCTGCCTAACGTTACTGCGCGGTGTCGCTCGCCATGCACGCCGCGTACGTAGCCGCGGCCGCGGCGTTCTTCGACGCCGCGTCAGCGTCCGCCTTTGCCCGCGCCATCGCCGCCGCGGCGAAGGTCGTGTCGGTCGGGGTCGGGAACGGATCCGCGACTGCCGGGATAGGCGGCATGCAGTAGCCGCGATGCCGGGCGGGTTGTCCGTTGGTCGAGTCGTGCGAGCCTCGTGCGTCGGCGACGCGATTCACTTCCGTCTGCTCGACGTTGGTGAGGACGCTGTCGCGGAACGTCAGGCGGAGCGAGCGGAGTGTTCCGTCGAACAGCGCCGGGCGCGCGGTCACGTAGGTCCACCGCTCACCGGTGGTGCTGCTCGTCCGCACGTCGGGGCGGTGCAGGCAGAGCTGCACGTCGGTAGTGCTGGTCTCGCCGACCTTCAGGCGCGCGATCACGCTCTGCCAGAAACTCTCGCCCGGGTGCGCGCGCTGCGCGATGATCGCACCGGCGAATGCGACCGGCGCGGTCGCCCCGATGAAGGCGAAGTGGCTGGATGCTTTCGTTGCACCGTCGGGGCTGCGCGGGATGGTGAGGACCGCCGCCAAGTCGGCCACCGCGGTCGCGGTGAAGAGTGTGCGACCGACGTTGCGCATACGCTCGGCGTGGCGGATCTGCGAGCCGTCGCAGACGGCCGAGGGCGGGGCCGCGCCCTGCGCGAGTGCGATGGTTGGAACGGTGGGCAGGGCGGCGAGGAGCGTGACGAGCGCGAGGCGGTTCAGCATGGCCGTGTCCTCAGGGGCAGCGTTAGGCAGGAGCCACCGGCGCTCCGGCTCCTGCCCATGTTACGGCTACCACCGCGAAAACGTTCCCCTACGGTACCGGGATGCAACCCTTCGGCTGGACGACCTCCACTCGCGCCGCCCAGAAGGGCGCGCCGTTGAACGTCCCGCGCAGGTGGGCGCTGGTCGAATCGTAGCGCAGCACATAGCGCGCGCCGGCCGTACCGATCGTCACGTCGAGACCGGAGATCCACCCCTCGGCCGGGACGGCGCGAACGTGTTCCGTCGTGGCGATGCCCTGGGCATGGCTCGCGGGACTCTGCCAGGCGCGCACGGTGTCGGCCTCCTGCTCGATGATCCACAGCGCGGGGCTGTAGTTGCATTCCGGGTGCAGGTAGATCAGTTGCGCCGCCGGCTCACCCCCACTGCCCGTGGTCCAGGCGCCGCTCAGGTCCACGCCGGCGTGCCCGGTACGGACCGGGGTTGCGATCGTTACCGGCTGCGCAACCTGTACGTCGGCACGCGGGTACGCTGACGCCCGGCAGGCGACGATCGCGGCGCAGATTGTGAGGAGCGTGATCGGTCTTTGCATGGGCGGGTGAACGGATGGTATCGTCAACGCGATGTCGAATCGAATGATGTCCGCCAAGATCACAGGGCGGGCAACCGACACCGTAAGGCAGGAACATGATGCGAATATCGCCGTCTGGCGATAGCGAACGATGAACGACAGGGCACTCCAGCGCGCGCGTGATTTCTGCGCCCGTTATGAGACGCGCGTGCCGCTTCTCCTTGCACCGATGGCCGGCGTGCCGGCGCCGGAGCTGTCGATCGCGGTCGCCGATGCGGGAGGAATGGGTGCGTGCGGCGCGGTGCTCATGCCGCCGCGCGAGATCGAGGAGTGGGCGGCGAAGGTTCGCGTCGGGACGAACGGACCGTTCCAGATCAATCTCTGGATCCCCGATCCGCCGCCTGTGCCTGACGATGAGCGTGAGGCAGCAGTACGCGCGTTTCTCTCGGGGTGGGGCCCTGCAGTCAAGCCCGAACGATCGCGCTCCATGCTTCCCGACTTCGCCGAGCAGTGTCGGGCGATGTTGAATGCAGCGCCGGCGGCGGTGTCGTCGGTGATGGGTCTCTATCCACCGGCGTTCGTGAGCGAGCTCCGGTCGCGCGGCATCCCATGGTTCGCCACGGTGACCACCGTCAGCGAAGCGCGTGCAGCGGCTGCAGCGGGCGCCGACGTCATCATCGCGCAGGGCGCGGAAGCGGGTGGACATCGCGGATCGTTCGACGCCGATGCGGCCGAGCGTACGCTGGTCGGGTTGTTCTCCCTGCTGCCGGCGGTGGTGGACGCGGTCGCCGTACCTGTCGTCGCGACGGGCGGTATCACCGAAGGGGCGTTGCCGCTGCGCTCCTGCTCGGCGCGAGCGCGGTGCAGGTCGGGACCGGATTCCTCCGCACTCCCGAAGCCGGGATCCCGCCGGCGTGGGCGGCCGCACTCGGCGACACGCTGCCCGAGCAGACGATGGTGAGCCGCGTCTTCAGCGGACGCGCCGGCCGGAGCATCGTGACCGACTACGTTCGCGCCGCGACCGCCGCGGATGCACCGCGTCCGGCGGCGTATCCGGTGCAACGCGCGCTGACGTCGGCGATGCGCAGCGATGCCGTCAGGCAGGGCGACGTGCAGCGGATGCAGGCGTGGGCGGGGCAGTCTTCGGCGCTGGCACTGCCGCTACCGGCGCGCGACGTGGTCGCGAAGCTGTGGGTCGATGCGCAGGCGCTGCTCGGCGCCTGACGCGCGACGCTCGGCGCCTCGCTGCACGTGTCACGACCGATGTCCGGGTGCGATTCTCGCACTCTCGAGGCGCGACGCCGGGTTCTGTCCGCCTCCAATCGCGAATTCATGGCTCGCCAACGCTCGACTCCAGCTGTCTCCAAAACCGCGTCTCCACCCCTGGCATGGGTGCCGAGCCGGGTGTTCTTCGTCTCGGGAGTCGGTGTCCATGCTCAGGAACGTGTGGCGTTCCAGCACGCGATGCGCGCGGCCGGGGTGGCCGACTCCAATCTCGTAAAGGTCAGCAGCGTGATCGCGCCCGGTTGCCAGATCATTCCCGCCGCTGAGGGGCGCTCACTGCTTCGTCCGGGGAACATCGTCCATGCGGTGGTTGGAACCGCGAAGACAGATGAGCCGCATCAGCGAGTCACCACCGCACTCGCCTGGGCGAAGCCCGCTCGGCGCGGCGTGCCTGGCTACATCGCCGAGATCGAGGAGGACATGGCGAAGGGGAAGAGCGAGAAGAGCGCCATGGAGCAGGTGGCCGCGGAAGTCCTCGAGATCCTCGCGATGCGCCTGCGTGTGAAAGTCGATGCCGAACGCCTCTGGTCGCGGCGCGGTCGCTCGCGGACCGTGCGAATGGGTGGAACTGATGTGCAGGTCGGTGCACTGTGCGCGTCCGCGGTCGGTCCCGAAGAGCGCGATGGTGAGAAGCTCACGGCGGCGGTGTTCGTGGCGGCGATCTACATCTAGCGGTCAGCGGCCACCGTCGCGAAGGGTCAGGGTCGCGCCGTCTCTCCGATGTATCCTGGCGCCGTGCTTCCTCCGTCCGGCGCGATCTCCAGTCGCGCGATCCGTCCGTCCACGTCGGCGATCCGCACTCGAAGCCCAGACCGAATAGGCCCGCCGCGGTCCGACGGCGTGTTGAATCCCGGTGCGAGCTCGGACTCGAGGTAGCGATAGCGGAACGTCTGCTTGTGACTGTAGACCGTGAACTTCTCGGGAATCGTCCGCTGCTGATTCAACCGCCACGGTGCATGGAAGTCGTCGACGCGGCCTTCAACGAGCGTGAACTTTCCCGCGCGCACGGCGTCGCGCATCGCGGCGAAATCGCGGTGCGCGAACACGTGTGAGGGGAGCAGGACGAGCGCCATCGCGAGCAGCACCAGTATCGCGCCCGAACGAACAGGACGCGGCATAGTGAACCATCCGCGCAGATTGGCGACGAGCAGCAACACCAGCGCGAGCGAGAACGCGGTGAACACGATCTCCGCCGTCCAGTGTGGATATCCATCGAGCACGTTGAATACGACGTAGTACGGAATGCTGTCGGCAGGCGCGGGCGCGATGGTCATGCTTTACAGACGAGTACGCGGGTGGTTCCGTCGCAGGACCCTCGCCGCTCTCGCGATCAACTAATCTTGTGAAGACGTCAACGATCGATGACGGTCAGCCGGCCTCTCGCAACCAGAGGAGCAGCGATGAGCAGGAAGCAGGTGTGGTTCATTACCGGCGCTGGTCGCGGGATGGGCGCCGACTTCTCGAAAGCGGTCCTCGCCGCGGGACACGCGCTCATCGCAACGGGACGCGACACAGCGCGGCTGTCGAAAACACTCGGTCCCTCCAACGAGCTGCTCACGGTCAAGCTCGACGTCACGCAGCAGGGGGACGCCGACGCCGCAGTTCGTGCTGCCGTTGAGCGTTTTGGACGTGTTGACGTTCTCGTCAACAACGCCGCCAGCTTTTATGCGGGTTTCTTCGAGGAACTGTCGCCCGAACAGATGGATCGTCAGCTTGCCACGAGCCTGATCGGTCCGATGAACGTAACCCGCGCCGTCCTGCCGGTAATGCGCAAGCAGCGCTCCGGCCACATCATCTCCATCTCCTCATCAGCGGGTCTCGCTGCCGGCTTCGAGTTCGTTGCTGCATACGCTGCGTCGAAGTTCGGCCTCGAGGGCTGGATGGAATCACTCCGCGTCGAGGTCGCGCCGTTCGGCATCAACACGACCATCGTCAATCCGGGTTTCTTCCGGACTGAGCTCCTGACGGAGCAATCGACGAACTACGCGGAGCCGTCGATTCGCGATTACGACGAGCGCCGAGCGCAGCAGCTCGAGTTCTGGAAGTCCCAGAACGGAAAGCAGTCAGGCGATCCGGCGAAGCTCGCGCGAGCGCTCCTCACGATCGCCGGTCAGGAGCCACCCCCGCGCCGTTTCATCGCCGGCGGTGACGCGATCGGCACCGCGGAGCAGAAAATCAGCAGCCTGAAAGAAGACATCGACTCCAATCGCGCCCTCTCGACGTCGCTCGATTTCGACTAGGCTGGTGCGGCGAGCGGGTTACGGCTGCCTAACGCGCTGCCCGCTCGCGCCTGGTGGTTCACTTCTCGCTCCCTGAGGGATGGCACGGTGCGCGGCGGCGCGTGACCTGACCATCAGGCCTGACGGTACGCGATGTCCGTCGCCCCCAGGTCTTGCTGCCCGACCGACTGGGCGACAGCTTTGGTTTCCACGGCGACAATACGCGGATCGTCGTCGAGCGAGTGCGGCCACGAGGACGTCACGCGATGAAATATTTCCCTGCGCTCTGTGCCTGCCTTGTCGCCTTTGCCGGCGGACTGGGCGCACAAGCTTCGACGCCGCAGCGATTCAAGGATCCCGAGCACACCACGGCGGATCCGACCGGGCTGCGTCCCGACAGGCGTGTGTCGGTCGCTCCGGTATATCCGGCCCATCTGGAGAGCGAGAAGGTCATTGGCGCGCCGATCGTGGCCTTTGTCATCGATACCACGGGACGCGTCGAGATCGAGACGGCGAGCTTCGTCAGCATTGCGCGCCCCGAATTCGCCAAGGCCGTCTGCGATAACCTCCGCACGCTTCGGTACGAGCCGTTCCTGCTCGGCGATCAGAAGTGGCGAGTCCTTCTCGTAAAGATGTTCGGCTTCGAGATGCTCGTGGTGCCTGACACCACGACGCTTCGCGCAGCGAGTGCCCTCGCGCAGCGGACGCAGGAGGAGTTCGCGACGAAGCCAATCGCTGGAGTCATCGCGCATCTCGAATCGCTACCGCATTGTGATTCGCCAGCGATAAAATGAAGCCGATCGCGGCGTACTTTGCCTAACGATCCTGTGAATCCGATGGCGCTAGGCGCCTGACCATTCCTTGTCTTACGTGTCGTCGATGCGCGTGGTAACCCTGTCCCTACTTCTCGCTCCCTGCCTCCTTCAGCCCTCGCTCGAGCAGCAGCGCCGCCACACTCGGATCCCGCCCGCGGAACGCCCGATACATCTGCGCCGCATCCTCGCTCCCTCCACGCGAGAGAATCATCGTCCGGAAGCGATCTCCGTTGGCGCGCGTCATCCCGCCGTTCTCGACGAACCACTGGTACGCATCGTCGTCGAGTACCTCGCTCCAGAGATACGAGTAGTAGCCGGCCGAATAACCGCCGCCCCAGATGTGCGAGAAGTACGTGCTACGGTAGCGCGGCGGGACGGCGGGGAGATCGACCTTGAAGCGCTTCAGCGCCGCGGTCTCGAAGGCGTCGACATCCTGCTGCGGTGCGTCGGCGGGGAGATCGTGCCAGGCGAGATCGAGCAGCGACGCGCTCAGATACTCGGTCGTCGCGAAGCCCTGGTTGAAGGTCTTCGACTTCCTGATCTTGTCGAGCAGCGCCTGCGGCATCGGCGCGCCGGTCTGGTAGTGCTTCGCGTAATTGGCGAACACGCGCGGCTCGAATGCCCAGTGCTCGTTGAACTGCGAGGGAAACTCGACGAAGTCGCGCGGCACTGACGTTCCGCTCAGTCGCGGATAGCGCGAGTTCGAGAAGATCCCGTGCAACGCGTGGCCGAACTCGTGGAACATCGTGGTCACGTCGCCGGAGCTGAGCAGCGCGGGCTGTCCCGCTGCCGGCTTCTCGAAGTTGGCGACGTTGAACACCACCGGCCGCGTGCCGAGCAGCCCTGACTGGCTGACGAAGGCGTCCATCCACGCGCCGCCTTCCTTGTTGTCGCGCTTGAAGTAGTCGCAGTAGAAAAGCGCCATCGACTTCCCGTCGGCGTCGAACACCTCGAAGACGCGAACGTCAGGCTGGTAGACCGGGATGTCCTTCCGCTCCTTGAACGTCAGGCCATACAGCTGGTTCGCGGCGAAGAAGACGCCGTCCTTCAGCACACGATCGAGCTCGAAGTAGGGCTTGATCTGCGACTCGTCGAGATCGTACTGCGCCTTGCGCACCTGTTCCGCGTAGTACTGCCAGTCCCACGGCGCGAGGGTGAAGCCGCCGTGCTGCTGGTCGATCAGCCTCTGCATGTCGGCCGCCTCGACGCCGGCGCGCGCCGTCGCCGCGGGAACGAGGTCGGTCAACAGCTTGAGCGCCGTCTCCGGCGTCTTCGCCATCTTGTCGTCGAGCGTGTACGCGGCAAAGGTCGGAAAGCCCAGCAGCTTCGCACGCTCGGCGCGGAGCTGCGCGAGACGACGGATGATCGCGCGCGTGTCGTTGCTGTCGCCGCGGTCGGCACGATGGATCGACGCCTCGAACAGCCGCTGCCGCAGCGCACGATTGGTGAGCGACGCCTGCGCCGGCTGCTGCGTCGTGTTCTGCAGCGGGATGACGAACTTGCCCGTCAGCCCTCGCGAGGTGGCGGCTTCCGCGGCAGTGGCAATCTCCGCATCGCTCAAGCCGGCGAGGTCGCTCCGATTGTCGACGACGACTGCGCCCGCCTTGGTCGCGGCGAGCAGCCTGTTGCCGAAGTCGGTCTGCAGCTTCGCCTGCTCCTGGTTGAGCGCGCGCATCTTCGTCTTGTCGCTCTCCGACAGCTGCGCACCGGCGCGAATGAAGTCGCGGTAGTACCGCTCGACGAGCACCACCTGCTCGGCGTCGAGCCCCGATGTCCTGCGCGCATCGTAGATCTGCCTGACGCGCTGGAACAGCTTGTCGTTCAGGTAGATCGCGTCGTTCATCTCGGCGAGCTTCGGCGACTCCGCCTCTTCCACCTTCTGCAGCGCGTCGTTCTTGTTCGACGACGTGATGGCGAAGAACACCGCCGAGACGCGGGTGAGGAGCGCGCCCGAGCGCTCCATCGAGACGATCGTGTTGTCGAAGGTAGCCGGCGCCGACTGGTTGGCGATCGCGTTGACCTCGGCGAGGTTCTGCCGGATCCCTTCCTCGATCGCCGGCTGGTAGTCGGCATCGCGAATGCGGTCGAACTGCGGCGCCTCGTAGAGCAGCGGGCTGGGGCGAGCGAACGGGTTGTCGCTGCTCAGCGAGGAACCGGCAGCCGTAGCGTTAGGCGCTGGCGTCGAGACGACGGATGCAGGCGGATGCGCGCACGACGCGACGATCAGTGCGGCAATGGCGAGCGGCGAACGCAAGCTGTGCATTGTGGTTGTCCAGGGGATGGAGTGGGTCATGGCGCCACCGTAGTCGCCGACTGCCATGCGCCGTCGCGAAAAGGGAATTGCATTCGAACGGTATCGGCCTTCGGTCCGGGGTGCAGCGGAACGGCGCGGTAGATCACGGTGCTGTCGTCCTTCCATTCGCCGTCGATCGGGCGTGTCTCGTCATCTCCGAATCCGAACTCGTATCGCGGCGCTCCGGTGGCGAGCGACCAGATCTCGACGCTACTCTCTGGTCCGAAAACGTAGGGAATCACGAGAAGCCTCTTGCGATTCGGCGAAGCAACGGGCACGCCTGAGATCTCGGTTGTGTCACCCGTCTGCTCGTTGAGCAACAGCATGCGGACGAGATCGTCGACAGACAGGGGCGCGACACCGATCACGGCGTATCCGGATATCGCGAGCTCGCCGAGATAAACGTAACGGTCTTTTTCGGCATACACTTCGTGGTGCTCCCCCACCGTGTCGGGTAGTTGATCGCGGAGCGTGACCGAACGCCGGCCGGGAACGCGGATCTCGAGGAGCGGCCCGTTGCGCGAGACTCGTCCCGCGGATGAAGCGATCGCCTGCGCTTCCACTTCGGGGGTCCATCGCGTCGTATCGAATGTCAGCGTTGCGGCCGGCGAAGCTCGAGGCGGGACGGCGGTCGGAGCGGGGCGCGTTGTCGCCGCGGCACTCGGAGCGGGGAGCGTCGTCGCCGAGGACTCCGGCAGGTCGCCGCTCTTCGCATCGGTGCATGCAGCGACGAACATGATGGCGAGCGCCGAACGCGCTGCGACGTTGTGTCTTGGCATTTCATCTGTGGCGTGCGACGGTCCAACAGTCAACCTGAAAGCGCGCTCGAAGATGCAGCGATCGGCGCGGAGGCGGTAGGCGGGTCGTGTTGCGATGACCGGTGCAGGCCCCCAACCTCGATCAACGGGAAACCCAGTAGCAACGGCCGGTGACCAAGTAGACGTCGGCCGGCACGACCGCGCCGCCGTCAGTCGCGCCACGCCTCTCCATCAATCGCTCTCGCCCAAGCCACACGACCATGTCACGCAGCCAGACCCACACCCGCCTAACGCTCGCCGCTGGTTCCGCCCTGCTGCTCCTCGCCGCCGCGCCGGCTCCGGCCGCGGCGCAGGCTCTCCCCGACAGCGTCGTCATTCGCCGACTCGCCGCGCTCGCCGACAGCCTCGCCGCGGCGGGCCAGTTCTCCGGGACGATCCTCCTCGCGCGACATGATACGGCGATCTTCGCCCGGGCGTGGGGGCTCGCCGATCGTGCGACGGGAAGGCGGAACACGATCGAGACGGCGTTCAACCTCGCCTCCGTCGGGAAGCTGTTCACGCGGACGGCGATTGAGCAGCTCGAGCACGCGGGAAAGTTGAGCGACGATTCTACAATTGCCGCGTACTGGCCGGACTACCCGAACCGCGCCTTCGCGCACGCGGCGACGATTGCGCAGCTCATGAACATGTCGTCGGGAATCGGCGGCGACATCTTCGGCACGCCGGGGACGACGCACTCGATCCGTACGCTCCAGGATTACCTGCGCCAGTTCGTCAACGAGCCGCCCGCGTTCGCGCCGGGAACGAAGCGCGCCTACTCGAACGCGGGCTACGTCGTCCTCGGTGCGCTGGTCGAGCGCGCGTCGGGAGAGGAGTACTTCGCGTACCTGCGTCGCCACATCTTCGAGCCGGCGGGGATGACGCGCACCGGTGCCTTCGACCGCGACTCGCTGCCGCCGTTCGCGGCGATCGGCTACACGCGAAATGGCCCGACCGAAGCGGACACCGCGCTCCACCCCAATACCGAAGGTCTGCCCGGTCGGGGAAGTCCGGCCGGTGGCAGCTACTCGACGGTGACCGATCTGCTTCGTTATGTGCACGCGGTGCGCAGCGGCGCGATCGCCGGAACGTCAGGCAAGCTCGTTCCCTGGGCGGGCGGCACGCCGGGGGCGAACACTATCCTCCTCCCCAACATGCCTGACGATCACACGCTGATCGTGCTCGCGAACATGGATCCGCCCGTCGCGATGGAGATCGGGAACCGCGTCCGCGAATGGCTCGGCGCATCGGCCCCTTGACAGGTGACCATTTGGTCACATATCATGTCTCGCATGCATGACGACGACCGCGTCTTCAAGGCGCTCGCCGATCCAACGCGGCGACATCTGCTCGACCGACTCTACAAGCGCGACGGCCGGACGTTGAGCGAACTGGAGTCCGAAGTGGAGATGACGAGGTTCGGCGTCATGAAGCACCTCCGCGTACTCGAGGACGCGGGGCTCGTCGTGACGAAGCGCGTGGGACGCGAGAAGCTCCACTTTCTCAACGTCGTCCCGATTCGCCTCGTCCACGACCGCTGGATCGACAAGTTCACCGAGCGCCGAGTGTCGGCGCTCACCGACCTGAAACGACGACTGGAGAAAGATTCGGCATGACGAGCATCGCACCGGCGGAGACGAGTACGACGACGCAGATCTATCGCATCTTCATCAGGGCCACCCCGCAGGCCATCTGGGATGCGATCACGACACCGGAATGGACGCAGCGCTTCGGCTACGGGCTGCGTGACGAATTCGAGCTGCGACCCGGCGGCAAGTATCGCGGCCAGGCCAACGAGGGGATGATCGCGATGGGGATGACCGGCACCGTCGTCGATGGCGAAGTCATCGAAGCCGACCCGCCACGGAAGCTCGTCATGACCTGGCGAATGGCGATCGATCCCCGCATGGCCGCTGAGGGATTCACGCGGCTGACCTACGAGATCGAGGAAGGGAGGGGCGGCGTGAGCCGGCTCAGTGTCATTCACGACCTCACTGGTACGCCCGGACACGCGGCGATGGTCGCCGGCATCAAGCAGGGCCCGGGTGAGGGCGGCGGCTGGGCGTGGATCCTCAGCGACCTCAAGTCGCTGCTCGAGAGCGGGAAGCCGATGTCATCGCAGCAGGGCTGGTAGCCGTCAGGCAGAAACGCAGCAACGTCCGGCATCGACATGAGGCCGGACGTTGCTGCGCTTCATCGAGCCATCACTCGACGCAATGGCCTGACGTTTTCAGATCGGCTGCGCGGCCCGGCGCAGCCTGACCGCACCGGACACGAACAGCGCCGCGACCGCGAGCCCGATCCAGAACGCCGGGGAGAGAAGCAAGCGGCCCATCGTCGGTTCCATCAAGGCGATCATCCCACTGGCCTGTGTGGCCGTCGAACCGGACTGCCCGCCCATTGGCGCGATCAGCATTGCGGCGAATCGAGTGGTGCCGAACGCCAGCCGCTCGAGCACGCCGACGGCGACCGGCGGCAGCAGTGCCCAGGCGAGCGGTGCCCGTGGTGCCCACGCCGAGACGAGAAGGATCCAGGCGTAGATCGGCGCCGACGCGATCCCGTGGAGCGCGACGAGGTGGTACAGCAGCCCGATCGCGTTAGGCAGCAGTGGAACCTGTGACCAGATCACGCCAGCGCTCTGGCCGTGCGCGACGAGCACGGCGGCGCTCCCGACGAGCATGACGACGTGTACGGCGACGGTGAGCGCCCACACGATGAGCGGGAGGACGAGGGTCGGGATGCAGAGCTTGGCCAGCACCGTCTCCACATCCGAGACGGGCAGCGACTTCCAGAGCAGCACGCTGCGGTCGCGGCGCTCGCCGTAGAGCGCGTCCACGCAGTAGATGATCGCGATAATGAGCCCGACACCCATCATGACGCCGGCGACGATGTCGTACGGCTCGAGCAGGATGTCATGGGTGTGTCTCGTGACGGCCGAATTCACGATCGCGGCAACCTGGTCCGGCAGGCGGTAGAGCGCGTGCGCCGCGAAGCCGACGATCAGCACCGCCGCGACCGACGCCGGGACGATCCAGATCCAGCGGTTCTCCCACAGCTCGCGCCTGATCGCCCAGCTGAAGCGCTTCATCATGTGCTCCTCCTCGCGCCATCGCCGACGCGGGCGACGAAGAGGTCGGCGATGCTCGGCGTGCGCACGTCGCCTAACGGTGCGAGTCGCTCGGCACCCACGCCCTCGAAGAGCATGATCTGCTGGCCGAGTGCCTCGCGCTCGTGGAACGGTGCGAGGCCGCGCGCCGCCGCCAGTTGCGACGGGTGCACCCGGACCTCCCGGTAGGTACTCTCCACCTCATCCATCGTCGCCCGCAGCGCGATGCGCCCGCGGTCGAGGAAGATCACGTCGGTGACGACGTGCTCGATCTCGTCCACGTTGTGGGTCGCGAGGACGATCGTCCGCTCGCGCTCGTAGTAGTCCTCGAGCAGCGTGTCGAAGAGCTGCTTCCGGTAGATGATGTCGAGCCCGAGCGTCGGCTCGTCGAGCACGAGCAGCCGCGCGTCGATCGCCATGACGATGGCGAGATGAAGCTGCGCGACCATCCCCTTCGACAGCTCCTTCACCTTCACGCGCGGCCGGATGGTCGTGCGCTCGAGAAAGTGCTCGGCCCGCGCCCGGTCGAAGTGCGGGTGGACGACCGCGACGTAGTCGAGCAGCTGTGAAACCCGGATCCAGCGCGGCAGCACGGCGACGTCGGCGATGAAGGCGACGTCGCGCATGAGGGTGTCGCGTGACTGCCAGGGATCGCGGCCAAGCACGCGCAGCTCGCCCTCGTGCGCCGTGAGGCCGAGGATCGCATTGAGCGCGGTCGTCTTCCCGGCGCCGTTAGGCCCGATCAGCCCGACGATGCGGCCGGCGTCGACGCGGAGGTCGATGCCGTCGAGGGCAACGGTCTCGCCGAACGTCTTGCGGAGGCCTCGGGCCTCGATCACCGGCGTCTCGTCGCGCACGCCGGTCATGACTTCTTCCCCTTGCGCGACCGCAGCAGCTCGTCGGGATCGAGACCGAGCCGCTTGATGGTGTCGTGAATCTTCGGCCACTCCTCGTCGAGGAAGCGCTGGCGCTCACCCTTGAGGAGGATGGCGCGGGCGCCTGCATTGATGAACATGCCGCGCCCGCGTCGCATCTCGACGAGCCCTTCGTCGACGAGCGACTCCCATGCCTTCATCACCGTGAGTGGATTCACCCGGTACTCGGCCGCGACGTTCCGGACCGAGGGCAGGGGGTCGCCCTCCTCGAGCACGCCGTCCAGCATCATGGCGACGACGCGATCGCGGAGCTGCCGATAGATGGGAAGGCCATCATTCCACTCACGGTCTGCTTTCAAGTCCGGGTGCTCACTTCGCGGGAAGGGCGGCGATCGTCTCCACCCGGTGCAGCTCCATCGGCGCACTCATCGTCTTGCCGTTAGGCAGCGCCCACGTCCACTCCTCGAGGTGATGGGTGCTGTCGACGATGCTGATCCTGACATGCTGCATGTGGCCATGCGAGACCGGGCCGGCGACGTCGATGAAGTCGAAGTCGACCTGCTTCCCGTCGGGGGAGAGGCGGGCGGCCATGCGTGGGCGGTTGCCGGCGTCGCAGAAGTGGGTGAGGATGAGGTTCGCGCCGTCGAGGTACATCATGGTGACGGGATGATCGCTCTTTGCCCCATCATCCGCATCCCCCGCCCCCTTCATCTCGTGCACGATCGAGTTGCCGTGCGAGGTCACCCGGATGGACGCCTCCATCGTGACCGGCTTCCCGTTCTCGGGATTGATGAGCGACCCCTGCCACCGGCCGGCGAGCGACTTGATGAGGGTGAAGGCCCGCGTCGCATCGGCCGAGGGGACAGCGGCGGTCGTCGCGGCCGGGAGTTCAGCGGGGTGTTCGTGTGTCTGGGCGTACAGTGGTGCCACGAACGCGGGCGTGAAGGCGAAGAACAGGATGGCGCGGGCGGTGGTCGTGATCTGCATGGAAGGTCTCCGGTGATGATCCACGGTGAGGTGCGATCTTCGAAGTGCGATCTTCGAAACGCGAAGAGCAATCTTCGAAGTGCGGACTTCCCTGGGACCCTCGCTGGCCAGTCGAGGATAGCTGGGCGTTATAGTGTGTTATATGACTATAACACTCAGAAAGTTTCGTCAAGAGGGAGTTTTCGGGGAGATGCCGGACGGGATCGGGGGCTACCGGCGGGGGGCGCTCGAGCGTCGCCTGGCCCGGTCACGACATGCTGAGAGAGATCAACGGGTGAACGACAATCACGCGGATTACGCGGATCACGCGGATTGCTCCAATCGGCGGGCCTGGCTTCGCTCCGGTCGTCGGCCTCGCGCGAACTACTTGGGGGCACGCTTGGTGAGATGATCTCCCAAGCGTGCCCCCAAGTACTTCAATCCCGGTGCACGAGGTCTTCGATGCTGAGAAGCGATCCGCGTAATCCCTGAAATCCGCGTAATCTGCAGTCCAACTGTTGATCTCCAATGTCACAGGCTGCAGGCCGCGCGCGAATCACTCAACGGACATCGCCGTCCTCAGAACACCAGCGTCTGAATCGAGTGCGGCAGCGAGTTCACCTCGGCCGCGTTGCCGTTCATCCACAGATTGTACGTGATCTTCTGGTCGCCGCGGTTCATCACCACCACCGACACCTTCCCGTCCGGATTCACGAACGCCGTTGACAGCAGCGCACTCCGGCTCGGACTGCACGCGATCCGCCGCGCGCCCGGGTGCACGAACTTCGCGAAGTGGCCGATGTAGTAGTACGAGTTGGTGTAAGTCAGCGCGCCGGTCTTCGTGTCGGCGTGAATCGGGGCGAAGCAGAAGTTGCCGACGTGGTTCGGGCCGCCCTGTTCGTCGAGCAGGATGTTCCAGTCGCACCACCCGACGGCGCCGTCGTTGAAGTCGTTGATCATCGAGTGGCCGTAGTATTCGCCCAACCGCCAGCTGGTGATGTCCTCGGGCTTGAAGCGGTCGACGGTGCCCTCGGTGAAGAGGAGCTTCTTGTCGGGGAACTGCTCGTGGACCAGGCGCACGTTGTCGAACATCATCTCGCCGCCGCTCCACGGCTCGTACCAGTGGTAGCCGATCCCCCACACGTACTTCGCGGCGGCGGGATCCTCGAGGATCGTGCTCACGCGCTGCCAGATCAGGTCGCGGTTATGATCCCAGGCGATGATCTTCCGGTCGCCGAGACCGGAGCGATGCATCGTCGGCCCGAGGAAGTTCTTGAGGAAGTCGCGCTCGTCTTCCGCCGAGAAGACGCACGACTCCCAGGTCTGCGTCGCCATCGGCTCGTTCTGGATGGAGATTCCCCAGATCGGGATCCCCTCCTTCTCGTAGGCCCTGATGAACTTCGTGTAGTAGTTCGCCCATGCCTGACGGTACTCGGGCTTGAGCTTTCCGCCGTGCAGCATGTCGCCGTTGGTCTTCATGAACGCCGGCGGGCTCCATGGGCTGGCGAAGAGGGTGAGCTTGCCGCCGGCGGTCGCGATCGCCTGCTTGATGAACGGAATGCGATACTGCCGGTCGTGCGCGACGCTGAATGACTTGAGCGCGGTGTCGCCCTCGTCGACGTAGGTGTAGCTCGCCGAGGAGAAGTCGCAGCTGTGGATGTTCGTCCTGCCTAACGTGTAACCGATCCCTTTCTTCGGATCGTAGTAGGCGTCCATGAACTCGCGCTGCTTCTCCGCGGGAAGCTTCGCGAACACCTCGGCCGACGAGTCGGTCAGCGCGCCGCCGACGCCGAGGATCGCCTGCGCGCGCTTCGACGGATCGACGAAGACGCAGATCTGCGTCTCGAGCGGCTGGCCCATCGGCTTGAAGGTCAGCGTATCGGTCGCCGTCAGGCGATGGTCGGTCTGGTCCGCGGTCTCGTAGACGGCGATCGAGGTGCCGGCGACGTCCCGAACCGTCTCCGGCGGCTCGAGTGTATCGGGGGTCTCAGTATCGCGATCGGGGAGCGCGGGCAGCCGGTCGAGGTGTGCCAGTGCCGCTGCCGAAGCCGACGCAACGAGGAAACCGCGGCGATCGATGGTCATGGCCCAATGAGATTGAGGGGAGCGAACGACCCATCGAATAGTCGCCAGCCCGCCAACGATCTGTAAAGGGATGCCGGAGCGTTAGGCTGCCCAGCGACCAGCCTTACTTCGTGCCCGCGTCCGCTGAGGTGACCATCGTCCGGAACGCGCGCTGCAGGGAATCGCTCCAGACGAAGGCGTCGCTGCCGACCTTCATCTCGACCTTGCGAGCCTGCGCAATCTGCGCCGCCTGCTCGCGCGAGAGGGCGATGAAGATCTGCTCGAGCGTGTAGCCCTCACCGACGCTGGCCGCGCGCCTGGCGGTGGTCATCGGGATACGCGTCTTCTCGTCGAGCACGAGCATCACGCTATGATCGTAGGCGTATGCCCACGTCGGCGCGGAGCGCACGAGCTGCAACGTCAGCTCCGGTACCGGCGCCTGCTGGATGTGGCCGGGAAAAGAATAGAACGCGCCGAGCCTCGTGTTGGAGTCGAGCGGCTTCTTGCCCATCTCGACAATGGTCTGCCCGCGCGCGGTGTTGAACTCGCTCCTCACATCACTCGCTTGCGCACCGAGCTGCGTCGCCGCACCGGCGGCGAAGAGCAGCGCCACCGACCAGTACGATCTCTTCATCTGCAACATCCTCCATCCGCCGCGCAGGGAAAGCCGCGGCATTGCGTCAATTCATGTCAGGCGGTTCCGGGCCGAAGCCACGGAACCGCGGGTCAATCGATCGATAAACAGACGATCAGATTCGGCAGGCGTGACGATGGGGGAGAGGAGGGGGGTAACCGTACACAACAGCGCGGCAATAATTACAGGAGCCACAGAGGGCACAGAGAGGTTTAATCAAAACCCTCTGTGCCCTCTGTGGCTCCTGTTCATATGCCGTATCTGTTGCAGTTGCAGTTACGGTTTCTGCAATGAATCGAACTGCTCGATCGTGCATCTCAGCGCAGCCTCACGGCGCCGCCGAGTACACCTCCCGGAACTCCTGCAGGTCTGCCGGTGCGACGTCGGACACGGCCCGGTACGCGACGCCCGAAGACGACCACGACAACACGTTGAACCCGCGTTCGGAGGTGAGCGCCGGCGCACTCGATGAATCGCTGCCCGCGGCCGGCGCCTGCATCAGATACAGGCTGATGAAGTGCTTTCGCCGCTGGTAGATGATCACCGGCGTCGCGTGTCCGCCGACGAAGTCCATCCGGCCGCCGATCAATGGAAATCCCACCTCGGACAGCTCGGGCACCTTCGGCGCGAGCTCGGCCTTGCCGAGGAACCACGGCTTCACCGTGTGGTGATCCGACGAGCGGACGTCCACCAGGTGGTCGAGCATCAGCGACCGCACGTGGCTGTCCACCAGCTCGCTCGCGAGCTGCGTTTCGCCCTGGCCCGATCCGGCTGACTGGGTCGCGAGCCCGCGTCCGCCCCAGCCGAGCGCCGCGGCGAGCAGCAGCCCGGCGGCCATGCCTAACGGTCGCCACGGCCAGCGCCTGACGGCGTTCGGTCGCGGAGTGGTCTCGGCCCGCGTCGCGGCGCGCGCCTCCGCCTGCGCCTCGGCGTCCGTCCCGGCGCCGGCGCTCTCGCCACCCATCGCCCGCGCCTGCTCTTCGGCCCATCGCCGCAGCTCGGCGGGTGCCTTGTGCCGCGGTACGGCGTCGCGGAGCATGTCTCCGATCGGCGTATGGTCGATCATGATACCTCTCCGATGTCGACGACGTCCCGCAGGGCAGCGGCGAGCCGGCTCCGCGCCCGCGACAGGCGCGACATGACGGTGCCTAACGGTACGCCGGTGATGGTCGAGATCTCCTCGTAGGTGCAGTCCTGCAGCTCGCGCAGCATCAGCGTCTCGCGAAGGCGGGTCGGCAGCAGCTCGACGGCATCGAGCACCCGTTGCTGCACGAGGCTGCGGTTCGCGTCGGTCTCGGGCGAGGGCCCGGGATCGAGCAGCCGCAGCGGCGGCGCCTCTTCATAACGCGCGGCGATGTTCATCGAACGCCGATCGTCGTTCGCCTCGTAGCACTCGCGCCTGACGATGGCGAGGAACCACGCCTTCGCGTCGGCATCGTTGCGCAGCGTGTCGAAGTAGCGGATCGCCCGCAGCACCGCTTCCTGCACCGCGTCCTCGGCGTCGGCGACATCGTGGGTGAGGTAGCGGGCGAGCGCGTAGCCCGCGTCGAGGTGAGGAAGCACCACGCGCTCGAAGCGATTCGCTCCCGGCCCGCTTGCAGCCGACACGATCTCCCCCTGTGCGCGCACCCCGCGCGGTCGTGCGCCGTGACGGCCGCCGATCCCCCAGGTCATCGAACGACGACCTTGCCCGTCATGGTCGGGTGCAGGGTGCAGAAGTACGGGTATTCGCCCGGCGTCGCAAGTGTCACCGAGTAGCTGCCCTTGGTGTCGAGCACCGTCGATGGCGCGAAGCGGTCGTTTGCGCTCTGGATCCGGTGCGGCACGTCGTCGTGGTTGACCCAGTTGACCGTACCGCCGCGCGCGATGGTCGCTTCCTTCGGCGTGAAGGAGAAGTTGTCGATCCCGATCTGCCCGGGCGTCGCGCTCGCCGCCGCATTCGCGGTCGCCGCCGCCGGCGTGTTTGCGCCGGCGGCGCGCCGGGCAGCGGCTTCGCCCGCGGCGAGCGCCGGTGCCGGGTCGCCGCCGGAGAGCGTCTCGTCCACCAGCGCGAGATGATTCTGCCGTGCGAGGTAGTGCACCTTCGTGATGCCTAACACGTCGCGCAGCTGGCCCGCGGGGACGACCATCGGTCCGGGAGAGGGAGCCGTCCCGGGACGCGGCTGCGGAAACGCCGTCGACAGCGCGGTGTGAAACGCGACGTTTCCCTCGACCTTCTGCATGGTCTGGTGAATGTGGCCGTTGAGCACCGTCACCGAGCCGAATCGCTTGAGCAGAGCGAGTGCACGCGTCCCGTCGTCGGTGCCCCAGCCCCACTCCGGATAAACGGTCCAGAGCGGGACGTGCGCGAACACGACCAGGGGCGTGCTGGCCGAGAGGTGCTGGACGTCGCGCGCGAGCCACGCCAGCTGCTCGGCGCCTAACGTTCCGAGCCCGCCGGCCTTGAGGTCCATCACGTTGACGAGACCGATGAAGTGGACGCCGCTGTGGTCGAAGCTGTACCACGCACCGCCGGTCTTCGCCTTCTCGGCGCGCTTGCCATAGCGCGCGAGATACGAGACGCCGTTGTCGGTGGCGACGTCGTGCTCGCCGGGGACGAAGAAGACGTCCTTCGTTCGCGATTCCGATAGCACCTGGTCGGCGGTGTCGAACTCGGACGGCTTGGCAAGCTGGCTGATGTCGCCGGTGTGCAGGAGGAAGGCGGGGCGCACCGCGAGCGTGTCGATCTTCGCGATCGCGGCGCGCATCGTCGCGGTCACGTCCGCATTCGCCGCCTTCGAGAAGCCGATGTGGCTGTCGCTGATCTGGACGAACGAAAGATCAGTCTTCGAGAAGGGTGCGGCGCCGAGGAGAGAAGAGCGGGGGACGCCACCGCTCATCGTCCAGAGCATCCCGGTCCCTGCCCAGGCCATGCAGCTGAGGAATCCGCGACGGTCTACGTCGTCGAGGAGCGGATTGTCGGAAGTGGTGCTGGTCTCGGCGGTGGCTGGTGCTTCGATGTGGTGGTGGTCGTGGCCGGTCATGGTGGTCTCGCAAGTTGGGAGTCACCTATCCAGACCGGAGATGCCACGAAAATATTCCCTCGCGGTTTGCGACCGGGCTGTCGAGCCACGCCGTCCGTCGCGGATCCTCCGGCAGCGCGCGTCAGCTTTCTGCTGGGGAAGCGGCTCGCCTCTTCCGCCGAGGGCCCGGAACGCCGATGTTCGCCTCCTCACCCTGATCCGGGAGGCCGACGATGGCTGCCTCGAGCATCACTGGTACGCCCGCGGCGCCGACGCTGAGCCTGAACAGCGCCACGTCCGCGGTCGAGCTGCCTAACGCTGGCGGCGCGCCCGCCGGCCGCATCGCATCGCTCGACATCATCCGTGGCGCGGTGATGGTGCTGATGGCGATCGACCACGTCCGCGTCTACAGCGGCCTTCCCGCCGGCGGACCGACGCCGGGGATCTTCTTCACCCGCTGGATCACCAACTTCTGCGCCCCGGCGTTCATCTTCCTCGCCGGGACGGCGGCGTACCTGCACGGTCGCAAGCTCGGCGATCGTCGTGCGCTGGCGCGCTTCCTCGTCGTGCGCGGCCTGTGGCTGGTGTTCCTCGAGCTCACCGTGCTGCGGCTGGCGTGGACGTTCAACGTCGACTGGGCGCACTACAACCTCGCCGGGGTGATCTGGGTGATCGGGTGGTGCTTCGTCCTGCTCGCGCCGATGGTGTTCCTCCCGACGCGGGTGGCCGGCGCGATCGGGATCGCGATCATCGCACTGCACAACCTGATGGACTACGCACACGTCGACCTCAGCGACGGGCCGAGGACGTGGCTGGCGCAGGTGCTCTACTTCGGTGGGCCGTTCCCCGGGCGCGAGGACGGTCCGCACCTGATGGTGCTCTACTCGATCATCCCCTGGATCGGCGTGATGGCCGCCGGCTACGCGTTCGGCGCGGTGATGACGCTCGGCCCGGCGCGGCGCCGGCGGATCTGCCTGACGCTCGGGATCGCGGCGACGCTCCTCTTCGTCATCCTCCGGGCGATGGACGGCTATGGCGACCCGCGGCAGTGGGAACCGGCGCGCCAGGGGATGCCGGCCGCGCTGCGCTTTCTCGCCACCACCAAGTATCCCGCGTCGCTGCTCTTCCTCCTCATGACGTTAGGCCCGACGATCGCATTGATCCCGCTCCTCGACGGCGCGCGCGGCCGCGTCGCGCGAACGCTGGCGATGTTCGGGCGGGTGCCGTTCTTCTTCTACATGGTGCACATCCCGCTCATCCACCTGCTGGCGGTAGTCGTGTCGCTCCTGACCACCGGCGCCGTCGAGCCATGGCTGCTCGGCAACCACCCGGCCGGCGTCGGCCCCGCGCCAGCGGACTGGGTGTGGACGCTCGGCCGACTGTATCTGGTGTGGGCGATCGCGGTGGCGATGCTGTACGTGATGTGCCGCTGGTACGCTGAGGTGAAGCAGCGAAGCGGGAGCCGGCTGCTGTCGTATCTGTGATCGTGAGCCGGGGGAGCGGGGGCGAGTGACTGCGGGGCGTGAGAGCGGGGCGCGAAAACGGCGGTCGATCACGGGAAGCGCCTAACGGTTTGCATCCTTGTGACGGCACCTGAAGCTGCGACTACAACTACAACTACAAGTACAACTACAAGTACAAGTACAACGGCAGTCCACAGGAGGCACAGAGGGCATAGAGGGTTTGATCAAACCCCTCTGTGCCCTCTGTGCCTCCTGTTCAATTTTTTTTCTCTGTGTCCTCTGCCTCCATTCGATTCGTGCGTGTTCTCGGTCGTGGGTAGCAGCGTCACTCCGGTTGCGACCTGCGCATGAGCATCAACCGCCGTCCTCACCAACTCACATCGAGATCAGAACGCCGAAGCGGGTGGTGAGCGTGTGCTCCTGTCCCCTCACGTAGCCGAAGCGCTCCTCGCCCTTCAGGCTCAGCGCCGAGGTGCCCACCTTCAGCTGCACACCGCCCAGCGTCTCGAGGCCGAGCTTCGTGCCTTCCCACTGCTTGCCCGAGCCACTGCTCCAGTTCGCGCCGGCGCTCGCGCCGACGTAGGGGATCACGGTGCCGCTTCCGCCGGGCTGCAGGTCGAGGTCGAGTGACAGGATTTCCTGGGCGGGTCCGCTGTTCTCCTGCTTCAGGTAGTCGAACGATGGCGCCGCGCTCAGCGCGATCGGGCTCGACTTTCCGCCGACCGTCGCCTGGAAGCCGATCCCCGCACCCCAGGACGTCGTGTGCGTCGCCGTCGTCCGCGCCCAGTTGCCGTGGACATCGAGCTGGCTCTGCGCGGCGGCGGGGGCGGGGAACGCCGAGATGCCGGCAATGCCCAGCACGAGAGCCGTGAATCTGAGACTACGCACGGCCCACCCGCGTCGCGAGCTCGGCGAGTGAGCCGCCAGGCAAACGGCGTCAACAACAGCAGCAGTCATTGCTCCCTCCTTTCAGTGCGATGGTGTCTTTTCCCGAGCGTTAGGCAGCGCGGCGGTTGCGACGCCGCCCGCTTCGAGTCGTTGTCGCTGCTGGAAAAGGCAAGTGCCATTCCGGAGAGCACTGAAGCGAGCGGCTGTGCGGCTCTGTCCGCAAACGACGAAGGGGCCGGCATCAGTGCCGGCCCCTTCGTCGTTGTCATCGTCGTTGACTACTGCTTCGTGACCTGCACCTGCACCGCGGGGCCGTCGCTCTTCACCTCGAGCTTGTCGCCGTCACGCGACCTGCCGACCTGAACATGAATCTGCTCGGGACCCATGCCGGTGGTCCGGTTCAAGGTGACGGTCACGTTCTCGGGAACGAGCCCGTACCAGGAACCCGTCGCGGCATCGACGATAACGCCGACGAGACCAAGGAGCACGTCGGCGACGACCGTACCCGGCCCGATGTTCGGGTGCAGGCTCGCGGTTGCCGACGTGTAGCCGGGGCTGGTGAAGGTCAGGACGTACGAGTTCTTGCGCTCGAGGTCGAGCGAACCCGGCGTCGTCACCGGGCCGCCATCCGCGGGGCTCGCGGTCACGGTCGCGCCGCTGGGCGTCGACTGGACGGGTACGAGTTGACGTGGGCCATGAACGATCGTGCCGCAACCGGCGACGGCGCACACGGCAGCGACAGCGATGATGCGACTGGCGGTCATAACGTTTTCCTCGGGATGGGGGGATGAAGAGGTCCTCGATACTATCCCCTCGCCCTCGGTCGCGGAAGCGGGCGCCGCCGCGTAGAATCGTCGCATGGACGAATTCGGCTACCTGTCCGTTCTCCTTTCGATCATCATCGGACTCGCGATGACCCAGCTGCTGCTCGGCTTTCGCGGGATGGTGCTGTCGCGCGCGCGCGTCACGACGTACGCCCCGCCGATCTTCTGGGCAGTGAGCCTCATGCTGATCGCCGTCCAGTCGTGGTGGGCGATGTTCGGCCTGCGCGAGCTGAAAACGTGGACCTTTCTCCAGTTCGCGGTCGTCCTCGCGCAGACGGTGCTGCTCTACATGCTGGCCGGGCTGGTCTTCCCCGATTTCCCCGGCGACCCACCCACCAACCTGCGCGTGCACTACTACGAGCATCGCCGGGTGTTCTTCAGCGTCGCCATCGTGAGCGCATTGATCAGCCTCGCCAAGGACCTCGTGATCAGCGGCCACCTGCCCGCAGCGCCTAACGTCGGCTTCCACGTCTTCTACATCGTCGCCGGGATCGGCGCCGCGGTGACGGCGCGCGAGTGGTACCACCGGCTGCTGGCGCCGGTCATGCTCGCCATGTTCTGCGCCTACATCGCGCTGTTGTTCACCCGGCTTCCGGGCGGGTGACGCGGACGCACGAGGCCGGTCGTCGGCCGCGGCCCACTCCCTGCAACCGGGCTTGCGACCTCAACACGACGCCAGCCCATGCGCGAAGAATCGCTCTGGAGACGGACCACCAACCTCACCCCGCACCGCGGCCAGCTGCCGCGCGAAACCGAAGTCCTTGTCGTCGGGGGTGGGATCACCGGACTCACCGCGGCCTACCTCCTCGCGAAGTCCGGGAAACGGGTCACCGTGGTCGAGCGCGAGATCGTCGGATCGGGCGAGACAGGCAATACCAGCGCGCACGTGACGGCGATCTCCGACCTGCGACTGAGCGAAGTCGAGAAGAAGTTCGGCCGGGATGCGGCGCGGCTCGTCTGGGACGCCGGCATGACCGCCATCGACATCATCGAGTCGATCGTCGAATCCGAGTCGATCGACTGCGGCTTCACTCGCGTCCCCGGGTGGCTCTGCTCGCCCTTCTTCGGCGACAAGAAGGATCCGCACAACCGCGATGACGCCGACCTCGCGCGCTCGCTCGGGATCCAGTGCACCTACCGCGACGTCGGGCCGTTAGGCGGCAAGCCCTCGGTCGGCTTCCCCGACCAGGCGCTGTTCCATCCGCTGCACTACCTGAACGGGCTGGCGATGGCGGCCGAGCGCGCCGGGGTGACGATCGTCGAGCACGCCCAGGTGAGCGAAGTGCTCGAGGACCCGATGGTCGCGATCGTCAACGGGGAGAACGTCGCCTGCGCAGATGTCGTCGTCGCCACCCACGTGCCGATTCTCGGCGTGACGCCGCCGACCACCGCGACGCTCTTCCAGACGAAGCTCTACCCGTACTCCACGTACGTCCTCGGCGGACGGATCACCGAGTCGATCGTTCCCGGGCTCTACGAGGACACTGATTCGCCGTACAACTACCTGCGGGTGCATCGCGACGATGCGGGGTTGTACGCGATCCTCGGCGGCGCCGATCACAAGACGGGACAGAAGACCGAGACCGACGACTGCTTCGCGCAGGTCGCGTTGCGCTTCAAGTACCTGCTGCCGTCGGTGCAGGTGGACGCCCGCTGGACCGGGCAGGTGATCGAGACGAACGACCTCCTGCCGTTCATCGGCGCGAATGCGCCGCACCAGTACATCTCCACCGGCTACGCCGGCAACGGCCTGACGTTCGGAACGTTAGGCGGTCTGATCATGCATGACGCGATCACCGGGGTCGACAACCCCTGGCGCGAGCTGTTCGATCCGTCGCGGAAGACGTTCGAGCCGAAGTCGCTGGCCAGGTACGCCTCGGAGAACTTCGACTATCCGTTCCACTTCATCGTCGACCGGCTGCGGCGCAACCGCAGCGACACCGTGCGCACGATCAAGCCCGGCGAGGGCAAGGTCCTCACGATCGAGGGGAAGCCGGTCGCCTGTTCGCGGAAGGACGACGGCACCCTGGTGAAGGTCAGCGCGGTCTGCACCCACATGGGCTGCATCGTCCGCTGGAACACGTCGGAGCGCACATGGGACTGCCCATGCCACGGCTCGCGATTCACCGACGAGGGGCTGGTACTCGGCGGACCAGCCGAAGCGGCGCTCGAGAAGAT
>JBJMNK010000044.1:0-6224 GCA_045804265.1 Gemmatimonadaceae bacterium | reverse complement strand
CGATGATGAACCCGTCGAGCGCGACGTGCATGCGCGCCAGGGCTTCCTCACGATCTCTCCCCTGGCAAATGAGCTTCGCGAGGAGCGAGTCATAATACGGCGGGACTGTGTAGCCGTCGTAGACGTGCGTGTCGAGGCGAACCCCGGGGCCACCCGGAGGATGGAACGCGAGAATCTTCCCCGGCGACGGCTGAAAGTTCTTTGCCGGATCTTCGGCATTGACGCGCACTTCGATTACATGTCCGCGGAGGGGCGGCAACTCGGTCACACTCAACCGTTCGCCGGCGGCAACCCGAATCTGCTCCTTCACGAGATCGATCCCGGTGAGCATCTCGGTGACCGGATGCTCGACCTGGATGCGCGTGTTCATCTCCATGAAGTAGTACGAGCCGTCTTCATCGAGCAGCATCTCGATCGTGCCGGCACCGACGTAGTCGATCGCCTTCGCGCCGGCGACTGCGGCGTCGCCCATCCGCTTCCGCAGCTCCGGCGTCACCGCCGGGCTCGGGCTCTCCTCGATCAGCTTCTGGTGTCGGCGCTGCACGGAGCAGTCGCGCTCACCGACGTGGATGACGTTGCCGTGCTTGTCGCCGAGGATCTGGAACTCGATGTGGCGCGGCCGCTGGAGGTATTTCTCGACGTAGACGTCGCCATTGCCGAACGCGGACAGCGCTTCCGAGCGCGCGAGCTGGAACGAACGCGCGAACTCGTCGGCATCCTTGGCCACGCGCATTCCCTTGCCGCCGCCCCCGGCTGCGGCCTTGATGATGACCGGGAACCCCATCTCCTTCGCGTAGCCTAACGCTTCGTCGACGTCCTCCACCGGACCCGGGGTCCCGGGCACGATCGGCACGCCGACCTTGGTCATCGCGGCGCGAGCGGCAGCCTTGTCGCCCATGACGCGGATCTGGTCCGCGGTCGGGCCGATGAAGGTGATGTTCGACGCCGTGACCGTCTCGGCGAATTCCGCGTTCTCGGCGAGGAAGCCGTAGCCGGGATGGATCGCGTCGGCACCGGTGATCTCGGCGGCGGCGATCAGCCGCGGGATGCGGAGGTACGACTCGCGCGCCGGTGCGGGACCGATGCACACATCGTCGTCGGCGAATCGGACATGCAGCGATTCACGGTCGGCTTCGGAGTAGACTGCAACCGTCTGGATCCCGATTTCCTTGCAGGCGCGAATGACGCGGAGCGCGATCTCGCCGCGATTCGCCACCAGTACTTTCTTGAACATTCTGCGGCGGCCTTACGCGGTGGTGTCCTGCTCGAAACCGCTCCAGCTCGCGTCGCTCGTGCCGGCGACGCCCTGGACGCGGAGCGCGAACTCGCTCGGGTTCGTCGCGTAGAACACGGCGCTCTCGTAGGAGATGATCCCCTTCGAGTACCAGTGCATCAGCGACTGGTCGAAGCTCTGCATCCCGTACTGCACCGTCCCTTCCTTGATCAGGTCGGGGATGCTCAGCGTCTTCGTCATGTCGCGGATCTGGTCGCGCACGGCGGCGGTGTTGATGAGTACCTCCGCGGCCGGGATACGGCCCGGCTTGTCGGCCCGCGGAACGAGGCGCAGCGAGACGACCGCCTGCAGCGCGCTCGAGAGAGCGAAGCGCACCTCTGCCTGCTGGTGCGGCGGGTAGAACGAGAGCACGCGGTTGATCGTCTGCGTCGCGTCGGTCGTGTGCAGCGTGCTGAACACGAGGTGTCCCGTGTCGGCGGCCTTGAGCGCGGTGTCGAGCGTGTCGACGTCGCGGATCTCGCCGATGAGGATGACGTCAGGATCCTGACGCAGCACACGGCGCAGCGCCTGCGTGAAGTTGGCGGTGTCGGTCCCGACTTCGCGCTGGTTGATGTGGCAATTGATGTCGCGGTGGAGGAACTCGATCGGATCCTCGACCGTGATGATGTTCGCGTGCCGCTTCTCGTTGATGTGCTGGATCATCGCCGCGAGCGCGGTCGACTTCCCCGAGCCGGTGATCCCGGTGACGAGGATGAGCCCACGCGGGCGCATCGAGACTTCCTCGACGACCTTCGGAAGGTTGAGCTCCTCGATCGTCTTCGCCTGATACGGGATCGAGCGAAGCGCGTACGCGATCGTTCCGCGCTGCTGGTAGACGTTCACCCGGAAGCGGCCGATCCCCGGCACGCCGATCGCGAAGTCCGCCTCCTTGTTGTCGGCGAATTCCTTGACCTGCTTCGGCGTCATCACCTGCTCGGCGAGCGACTTGAGGTCCTCGGGTCGCATCGGCGGGAGCTGCAGCGGACTGAGATCGCCGTTGACGCGAAGTGTCGGCGGACGTCCGACCTTGAGGTGCAGGTCGGACGCGTTCTGCTGGATCATCTGCTGGAGGATCGCCTTGAAATTGAAGGCGGCTCCCCCCGGTGCTCCAGTGGGCTGTGCTGCGGCCGCGGCCTGCGGGTTAGCCATTCGGATCGATGCGGAAGAGGACCTGCCCGTACTCGACCGGATGCGCGTCGTTGATCAGCGTTTCCTTGACCACGCCGCTGTACTCGGATTCGATCTCGTTCATGATCTTCATCGCCTCGATGATGCAGAGGATCTGTCCCTTCGAGACGCGGCTTCCGGGAGAGACGTATGGTTTCGCGCCCGGCTCCGGCGCGCCGTAGAACGTGCCGACCATCGGCGACTTCACCTCGAGCAGCGTCGACGCGGCAGCCTTCGGCGGCTCGGCGTCGCCCACCGCGGGCATCCCTTCGGCTGGCGTCGGGCGCGCGACCGGCATCGGGGCGGCGATCATCGCCGGCATCGGTGCAGCCATCTGCACCGCGCCGCGCTGCGTCGGGCTCTTCGAGATGCGGACCTTCATCCCCTTGTCGGATGAGATCTCGATGGAGTCGACCGTGGAGTCGTCCACGATCTCGATGAGCTTCTTGAGGTAGCGGAGGTCGATCATAGCGTGTCGGAGACGCCCGGTGTCACCCGAGCTCGATCAGCTCGCGTGAAAAACGTGTGAGCAGTTGCGGGCCGCGAGTCGCGAGATGCACGTCGTCCTCGACGCGTACCCCGCCCCAACCCGGACGATAAATCCCCGGCTCGATGGTGACCACCGATCCCGGAGACAAAGCTGCAGCCGCGGTGCGCGCCAGGCGCGGTGCCTCGTGCACCTCCAGCCCGATCCCATGACCGAGGCTGTGCCCGAACAGCGGGCCGAAACCGCACCGCTCAATGTAGTCACGAGCGAGCGCGTCGGCATCCCGGCCTGGCATTCCCACTCGTATGGCCGACGCCGCCAGCTTGTTCGCGTGGCGAACGACGTCGTAGACCGCGCGTTGCTCCTCGCTCGCCTTGCCGACGACGAACGTGCGCGTGATGTCGGAGCAGTACCCTTCGACTTCGGCACCGAAGTCGAGCAGGAGAAAATCGCCGTTCTTCAACTCGCGCGGCGAGGAGCGAGCGTGCGGCAGGGCGGAGCGTTCGCCGCTCGCGACGATCGTCGGAAAAGGAAAGCCTTCACTTCCCGCGTCGCGCAGCGCTTTCTCCAGCACGCCCGCAACCTCGAGCTCAGTCATCCCCGCATGCAGCTGCGGCACGGTGACCTCGAGCGCGTCGCACGCAGCGTCGGCCGCGCGTTGGATCAGCGAGATCTCACCGGTGTCCTTGCGTTCGCGCAGCCCCTCGACGAGATCGATGGACGGCCGCCACTGCCAACGCGCACCCGCCTCCAGCAGCCGCTGAAAGTCGCGGTGCTCGAGGTGCGCCGACTCGAAGCCGAGGACCTCGAGGCTGACAAGCTGCGGGAGCACGGCCCAGAGTCTGGTCCAGAGACTCTGCGACTCGATGTGCACGTGTGCGATGCTCCCGACTTCCTCTCCGGCCTGTGTTTCGTAGCGGAAATCGGTGATGAAGATCGCCTCGCGCTGCGAGACGAACAGCAACGCGCTCGAACCGGAGAAGCCGGTGAGATAGCGGATGTTCGCCAGCCCGGTGAGCAACACGCCATCGAGGTGCGTCTTGTCGAGGGCGACACGCAGCGCATCGAGGCGCGCCGGCCGCGCGTCGCGCGGTTCGTGGCGAGCCACGGTCAGCGGCGGGACGAGAGCTTCGCGACCAGGCCGCGCAGCGCGAGCTCGTAGCCGTACGCGCCAAAGCCGGCGAGCAGCGCCACCGCTCCGGCCGCGAGCGTCGAGTGCCGGCGCTCGGGCTCGCGCGCGAAGATGTTGCTGACGTGCACCTCGACGTACGGCAGCGCGATCGACGCGAAGGCGTCGTACAGGGCGAGACTCGTATGCGAGTAGGCACCGGCGTTGATGATCGCGCCGTCCGCGACGCCGCGCAGCGCGTGAATCCGGTCGATCAGCGCGCCCTCGCCGTTCTCCTGTGCGAAGCTCAACTCGGCCCCGATCTCGCGACCGACTTCGCGCAACTGCTTCTCGACGTCGGCGAGCGTGTCTGTCCCGTAGATCGTCGGTTCCCGGCTGCCGAGGAGGTTGAGGTTCGGTCCGTTGAGGACTGCGATCCTCACTTCTTCTTCAGCCCCGTCAGCCAATCGTTGAACTGTGCGACGTCGTCGTCGGGTGCGAGGTCAGGGCCTCCGACGGCGGTTCCCCCCGGATCGGTCGGTCGCGTCGGCTGCTTCGGCGCAGCGCCTCCGGTCTCGGAGAAGAACTGGTCGAAGGAGAAGCCTCCGCTGGCGCGTCCGGTCTTGCGATCGGCTTCCCGGAAGACGTGGTCGAGCGACAACTCCGTCGTTGCCCGCTCGGCGGGGCGGCCGCCTAACGCCTGGTTCTCGACCGCCGGAAATGCGCCCGAGAGCACGCTGGCCGCGCGCTCGTCGTCGCTGCTGGCGCCGTTGCTGTTGAAGAGCAGGTCGATCGTCCCCTCATCGCGGGCCGCGGGCTCGGCGTCCGTGGGCGTGTAGAGCGCGGCCGCGTAGGCCTCATCCTGCGAGGGTGTGTTCTCGGCCGGGGGAGCGAGGTCGCGGTCGTCGGGCGGAGGCGCTACCGCCGCGGGCGCATCGTCGTGCGGATGCGCGGTGACGCCGGGCGGCAGCGGTACGCCGTCGGGCACGATGAAGGCATCGTCGAGCGCGTGCGTGTCGTCCCCGGTCGGCGCGTCCTCGATCGGCTGCTCTTCGACACCGACACTCCGTGACGCCCACGACTCGGTGGTGCGCTCGTCGTATTCGACGGCGGGGGGCGCGGTGTTCGACGCGCCTAACGCGTCGCCGTACGCCGCCTCCTCGGCGGCATCGGCACGCTCGCCGGCGGCGCGCGCCTCCTCGCTGTCCTCGTAGCGCTGGAGCACGCGGCGCCGCATCAGCGCGGCGAAGAACGACCGGATCGTCTCCGGCTCGCGGGCGTTGCGGCGATTTGCGTGCTCGATCACCTCATCCGACACCGCCGCCGCCGCCACGCTCGAGCGCGATCCGCCCTCGAGCGATGCGACCCGTTCGCGCAGCCCGCGGTCGCTCGGGTTCTTCGCGAGGAGCTGCCGATAAACCGCCAACGCTTCCTGGTTGAATCCCTGCTGGAGATACAGCTCGGCCATCGTCTCGGTGACGAACGCCTCCGGAGTCTCCTCGGATGCCGTCGACTCTCCGGTGAACGGGACGCCAAAACCCGACGGCCTGCTCTCGGCTGCCGGTGCGTCATTCTCGCGCGGCGGCGGGACGAACTCCATCGTCTCGAAGCCGAATGCGTTCGACGAGCCGAACGACTGCATGTTCGCGCGCTCCGCCTCGTCACGCGGCGGCGGGGCCGCGGCGGCCGGCGCTTGAGCGGTCGAAGGCGCGGTGTTTCCCCGTGACTCGATCGCGGGCGACGTCCGTGGCTGCAGGTCGACCTCCTCGCTGCGCTCGACGCCTTCGAGCGCCCGGGACGCCGCGGCGGGATTCGGCGGTGCGAACGCGCCTTCGCCGTCGCGCTCGAGACCGAGCGCGTTCTCCGGCTTGGCGGCGGGGATCGGAGGCGGCGTCGGTGCGGCCTGACGTGGTGCCGGCGCGGGTGTCGGAATCGCCGGGATGGCCGGCATCGAGATGCTGTCGCGCAGCTCCAGCCCCGCAGCCGGTTTGGCCTCGGCAGAGGGGGCTCCCTGCTGCCCCGCTGCGGGCTGCTCCGGGTTGATGTCACCCCATCCGCTCGCTCCGACCGGGGTCGCGGCAGCGGCCGCGTCGGGGGCGCCAGCGGGTGGCTCCGGCGTCGTCGCGTCGAGCGTCGCGATCTGGGCCGCGATCTCCTCATTGCGCGGGTCAGCGTCGAGAACCCGCTGG
>JBJMNK010000043.1:0-21179 GCA_045804265.1 Gemmatimonadaceae bacterium | reverse complement strand
TGCGCCGTTACCGCACCAACTAGCTGATAGGCCGCGAGCCCCTCGTCCTCCCCCGGAAGTTTCCTGTGCAGGGGATGCCCCCCACACAGCGTATGCGGTATTACCCGGCCGTTGGGCCGGCTATCCCCCAGAAGACGGAAGGTCGCTCACGTGTTACGCACCCGTTCGCCGGTCAGGGGTTGCCCCCCGCCCTCGACTTGCATGTGTTAAGCACGCCGCCAGCGTTCGTCCTGAGCCAGGATCAAACTCTCCAATAGAAAGTCCAATTCAGCTCTACTCGAACAGCTGCCACGCTGTCGCGTGACAGCGTGTCCGAATCACTATATCGAATGATCAGGTTTGAACTCTCACCGCAGCCCTGTCAGCCGCGGGTCATCGAGTCCGCCTCGCACATCCGTTATCCCAACATCGATTGTCAATCAGCAGTTGCAAAACTTGCTTGCAAACACTCAGCGTCGCATCAGCGACAGCCTTCAATACTAACCAGTCTTAGCGTTCCGCGTCAACCCCTCGCCGCATCATCCGGCGAGAAAACCAGGGAGCGAAACCGGCGCCACAAAAAATCTCAGCGGCAGCCATCCAACATATACTGAACACCGTTCGACCACAAGTGGTTCCAACGGCAGCTACGCCAACCGAACCACAACCATCACCAGGACCCTCGCGGCCGCACGCCCCCACCGAGCTCTATAAAGACAGCAGTTACGATCGGGGAGCGGTGAATACACAGATCACCGAATGAGGTTCCAGCCATCGCCGGAATCGGTCCTATCGCTCTTGCTGCAAAAAAAATGGCCCGCCAGATGGCGGGCCATATGCGCCCTCTCGGAATCGAACCGAGAACCTACTGATTAAGAGTCAGTTGCTCTAACCAATTGAGCTAAGGGCGCTCGAAAAACACAAGTCAGCGTGGCGCGCCAGGAGGGAATCGAACCCCCGACCCACAGCTTAGAAGGCTGTTGCTCTATCCAACTGAGCTACTGGCGCTTCACCTGCAGCGGGCCGACTCCCGAGGAGCCACCTGCCAGGTCGGGGCGCCCGGATTTGAACCGGGGACCTCCTGCACCCAAAGCAGGCGCGATACCAGGCTACGCTACGCCCCGCTGAGGACGGAATGGTAATCCTGACGGGCGCGCCGGTCAACTGCCGGTCGCATCTTCCGCACCCGCCGCGACTTACTTGTCCGACAACAGCGCGTCGACCAGCGCGCGCATCGCGCGCCCACGGTGGCTTACGTGCGCCTTAGCTTCAGGCGGCGCGTCGCCAAAGGTGCTCCCGAGCTCAGGCGACCAGAAATAGGGATCGTAGCCGAAGCCATGCGTTCCCCGCGGCTCATCAACGATGACCCCTACCGTCTCGCCACGCCGGGCGAGCTCACAGGTGCCATCGACGTACGCGCCGACGCATACATACCGCGCCCCACGCCCGCGCGAATCGCCTCTCCCAACTTCGCTGAGCGATGCGAGAAGAAGCGCATTGTTCGCGGCGTCCAGCGCGGCGCCATGCAAGTCGTCACGGCCACTCCACCGCTTGCTGTGAACGCCAGGTCGTCCGTCGAGCGCGTCCACCGCGAGCCCGGAATCATCGGCGATGCACGGCAAGCCGGTTCGCGCGTGAAACCAGCGCGCCTTTGCCAGCGCGTTCTCCTCGAAGGTCTCGTAACACTCGATGTTCTCCTCGGCGGGATCTGCGGCAATGCCGGCCTCGTCGAGCGTGAGAAGGCGGCTGCCTAACGGCGCCAGCATCGGGACGAGCTCCCGCAGCTTGCCTGGGCTGCGCGTCGCGACGACGATCGTCGGCACGCCGGACAAACGGATCATCGGCTCAGCTCATCGGCTCAAGGCCGCCGCCTGTGCAGTGTCGAGCTGACGGCCGCCGGCAACAGCGAGATCCAGCAGGCGATCAAGCGCGGGCCGATCAAACAGCCCATGCTCGCCGGTTCCCTGCACTTCCACAAACCGGCCCTCACCGCTCATGACGACGTTCATGTCGACTTCGGCGATGACATCTTCGGCGTACTCGAGGTCAAGACGCGGCTCGCCGGCGACGATCCCGACGCTCACCGCCGAAATCCTGCGCCTAACGGGTGTGCGCTGAGCACGACCGGTCCGCACCATCCAGTCGAACGCATCGATGACTGCGATGCACGCGCCCGTGATCGACGCGGTGCGCGTGCCGCCATCCGCCTGCAGGACATCGCAGTCGAGCTTGAGGGTGAATTCGCCGAACTTGAAGTCGTCGAGCATCGCGCGAACGCTGCGACCGATAAGACGCTGGATCTCCTGCGTTCGACCGCCGACCTTTTCCCGCTCGCGAGACGTCCGTGTGTGCGTCGCGCGCGGAAGCATCGCGTATTCCGCCGTAAGCCAGCCTTCGCCGCGGCCGCGGCGCCATCCGGGGACGCCGTCCTCGATCGATGCCGTGCAGAGCACTCTCGTCGAGCCGAACGAAACCATGCACGACCCTTCGGCATACGGCGCCGCATGTCGTTCGAGAATGATGGGGCGCAGCTCGGCAGCCGAGCGCCCGGAGCGGGTTACGTCAGCCATGCGGGCGCGTGCGAAGTCGTTCGATGATGGCGGTTGTCGACTGGCCGGGTGTAAGCGGAATGATCACGCACTCGCCTCCCCACGCACGCACGTCAGCCGCGCCGACAACAGTCTCCGGCGAATAATCTCCACCCTTCACGATGACATCCGGTCGAAGGTACCTCACCAGCTCGAGCGGAGTGTCCTGGTCGAACACGGTGACAGCATCAACGGTCTCAAGGCCGGCGAGGACGTATGCGCGCTCAGCTTCACTTCGCACCGGTCGGTCCGGCCCCTTGAGCCGCCTGACACTCGCATCACTGTTCACGCCGACGAGCAGCGCGTCACCACGCTCGCGCGCGCCGCGGAGGACGTCGAGGTGCCCGGGATGCAACAGGTCGAATACACCGTTGGTGAATACGACGCGGGCGCGTTGTGACTCACGCCACGCGCGGGCACTCGGCCAGTCGAAGATCTTGCGCGCCGGGTCGAACGAACTCAGAAGGTGCTCTCCACACGCGGCTCGAAGTGGATCTCGCGAACGTAGAGCGGGAGCTCGACGCGCTCATAATAGTCCGCGGAGATGCTGATATGGTGATCGCGCCGATGGATCTGGACGCTGTGCGCGCCGGCGGGGAGATCGAGCGTGTCAGCGGCGAGCTTGAGATTGTTGCGGATCGCGTCGTCGTCGAAATGCGCGGCGAAGCGTGCATTCTGCGCCATCGAGTCGTGAAACTGATAGTACCGCAGATAGACCTCTCCGACGTTGACGGCGAAGTAGCCGGCCGCGACGACAAGCAGGATGATGACGAGGCAGCCGAGCGATGAGCGCCCGGCGCGCACGCTGGTCGTCACCATTGAGACTGCGCTCCCTCGATGACATCCGTCACGAGCTTGCGCAACGCTTCACGGCGGCCATTCACTTCGTTAGGCTCTTCGTACTCGCCCTCGGCGGTAATTCCCTTCCGCTGCCAGAGCATCTTGCCCGTCTTCTGATCGACGATCTCGATATCGCAGACAATCTGCAGCTTTCGCCGAGCGGAGGTGACCTGGCCGCGGTTCGCCGACAACGCGATGGGAATGCCGGTATCGTAGCGGAGCAGCGTACCGCGCACCAAAGCGTCGGCGCGCGCCTCCGGTGCGTCGCGCAGACCGAGGCGCGACTTCATCTCCCCCCGTAACGCCTCCCATACCTCGCGTTGCAGCTCGGCCTGCGGCGTCTCGTTCTCGAATGGGAGGACGGCGACCGTGTGAATGTTCGATGGGAGCCCGCCGCCGGCGAACCCGTACGGCCAGCAGCCCGCAAGCGCGAGCAGTAGTGCCGCCAGCAGGCTAGAACGACCAGATCGACGCATCGAACTCCGCATTTTGATCCACGCTCGTGATCACGAGGTCGAGCGACCGCCGCGAGCCAGCGTCGAAATATCGCACGTGACGCTCGTCAGCGCGAACGACGCTTTGGACGATCCGGCCATCATCGATTCGCTCGAGGCGCCGCAGCCTTCCTTCGGCGATGGTGACGCGCCACACTGTGCCGCGCCCGATGTCCACGCGAAGCGTGTCTCCGTCGAGCCGGGCCGTCGTATCCGCCGCCGGCGGCACGGCGAGACGACCGAGCGCGGCCCAGAGGAGGGGCGGGGGCGGGATCAGGCGGCGAAGCGCGCTCGGGCCGGGCGCACGCAGGTCGTCGCCGACGAGGACCGCGGAGGCACCGCCCATGCCGCCACCGACGAAGAGGTCGAGACGCGCACTGTCAGGCCAGGCGGCGCGGATTGCGCCATCGCCGGAGGCATGAATGTCCGGATCCTCGTACTTCCAATCGAATACGAACCTGGTGTGACCGCGCGGGATCTCGATCGGCGGAATCGCGGCTCGCGTCGGGATGCCGGCGAGCGGATGCGCTTTCGGAATGCACGCGCCGGCGACGACGAGCATCGACGTTAGGCAGACGGTACGTCGGAGCGGCGTCATGGGATGACGATATTGGCGATCGCATCGCCCTGGACGAGGCGATCCATGGCAGCCTGGCCGGCGATGACGCGGGCGAAAATCGTGTAGCGGGCGTCGAGATGCGGCTGCGGCGAGAGCGTGAGAAAATACTGACTGCCACCGGTGTCAGGTCCGGAGAGCGCCATCCCGACCGCACCGCGGCTGTAGCGGAGCGCATTCAGCTCATCGCGAATGGCATAGCCGGGCCCGCCGTTGCCGTCACCGCGCGGGTCGCCATCCTGCGCCACAAAATTCGGGACAACACGATGGAACTGGACGTTGCGATAGAAGTTCCGGCGGGCAAGCGCGACGAAATTGGCGACAGTGAGCGGCGCGTCTTCACCGAGCAATTCGAGGGTGATCGGCCCGCGCGCCGACTCGATCCGGGCGCGGAGCGGGGCGCCCGCGAGCGTCGGGGCGACCACGTCGCGCACGATTCGCCGATACCAGTCGAGGTCGCGAGCATCGCCTTCGACGCCGGCCCAACCGACGACCGGCGTCAACCCACGGGCCTCCGCGCGCACGAGCGGGTCGCCAGGCGAGGGCAAGGCAGCAATCAGCCGCCTAACGGAGTCGGGAATCGCGGCGCTGTCCCGTTTCCACGCAGCCGCGAGATATCGGATGGCGGCGATTCGCGCGTCGTTTCCCGAGTCGCCAGCGGCGAGCTGATAGCTGGCGAGCACCGCAGGAATTTCAGGAGCGCGGGCGCTGTCGGCCAAGGCGAGCAGCGCCGTGGCACGAACGAAGAAGTCGGGATCGTGTAGCGCGACGACGACGGTGCGCCGCCGGGCGGCGCCGCCGGTCGAGTCGAGAAATGCGGCGATCGCAGCGACGGCCGATTGCCTAACGCGAGGATCGGGATCGGCGAGAAGCGGCATGGCCAGCGCGGTGCCACGGGTGGCGGTCGGCGCGAGCGCGGCGGCGTCGGCCAGCGCAGCGCGCAAGTGCCAATCGCGGTTTCGCCGCCAATCATCATGCGCGGGGAGGGAGACGCCCGAACGGGTGGCGGATTCGAGGAGACTGCGCCG
Organism: Gemmatimonadaceae bacterium; assembly: GCA_045804265.1. Taxonomy (GTDB): domain Bacteria; phylum Gemmatimonadota; class Gemmatimonadetes; order Gemmatimonadales; family Gemmatimonadaceae; genus JABFXC01. Next base: position 15,634 of record JBJMNK010000043.1, on the reverse strand, counting down.
ATACATCGTCGAGGAGTCCGCATTCCACAGCGACAACCACAGATCCTGCCCGAGCTTGCGTCCGGCGAGCGACTGCGCCGCAGCAACGCGTACGTTGGCATCCCGATCGCGCGCCCCGCCAACAACCAAGGCTACGCTCGAATCGCCGAAGGTCGCGATCGAGCGAAGCGCGTTGATGCGAACGTGCGGCGACGGATCGACGGCGAACGAGCGAAGAACGGCAACCGCCTCCGCCGAGAGTGAATCGCCGGTCACCGGCCGTACGAGCGCCCGCGCAATCTGCGCTCGCGTCTCGGACGGAGAGCACTCGTAGGTTCCAGGCGCCGCAGGGGCGGTGGTATCGGAGCCCGTGCTCCGCGCGTCGCGCGCGAGCGCGATCAGGCCGCGTATCCCAGCAGCGACGCGCGGGCGTGACAACGCGTACGCTGCCGCCCAGCGAACGCAGGGATCGTCGCTCGCGAGCGCAGCGATGGCCGGAGCGGGGGGAGTCGGGCGAAGCTTGGCGCTGGCGAGCAGCAGCTCGACGCGCACGCGCGACGCCGCCGAATCGGCGCGGGCGATGACCGTCGCGCGTGCCGACTCGCCGATCTCGCCGAGGGCGAACGCCGCCTGCACGGCGACGGGCGCCGGCGCGCGCAGAGCGGTGTCGAGCGCGGCGACGCTGGCGGTGTCACGAAGCAAGGCAAGCGCAAAGGCGGCGCGCGCAGCGACCGAGCTGTCGCGATCACGAAGCAGCGCGCGCAACACCGGCGCGGCCGAGCGCATTCGCAGCTGTCCGGCGGCCAGCGCTCCTTCCCGCCTAACGGCGGGCGACGCGCTTGCGATCGCGGCCGAGACGAGGGCCGTATCAGGGCGGCGCGCATCGGCGGCGGCGAGAACGCGGGCGTACAGATCGACGTCGACGGGGGTGAGCGCTCTCTCAGGGGACACGCGAACGCCGCCGCAGGCGACGGTCGTTGCGACAATGGCGCCTAACGCGCAGTGCCTGATCACGCGCGTCGTCCGCGGGCGGGTCGCGTCATGGAAGGTCACGAAGAAGCAGCTCGCGCGTCTTGAGCGGAAGCTGCACCGGTCGACCGGCGGCATCGAGCGAGACGAGGACGGTGCTGGCGCTGACGAAGCGTGTGCCGGTCGCGGCATCGACGATCATGTAATCGAAGGTGAGAGCGCGGCTACGGACGTCGCGCAGCGTCGTCTCGACGCGAACCATCTGGTCGTACCGCGCCGAAGCGTGATACCGGAGCGTCGCCTGCGACACGGCGAGCAACATGCCGGTCCGCTCGAGATCGGCGTACGTGGCGCCGCGGGCACGGAGATACTCGGTTCGGCCGATGTCGCACCAGTGCAGATAATTGGCGTGATACACCACGCCCATCTGGTCGGTTTCCGCATAGCGAACGCGGAACTCGACCGCGTGCATTGGACGTCCTGCCGCAGTCATGGCTCCAGTCCAAGAGAGCGCGCACGATCGCGTGCGCTTGGCGTGAGCAATGCCCGCGCAGGAAGCGAGCCGCCCTCGCGGGCGATCCGGACAACGTCACGCTCGGTGATGAGCACCGGCCGCTGCGGCGCGCGGGCGACAGCCGAGACGATTCGTGCGCGGTCGCCGGTCTTCACCCCCGCGGCGAAGGCCACATCCGCGTCGAGGTGGAGTTCGGTGGCGTACAGCCCGCCAGCGCGAACCAGGACGTCGTGGTACGTCGTGGCTCGCGCTCCCTGCCCGACGCGAACGTCGAGACGATCGCCGTCGGCGAGCCCCCACCGCGCGGCGTCATCACTGGCGAGGTGCAGGTGTCGGGCGGCGACGATCACGCCGCGCGTGAGCGACACTTGACCGGACGTGCCCTCGAGCGTAACACCACCGATCGACTCGGCGAGCGATCCGCTCGCTGCGACCGGCGGCGCGATGCCGAGGCGGAAGGCGTCCGAGAGTGATATCTCGAGCTGGGTCTCGCCGCGTGCCGGACCGACGACGCGGACCGCGTCGAGCTTCCCGCGCGGTCCGCTGACCGTTACGGTCTCGTTCGCGGCAAACTGACCGGGTTGCGAGATCGGACGAAGCACGGTGGGCTGATCGGCGGCGAAGAGCTGCCGCGCATGCTGCGACGAGAGATGGACGTGCCGATTGGATACGCCGATCGCCACGTCGATCTCGAGCGAGCGCAGACGACTCGTGACGCGGTGACGGGTGCGGCCGACCGGGGCGACAGCGGGGGCCGGCGTGCGTCCCGCGGCGGCGGCGCGTACGGCATTCGTCAGCTCGCCGGTGGCGACGCGGCGGACCGACGAACCGGATGCCGCGCCCACCGGACCGCGACTGGGCGCGCCGGGAGTGGGTGCGACATCATCGAGGCGCTGGGCGGCGCCCGACCAGACCGGCGGCTCAGTCGAGCGTGCGGGTGGCTCGGGGCGGACGGGAATCGGGAGCCAGGCGGCAGCACGAGCTGCATCGTCAGGCCTAACGTCCGCCGGTCGGCGCAGGAGCGCGTCGACGACCAGCGTCACCAGGCGCTCGATCTCCTGCTCGGTCACCGTGCCGCTCCGCGGAAATCACGCAGGAAATCGTCGACGATGCGCTGGACCTCGCCGCTGGCGAGCGTTCCGCCCGCGTCGGCGCGAGGGTCGACACGCGGCGAGGCAACGGTGGGCCGCGCCGCTGACGAGCGTTCGCGCAACGGGTCGTGATACGGGTGAATCTCGCCGCCGAGGCGCTTGATGTTGATCAGGTGCAGCGGCGTGATGTTGTCCGACGTGCTGCTGCCGCCCCAGGTCCCGGGACCCAGGGTCATCGCCGGGGCAAATCCGGTGGTGTAGCCGACCGCACCGAGCGCGGAGTTGGTATTGACCGAGATGCGAAAGGCGGGCTTGTCGCGGAAGAAAGCGTCGATGACGCGCTCGTCCTGGCTGTGGATGACGAGCGAGTGGCCGATCCCGCCTAACGTCAGCAGCTCGATCGCCCGCTGGCAGCAGCGTTCCCACCCCTCCTCCACGTAGAAGCCGAGCACCGGCGAGAGTTTTTCGCGGCTGAGGAGCTCGTCGCGGCCGACGGTCTTCAGGTCGACGACCAGAAGCTTCGCATCCGGCGCGACCGAGAATCCCGCGAGGCGTGCGATCTCCTGCGGCTGCTTCCCGACGACGGCAGTGTTGATTCCCTTCCCGCCCGGTGGAATCATCGTCCGTTCGAGTGCGCGCTTCTCGTCCGGGGTGCAGATGTGCGCACGTTCGCGGAGGAGTGCGGCGCGAACCGCGGCGGCGACGGGCGCGTCGCAGACGATGGACTGCTCACTTGAGCAGAGGACGCCGGCGTCGAAGGTCTTGCCATCGACGACGTCAGCGACGGCCTTGTCGATGCGCGCGGTGCGCTCGATGATCGCCGGAACGTTGCCCGGGCCGACACCGTACGCAGGCTTGCCGGCGCTGTAGGCCGATCGCACGAGGTCCTTGCCGCCGGTCGCGAGAATGATGGCGGTGAGATCGTGGCGCATCAGGGCAAGCGTTCCATCGAGCGTCGGCGACGTCATGCAGGAGACGAGGCCAGGCGGGGCGCCGGCGGCGACCGCCGCCGCCGCCATCACGCGCACGGTCTCGACGACACACTTGGTCGCGCGCGGGTGCGGTGACATGACGCAGGCGTTCCGCGCCTTCACAGCGATCAGCGCCTTGTAGATCGCGGTCGAGGTCGGATTTGTAGTCGGGATGATCGCGGCGACGACTCCCATCGGGACCGCGAGCTCCTTGAGCTTGCGCGCCCTGTCCTCGCGGATGATCCCGACCGTCTGCAACGGCAGGATGTAGGCGAGCACATGATCCGAGGCGAACTTGTTCTTGAGGATCTTGTGCTCATACACGCCCATCCCGGTCTCGTCGACCGCGAGGCGCGCGAGCCGCTCGGCGTTGGCGGAGGCGGCGCGAGCCATCGCGGTAACGATGGCGTCGACCGCCCGCTGATCAACGCGATCGAAGGCGCGCTGCGCTTCGGCGGCGCGAGTGACGAGGTCGCGTGCCTCCTGGATGCTGCGAAGATCCGCGTCCACGCGGGAGCTAGCGGCTCAACGAGCGAAACGCGGCGAGCAGCTCCTCCCGGCTCGCGCGCGCGACATCGCGGCCCTTGAGCGGGAAGTTGTCGACGTGGCGCGCCATGTCGCGGAGCTCGACCACCTTGGTGTTCTCGAGGACAGCAATGTCCCAGCCGCCGTTAGGCAGCTGAGCGGTGGGGGTGGACTCGTCGGGAGCCCGCTTCCCCGGCGACTCGTCCGTCTCGATGGCGGCGAGCATGGGGCTCGGGCGCGGAATGACATGAACGCCGACGAGTTGCCCGACGCGCTCGGCCGCGGCCGCGCCGGCGTCGCAGGCGGCCTTCACCGCGGCGACATCGCCACCGAACATCACCGTGACGAGCCCGGCGTCGGCGCGCTCACTCCCGAGGAGCGAGACATTGGCTGCCTTGAGGCCAGCGTCGGCGGCTTCGATTGCGCCGACGAGCCCCTTCGTCTCGATGAGGCCGAGGGCCTGCTCGACCCAGGAGGCCACTGTCAGCTCTCGGCCCCGCCGCCCTGCGGGAGCAGGAGCTCGATGTCCCCATGCGGGCGCGGAATGACGTGGACCGAGACCAGCTCGCCGACGCGCTCCGCGGCGGCGGCGCCAGCGTCAGTCGCGGCTTTCACGGCGCCGACGTCTCCGCGTACCATGACGGTGACGTAACCACCGCCGACCTTCTCCTTGCCGACGAGGCGGACGTTCGCCGCCTTCACCATCGCATCGGCAGCCTCGATGGCGCCAACGAGACCCTTGGTCTCGATGAGGCCGAGCGCATTCTGGGGCATCACTCCTCCGTTGGGGAACTCTGGTGGGCGAAGGATGAATGCTCCGCCTCGGTTTGTAAAGAGTGCGGAGCACGAGTAGAATTGTCGCGTGCTCCCCACGCCGTGCTACATCATCTCCGATGCCCACCTGGGCGCTGCATCAGCGGCGATCGAGCGCCAGGTGCTCCGCTTCCTGCGTTCACTGGAAGGAAAAGCGGCGTCGCTCGTGATCAACGGCGACCTGTTCGACTTCTGGTTCGAATGGAAGACCGTTGTTCCGCGCCGAGGTGTGCGGGTAGTTGCGGCACTGGCCGACCTGAAAGAAAGCGGAACTGAGGTCCTGTGGATCGCCGGCAATCATGATTGCTGGGGGGGCGAGATCCTGCGCGACGACTATGGGCTGACGTATCACGTCGGCGCGTGGGAAGGATCGATCGGCGGCTGGCGGACCCGCATCGAACACGGCGACGGGCTGCGTGATGTCGAAGATCGAAAGTACCGCCGACTGCGAACGGTTCTTCGCCATCCGTGGTCGATTCGCGCGTTTCGGCTCCTGCATCCCGACATGGGGAGCCGGCTCGCGCTCGGGAGCTCGCAAGCGAGCCGCCTGCATCGGGCGCGCGACAAGGGCGAAGGGCTGCGACGCGTGGCGCTTGGCCAGCTGTCCGCGGACCCTTCGCTCGATCTCGTCGTCTTCGGGCATTCGCACATCGCGGCCCTCGAGCGCGCTCCAACGGGTGGCGCGTATGCGAACGCGGGGTCCTGGCTCGATTCGCCGACCTACCTCAAGGTCACGCCGGCGACGGTCGAGCTGCTTCGCTGGGACGGGGGAGACTCAGCCGAGGGTGTGCGTCTCGACGCCGTCGATCGGCGCGCCGAGGAAGCGCTCGGCCATCCGTAGGAACTGATCGGGCGCATCCGATGCGACATAACGCCTAACGGCGACGCTGTCGGGGGCCGCGAGCAGCCCGCGGGCATCGAGCGTGCGGCGTGCCTCGGCGGCGGTCTGTTCGGCACTGTCGATCAACGCGACGGCCGGCCCGAGCACCTCGGCGATGAGCGGCTTGAGGAGCGGGTAGTGGGTGCAGCCAAGGACGAGCGTGTCGACACCGTCGGCGGCGAAGGTGTCCAGATATTCGCTGGCGATGAGGCGGGTGGCGTCGTGCTCGAGCCATCCTTCCTCGACCAGGGGGACGAAGAGAGGGCACGGTCGGGCGGTGATGACCGCATCTGGACGAAGCTCGCGAATCGCGCGCTCGTAGGCGCCGGACCGGATCGTCCCGACGGTGCCGATGACGCCGATGCGGCCACCGCGGCTCGCGGCGACTGCGGCCCGGGCCCCGGGTTGAACGACACCGATGACCGGCATCGACTCCTCGGCCTGGAGCGTCGCGAGCGCGTGGGCGGTGGCGGTGTTACAAGCGATGACGAGCGCCTTCACGCCGCGCTCGCGGAGATAGGCGGCGATCTCGCGACTGTAGCGCCTAACGGTATCGGGGCTCTTCGGGCCGTACGGGACGCGCGCCGTGTCGCCGAAATAGACGATGCTCTCGGCCGGCAACTGCCGCATCAATTCGCGGGCGACCGTCAGCCCACCGATGCCGGAGTCGAAGACGCCGATCGGCGCGGCCGCCGTCACCACGCGAGGCGGACGGCGAGCTGCGCGCCACCCGATGGGACAGCGGTCACGCTGACGTCCGTGGGAACGTCCCAGAGATTTGCAGCGACGTAGGCGTCGGCGCCGGCGAAAAAGTGATTCACGATCAGGATGGTGATCCAGTCTTCGACGTGAGCGCGGCGCGCCGGAATCCGGCTCTGCGCACGCAAGGCGCCGGCAGTTCGCACGTAGATGGGGCGCGGCTGCGTCCCATCCGTCGGCGTCGTATAACCATGGACGACGGTATCGTTCGCGACGGCACGCGCGGCACGCAGGTCGTACATCGACTTCGCGATCATCGCGAGCGTCCCGGCCTCGGCGGCGACGAAGATGGTGCCGGCGGTGGGACGTGACAGGATCGACTGGGCGCTGCCTGGGAAGGCGAGCGAGTAGAGGAACGCGCGCCGCGGGGTGATCGGGGGCCCGCCGGCCGGCTTGGGGACGACGAGGCTCGGCGACGGCCTGGTGGTCGTGGTATCGGTACCCTGGGCCAGGACCACCAACGGCACCGCGGCTGCGAGGAGCACGAGCCCCGCGCGCCGCGCGGCGAGAAGGACGGTCGCGCGAACGACGCCTAACGCGCGGTGACCGCCTAACGCGAGACGCCCCGGCGAGGCGGGCGCGGTGCAAGCGATGAGAATCGGACGTTCAGGCATGCATCGATGCGCGGTGGTCAGCGTGGCGGGAGCGTGTGGGAATCGAACCCACCCAACCCGACAAGGTCGGGTCGCACCAGTTTTGAAGACTGGGGCAGCCACCAGGCCACATGCGCCCCCTCGATCACGCAACGACCAGCCCCGGTGCCCCGGTGGCAACGACTTCGCCGATGACGGCGGCGGACTGGACGCGCGAAAGATACTCGGCCGCGCGTTCGGGGCGGAGGGCAACGAGCAGTCCGCCCGACGTCTGCGGGTCGACGAGGATCGCGCGATCCTCATCGGACGCGTCGCCCCAGCTGACGATGTCGGCAACGAATTGAAGATTGCGGTCACCGCCGCCAGTGCGGGCGCCGGCGCGCCATGCCTCGCGCGTGCCAACGAGAATCGGCACCTTCGCCCGGTCGATGCGAAGCTGGACACGGCTCGCACGGGCAATGTGGGAGGCGTGGCCGAGCAAGCCGAAGCCGGTGACGTCGGTAGCGCAGTGCGAGTCGAGGGCGAGCGCGACACGACTGGCAACGGCGTTGAGAGTCGTCATCGATGCGACGAGGCCCGCGAGCTCGGACTTCCCGAGCTTCTCGTTCCGTGCGGCGGTCGCCAGGATCCCGGTGCCGAGCGGCTTCGTGAGAATGAGTACGTCGCCGACGGTCGCGGCATCGTTGGTGAGCATGCGGCGCGGATCAACGCGGCCAGTGATGGAGAGCCCGAACTTGACCTCGTCATCGGTGACCGTGTGACCACCAATCACGATCGCGCCGGCCGCGTGGACCATGTCCTGCCCGCCGCGGAGAATGTCGCTGAGCACTTCGATGGGAAGCTTGCCGGTGGGGAACGCAGCGATGTTCATCGCGGTGAGCGGCTCGCCACCCATCGCGTAGATGTCGGAGAGCGCGTTGGCAGCAGCGACGCGTCCGAAGTCGTAGGGGTCATCGACGATGGGCGCGAAGAAATCGAGCGTCTGGACGAGCGTGACATCGTCGGACACGCGAAAGATCCCCGCGTCGTCGAAGGTCTCGTGACCAACGAGCAGACGGGGATCATCGCGCCGGGCGAGAGGCGCGAGCGCACGCGTGAGGTCGCCCGGACCCAGCTTGGACGCTCAACCCGCGCAGCGCGCGAACTGCGTCAAGCGAAAGAGCTGCTCGCGTGTGTTGGTCATGGCGTTGGCCGTTAGGGTGATGTGAAGCCGCGGACGACGACGAGCCGCTAGCGGGAGACGGCGATCGCCTCGATTTCGACGAACACTCCGCGCGGAAGTCCGGCGGCCTGCACGGTGGAGCGCGCGGGGCGCGCGCTGCCAAACGCTTTCGCGTAGACCTCGTTGACGCGCGGGAAGTCGGCCATGTCGGAGAGGAAGACCGTGGTCTTCACGACATCGGCGAAGGTTGCGCCCGCCTCGTCGAGGATGGCGCGAAGGTTCTGCAGCACGCGCTCGGCCTGCGCGACGACATCGCCGTCGACGATCTGTCCGCTCTTCGGGTCGAGCGCGATCTGGCCGGCAGTGAAGATGAATCCGTTGGCGATGATCGCTTGCGAGTAGGGACCGATGGCGGCGGGCGCGCGATCGGTCTGGATGGTCTTGACGCTCACGTCAGCTCCGGGAAGACGGTCGATTGCGACACGGTGCGGCGATGGAGTTTACGCCGCCGGCGCGAGGTTGAACAGTCGCCGCGCATTCGCGGCGACGGTGGCAGCGAGCGCCCCGGGGTCGGATGCGCGAACGGCGGCAAGGCGGGCGACGGTGTGACCGACCCACGCCGGTTCGTTGCGTTTGCCGCGATTGGGGACTGGCGCGAGATACGGCGCATCGGACTCGGCGAGCAAGCGATCGTCAGGCACGAGACGGAGCAATACGTCGTCTGTCCACTTCCTGAAGGTGACGATGCCGCTGAACGACACGCACCATCCGGCATCGAGCGCGACGCTCGCGAGGGCCCGCGATCCGGTATAGCAGTGGAGAACTCCCGTGACTCCCTGCTGACCGGCCTCGCGGACCATCGCGGTCGTGTCGTCCTCCGCGTCGCGCGTGTGAACGACGACGGGGACGGCGTGCTCGTGTGCGAGCGCGAGCTGCGCGGCGAACGCGGCGCGCTGCTGATCGCGTGGCGAATGGTCGTAGTGGTAGTCGAGCCCGCACTCGCCGACGGCGACTCCACCGAGCGCGAGCTCAGCGCGGATCGCAGCGAGGTCGCGACCCGCCTCGAAAGACCCAGCGTCATGCGGGTGGACGCCGGCGGTATGCCAGATGAAGCCCGGGTGCTGCGCGGCGATGGCGCGGGAACGGGCCGCGGCGGCGACCGACTCACCGATGCAGACGATGCCCGTGGCACCGGCTTCGCGCGCCCGGGCGATGACCGCATCGCGGTCGGCATCGAACGCCGGGTCGGCGAGGTGCGCGTGGCTGTCGACGAAGCCGCGCATAAGAAGAGAAACGCCGCCGGCGATCGAAGCCGGCGGCGTCTCGCTGCCTAACGCTTTGTCGGGGTCACCGACGCCGCAGCCGGCGCTGCCCTGCCCCGCGTCTCACGGGCTTGCCGCTGGCGGTCGGCGGCGGCGGACGGGAGCGACGCCGTGCTCGCGTGGCGCGGCCACTTCCGCTCGATCCAGAGCAGGACCGGACCGGCGACGTAGATCGAGCTGAACGTTCCGGTCACGATACCGAAGACCATGACCCACGCGAACGGCCGGATCACCTCGCCGGCGAACAGCAGCAGGGCGAGGGTCGCAAGGAAGGTCGTGGCGTGCGTCATCACGGAGCGCGGGAGCGTCTCGTTGATCGCGCGGTTGAGCGTGTCGTAGAGCGGCTCGTTGCGCTTCTTCTTCAGGTCCTCGCGGACGCGGTCGAAGATGATGATCGTGTCGTTCAGCGAGTAGCCGAGGACGGTGAGGATCGCAGCGATGACGGTGAGCGACACCTCGAGGTGCATGAGCTTGAGGAACGCCAGCGTCGTGAGCACGTCGTGCGCCGTGGCGATGACGGCCGCGACGCCGAATCGCCACTCGAAGCGGATGGCGAGGTAGACGAGGGTGACGAGGAAGGAGATGCCTAACGCGATGGCGGCGCCGCGCCGGAGCTCGCTGCCGACGCGGGGGCCGACGGCCTCCGTCCGCTTGACGGTGAACGCGCTGTCACCGAACTGACGCGTGAGCGCGTTCTTGATCTGCGTGGCGACCGACTCGGCGCCCGAGCCCTGGGCGCTGACGTCGCGCAGGTCCTGGGCGCGGACGGTGAACTCCCGATCCGACCCGAACTGCTGAACCTCGGGGTTCTTCACCCCGCTCCCCTCGACGGCGGCGCGGATGTCCGCGACGTTAGGCGGCTGCTTGAACTGGAGCTGGATCAGCGTGCCGCCGGTGAAGTCGATGCTGTAGTTGATGCCCTTGATCGCGAGCGACCCGAGGCCGGCGATGACGAAGACGGCGGTGATGACCACCGCGGTCTTCCACCAGCGGATGAAGTCGTAGCGGGTGTCATGAAAGATTCGCAGCATCAGATGCTCACGGTCTGGACTGCGCCCTGCTTCCGCTGCAGCCACAAGAGGTAGAGAGTGCGGACGACGAAGATTCCGGTGAACATCGACGCGGCGATACCGGCGATGAGAGTCACGGCGAAGCCGCGGACCGGTCCGGAGCCCCACTGATAGAGGACGGCGGCGGTCAGCATGGTCGAGACGTTGGAGTCGATGATCGCGGGCATCGCATGGCGGAACCCTTCATCGATCGCTGTGCGAACGGTCTTGCCGCGGTCGAGCTCCTCGCGGATGCGCTCGAAGATCAGCACGTTCGCATCGACCGCTATACCGATCGAGAGCACGAAGCCGGCGAGGCCGGGGAGCGTCAGCACGGCGTCGAATCCCGACAGCGTGGCCAGCGTGTACAGCACGTAGAGCGCGAGGCCGACGATCGCGAGGAAGCCGGAGAAGCGATAGTACACGAGCATGATGATGACGACGAGGGCGACCGCGATGATGCCGGCGATCAGTCCCTTGTGAATCGAGTCCGCGCCCATCGTCGCGCCGACCTGCCGCACTTCGGCGACCTTGAGCGGCACGGGGAGCGCGCCGGCGCGAAGCACGAGCGCGAGATCCTGCGCCGCCTGCAGGTCGCGGCGACCCATCGTGATCTGCCCGCGCGTGCTGATCGCGCCCTGAATCACCGGCGGCCGACCCATGACCAGCTGGTCGAGGACGATCGCCATGTAGTCCTTGATGTGCGCCGACGTCTGGCGCTTGAAGACGCGTCCACCTTCGTTGCTGAGCGTGAAGGTGACGACGGTACCTTCGGTCGGATCCTGCTGCGGCTTCGCATCGGTGATCGCCTCACCGGTGATCATCGGATCCGCGTCGAGGACGTAGAGCATGCGATACGTCGTGCCCTGGATCGGCAGCGAGTCGTTGCTCCAGCGGAAGACCTTCCGCGGCGGCAGCGCCTGCTGAATCTCGGGGCGCGCGACGAGAGCGGCGATCTGGTCGTAGGCGGACTGTGGGACGTAATACTCGCCCGGCATGTCGCCGCGCTGGATGCTGCGCGAGAAGATGCCCTGACCGGCGAGTGCCAGCGTATCGCTCGGCGCGGAATCCTTCGTCGCGGTCGCGGACTTCTTCGCGGTATCGCCGCCGAACAACCCGGTCAGCGCCTTGTCGCTGGTCGTGACACCTGGACCGGCGGCGACCCCGTCGGCGGGCTTCGTCGTGCCGACGACGCCGGCGAGTTGCTTCGCGATGGCGTCGAGCTTCGGCAGCGAGCGCACCAGTGCATCGGTCTTGTCGGTGATCTGGAACTCGAGATAGGCCGACTTCTGCAGGAGGTCGCGCGCGCGATCGGGGTCGTCGATGCCCGGAAGCTCGACGACGATGCGATCGTTGCCCGCCTTCTGCACGACCGGTTCGGAGACGCCGAACTGGTCGACGCGATTGCGAACGACCTTCAGTGCGCGATCGATCGCGTCGGACTTGTTGGCAACCGTCCCCTTCGATTCATCGACCTCGAGCGCGACGTGCATGCCGCCCTGAAGATCGAGACCCTTCTTGATGGGGACACGTCGAATGATGGTGTCGCGCGAGATGCCGTTCCTGAGCTGGCGCTCATGGACGTTGCGGGGCACGAGCATCCATACAGCGAGTGCCGCGAGCGCCAGGATGAGGCCGATGCGATACGAGAGCTTCATGCAGCTGCCAATGGGGGGAAAACGTTCAGGCGGAGCTTGGAAAGGTAGGCCCCGTCGAGGGAACCGTCAACGCACGGCGAGCGTCCGCTTCGTCCCGGTGCAGCTGCGCAACGAGCGCAGCCGGGCCGTCGAAGCGCATCGTGTCACGCAGCCGCGCAACGAAGTCGATGCGAACTGTACGATCGTACCAGTCACCATTCGCGTCGAAGAGATGCACCTCGAGATTCCGCTCGGTTTCACCAAATGTCGGACGTCCACCGAGATTGAGCATACCCCCGAAGGGGCCAAGATGTGTCTGGACCCGAACCGCATAGACGCCTTCAGGCGGGAGAAGCTTGCGGCGCGGGGGCGACGGAAGGTTCAGCGTGCGGAAGCCGAGCTCGCGTCCGCGCTGCGCTCCCCGGACGACGCGCCCGCTGACGGAATATGGCCGACCAAGTCCCAGAGCCGCGCGCGCAAGGTCGCCGCCAGCAACGGCGCGGCGAATGAACGTCGACGAGACTGTCCGTCCGTCGCTCGCGGCGACGGCAGGCACGACGTCTACCGCAAAGCCGGTCGCGGCGCCGAGTGATTGCAGCATCTCGATGTCACCGGAACGGCCGCGCCCGAAGCCGTGGTCGTGGCCGATGAGGAGCTCGGTCATCCCATAGCGCGCGCGGAGCAGATCGGTCACGAACGACTCGGCGCTGAGATGGCTGAAGGCGACCGTGAATGGGATGACCACCGCGTAATCGACACCGCTTTCGGCGATGACCTCGAGCTTCTCGTCGCCGACGGTGAGCAGCGGCGGTGCCGCCTGCGGATTCACGATCTCAAGGGGATGCGGATCGAAGGTCACGAGCACGCTCGGCAGCGATCGGGCACGGGCGCGGGCGACGAGCCGGGCGAGCACGTCCTGATGGCCGCGATGGACGCCATCGAACGTTCCAACAGTGACGACAGACCCGTCGCGCAGCGCCGGGATCATGGTGTGCGCATCAGCCATCGACGAGGACGACTCTCGGCTGCCATGCATCCCCGGCGCGCGTCGCGATGGCCACTAATTCGCCCTCTGCGTCGAGGAGTGCGGCGGTGTCGTTCGCGACGTCCGGTTCGCGGGCGATCGTCATTCCCCGCGCGACGCGCGCGCGCGCGTCGCCGTCCATCCGGATACGAGGGACGTCGGGGAGCGCGTCCACTGCCGGACGCAGCGCGGTTTCGTCGATCGCTTTCGCGCTTACCGCGTCGCCGACGGTGAAGCGCCCACCGGCGATGCGTCGCAAGGCGGCGAGGTGGGCGGCACTGCCCGTCGCGCGCCCGAGGTCGCGGGCGAGGGCACGGATGTAGGTGCCACCACCGCAGGTGATGCGAGCGCGAAGGTCGGCCCCGTCCCACCCAGCGAGCTGCCACGAGTCGACGCGCACGCGTGACGGCGGGAGCTCGAGCGCCGCGCCACGGCGCGCGGCGACATAGGCGCGCTGCCCGCCGATCTGCTTCGCGGAGAACGCCGGGGGAACCTGGTCGATCTCGCCGGTGAGAGTGCCTAACGCGCGCTCGACCGCCTCGTGGGTCGACGGCGGAGCGGTGGCGGTGATGTCGCCAGTGACGTCGTCGGTCGTGGTCTCGGCGCCGAAACGGATCGTGGCGTCATAGACCTTCGGCTCGCCGTCGACATACGGCAGAAGACGGGTGGCGCGACCCACCAGGAGCACGAGCAGACCGGTGGCAAATGGATCGAGCGTGCCAGCGTGGCCAATGCGCCTCGTGCCTAACGCCCGGCGCGCGCGGTCGACCACGTCGTGTGAGGTCATCCCCGCCGGCTTGTCGACGAGGAGAAGACCGTCACGCGGCGGGTTCGTCATCGCCGGCGGGATCTCCGGCAGCGCCGCGATGAGGCGCTCCGCCGGCCGGCGAATCGCTCTCGGCCGGCGCCGTCCGGATCTGGTTGAGCAACGTCTCGATGCGCGCCGCGCGCGCCACGCTCTCGTCCATCACGAACTGGACCTCGGGCGCCACGCGCAGGCTGAGCGAGCGCGCGAGCCGCGACCGGAGAAAGCCCTGCACGCTGGTGAGCCCTTCGATGGTCGACGCCCGCTGCGAGTCTTCGCCCATGATGCTGACGAAGACCTTGGCGTGGCGAAGATCGCGCGTCATCTCCACGCCGGTCACGGTGACCAGCGCCGTGATGCGCGGATCCTTGACGCCTTCCGCGAGAAAGTTTGCCACCTCCTCGCGGACCGCCGCGGCGACCCGATCCGACCGCTGATGCTGCGCCATCGCCGCTCCGCCGTCAGGCGGAGGGCGACGCGGCCAACGTCCGCGCGACCTCCTCCGTGCGATAGCATTCGATCACGTCACCGACCTTGATGTCGTTGAAGTTATCGATGCCGATACCGCACTCGAACCCTTCGCGCACTTCCTTCACGTCGTCCTTGAAGCGGCGAAGCGATCCGATGGTGCCGTCGAACACCTCGACGCCGTCGCGAACGACTCGCACGCGGCCGGCGCGGTTGATCACGCCGCTGCGAACCGAGCAGCCGGCGATGAGACCGATCTTCGGAACCTTGAACGTCTCGCGGACCTCGGCCTCGCCGAGGATGACTTCCTTCTCCTCGGGACGAAGCAGTCCCTCGAGCGCGGAACGAACGTCAGCGACCGCCTCGTAGATGATGCGGTACAGCTTAATCTCGACGCCTTCGCGCTCAGCAGCGGTGCGGGCGTTGTTGTCAGGCCTGACGTGGAAGCCGATGATGATCGCGCCCGACGCGCGGGCGAGGAGAATGTCGCTCTCGGTGATCGCGCCGACGCCGCGGTGCACGATCTCGACCTGCACCTCGGCGTTGGACAGTTGCTGCAGAGCGTCCGCGAGCGCTTCCGCCGGACCACCCTGGTCGGCCTTGATCAGGATGCGCAGCGTGCGCGCCTCACCCGAGGCGGTCTTCGCCATGAAGTCTTCGAGCGTGACAACGGCACCGCGCGTGATGCGGCGACTCTTCGCCTCGCGATCGAGACGCTGCCGGCGCTGCGCGACATCACGCGCGTCGGTCGCATCCTCGACCACGATGAGCTGATCGCCGGCCTGCGGCACGCCCTCGAAGCCGAGCACCTGCACCGGGATCGCCGGTCCGGCGTCCTTCACCGGTCGGCCGCGCTCGTCGAGGAGCGCGCGAACGCGTCCGGAGAACATGCCGCAGATGAAGTCGTCGCCGACGTGGAGCGTGCCGTTCTGGACGAGGATCGTCGCGACCGGTCCCTTCCCCGGATCGAGCTGCGCCTCGACGACGGTGCCGGTCGCGCGACGGTCGGGATTCGCCTTCAGGTCGAGAATCTCGGCCTGGAGGAGGATCTGGTCGAGCAGCTCGTCGACGTT
>JBJMNK010000042.1:0-10413 GCA_045804265.1 Gemmatimonadaceae bacterium | reverse complement strand
TAAGCTTTAAGCAGGGAGCGGACGGCGCCACCGCATTTCGGTGGCGCCGTCCGCTCCCTGCTTTCTGCTTACCGCTTACAGCCGACCGCAGCCAGAGCGGTGGTTTGCCTAACGCTTCGCCGCCGGCTTCACCGCGGGCGACGCCCCGGTCGGCCGAGCGGACTTGCCATCGCCGGCGTCGACGGAGCCGAGGTCGAGGAAGCTCACGTCGTGGTTCCGGTTGCGCAGCATCGTCGCGAAGTTCGGCTTGTCGATCGCCTTGGTATAGGCTTCCTTCGGCTCGACGAGCTTCCCATCGACGAGATCGATCAGCGCATCGTTGAGCGTCACCATTCCGAGCTTGCGCGACGTCTGAAGCACGGAGTTGATCTGGAAGACCTTCGACTCGCGGATCAGGTTCGAGATCGCGGGGTTCGTCAGCAGGATCTCGCGAGCCGCGACACGGCCGCCGCCGATCTTCTTGCAGAGTGTCTGCGAGATAACGCCCTTGAGCGACTCGGCCAGCATCACGCGGATCTGCTCCTGCCGATCGGCTGGGAACTGATCGATGATGCGGTCGACGGTACCGGCCGCGGTCGTCGTGTGGAGTGTCCCGAAGACGAGGTGTCCCGTTTCCGCCGTCTCGATCGCGATCGCCACGGTCTCGAGGTCGCGAAGCTCGCCGACGAGAATGATGTCGGGGTCTTCGCGCAGCGCAGCGCGCAGGGCGCTCTTGAAGCTCTTCGTGTGGACGCCGACCTGACGCTGCGTGATGATGCAGTTCTTGTTCGGGTGCACGAACTCGATCGGATCCTCGATCGTTATGACGTGATCCGTCCGCGAGCGATTGACGAGGTCGATGAGCGAGCAGAGCGTCGTCGACTTGCCCGAACCGGTCGGGCCGGTGACCAGCACCAGTCCCTTGGTCAGGTAGCACAGCTGCTGCACCTCGGGCGTGACACCCATCTGCTCGACGGTGACCATCTGCGCCGGGATGACGCGAAAGACCGCGGCCGCGCCCTTCCGTTCCATCGCCGCGTTGGCGCGGAAGCGGGCGACGCCTTCGATCTCGTAGGCGTAGTCGGTGTCGTGCAGCTCCTCGAACTCGTTCCGGTTCCGCTCCGGCATGATCGACAGCAGCATCGCGCGCATGAAGTCGTCGCTGATCGCGCCCTGCCCCTCGATGCGCATCATCTCGCCGTGGAGGCGAAGGACGGGCGGCTCGCCGACACGAAGGTGAAGGTCCGACGCACCCTTGGAGACCATGTGCCTGAGCAGCGTATCGATCTCGATCTTCGCTCGCGGGTCGGCAACGAAAACGTTAGGCGCCGGTGCCGCGGCTACCGCCGCTTGCGTGCCGGTCGTTGCGACAGGACGTGCGGCAGCCGGTGCCGGGGCGACATTGCGAGGGTGCGCTGCTGCCGCTCGCGCGGCTGTCGGCGCAACCGGTGTCGCGACGGCGGCCCCGCCGCCTGCCCCGCCACCCTGGTCCAGGAACGCCGCGTCGTCGTCGACGCAGACCGATGCTTCCCAGCGGCCATCGAGCTGCGACGCGCGGGCGACGAAGACGCCGTCATCGGAGCTGTACTGGAAGGTCACGGCCTCGCCGGCGTCGAGCTTCGCGGCGGCGGCGGCGGGAGCGATCTCGCGCAGGAGGGCAATGACCTGCTGCGACGTCAGTGGCTGCTTCGTCACGGGGCGGACTCCGCCCGGCACCTCGAGCTGCGCGACATCGCCCTCGTTGAGGACGAGCGCGTTCGCACGGTTGCTCACCATGACGGACAGCAAACGATCGAGTTGTGCCATTGTTTAGTCGAGCGGACGGACGCGCTCGATCACCTGTCGGTTGATCAGAAGGCGGCGTTCCGTGCCGTGCAGCGTGACGAACCGCTCGGTATCGCGGTTCAGGAAATCGAGAAGCCGTGGGCGCTCGAGGGGGAGTTGCAGGAAGATCGCGCCGGCGTGCGTCGCACCATTGATCAGGCGGACTTCGATCACCGTCGGCCGCGAGAACACTTCGGTCTCTGCCGAGTCTTCCGGGTCGATGGCAACGGAGACTTCGACGACCTGCTCCTTTGCGATCAGGACGGTCTCGTTCTCCGACACCGCGAGGGGAAAGAAGGGCTCATCGCCGTTGAGGATGTCGAGCGGTCGCTCGGTGCCGCCGTCGTGGCGTCCGAACGGCTGCAGAAACATCTCGCCGGTGATCGTTTCCCCACTGTGCGTCGTGACGACCACAGGGCACCGGTTCTTCTCGATGCGATAGTCGCTCATTGGCTGTCGCGAATCATCGAACAAAGACGCGCTACCCGTGCGGTTCGTCACCTGTTCATTCGCGCTCGACGACTTCCTGTCCGCAGCACACACGTCGGGCGCGGGATTGCGCCGTAAGGCAGCCGGCAACTGGCCGCCGGACCCTCAGCGGGAGTAGCTTTCGGCGTGATCTTCCGGCTCGCCGTCATCGTGGTCCTCGTGCTGCTGAACGGATTCTTCGTCGGCGCCGAGTTCGCGCTCGTCCGTTCGCGCCGCACGCGCCTCGAGGCGATGACGCGGTTAGGCGACCGTCAGGCTCGGATGGCGTTGCGTGCACTGGGCAACCTTCCGCGCCTCCTCTCGGCGACGCAAGTCGGCGTGACGCTGGCCAGCCTCGGCCTGGGCTGGGTGGCTGAAGCGGCGCTTGGCGAAATCTTCGAGGGCGTGCTCGAGCACCTTCCGATCGCGATCGAGCTCTCGTTGCGCCTGACGATCGGAGCGACGATCGCGCTCATCGTCGTCACCTATCTGCACGTGGTGTTCGGCGAGCTGGTACCGAAGGGTGCGGCGCTGAATCACCCGGAGTCGCTCGCGCGGTGGTTCGCGCCTCCGCTGATGGCGTTCGCCTGGATCGTGTTCCCCTTCACCTACATCCTCAGCAAGTCGTCGACGGTGGTGCTGCGGGCGATGGGACAGAAGCCGATCAACGCCGACGAGCAGGTCCACTCCGCCGACGAGCTCCGCCTGCTCGTCGAGCAGAGTCAGGAAGGCGGAGTGCTCGAACAGCGGGACGCGGACCTGATCGAGGGCGTGTTCGAGTTCTCGGAGAAAAACGCGCGCGAGGTGATGACCCCGAGGACGGAGATGGTCGCGCTCGACATCGAGGCGACGCTCGACGAAGCGGTTGCGATCGCCGAGGAGAGCGGCTTCTCGCGCTTCCCCGTGTACGAGGAGACCATCGACCACGTCATCGGCCTGGTGCTGGCGAAGGACTTGTTGCGCGTTCTCGTCAGGCGTCCGGACAACTTCTCGCTTCGAGACATCATGCGCCCGGTGCACGTCGTGCCGGGGACTCGCGAAGTCGAGGAGGTGCTGTCCGACTTCAAGCACCTGAAGGAGCACATGGCGATCGTGCTCGACGAATACGGGGGCACCGCCGGTGTCGTCACGATGGAAGACCTGCTAGAGGAGATCGTCGGCGAGATTCTCGACGAGTACGACGAGCCGGTCGAGCCGTTCGCTCGCCCCGCTGCCGGCGAAGTCCTCGTGCCCGGCAGCACGAACATCGACGAGATGAACGAGCGTTATGGACTCGACGTCACGTCCGACGACTACACGACGATCGGCGGCTGGGTGTTCGGGATGCTCGGCCGGCTTCCGATCGTCGGCGACCGCGTTACCGGCGGTGGCGCCGTGTTCACGGTGCGGGCGATGGACGGACGGCGCATCGATTCGCTCGCGGTGGACCTGCACTCGGCCGGCGACCGCCGCGAGCGCGTGCGCGAGGAGCAGCCGACATAAGAAGGAGCCAGGGGTCAGGGGTCGGCTGACCCCTGACCGCTAGTTTCTGCCTAACGGCATCCGCTCAGCGGGGCGCCGTGACCGTCCCCCGCGGGAGGAGCTCGTCGAGGTTCGCCAGCTGCCAGGCATTGACTGCCATCACGGTCGCTGCCTGCATGAGGTCGGGGATGACCGCGTGGTCGAAGGTATCGATCTGGGAGTGATGCGTGTGGTCGTAGCCGCGCGACTCCTGATCGTAGTTGAAGCCGGGCACGCCGTACGGCAGGAACGACAGGTGGTCGGTGCCGCCCTTGTTGCCCGGCCGAACCTTGAACGGGCCGAGCGCCGACGTGGGCGCGAAGAGCGAAGTCCACATGTCACGGAGCTCGTTTCGTCCCTGAAGCGCCATCCCGGTGATGTGACCGGTTCCGTTGTCGAGCACGAGGACCGACTGGAACTTCGGCAGCTCGGCGGCGTGATCGCGCGCGTACATCCGTGATCCGTACAGCCCTTCCTCCTCGCCGCTGAAGAGGACGAAGCGGATCGTGCGTCGTGGCCTGGCGCCCGTCGCCTGCAGGATGCGCGCAGCCTCGAGCACCGCGATCGAGCCGGCGCCATTGTCGGTCGCCCCCGTGCCCATGTCCCACGAGTCGAGGTGCGCGCCGAGCAGGACGACCTCGTCGGGGCGCTCCGTGCCGCGGATCTCGGCGACGGTGTTGTAGACCGCCACCGAGTCGCTGCCTAACGTGTTCTGGATGTTCGCCTCGAGCGCGACGCGCTCGCCCCGCCCGAGCAGGCGGTGCATCTGGCTGAACGTTTCGTTGTCGACGACGATGTACGGGAACGGATAGATCCGCGCGGGCGATCCGCTCATCGTCTCGAGGCCGTACTGCTTCGCACCCGAGGTGATGTAACCCGCGATCCCCTCCCCGGCGAGCACGGCGATGACCGAATCGCGGAACGGGCTGGCCGGCGTGGCGAACTGTGCGCGGCGCAGCGAGTCGAGCCTGACGCTGTCCGCGGACGTCATGGGCGGACCGTCGGGATTCCAGATCGTGACCGGACCGCGCGAGAGCACCCACTTGCCGCGCAGCTTTCCGGCGAATCGCGCGTCGAAGTCGGCGCGCGTCGTCGCATTCATGTAGACCACATCGCCCGCAGACGGCCCGTTCGTTCCCGGTGCCCACGCCCACGACACCGCATTGAGCCACCGCTCGTGCGGCGCGGTCATTCGCACCGCGGCCGGACCGCGCGTCCAGCGCTGCCCGAACTTCCATGGCTCGAGATGAACGTTCGTCATCCCGTACTCCTGGAACTTCTGAGCGGTCCAGTCGTTCGCGCGCTTGAGCGACGCGCTCGCCGTCAGACGCGGCCCGATCACGTCGGTCAGGTATTCGAGATCCGCGCCGGCGTGCGAGCGCTGCATCCCCTCGGCGATCAATGCATCGACCGTCTGCTGGTCGGGGCGAACGACCACCGCGCGCTGCGGGCCGGAGAATGCGGTGTCGACCGCGCGCGCATCCCGGCTGCTACGCTGCGCGGCATCGGCCGGCACGGGCGCCGGTGCCGGCTTCGCGTTAGGCGCCTTCGCGCAGGCAGCGGCCGCGAACGCGACCGGGAGAATCGAGTGCTGCAGCGTGCGGAGCAGCGAGCGTGTCATCGGTTGTGGCTGGGGTCGGGGGAATGAGTCATGAGCCGCGCGGCGATCCGCGCGCAGAGAAGCATCGCCTCGATGAAGCTCGAGGGATCGGCACGTCCGGTGCCGGCGATGTCGATCGCGGTACCGTGATCGGGAGACGTCCGCGGAAATGGCAGGCCGAGCGTGACGTTCACCGCGCTGCCGAACGACGCGACCTTGATCGCGGTCATGCCGACATCGTGATACGGCGCGATCACCGCGTCGAACGCGCCGCGCATGGCGCGCACGAAGACCGTGTCGGCGGGAAATGGGCCGGCGATCCGGGCATCGCGCGCGGCGGGTGCCAGCAGGTCATCGTCCTCGTGGCCGAAGCGGCCGCCATCGCCTGCGTGTGGGTTGAGCGCGCAGAGCGCGATGCGCGGTTCGGCGATGCCGAACCAGTCGCGAAGGCCGGCTCGCGTGACCGTCGCGGCGCGCATGATCGCCTCACGCGTCACCAGGTTCGGCACGTCGCGCAGCGGAACGTGAGTGGTGGCGAGCACCACGCGAAGCTTGTCCGACGCGAGCATCATCGCCACCGGTACGCCAGCGATCGATGAAAGCATCTCGGTGTGCCCGGGATAGTCGAAGCCCCCGGCGAGCAGGGCGTGCTTGTCGAGGGGAGCGGTGACGACGCCATCGACCTCGCCAGCCAGCGCCATCCGGGCGGCGCGTTCGACCGCTCGCCCGGCGAAGCTCCCGGCGTCGGCGGCGGAGCCTCCCGCGACCCACCTGCCTAACGGCTGGTCGACCGAGGCCGCGGTTCCGGCCGGGCCGATGACGTGCCAGCTGCATACCTCGCGAACGCGCGCGTCGCCTAACGCTGCGGCGACGATCTCGGGGCCGATCCCGCGCGGATCGCCGAGGGTCACGGCGAGCCGCGGGCGGCGGGCGGCGCCGTCACGATCCGCGCTGGCGCGTCCCCCCGCCGGCGCCGCCACGACTAGATGCGAATCGACACGTAGGTGGTCTGCCGCAGCTGGTCGAGCATGCGGCGCATCGCCTTCTCCTGCGAGAGCTGGTCGCGGATCCGCTCGCGCAGGTCGTCGATCGTGAAGTCGCCACCCTCGACCGAGGTCAGCATCGAGACGACGACGAACTTCGCCCCACGACGCGGGTCCTCAATGCGGAATGGACCGGCGAGGTCGCCCGCCTTCTTCCCCTCCAGCGCGGTCGCGTATTCTGCCGGAAGCTGCGAGCGCTCCCATGGATCGAACGCGCCGCGAAGCTCCATCGGATCATGGTGTACCTTCGACAGCGAGTCGAAGGACACTCCGCGCTTGAGCTGCGCGAATACCGTGTCCGCCTCGGCCTTCGCCGCCGCGACCGCTCCTGAGTCGATGACCGGCTTGATCAGGATGTGCCGGACCTTCACCTCGGCCGGCTGCACGCGATCGACGCGGATGATGTGGAAGCCGAACGGCGTCTCGACGACGTTGCTCACCACGCCCGGTGGCAGCGAGAACATCACGCGCTCGAATTCCGGAACCATCGACCCGCGTCGGTTCCAGCCAAGGTCGCCGCCCTGCGACGCGCTCGGGTCCATCGATTCGCGCTTCGCGATCTGCTCGAAGTCGCCGCCTTTCCGGATCTCGACCAGCAGCGATTCGGCCTTGGCGCGCGCGGCGTTCCGTGCTGCTTCCGACGGCTTCGTCGCAATGACGATCTGGCGGAAGGTGACGGTCGCTGGACGCTTCGGCAGATCTGCCTTACGCTCCGCGTAGGTCTTCGAAACGTCGGCCTCGGAAACACCGACCTGCACCAGCTTGCCGTCCGTCTTGAGCTTCTGGATGAGCTGTGACTGCAGTGCCTGACGCTTCGCTTCCTCGGTCAGGCTCCGGCGGTATTCCTCCGGCGTACCGAAGCCTGCTTTCTTCAACTCGGCGCGGTACTCGTCCTCGGTCTGGAACTGTCCGCGGACGCGCTTGATCTGGGCCTCGACCGTGGTCGCGATGTCGTTGTCGGCGACCACGATCTTCTCGTCCTTCGCCTTCTGAACGAGCACCTCCTCGTCGATCAGGTCGTTGAGGACGGTGCGCATCACCTTCTCCTGACCTGCAGAATCGGTCGGGAGTGTGAGGCCCTGCGCGCGGCGCATGTTCACCGCTTCGATGACGTTTGAATAGAGGATCGGCGTGTTGCCGACGACGGCAACGACACGGTCGACCGCGACTTCACCCGGCTTGGCAGCGGGAGCGGCGGCGGAGGAATCCTGCGCCTGGAGCGAGCCCGCGACGACTGCGGCGGTCGCGAGCGCGACGAGTACTGGAAGCTTGCGTGGCATGTCAGAAGATACCCGCCGATGCGCGCCGGGGTCCGGCGCCACGACTGCTGGGTGATGCGTCATGAAACGACAGGTGGCGGGTCGGAGCTTCGACCCGCCACCTGTCGTCACGAACTACGGCTTCGCGGTTGGCGCCGGTGCGCCTGGCGTCGGCGCGCCGGTCGCAGGTGCGCCGGACTGCGGAAGCTGCGGGAGCGGAACGTTCGACTGCGGCTGCGTCGCGCGACTCGCTGAATCGGCGGTGGTGCGCGCCTTCTGCGCCCGCTCGAATGCGCGGTCAATGCCCTGCGGTACGATCTTGGCCTCGTACTTCGAGCGAAGGATCGTCGCGATCTCTTCAGGGACCTGCACGAACTGCTTCCGTCCGGCGACCAGCTCGTCGAGGTACGAATTGATACGCTCGCCGGCGATCTTCTCGCGATCGGCGACGGTCTTGCCGGTCTGCGCGAGCGACGACGGATCGACGTTGAGCGCCTGCCACATCTGCACGACGACGCCTTTCACCTGCGCGTACATCTGCGTCTTTTCCGTCGAGTCGATGTCGATGTGGAGGCTGTCGGCCCGATGGAGCATCAGCTCGTTGCGCGCCATCGCCTTCACGAGGTCGGGAAGCATCGTGTCGGGTGCCGCGAGGATCTGCGGGCGCACCTGCGCCGGGAGGGTGCCGACCCAGCGCACGAACTTCGCGCTGGTGAAGTCGCCGATCGCGGTCGTCGCGAGCACACTCTTGTCGTTGCGGAACGCGTCCGGGTCGCGGATGATCGCCTTCACCTTGGCGGGAGCATCCTTCTTCACCTGGATCTTCCCGGACTGCTCGAGCTGCGCGACGTAGGTGCTCTCGGCGCCACGCGTCGACTGCGACGCGAACTTCTTCGTGAACGCATCCTTCGCTTCCGCGTACGGAAGGCGCTCGATGATGTGGTAGCCGAACTGCGAGCGAATGACTGGCGAGATCTGGCCCGGCTTGAGCTCACGAGTCGCGACTTCGAACTCCGGAACCATCTCACCGGGAGCGAACGGCGGGAGCAGTCCGCCCTGGGGCGCGGAGCCCGGGTCCTGGCTGGCTCGCTTCGCCACGGCCGCGAAGTTCGATGGCGTCACTGTCGCGCGCAGCGCTTCGGCGGCACGACGAATGGAATCGACCTGCTGATCGGTGTACGGCGCGCCACCCTGCCGCTGGGTGAGCAGCAGGATGTGGCGCGCGACGAGCAGGCCGCCCTGGTTGTACTTCTCCTCGGTCGCCGAGTCGTGCGGAAGCGTTGCCGAGACCTGCTGATAGAACTTCTGCAGCTTGGCCTGCGCAACCGCCGGCCACATCGCGTCGTCGATCGCCTTCCGGTCAGTCAGTGAATCGTTGTGGGCGGCGGCGTCACCAAGGAGTTGATACGACACCCAGACCTTGGTGAAGTCTTCGAAGATCGGCTTCTGCAGCGGGAGCTTCGTCCCGCCGATGATCTGCGCGAGGCGCTCGGAGGAGAGCTCCTGGCTGCCAGCGCGCGCGGCGACGTCGACGTGGGCCGACATCGCTTCCTTGAATCCTTCACAGGCAACGAGGGTCGCAGCGGCGGCGACGACGGACAGTCCTTTCCAGCGAATCATGCGGGGGGAGGCGGAGCGTTGATTGTCAGCCGAGGCCGGCCCGGGCTGCCGCCGTCAGGCGAGCAGTGACCGCAGCGCACGCACCAGACCATCGAGCATCGGCGCGCCACCGAGCCGCGTGAGCTTGAGCGACAATGGATGCGCGCGTCTCACGTCGGCCTGGAACTGAACCTCATGGAACGCGGCCGACAGCCCCTTCATCCGGGGCACCGCGTCCGGACGAAAGGTAATACGGGCCTCCGTGCCGCGCACAAGGATTCCTTCGACTCGCAGGAGGCCACCGACGATCCGCAGCATCGCCTGTGCGAGCAGGGCGTCGGCCTGCGGCGGGAGGGGGCCGAACCTGTCGCGCAGCTCGAGGCGAAGCGCTTCGACTTCGGCCGGCTGGGTGAATCGCGTGAGACGGCGATAGACGTCGAGCTTCGCGTCCTGCGAATCGATGTAATCGTCGGGGAGATACGTCGGGACATCCATCGACACGTCCGCGGGGACGAGCGCGGGCGCCCCCTCGGCGCGCGTGACGCGATTGACCTGCTCCTCGAGGAGCCGCAGGTAAAGATCGAAGCCGACGGCGTGCACGAAACCCGACTGCTCCGGACCGAGCAGGTTCCCCGCCCCGCGCAGCTCCATGTCCTTGAGCGCGATGCGATAGCCGGAGCCGAGCTCGGTGTGGTGCTCGAGCACCTGCAGGCGGCGCTCGGCATCGGGATCGACCTGGTCGGGGACGAGGAGGTAGCAGTAGGCGCGGCGATGCGAGCGGCCGACGCGGCCGCGGAGCTGGTAGAGCTGGGCGAGGCCGAGATGGTCGGCACGGTTGACGAACATCGTGTTCGCGTTAGGCACATCGAGCCCGCTCTCGACGATCAGCGTCGAGACGAGCACGTCGACCTCGCCGTTGACGAACTCGCGCATGACCTTCTCGAGCTGGTGCTCCTTCATCTGCCCGTGGCCGACCGCGACGCGGGCGCGCGGGACGATCCGCTTGATGTGGTCGGCGACGCCCTCGATCGTCTCGATGCGGTTGTGGACGAAGAATACCTGGCCGCCGCGATCGAGCTCGCGCGAGACACCTTCATCGATCAGCCCATCGTCCCAGGGCTCGACGAAGGTGAGCACCGGC
>JBJMNK010000041.1:0-7804 GCA_045804265.1 Gemmatimonadaceae bacterium | reverse complement strand
TGGACCGTTAGGCGCGGCAACTCATCGCTTTACCAGCCGAAACGCGATCTCCCGCCCCATCCCGCCGAAGGCGAGCGAGATCCATAACAACGCCAGGTGCTCGAGCTCGCGCGCGCGAACGAGCGCGCCGGCGTCGACTGGCTCGAAGCCGAGTTCGGTGGCGAGGGTACGAGCGACGCCCTTCGCCGCCACGTCGTCACCGGCGTAGAACATGGTTGCCGGCGATCCGCCGTAGTTCGGGTCGAGCATGTTGTTGTAGCCGGTCGTGTTGAAGATCTTCACGACGCGGAACGCCGGCGCGAGTGCTTGGATGCGCTCGGCGGCCGACTCGCCGTTAGGCCCGACGTCGAGCGCGAAGCCCGCGCCGAGCGGATTCGTCGCGTCGAGCAGCGGGACACCGCGTGGCGCGCCGCCAATCTCGGCGAGTACGCCGCGCACCGCGACCCATGGGGTGGCGAGGGCGATCGCATCGACTGACTTCACCGCATCGGCGATCGACGCGACCGTCGCCTTGGCGGGAAGCTTCGCCCCACCCTTGATCGCGCTCGCGCCCTCGGCCGGTCGCCGCACGCCGAAGGTGACATCATGTCCGAGCTCGGCCCAGCGACGGCCAAGCGCGCCGCCGACATTTCCCGCTCCGATGATCGCGATGCGCATTGATCTCGCTCCAGGGTGGAGGATATATCCTGCCAGCTGCAGCAACGTCGCGCGGCGGACTTCTCCCGCGCAACTTTCGGGAAGCGCCGCCGGATCGGGATCGTCGCCTGAATTATGCGGTCGAGTCGGCTACGCTGGCACGGCTGCCGCGTGGAACTTCACGCTTCCGCGCCGATGTAGTCAGGCGGCGTGAATGCGACCCAAGTCACACCGCATGAGTTCTCGACATCAGCTGTCTCGCCGGCTTCCAGTCGGCGCCGAACTTCTCGCCAATGGTGCGACGCACTTCCGCGTCTGGGCCCCGGCTCACTCCCGCGTCCGAGTCTGCATCGAGGGCCCTTCCTCACCGGCGGTGCACGATCTCACCGCCGAAGACCACGGCTACTTCTCCGCCTCCATCAGCGGACTCGCAGCCGGCGCACGATATCGCTACCTCCTCGGCGATGACGAGCGCCCGTATCCCGATCCTGCCTCACGCTTCCAACCTGAGGGCCCACATGGTCCGTCGATGGTCGTCGACCCCGGTGCCTTCGAGTGGAGCGACGACGACTGGCGCGGCGTCGCGATCGAGGGACAGGTCATCTACGAGATGCACATCGGCACCTTCACTCGCGAGGGGACATGGGCCGCGGCCGCGCGCGAGCTGCCCGCACTCGCCGAGCTCGGGATCACGGTGGTCGAGGTCATGCCGGTCGCCGAATTTCCCGGACGGTTCGGGTGGGGATACGACGGCGTCGATCTCTTCGCGCCGACGCGGCTCTATGGGTCGCCTGACGATTTCCGCCGTTTCGTCGACCAGGCGCATCGCAATGGGATTGGCGTCGTGCTCGACGTCGTCTACAACCATCTGGGCCCCAGCGGGAATTACCTGAAGGCGTTCTCGCCGCGATACTTCTCCGATCGGCACGAGACGGAGTGGGGCGAGCCGCTCAACTTCGACGGCGAGAGCTCGGCGCCGGTGCGCGAGCTGTTCATCGCCAACGCCGGGTACTGGATCGACGAGTTCCATCTCGACGGCCTCCGGCTCGACGCGACGCAGAGCATCTTCGACGACTCGCCGGTGCACATCCTGCGCGAGATCGAGCAGCGCGTGCGCGCGGCGGCGAATGGCCGCGGCACGCTGCTCATCGCCGAGAACGAGCCGCAGCAGGCGCGCATCGTCAGGCCTGACGATCGCGGTGGGCTTGGCCTCGACATGCTCTGGAACGACGACTGGCATCACAGCGCCTTCGTCGCGCTCACCGGGCGCCGCGAGGCGTACTACACACCGTACGCCGGACGCGCGCAGGAGCTCGTCTCGGCGGCGAAGCACGGGACGCTCTACCAGGGACAGGTCTACTTCTGGCAGCGGCAGCGGCGCGGAACGCCGGCGCTCGACATCGAGCCGGCGCGCTTCGTCCACTTCCTCCAGAACCACGACCAGATCGCCAACACGACGTTAGGCGTCCGCTGTCACACCATCGGCGGTGCGGCGCGCCATCGCGCGATCACCGCCCTGCTGCTGCTCGGGCCCCAGACGCCGATGCTCTTCCAGGGGCAGGAGTTCGGCTCGTCGGCGCCCTTTCACTACTTTGCCGACCAGGAGCCCGAGCTGGCGGAAAAGGTGGAGGCCGGCCGGCGCGACTTCATCACTCAGTTCCCCAGCTCGGCGACGCCGGAGGTGCAGCGGCGCGTACCCGCCCCGCACGACCCGGCGACCTTCGAGGCCTGCAAGCTCGACTTCGCCGAGCGTGAGCGACATCGACACGTGCTCGAGATGCACCGCGACCTGCTGCGCCTCCGCCGCGAGGATTCCTGCCTGGCGAAGCGCCCATCCGCGGTCGATGGCGCCGTGCTCGCCGAGCATGCGTTCGTCCTTCGCTTCTTCGGCGCCGATGGCGACGACCGGCTGCTCGTCGTCAACCTCGGTCACCAGCTCTCCCTGCCTAACGCTCCGGAGCCGCTGCTCGCGCCGCCGGAGAGGACGCGCTGGCGGCTCCTCTGGTCGAGCGAGGACCCGCGCTACGGCGGGCTCGGTACCCCGGTCGTCGACTCCGAGGAGGCCGGCTGGCAGCTCCTCCCCGACTCGGCGGTGCTGCTCGTGCCCGAGCCGGTCCACGAGGATGCGCGCCATCGCCCCGACCGCCGCCGCAAGCACGAGCGGCGCGCGGTGCCGACTCCCTTCGCCTGATCTCCTTCACCACGCCGATGCTCGACACGATCGTCCGCCGCCTGCCTAACGCTCCGTCCGCCGAGGCCGACGCCCAGCCCCTCGTGTCGCGCGAGTGGCTTGTCACCAACGGCATCGGCGGCTACGCCTCGGCGACCATCGGCGGGCTGAACACGCGCAAGTATCACGGGCTCCTCGTCGCTTCGCTCGCCAACCCGTTAGGCCGCACGGTGATGCTCAGCCACCTCGTCGAGTGCATCAGCATGCGCGACGGCAGCGTCGTGCAGCTGAGCGGAGAAGAGCAGGGGGGCGGCCGCCTCCGCGTCCCGGCGCGCGAGCACCTCACCGAGTTCCGCCTCGAGGGCGGACTCCCCGTCTGGGAGTATCGTGTCCGCGACGTGCGCATCGAGCGCCGGGTCGTGATGCCGCACCGGCAGAACACGACATACGTCATCTACCGGCTGCTCGACGGGCCGTCGGTTCGGCTCGAGCTGCGCCCGGCGGTGCACTTCCGGAACTACGAAGCAACGGTCGCGACCCCGATGCAGACCGGGTACAAGGTCGCGCTGCAGGGCGACCGCTACGAGATCAGCTGCGACGATCTGGCGCTCCCGCCGCTCCGCCTGGCACTCCATGGTGAGAAGCCGGGCTTCGTCCACGAGGAGCGCGACCTGTCCGAGCTGCACTACCGCGTCGAGGCCGACCGCGGCTACGACGCGGCGGGTCGGCTCTGGAGCCCGGGAGCGTTAGGCGTCGACCTCATGCCCGGCGCGACGAGCGCGCTCGTGGCGAGCACCGAGGACGTGGAGACGATTGCCGCCCTCTCGCCAGACGAAGCGCTCGACGCCGAACACGATCGCCGCGAGCGGCTGCTGCGCACCGCACCCGCCGCGCTGCGCACCGGCGTCGGTGGTGAGCTCGTCCTCGCCGCTGACCAGTTCATCATCGTCCCCGTCGGGCGGCGTCGCGACGCGGTCCGCGCGGTGGCCGAGGGCGATGAGCTGCGCAGCGTGATCGCCGGCTACCACTGGTTCACGGATTGGGGCCGCGACACCATGATCTCGCTCGAAGGGCTGGCGCTCACCACCGGACGGTGGCGCGAGGCGTCGAGCGTGCTGCGCACCTTCGCCCGCTACGTTCGCGACGGACTCCTCCCCAACATGTTCCCCGACGGGAGCAATGAGGGGCTCTATCACACCGCCGACGCGACGCTCTGGTTCTTTCACGCCCTCGACCGCTACGCGACGATCACCGGCGATCGCTCCCTCGTCGCCAAGCTCCTGCCGACGATGACGGGCATCGCCGAGCATCACCTGCGCGGCACCTCGTTTGGAATCGGCGTCGATCCGGCGGACGGGCTGCTGCGCCAGGGCGCGGAGGGCTACCAGCTCACCTGGATGGACGCGAAGGTCGACGGTTGGGTCGTCACTCCTCGGCGCGGCAAGGCGGTGGAGATCAACGCGCTGTGGTACAACGCACTCTGCCTGCTGGATTCATGGACCCGCGAGGTGCGCGGCGCGACAACGGGACGCTGGACCGAACAGGCTGCGCGCGCGCGCGCGTCGTTCAACAAGCGCTTCTGGTACGCCGGGGGCGGGTACCTGTACGACGTAATCGACGGCCCTGACGGTGACAGCGTCGAGTGCCGGCCGAACCAGCTCTTCTCGATCTCGCTGCCTAACGCCGTGCTCGACCGCGAGCGATGGGAACCGGTGGTGAGTGTCGTACAGCAACGGCTGCTCACCCCGGTCGGCCTTCGTTCGCTCGCCCCGGGGAGTAAGGAGTATCGCGCGAAGTACTTCGGCAACCTGCGTGAGCGCGATGCCGCGTACCATCAGGGAACGGCGTGGGGGTGGCTCATCGGCCCGTGGGTGGATGCGTGGCTGCGGGTGAACCCCGGGCGGCGCGAAGAAGCGCGCGCGTTTCTCGGTGGGCTCGTCGCGCACCTCGACGAGTTCGGGGTGGGGAGCGTGGCCGAGATCTTCGATGCGGAGGAGCCGTACACGCCGCGCGGGTGCATCGCGCAGGCGTGGAGCGTGGCGGAGCTGCTGCGATGCTGGAGCCTGACCGGGTGAGAGGGGGTCTCTTCAAGGCGTGCGATACGCGAAATTGCAGTTCAACAGCTGGACTACAATCACGCGGATAACGCGGATGACGCGGATACTGCTCGCGCCGGGAACGAATTCAAGGATCGGTTCGAAGAACTGGTGTACTGTCGCATATCAAACTCTCTGTGCCCTCCGTGCTTCCGGTGGAAATTCCAGCAGCCTAGTTGCGCAGTCTCGCGTCGTCTCTAACTCCTCGCGACAATGACACCATCGCGTGAAACTGCAGTGTCCTCGGCCAAGCCCGCGTCGATGGAAACGGTCTATCTCACCGACGTGAAGGCGCGCTTCGATTCCATAAAGACGCAGGCCGAGCGTGCGGCGGCGCAGGTCGACGACGCGGCGTTCTTCGCGCCGTTAGGCGCGGAGGAGAACAGCATCGCGATCGTGATGAAGCACATGTCCGGCAACCTTCGCTCGCGGTTCTCCGACTTTCTCACCAGCGATGGCGAGAAGCCCGATCGGAACCGCGACGGCGAGTTCGAGCAGGGAGCGGGCGACTCGCGGGCGGCGATCCTCGCGCGGTGGGCGGAGGGGTGGCGTATCCTGTCGGACACGCTCGACGCACTCACCCCGAGCGACCTCACCCGCACCGTAACGATTCGCGGCGAGCCGCACACGGTCATCCAGGCGCTGTCGCGGCAGCTCGTTCATCAGTCGCAGCACGCGGGGCAGGTCGTGCTGCTGGCGAAGCACGCGGCGGGCGCGCGGTGGCGGACGCTGAGCATCCCGCGCGGGCAGTCGACGGCGTTCACGCCGGACCTCAAGCGTTAGGCGAGGCTGAACACCATGCCAATTCGACCCGCGCACGCCACCGAGCTCTCTCGGCGCCATCACGCCGACCAGCCGCTCATCGTCCTCAACGCGTGGGACGCGGCGAGCGCGGCGATCGCCGAACGAGTCGGCGCGCGTTGTGTCGGGACGACCAGCGGCGGCGTCGCCGGCGCGCATGGCTACCAGGACGGCGAGCGCATTCCGCGCGCCGTGATGCTCGCCGCCGTTGAGCGCATCGCCGCGGCGACGTCGCTTCCGGTGACCGCCGATCTCGAGGGCGGCTATGGCGCGACGCCGGAGCAGGTCGCCGAGACGATCCGTCTCGCCCTGGACATCGGCGTCGCCGGCTTCAACCTCGAGGATAGTTACTCCGCCGAGCGCCGCGCTGCCGGCGGACCGCCGCTGCGGACGATCGCCGAGCAATCCGAGCGCCTTCGCGCCGCGCGTGAGGCCTGCGAGGCGTCAGGCGTGCCCGACGCGGTGATCAACGCGCGCGTGGACGTGTTCGTGCGCGAGATCGGCACGCCCGAACAGCGCCTCGACCTCGCGCTCGAGCGAGCCGCGGCCTACGTCGCCGCTGGTGCGAGCTGTCTCTTCCCGATCACCCTCAAGGACCGCGACACGATCCGCGCCTTCACCGCTGCGGCGGGGGCGCCGGTGAACATCCTCTACCTGCCGGGCGCTCCCTCGCTCGCGGAGCTGTCCACGTTAGGCGTCCGCCGCGTCAGCCTCGGCACCGGCTGGTACCGCCTCGCGTTAGGCGCAGCGGAGTCGGCGGCGAGGGCGGTGATTGGCGAGGGAAAGATCGAGCGGATCTGGGAAAAGGGCGCCTGACCAGGAAGGGCTATTAGCCATTAGCCATTAGCGTTGAGCGACTGCGGTAACCGTGGCTCAACGGCTAACGGCTGACGGCATCGACCACCTCGAGCCCATCGGCTTCGCCGAAGCGAATGAGTTGGACGACCCGGTTGCGAGGCTCGCTGTCAGGCAAGGTCCGTCACGGGGCGTTGAGCCATCGCTCGGCTCATTACGTTTCAAGCAACACTGAGGAACCCGATGCGCAGCTGGAAGGAAGCAGAGTCAGTGGCCCCACGTTATGCCGTCAGCGTCGACGACCAGCGCATCGTCGAGCTCCGCGCCGCCCATACGGCGCGCGAGGAGCATGTCGTGCGATGGGGCGAGATCTGCGCCTGGTCGCGGAGCGCGGAGACGAAGCAGTCGCTTCCCGCGATCGTCTTCGCGACGACCACCTCCCCGTTCTACCAGGCGTCAGTGAATGCGAATGCGTCGGGGATCGACGTCCTGCTCGACGCACTCACGCGCCGGGCGCTGCCTGAGATCGCGCCGGAGAGCCTGCGGGAGCAGGTCGCGTGGCGGCAGCGCGCGAAGGTGGACGAGGTGCTCGAGCGGCGCTTCACCGCCGCCGAGCGTGCGGCGGTGCGCGCCGCGTTCGCGTCGAATCCCGAGTTCGCCTCGCCGTACGTCCAGCTCGCGACGCTGAACCTCGCCGGCTCGGACGTCGAGCGGATCCGCCGGACGGCGAAGGGCCCCATCGATGACTGGACCGAGTTCCTCAACGCCGCGCATCAGAAGGGTTGGGGCGAGATCTGAGCGCCCGGCGGGCGGCCCACTCCCGTCTTTCTCGCCCGGTTAGATTGAGGGTTCGATTCGATCGAACCTCAGACTCAGCAAACAGCCGTGGCACCACAGTTCATCTACGTAATGAAGGCACTCCGCAAGGTGATTCCACCCTCGCGGATCGTGCTCGACGACATCTGGCTCTCGTTCTATCCCGGCGCGAAGATCGGGGTGCTCGGGCCTAACGGTTCAGGAAAGTCCTCGCTGCTGCGCATCATGGCCGGCGTCGACCAGGAGTTCCAGGGCGAGGCGTGGGCGCACAAGGGGACGCGCATCGGCTACCTCCCGCAGGAGCCGAAGCTCGATGAGACCAAGGACGTGCGCGGCAACGTCGAGGAGGCGGTGAAGCTGCAACGGGCGAAGCTCGACCGCTTCAACGCGATCGCGATGGAGTTCGCGGAGCCGGACGCCGACTTCGACAAGCTGATGGCGGAGCAGGGGGCGCTGCAGGAGTACATCGACCACCACGACCTGTGGAATC
>JBJMNK010000040.1:0-20080 GCA_045804265.1 Gemmatimonadaceae bacterium | reverse complement strand
GGCGTCCCTTCCCGAAGACCCGACAGTGTCAACCGCTGACGCCCCTGACGAAGCGCTCGAGTCGCTTCTCGAATTCCTGAAGAAGCACCGCAACTTCGACTTCACCGGCTACAAGCGCGCGAGTCTCCAGCGTCGCATCGATCGTCGCATGCAGGACATCGGGACCACGAGCTACGCCGAGTACATGCGGCAGCTCGAGGATCGCCCCGAGGAGTTCGCGAGTCTCTTCGACACGGTCCTCATCAACGTCACGGCATTCTTCCGCGACGATGCGCCGTGGAAGGCCCTCACCGAGACGGTGATTCCCGATCTCATCGCGCGCCGCA
Source organism: Gemmatimonadaceae bacterium (assembly GCA_045804265.1). Classification (GTDB taxonomy): domain Bacteria; phylum Gemmatimonadota; class Gemmatimonadetes; order Gemmatimonadales; family Gemmatimonadaceae; genus JABFXC01. The sequence continues at coordinate 19,754 of JBJMNK010000040.1, read as the reverse complement.
CCCCGGAATCGCCGATCCGCGTCTGGAGCGCGGGGTGCGCGACCGGCGAGGAGGCGTACACGCTCGCGATGGTGCTCGCCGAGGTGCTCGGCGAAGCGAAGTTCCGCGAGCGGGTCAAGATCTACGCGACCGACGTCGACGAAGCCGCACTCACGCACGCGCGTCATGCGGTCTACTCGGCGAAAGCCGTCGAGGCGGTGCCGGAGCCGCTGCGCGCGAAGTACTTCGACAGCGTCGATGGCGCCTTCGCGGTGCGCAAGGAGTTCCGCCGGTCGGTGATCTTCGGGCGCAACGACCTGATCCTCGATGCACCGATCCCGCGGACGGACGTCATCGTCTGTCGGAACACGCTGATGTATTTCCGGACGGAAACGCAGGAGAAGATCCTCAACCGCTTCCACTTCTCGCTCAACGACGACGGCGTTCTCCTCCTCGGCCGCGCCGAGACGCTCCTCACGCACAGCAGCCTGTTCGTGCCGCTCGACCTGCAGCGCCGGCTGTTCATCCGTTCGCCACGCCCGGTCTACAGCGACCGCCGCACCGTTAGGCACGCCGTGGAGGGCGGCGCGAGGCCGGGTGGACTGCCGCGGCTGCGCGAGCTCGCGTTCGATTCGGCGCCGATCGCCCAGGTCGTCATCGACCGCAACGGCTTCCTGGTTCTCGCCACCGAGCGCGCGCGGGCGCTGTTCGGCGTCGTCCCCGCGGACTTCGGGCGGCCGTTGCAGGATCTCGAAATGTCGTACCGTCCGGTCGAGCTGCGCTCATGCATCGACCAGGCGTACAGCGAGCAGCGAACGGTCCACGTTCGCGATGTCGCGTGGCACGTCGGCGAGGAACGCTGGTTCGACATCTCGGTGACTCCGCTGGACACACACACCGGCAGTGCGCCCGGGGTGAGCATCGTCTTCAGCGACATCACGTCATCGAAGCGTCTGCAGCACGAGCTGGAGCGGTCGAACCACCGCCTCGAGGTCTCCTATGAGGAGCTGCAGTCGACGAACGAGGAGATGGAGACGACCAACGAGGAGCTGCAGGCGACGATCGAGGAGCTGGAGACGACGAACGAGGAGCTGCAGTCGACGAACGAGGAGCTCGAGACGATGAACGAGGAGCTCCAGTCGACGAACGAAGAGCTGCACGCGGTGAACGACGAGTCGCAGCGGCGCAGTGACGAGCTCAATCAGCTCAACGCCTTCCTCGAGTCGGTATTCGCGAGCCTCGGCGGCGCGGTGATCGTCGTCGATCCCGAGTTGAAGGTCATCGTCTGGAACGATCGCGCCGAGGACCTCTGGGGGCTCCGCTCGTCCGAGGTCGAGGGTACCCACTTCCTCAACCTCGACATCGGGCTTCCGGTGGACAAGCTACGCCCGGTCATCAAGGGCGCGCTCGCTGACGGCCAGGAGCTGCACGTGGTGGACGTCGCTGCGCGCAACCGGCGCGGCAAGGAGATCACCTGCCGTGTGCAGTGCACACAGCTGCGCGCTCCCGGCGAGACGTTCGCCCGCGGCGCAATCCTCCAGATGGAAGAGGCTCCCGCACCATAACACGGATTCGCAGGCGCGCCATCACGCGAATCCTGTCGCGGGTACGCTTCCTGCCAATCGTGATGTGCGCCCTCGCGCGCATCCGACCAAGAATGACCGTGTCGCGCTCGCCGGCGACATGGCAATGCCGTGATGGTTCCGTATGACCGAGACACTGAACGCTCCCGCCGCCGCACCGGCCCTCGACCCGAACCAGCTGCGCATGGCGCGGCTCCGCGCGCTGCGCGGCCCGAACTACTGGCGCCTCGCGCCAGTCATCGCCTGCGACATCCGCCTCGGTTCGCTCGAGACGGTGACCTCCGCCGACGTTCCCGGCTTCTGCGATCGATTGGTCGCCGCGCTGCCGACGCTCGAGGAGCATCCATGCACGCGCGGCAAGCCGGGCGGGTTCATCGAGCGGCTGCACGAGGGGACGCACATCCCGCACATCCTCGAGCACGTTGCGATCGAGCTGCAGACGCTGGCCGGCGCCGACGTCTCATTCGGGCGAGTGGTGGCGAGCGGCGACGAAGGGGTGTGGTGGGTGATCGTCGCCTACGAGGAGGAGGAGCTCGGGCTGCAGAGCATGCGCGAGGCGGTGAGCCTCGTCCGGGCGACGCTCGTCGGAGCGCCGATAAAGCCGGAAGAGATCATCGACCGCCTGCAGAACCTCTACGCCGACATCAGGCTCGGGCCCTCGACCGCGGCGATCGTCGAGGAGGCGCGGCGGCGCGGCATCCCCGTTAGGCGCCTCAACAACCATTCGCTGGTGCAGCTCGGGCTCGGCAAGAACCTTCGCCGCATCCAGGCGACGATGACCGATTTCACCAGCGCGATCGGCGTCGAGATCGCGCAGGACAAGGACGACACCAAGCGCGTGCTCGGCAACATCGGGTTGCCCGTGCCGAAGGGCGACGTCGCGACGACGCTCGAGGGCGCGATCGAGATCGCCGAGGAGATCGGGTTCCCGGTGATCCTCAAGCCGCTCGACGCGAGCCATGGCCGCGGCATATCAGGTCGGCTCGGAACAGCCGACGATATCGCCAACGCCTGGCCGCACGCCCGCGCGTTAGGCAGGCGCGTCGTCGTCGAGACGTTCGCCGAGGGGAACGACCATCGCGTGCTCGTCGTCAACGGCAAGGTCGTCGCCTGCGCCGAGCGGATCGCCGCACACGTCGTCGGCGACGGCACCAGCACCGTCAGGCAGCTGATCGAGCGCGGCAACCAGGACCCGCGGCGCGGCTTCGGTCATACGCGGACGCTGACGCGGCTGCCGATGGACGACCTGACGACCGAGTTCCTCGCTGCGCACGGACGCTCGCTCGACACCGTCCCCGCCGCCGACGAGCGTGTCTTCCTGCGCGGAACGGCCAACCTCTCGACCGGCGGCACCTCGATCGACTGCACCGACGACATGCATCCCGACAACGTGACCGCGTGCGAGATGGCGGCGAACGCGGTCGGCCTCGACATCGCCGGGATCGACGTCATCACCCCCGACGTGTCGGTGCCGTTCCGCGAGAACGGCGCGGTGATCATCGAGGTCAATGCGGCGCCGGGAATCCGGATGCACACGCATCCCACCGAGGGGACGCCGCGCAACGTCGGTGCGCCGATCATCGACATGCTCTATCCCCCCGGGAGCGAAGCGACGATCCCGGTCATCGCCGTCACCGGCACCAACGGCAAGACGACGACGACGCGGCTGATCGCGCACATGTTCCGTCATAACGGGATGACCGTCGGCTTCACCACCACCGACGGCGTCTACCTGCAGAACCGCATGGTGATGGCCGGCGACATGACCGGCCCGTTCTCGGCGAACATCATCCTCTCGAATCCGACGGTGGACGTCGCCGTGCTCGAGACCGCGCGGGGCGGGATCATCCGCGCCGGACTCGGCTTCGACGAATGCGACGTCGGTATCGTGCTGAACGTGACCGCCGATCACCTCGGGCTCCGCGGGATCAACACGATCCAGCAGCTGGCCGAGGTGAAGGGAGTGATCGCGGCGGTGGTGAAGCGCGAGGGACACGCGGTCCTCAACGCCGACGACCCGCTCGTGGCCGGAATGCGCGACCGCACCGGCGGCGACCTCGTCTACTTCTCGGCCAAGCCCGAGGGGGAGAACGAGATCTTCGAGGATCACATCGCGCGCGGCGGGATCGGCGGGCGGATCGAGAACGAGACGTTCGTCGTCAGGCGCGGGCGCCTTCGCATCCCGATCGCCGCCGAGCGTGACGTGCCGCTGATGCTCGGCGGTGCGGCGCGCTTCCAGCGCGGGAACATCCTCGCCGCGATCCTCGCCGCCTACGTGCAGGGGATGCGCTACGACGACATCCGCGCCGGGCTGCTGTCATTCTTCCCGTCGCCATCGCTCACGCCGGGACGGCTCAACGTCATACGGTTAGGCGGCAACCGCGTGGTGGTGGACTACGCGCACAACCCGGCCGCGGTCGAGGGGTTGATGGACTTCATCGCCCACACGCCGGCCAACCGGCGCATCGGCGTCGTGACCGCACCGGGCGACCGCCGCGACGCGGATATCCGCACCGTCGGCACGCTCGCGGCGCGCGCGCTCGACTACGCGATCGTGAAGGAGGACAAGGACACCCGCGGGCGCGCCGACGGCGCGATCGCCGAGCTGATGATCCAGGGGCTCGAAGCGGGCGGGCTGCCGCGCGAGAAGACCGAGGTCATCCTCGACGAGATCGAGGCAGTCGAGAAGGCGCTGTCCATGCTCGGCGACCACGATGTCGCGGTCGTGCTGGCCGATGACGTGCCGGGAGTGCTCGACGCGATCAGCCGCAGGCAGGGCCGGTCGACGTGACGGCACCGACCGCGGCATCGCCCGACACGCGTGCGAGCGACGAGATCCCTGATCCGGCAGCAGAGATCCGGATGACGACGTTGCACTCGACGCGCGGCGCGAACTACTGGCTCCGCGCGCCGATCGTGCGGATGGACCTCGCCGTCGGCCGCTTCGAGGACATCTCCTCGGCCGACGTGCCGCACTTCACCGATGCGCTCGTCGGCGCGATGCCGGGGCTGATCGAGCATCGCTGCAGCATCGGTGAACGGGGCGGGTTCATCATGCGGCTCCGGCGCGGCACGTACGCGCCGCACATCATCGAGCACGTCGCGCTCGAGCTGCAGACCATGATCGGGCACGACGTCGGGTATGGCCGCACGCGTGGCGGTGACGTGGAGGGCGAATACACGTTGATCTTCGAGCGCGTGCACGAGCAGGTCGGGCTGCGCGCGGCAGCACTCGCGCTCGAGACGGTGCAGCGCGCGTTCGCCGGGACGCTCGACACCGTCGAGCCGTACATCAACGAGCTGAAGTCGCTCGCGGCGCTGCCTGATGCGCCGATTCCGCGGCAGCGCGTGCTCTGCGGGATCACCGGCGGTGATCATCGCGCCGAGACACACGCCGAGCTGGTGCGACTTGGGATCTGCAGCGACGAGCTGGTGATCGACGTGTCGCCATCGTACATCCTCCAGGCCGGGCTGCCGTACACCGGATCCGAGTTCGCGATCGTGCTCGACACCGCGCCGACCGACGTGCCTGAACGCTACCGCGATCCCGAGCGCGCGAGCCGGCTCGTGTCGGTCGTCGCCGACGAGGTCCGGCGCGACGGCTTCGTCGTCTGCCCGGCGAAGGCGTGGGAGGTGCAGGACCGGGTGCGCGACGCCGAGTGTCGTGTCGCTATCTTTGCGACGGACGACGACGTGACGCGACGCGACCAGAAGCTGGCGCGTGCAGTGGCGCTGGTGGAGGGTGGACGAATCATCCTCGACACCGACTGTGAGCGGCGCGATGCCGGCCCGTTGCGCGACGACACGCCGGTGGCGGCGCAGGTCGCGGCCGCGCTGGGCGCGCAGCTCTGGCGGGAGCTGGAAGCAACGCGGCGCGCGGCTCGCTCGTCCTGAACATCGGGCGGCCCGCGCCCGCGACCGTCATCCCGAACGCCGACGAATGTCACCTGCCAGCGAGACAGCCACGCCGCCATCGCCACTCACCGCCGAGCCGTCGAAGCGCCGCGCCGGCGACACCTGCGGCACGCTGGTGCTGATCGGCGGGGCGTGCAGCCCCGATGGTGACGCGTTAGGCACTTTCGTCCAGCGCAGCAGCGGTCGCGACGGCGGGCGGATCGTCGGCTTCACCACGGCCTCGAGCGACCCGCTGGGATCGGCGGTGGCGTGGCGCAACGACCTGCAGGTGGCGGGCGCGACGAACGTCGAGATCCCGATCGTCGCCAACCGCAACGCGGCGCAGGACAAGACGATCGCGAAGCTGGTGGACGAGGCACAGGGAATCTTCCTTGGCGGCGGTGACCAGGTGCACCTCGTGGCGACGATCGCCGGCTCGCGGGTGGGCAACGCGATCCGCGACGCATACCGTCGCGGCGCGGTGGTGTGCGGCACGAGCGCGGGCGCGGCCGCGCTGACGGAGACCATCCTCGCCGGCGGCGAGACCGACGAGACCGGGATCCACACCGAGATGCACATCGGCCCCGGGCTGGGGTTGCTCGGCTTCCGGGCGATGATCGACACGCATTTCGCCCAGCGCCGCCGGCTGCACCGCCTATTCGTCGCCATCGCGGCGAACCCCGACCTGATGGGACTCGGGATCGACGAGGACACTGCCTTCGTCGTGCAGGGGCACCTCGGCACCGTCGTCGGCAAGGGCGGCGTGACGTTCGTCGACGGTCGCGGCGTGCGCTTCGACAACGCGAACGAGGTGACGACGGATACGCGGCTGACGTTGAGCTACCTCCGCGTCGGACTGCTCGGCCCCGGCTTCGAGTTCAACCTCCGCGAACGCGAGCTCGAAATTCTGGTGGAGGCGAAGCAGTCGCGTGAGCCGGTGGCCTCCGTGCGCGGGAACGGGGCGGCGCGACGCTAGGGGTCAGGGGTCAGACAGATGGCGATTCGCGCCTAACGGGCCTCCGTTAGGCAGCGCGAGTGCAAAGCCGTTGCCGACCCCTGACCCCCGACCCCTTCTTTACTCGCTCCCGGCGTGCGTTGCGATCTCGACCTGGTGGTTCTCGTCGTCGACGAACACCACCCGCGGCTCGAAGCCTCGCTGGACGTCCGCGTCCTCGTACTCGCCGTACGTGATGACGATGACGATGTCCCCGGGCGCGCCGAGTCGCGCGGCGGCGCCGTTGAGCTGGACCGTCCCGCTGCCACGCTCGCCCTCGATGATGTAGGTGACGAGCCGGTTGCCGTTGTTCACGTTGACGACGTGCACCTGCTCGTACGGCAGCATGTCGGCCGCATCCATGAGGTCGCGATCCACCGTCAGGCTTCCGACGTAATGGAGATCAGCGCCGGTCAGCGTGGCGCGATGGATTTTCGACTTGCACATCAGGCGGCGCATACGTTGTCGTACCGTTAGGGTGCAGTGCATCGCGGGACCGCGATGCACGGGTGGGGAAAATACGGAGTGCGGGGCTGCGAAACCGCGGGGGGCGCACCCTAAGAAAAAGCGGAGCCCGTGGATCGGGAGAAAGCCAGATAGGCGACACTGCGCGGGCCCGGGAGAGGAACCTGCCACCGCGCAACATCGGCGCGAAGCGACACCAATGCGTTTTCCTCTCCGTTACCCGCGCCGGATCGCTCTCCGGGAATTCCTTGCTCCCGACTCCGCTGTTTCGTGGGCCCGCCCCCCTGCTGTCTCAGATTCCGCCTTACCCTCGATTTGGCCGAAGCTTTCGCAGGTAGAACTGTCTGTACCCCGGCGGAAATCCCTCGAGCGTTCCAAAGAGCTCGTAGCCCAGCTTCTGGTAGAATGGCAATGCTTGGTACTCGAAGGTGTCGAGGTAGGCACCGAGACACCCCTCGCGCCACGCATGTTCTTCCGCGGTCGCCATCAACCGCGAGCCGATCCCGGAGCCGCGGAGCGAATCGGGGAGCCACAGCTTCGAGACGTACAGCCAGCGCCACTTGATCTGGCCAACGAGCCCGCCGACGACATCGCCGTTCTCGTCGCGCACGAACACGTCCACCGGGCGGATCTTCGGATCGCCGATGACGGCGACGTTGAATGCACGAAGGCCGTCGAGGACGACTTGTTCGTCGTCGCTCGACGGCGCTGTTTCGAGGGCGATCTGTACCGCGTCGGGCATGGCTGAACGCTAGCGATGCACCGCCTGCTCGGCTACGCCGTCGCGACCGGGCGGATCACCGCCTCGGAGAACCGCTCCATCTCCTCGAGCTGCGGGCTGCACTGGAGCAAGAGGAGCCCGACTCCGGCATCCTCGAACTCCTGCACCCGTTCGGCCACCTGCTCCGGCGTCCCGACGAGTCCCGCGCGCAGCCCGCGATTCGAGACGGAATAATCCTCGAGCGTCACGCGTGACTCGAGCTGCGTGTTGGCGATCCAGTCCTGATAGTTGTTGTAGCCCGGCGACCCGGGCGTGACGTTGGTGATCCGCGCCAGCTCCTTCTTCGCCTCTTCCTCGCTGTCGCGGACGATCGCATAGGCAGCGATGCCGTACTCCATCGGCGGCAACCCCGCCGCCTCACGGCGGCGGCGCATGTCGGCGATCTTCGGCGCGATGCGCTCCGGCGGGTCGCCATGCATCACGTACGCGTCGCAGCGCGTCGCGATCAGGTTCTTCGCCGTCTCGCTCTCGCCCCCGGCGTAGAGCGTCGGCCGCGGGCGCCGCACCGGCTTCGGCTCGAGCACCGTCTCGTTCACCTCGTAGTAATTGCCGCGGTGCGAGAACTCCCGCTGGCTCCACGCGCCGTCGAGCACCGTCAACCATTCGGCGGTGCGTGCATAACGGTCGTCGTGCTCGTCGAAGCGGACGCCATAACGGCGCGCCTCGTCCTTCCACCAGCTCGACACGACATTCAACGAGAGCCGGCCGTTCGAGATCCGGTCGATGTTCGCTGCCTGCTTGGCGAGGATCGCCGGGTTGTGGAACGTCGGGCGCACCGCGACCATCAGCTCGAGCGTCTCGGTCACCGCCGCCAGCGCGGCGGCGGTGCTCCAGGCGTCGAGCGACGGCGCGTCGATCCCCTTGATGTCGTTCAGGAACAGCTCGGCGATCAGCGTCAGGTCGTAGCCTAACGCTTCGCTGCGCTGCGCCAGCGTCTTCACGTAATCCCACGACGCGTCCATCCCCTCGTCGGGAACGTTGCGCAGCCAGCCGCCGAACACCGGCAGCCAGTAGCCGTAGCGGAGCTTGTCGCTCACGGTCAGCCCTCCCCGCGGGCGAGCGCCGCCGCGAACGCGCCACTCGACGCCGGCTCGCGCGACGGCCGCGACGAGCCGTTGCCGCTGCCTGACGACTTCGGCGACGGACGGAATCCGGCGCGCGCCTCGATGAAGTCGACGAACGGCTGCCATGGATCGAAGCCGATGACGCGCGGCGCCTCGGCGACGAAATTCGACAGCGCGTTGACGTCGTAGTAGTAATGCTTCCCGTCGCGGTCGTCGACGAGATACTCGATTCCGCCGATGTCGAGCCCGATCGCCTGGGCGATCTTCTCCGCACCGGCGATGATCTCGCGCGGCGGGGTCGCGCCCTGCACCGTCATCCCGTTCTTCGGCGCATCGATCGCGCAGGCCGCGCGCGCGAGCGACTCGCCACGCGTCGTCTGGCAGATGTCGGCCGGGCAGAGGTCGAACGACCCCTCCGCCGGGAAGACGTCGATCGCGTAGAGGAACTTCCCGCCCAGCAGCTCGATGCGCGTGATGTGACCATCGCGAAGCGGGGCCGCTTCCTGGACGAGCGCAACGCTGTCGATGCCTAACGCGACACGTCCGGCGTCGAGCGCGGCGCGAAGTGCGGCCTCGTCATCGTACTTGACGATGCCGGCACCGCTGCCGCCGATGTTCGCCTTGACGAGCACGGGATAACGGAGCGTCGACGCGGCCTCGAGCACGCGCTCGGCCGAGTTGACGACGATGGTCTTCGGGTATGGCAGGCCGAGCCCGCGCAGGATGTCGAGCTGCCAGGCCTTCGAGATCTCGGTCTCGTATGGCTTCGACCCGTTGATGACGGGGACGCCGATCCGCTCGAGGTGGCGGAAGTAGTTGAGCGTGTGGAAAGTGGACTGCGCGTGGCCCCTGAGGTACGCCGAGGGGGAGGCGCGGTTCACGACGACGGACCAAGGGACTTCGGTCTCGGCGGGATCGTACGAGTGCGCGGATGCATCGAGGCGCACATAGGGGAGCTTCCTCCGCTCGAGCTCCGCGAACAGCGGGCGGAACCAGTCGGGGTGCTCGTGATAGATCGCGATCGGCTTCATCTGGAACCTCTCCGGTAAAGTGGAGGCGCCGCGGCGGTTGCCATTCCGCGAGCGCCCGGGTCCGCTCGACACATTCGAGCGGGTGTACTGCGACAGCGATTTCATTCAACGGCGGTGATCGACCGCCGGTTCCCTTTCGAGCGGGGGACGGAGGGGGTCAGAGTCGTTGAAATTTGATGACGCGTGCGTAATCGATTTTCAACGACTCTGACCCCATGAAGCTGCGTCAGGCGACGAACAGCCCCTCGACCGAAAGATATCGCTCGCCGGTGTCATAACAGAACGTGAGCACTCGGCTTTTCGCTGGGATTTTCGGGAGTGTCTTCGCGACGGCGGCGAGCGAGGCCCCGGACGAGGCGCCGATGAAGATCCCTTCCTCCTTCGCCGACCGTACGGCCCAGGCAAAGGCGTCCTCTTCGCTGACGGCAACGGTGCCGTCGAGGATGGCGCGATTCAGGTTTCCGGGGATGAAGCCGGTGCCGATTCCCTGGAGCTTGTGCGGGCTGTGCTCCCCACCAGCGATCACCGCGGATTTCTCCGGCTCGACGGCAAGCACCTTGAGCAACGGCATCACCTTCTTCAGCGTCTCGGCGACGCCGGTGATATGCCCGCCGGTGCCGACGCCGGTGATGACGTAGTCGAGTCCTTCGGGGAAGTCGCGAAGGATCTCCTCGCCGGTGGTGCGGCGATGGATGTCGACGTTGGCCGGGTTGTCGAACTGCATCGGCATCCACGACCCCGGCGTCTCGACGACGAGCTCCTCAGCGCGGGTGATCGCGCCCTTCGTCCCCTTCTCGCGCGGCGTGAGCTCGACCTTTGCGCCGTACGCGGCAATGAGCCGCCGTCGCTCGACCGACATCGAGTCGGGCATCACCGCGATCATCTTGTACCCCTTCACCGCCGCCGCCATCGCGAGGCCGATGCCCGTGTTGCCCGACGTCGGCTCGATGATCGTTGCACCGGGCTTGAGCGCTCCGCGTGCTTCAGCGTCCTCGATCATGGCGATCCCGATGCGGTCCTTGATGCTTCCACCGGGATTCGCCCGCTCGAGCTTCATCCACACTTCGTGCTTCGGGAAAAGACGACTGAGCCTGACGTGCGGGGTGTCGCCGATGGTGTCGAGGATCGAGTTCGCTTTCATGGTGGTCGCGGGTGGGAGCGGCAGCGCTCGGGGGGAGAGGCGCGAGGAGCGGGACACTCGCGCCAGATCAAACGCCCGGCGAGAGCGTTCGTTCCGTGCGCAATGTCCAGCGTGTGTCAGCCCGCCCGACTATACGCCATCAGAACCGCGCGTCAACGTACAAATAGACGCGAACACCGTTCGAGGGGTGAATTCCCTTCGCGACGTCGAATCGGACGAGGCCATCGAGGAACGACGCGCCGACGCCGGCGCCGGCGAGGGGAGTGCCCGGGTGCCGCCAGTCGTCGCGGCTGCCGGCCCAGCCCAGGTCGCCGAAGATCACGGGGCGCGCCACCGCGCCGCCGTGTCCGAGCTCGGCGCGCCCGAGCCAGAACGCGTCGCCGATGTCGCTCCCGGGATCGACACCGCGCACCGTCTGTGGGCCGCCGACGAAGAACATCTTCTGGATCGGCGGACGCCCGGCCGCGGCGCCGGCGACACCCGTCAACGACCCGGTCGTGCCTAACGCGAACGGGTGCGAGACGGTGAGGTCGAGCAGCGCGCGGGCGTAGTCGAACGTCCCGCCGGCCGCTTCCAGCCGCGAGTCGCTGATCAGCCGCCACCCGCGCGGGTCGTCGCCCACCGAACCGATCACCGACGCGCCGATCCCGCCGATGTCCCCCCGCCTGGCGACGATGTTCGGGTCGAACTTTCCGCTGCCGAGGTGCGCGAGCGAGACGTTGCTCTTCACCGCCGCATCGCCCTCGTGCTCGCCGAAGAGGCGCCAGCGGATGCCGATCCCGTCCACCGGCGTCCGTGTCAGCTCGAAGCCGGTCGCGCGGTAGTAGAAGCCGTCGTCGCGCCCCCAGAGGAGCGCGCCTAACGATGCGCCGAGGGTGAACGGGTCGCCGTAGTCCCCGGCGGCCGCGAGGCGGTGGTAGCCCGTGAGGTCCCAGACGCGCGACGCGTCGCCGCGGGCGATCCCGAGCTCGACGCCGGGGTTCAAGTCGCCGAGCCCGAGCCTGACGAGCGCGTGCGCGCTGTAGCCGCGCCGCAGCTGCTGCTCGGCGCGAGCGCCTAACGACAGTCCCTCGACCCGGTTGTAGCGCACGAGACCACCGCCAAGGCCGAAGAGCAGCCTTGGCTTGGGCAGCGGCGCGCCTTCCTGTCCCTCCGGAATCATCGCCTGCACCGACATCGCGAACTTGCGCAGCTCGTCGCGGTCGGAAGCGCCGAACAGCTCCTCGTTCGACGCATAGATCGAGGGCGGGAGGTCGCTCGAGTGCGCGAGCAGCGCGGTGTCGCAGGGAATCACGATGTAGACCGGCACTCCATCGCGCTTCACCGTCTTGACGCGTGTGCCACGCATCTCTTTCCGGCAGCGCGTTGCCTCGCGGTCCTCGAGCGAGTCGAGTCCCTGCCGCACCTTCCGCGCGACCGAGTCCCTGCCGTTGACGCCACGCAGCTTCGCCGCCGAGTCGACGATCGCCATCCGGGCGGCGTAGGCGACCGAGAGCGAGTCGAAGGCCGCGGGCATCGGATCGCCGCGGACCGCGTCGTAGCTGAACCCTTCCTCCCAGGAGAGCGGGCTCCGGATCGGGCCCATCTCGAACAGCCCTTCGGCGCGACGCGACGAGGGCAGCCACCAGCGTCCGGCCTGCAGCGAGAACTCCTGCGTCACCGCGGTGAGCGAGAGCCGCATCGGCTGCAGCGCCGGCTTGATCCAGAATGGGATGTCGTCGTCGTCGTCCTTGCCGTGCCTGCCCTTGCGCGCCGTGTCGGACTTCTCGTCCTCGTCGATCGCGAGCCACACGTCGAGCGGAGCGGCGAGACGGTAGGCCGCGCGCACGAGCTGCGCGCTCTCACGATCGAGCCAGAGCGATCCGACGACCGCGTTCCATCGTTCATTGCGCGGATTGACGCGCAGCTCGACGAGATGGTACTCGCCGCCGTGTGGCACCCGGATGACCACCGAGTCGCCGATGGCGTACGTGTAGTACGCCTCCGCGCCCGGCGCGAGCGGGTGGACGATCTCCTCGTGATTGACGTTGAACTTGAATTTCCCGATCGGCCAAAGCCGGTCTTCGCCGGGAACGTAAGGCAGCGTGATCGTCTCGGGTGACGCGGGATCGTCGTCGATGTCGCCGTCCTCGTCGGCGATCGGGGCAACCGCGCGGGCGCCAGTGATCCGCACCACCGCACCGCGATCGCGGTCCCACGAGACGTGCGCCGACTGCTCACCGCGCGCCGCGAGCCGCGAGCGGGCCATCGCCCGCAGCGCGATCCCGGCCGACATGCGCTGATAGGTGTGGGCGTCGTACGAACGCAGCGTCGAGTCGACGGCGAGTCGTGCCTCACGCGCCCGCAGCACGAGCCGCCTGGTCGCGTCGTTCGCATACGCGGTCGCGATATGCGCCGGGGTGACCGCGATGCGCTTGAGGAAGTGAAGCGACGAGTCGCCGCTGGCGGTGAAGACGGTGCTGTCCTCGCGCCCGCCGACGGTGACGCTGAGGCTGAACCCATTCTTCTTCGTGGAGTCGCGCTTCGCGGAGGGCGTCGAATCGTGCTGCGCTGGCGCGACCGGCTGCTGCATCGCGATGAGGAACGAGAGGACAGGCAAGAGCATCGGCGCGCCGGTTGGAGGGGGATTTGGAGCCTACGCGGCGAGGGGCGTGAGTGTTTCCGGTTCGGCGAGAAACGGCGTGGGTCAGCGGCGGACTTGGAGGAGCGGCGGCGTGGGTGAGACAGCGGATGGTGATACGGCTGGTACGGCCCGCGGAGTACGACGAGGCGGTAATGATCTCGTCGGCTTGCCCAAAGTCGTTCGTGCCCGCCATCGCGATCGTTGCGCCCGCGGCGGTTCTCTGTGGTTCACCTGCTTTTGAACAGCATTGAACCACAGAGTACTGCGGTGGCCCACAAAGGCTCGCGGTGGAATTCACGTCACGTAATTGAACAGGAGGCACAGAGGGCACAGAGAGGTTTGATCAAACCCCTCTGTGCCCTCTGTGCCTCCTGTAGAAATGCAGTTGCACTTCTGCCGTTGGCTGGAATGCCCGGTCAGCCCCCTGCCTCCTGTAGAAATGCAGTTGCACTTCTCCCGTTGACCCCGATTCTCCGTGCCCACCCGCAAGAATTGCTGTTCCGCCTCCCCCAACCGCGCACCGCGTTTGTCTGAAAAGTCTTGCCGCGGCCATGCCATGGCTTGCGTCATCGCGGCGCGCGAATCTCATTTCTTTTTCGCCGGTCTCCTTCCCTGAATCTGATCCCGATGCGCCGTCCTGCTTTCGTTTCCATCATCGCCGCCGCCCTCGTCGCCGTACCCGCCGGCGTACTCGCCCAGCAGTCCTCGCCGCCGCCGTCGGCACCGATCGACTGGGACTCGGTACGCAACGAGACGGTCGACAAGATGCGGCAGTACTTCCGGATCAACACGACCAACCCGCCGGGCAACGAGCTGCAGACGGCCCTCTGGCTCAAGAACGTCCTCGAGAAGGAAGGGTTCGAGACGCAGATCCTCGACACCGTATCGTTAGGCGCCGGGCGCGCAAACTTCTATGCGCGGCTGAAGGGGAACGGGAGCAAGAAGGCGATCGCGCTCGTGCACCACATGGACGTCGTACCGGCGAACCCGGCGTACTGGTCGCACGATCCGTTCGCCTCGGACACCGCGGGGGGCTTCATATACGGGCGCGGGGCGCTCGACATGAAGGGCGAAGGGATCGCGCAGCTGATGGCGATGCTGATGCTCAAGCGCACGGGGGCGCCGCTCAATCGCGACATCATCTTCATCGCGAACTCGGACGAGGAGCTCGGCTCGACCGGGGCGCTGCAATTCGCCGACAAGCATGCCGACCTGCTCAAGGACGTCGAGTTCCTCATCACCGAGGGCGGTGACAACCTGGTGCAGAACGGGAAGCTCGCGTACTGGGGCATCGGGGTCGCCGAGAAGCGGACGTTCTGGCAGAGCGTCCTCGTGAAGGGGACGCCGTCGCACGGCTCGCGTCCGACGAAGCAGAACCCGGTACCGCGACTGGTTCGCGCGCTGGACAAGATCGCGAACTACGAGACGCCGCTGCACGTCACGCCGGGCGTCGCGAAGTACTTCAAGGACATCTCGGTGAACTACAGCGGCGAGCAGCGGCAGTGGCTCGCCGACGTGAACGCCGCGATCAGGAATCCGCGCGCGCGCACGTGGCTGACGAACGACGTCTACTGGAACGCGACGCTGCGGAACACGATCTCGCTCACCGGGCTGCAGGGGTCGAACAAGACCAACGTCATCCCGCCCGAGGCGTCGGCGAAGCTCGACATCAGGTTGCTTCCTGACCAGGATCCGGCGGAGATGCTGGCAACGCTGAAGCGGATCGTCGATGACACGGCGGTGCACTTCTCGACCGACCTGCAGCCGAAGGTGCCGCTCGAGAGCCCGATCAACACCGACTTCTTCCACGCGATCGAGCGCGCCGCGCACGACCGCAACCCGAACGCGATCGTGACGACGCCGATGCTCACCGGCGCCACCGACCGTCCGTCGTACCGGAAGCTCGGCATCATCACCTATGGCCTCGACCCGTTCATGACCGAGGGCGCCGACGGGCAGCGCGGTGTGCACGGCAACGACGAGCGTCTCTCGGTCGCCAATGCCGGCTTCGGCGTGCACTTCCTCTACGACATCCTCCGCTACGCGCAGTGAACGTTAGGCAGGAGAAGCTTCATTGAGCGTCAGGCAGGAGCCGGCCGCTGGCGGCGAGGGGGATCAGCCGCCGCCAGTGAGTGCCGACGAGCCGCCGGTCGGGGCGACCGGCGATCTCTCGCCCGAGCTGCTCGTCACGTACGGCCGGCAGCTCGTCGAGTGGATCGCCGACTATCTCGCGAGCGCCGAGCAGTATCCCGTCCTCTCGCGGGTGAAGCCGGGCGATGTAGCGGCGGCGCTTCCGACGTCGCCGCCGGCGACCGGTGAACCGCTCAGCGAGATCATCGCCGACTTCGAGCGCGCGATCGTCCCCGGGCTCACGCACTGGAACCATCCCGGCTTCTTCGCCTACTTCGCCAACAGCGCGCCGGTACCGGGGATCCTGGCCGAGCTGCTCGCCGCCGCGCTCAACGTCAACGCGATGCTCTGGCGGACATCACCGGCGGCGACGGAGCTCGAGCTCCGCGCGACCGACTGGCTCCGGCAGATGATGGGTCTCGCCGCCGACTGGCAGGGGCACATCAACGACACCGCGTCGATCTCGACGATGCTCGCCCTTGCCGCCGCCCGCGAGGCGGCCAGGCTCGACGTCCGCGAGCGCGGGATGGCCGGGCGCAGCGACCTGCCGGCGCTTCGCGTCTACTGCTCCGAGCAGGCGCACTCGAGCGTCGACAAGGGTGCGATCACGTTAGGCATCGGCCACGAGAACGTGGTGCACGTCCCGGTGGACGAGCAGTTCCGGATGCGTCCCGACGTGCTGCGCGCACGGATCGTCGAGGACATCGCGCGGGGGATGCATCCACTCGCCGTCGTCGCGACGGTCGGGACGACGAGCACGACGAGCATCGATCCGGTGCGGGAGATCGAGGAAGTGTTGCGGGAGCTCTGGCCTGGCGCCGAACAGGAAAGCGCGCAGAATCCCACGCACCCAACGCGCGACGTCGGCGCAGCGGGAGCGGTCGGCGCAGCCCGCGCGCCAGGCAGCGTCAGGCCGTGGCTGCACATCGACGCCGCCTACGGCGGCAGCGCGGCCGTCGTCCCGTCGATGCGCCACGTGCTCGACGGCGCCGAGCTGGCCGACTCGCTGGTGGTGAACCCGCACAAGTGGCTGTTCACGCCGGTGGACTGCTCGGTGCTCTACGTGAAGAAGCCCGAGGTCCTGACGCGCGCGTTCTCGCTCGTGCCGGAGTACCTGACGTCGCGCCAGCACAGCGACGCGGTGAACCTGATGGACTATGGCGTCCAGCTCGGCCGGCGCTTCCGCGCGCTCAAGCTGTGGATGGTGATCCGCGCCTTCGGCGCCGAGGGGCTCGCGTCGCGGATCGAGGCACACTGCACCCTCGCGCGCGAGTTCGCCGGGTGGGTGCGCGCCGAGCGGGGCTGGGAGGTGATGGCGCCCGTTCCCTTCTCGACGGTGTGCTACCGCTACGCGCCTAACGGTACGAGCGAGATTGAGCGTGAGCGGATCAACGCGGCGATCCTCGAGCGGGTGAACGCGTCAGGCAAGGCATTCATCTCGCACACGAAGCTGAACGGCGCGTACGCGCTGCGGCTGGCGATCGGGAACATCCGCACGGAGCGGCGGCACGTGGAAGAAGCATGGAACGTGCTGCGCGCGGCGGCGCGTTAGGCGAGCGGCAGCCAGGACCAACGAGGAGAGCTCAGTGCATCTGCCCGAAGTCGAAGTGCCGCATCGGCGCTCGAGCAGCCAGCGGCGATCGATCGTCGACCGCATCGTCTCCGGCTCGGCGATGTTCGTCGCGCTGTCGTCGCTGGCGATCGCGCTCTACGAAGTGCGTATGATGCGCGAGCACGACCGGATCTCGGTCTGGCCATACGTGAGCGCGTTCAACTCCGACTCCGGCGGCGTTTACAGCTTCAACGTCAGCAATGCGGGGATCGGCCCGGCGCTCATCGGCTCGTTCGAGGTGACGGTCGACGGCAAGGCGAAGAAGGATTGGGGCGAGGTCCTCGATGCGCTGGGCATCGACCTGGGCGGCACACCCTCGACCTACTCATCGTTCGGCAAGGGGACCGTCCTCCTTCCCGGGATGAAGACAAGTCTCCTCACCATTACGCCCGGGCCCGCAGCGCAGGCATTTCACCGAGCATCGCAGTCGCGCATGCACCCGCGGATCTGCTACTGCTCCCTCTATGAGCAATGCTGGCTGCTCGACGAGACGAAGAACCCGAGACCGCAACCTGTCGCGGCGTGCACCGAGGTGGTGACACCGTTCGTTCAGTGACAACTGCGACGAGGGTCGAGGGAGCTGCCGCGACCTAAGGTCGCGAGCAGGACGAGGGACAAGGGACAAGGGGGAGTTGCAACAAGGGACAAGGAATGAGGGAATGGCGCCATTAATCCGTGTTCGGCGTTATGAGGGACGAGGGAGGACAAGGAACGAGGGACTGAGGAAGCACCACTCCTTATTCCTGATCCCTTGTCCTTCCTCCTCCCTCGTAGAGCGGAACAAGGAGCAACCGCGCCACTTCCTCATCCCTTGTCCCTCGTTGCGCCTGTCCCTTGTCCCATGTCCCTCGTCCTGCTCGCGGCCCTAGGCCGCGGCAGATTCCTCGTCCCTCGTCCGACCCTCGTCGCTCGTCTACTCGTATCGCAGTGCGACGATCGGATCAAGTGCCGCTGCCCGGCGTGCCGGCCACACGCCGAAGATGATCCCTACCGCCGCCGAGAAGATCAGCGCGATGATCACCGACGCCACCGACACTGACGTCGCCCACGACGCGACCTTGTTCATCACGATCGCTCCCCCGGCGCCGAGGATCACGCCGCCGATCCCGCCGAGGACGCAGAGCACCACCGCCTCGATCAGGAACTGGAGGAGGATGTTCCGGCGCGTCGCGCCTAACGCCTTGCGGACCCCGATCTCGCGGGTGCGCTCGGTGACCGAGACGAGCATGATGTTCATGATCCCGATCCCGCCGACGACGAGGCTGACGGCGGCGATGCCGGCGAGCAGCGCGGTGAAGACCTGGGTCGTCTCGCCTAACGTTGCGAGGAAGTCGGACTGGTTGCGGATGCTGAAGTCGTCGTCGGCGCCGGGCATCAGCTTGTGCTCGCGGCGGAGCACGCGCTGGATGTCGGCCATCGTCTCCGGGATCTGCGCCTCGCTCGGGGCGAGGACGTTGATCGAGCGGATCCGGTCGTTGCCGAAGGCGCGGAAGCGGGCGGTGTTGATCGGGATGAGGATCTGGTCGTCGGGGTTCTGGAAGCCGCCGGTCTGTCCCTTCGACGCGAGCACGCCGATCACCGTGAACTGAAGCCCGCCGATGCGGACTTCCTGGCCGACCAGCGACTCGGGCGATGCACCGAGGTTGGGCGGGACCGCCGCACCGAGCACGGCCACGCGCTCGCGTCCGCGATCCTCGGCGTCGTTGAACATCTTGCCCACATCCATCGTGTACTTGCGGACGTCGAGGTAGTTCGCGGTCGTCCCGATGATCGAGGTGTTGGTGTTCTTCGAGCCGTACTGCACCTGCATGTTCTGCGACATCTCCGGCTCGACGGCGGTCAGCACCGTCCCGCGATCGACGAGCGCGTTGGCGTCATCGAGCGTCAGCTTGGCCCGGTCCGAACCCGACGCGACGCCGCGGCCGAACACCTGGCCGGGGATGACGGTGAGCATCGTCGTGCCTAACGCGGAGATGCGGGCGTTCACCGATTCCTGCGCGCCGCGACCGAGGGCGACGACGGCCACGACGGCGGCGACGCCGATGATGACGCCGAGCATCGTCAGCGCCGAGCGGAGCTTGTTCGCGCGGAGGGCGGTCAACGCGACGACGATCGTTTCGCCGAAGAGCACCTTACGGTCCTCCGCGCCGGCCGCCGGCCCCGCCCGCGCCGCCGCCACCACCGGTCAGCGGCGTCGACGTCGCGCTGCGAATGCGCGACTGCTGGTCGGTGCGCTGCTGCTGCAGGTTCGCCGACGCGAGCAGCGCGACCTGCTCGCCTTCCTTGAGCCCGTTCAGGACTTCCGTGTAGTCATAGTTCGTGACGCCGAGGCGCACCATCCGCGGCGAGTAGCCGCTGCTGTCCTTCACGAACACGATCTGTCCGCCGCCGCCGCGACCCGAGCCCCCGCCGAAGCCCGAAGCGCCCGCCGCGCCGCCGGCGGCGCCAGCACCGGGC